>JANQKC010000011.1 GCA_028281325.1 Alphaproteobacteria bacterium
CCAAGCTGAGCCACGGTCTTCAAAAGACCCAGGATGAGACGGTCTCCCGCCTGTGCACATTCCTACAATCACACAATCTCGACAGACAAGGATGAGGACCGAGCTTCCGAAAAACCCTCATGCTGAGCCTGTCGAAGCATGAGCCTGTCGAAGCATGAACCGGCCCGGTCACGCCATCTCTTCGAGCGCCGCGACGACGCCGTCCACCTGGACCTGGCAGACGGCCTCCATTTCCGGCGCGAAGGGCACGGGAATGCGGGGCGCGCCGAAACGCCGGATCGGCGCCTTCAATTTGTGGCCGATCTTCTCGGCGACCGTCGCGGAGATTTCCGCGCCGAAGCCGCCGACCTGCACCGCCTCATGCACGATGACCAGCCGCCCGGTCTTCTCGACCGAGGCCAGCACCGCCGCCTCGTCCCAGGGCCACAGGCTGCGCAGGTCGATCACCTCGGCGTTGATCCCCTTTTCCGCCGCGGCATCCGCCGCCGCTTCAACCGCGGGCAGCGCGCCGGACCAGGTGACGATGGTCGCGTCGCCGCCGATGCGCGCGGTCCGCGCCTGTCCGATCGGCGTCACATGGTCGCCGTCCGGCACTTCGCCTTCCGAATCCCACAGCGTCTTGCTCTCGAAGAAGATCACCGGGTCGTCGCATTCGATGGCCGCGGTCAGCAGTCCCTTGTTGTCGGCGGGCGTCGCCGGGGCCAGCACGACCAAACCGGGCACATGGACATACCAGGCTTCGAAGGATTGCGAATGCTGCGCCGCCGTGGACGCCCGCAGCCCCGTCGCCTGCCGTATGACGACCGGGCAGCGCGCCTGCCCGCCGAACATGTAGCGCGCCTTGGCGGCCTGGTTGATCATCTCGTCGACCGCGCAGAGGGCGAAGTCCGCCGCACGCAGTTCGACGATGGGCCGCGTGCCGACCAGCGCCGCGCCGACGCCCGCGCCCATGATCGTGGCCTCTGAAATCGGCGTGCTGACCACCCGGTCCGCGTAGCGCACGCCCAGGTCGCCGTATTGCCCGTAGGTGCCGCCGCGCCCGATATCCTCGCCCAACGCCCAGACGCGCGGATCGCGGTCGAAGGCTTCCGCCACCGCGTCGATGGCCGCCTGCCGGTAGGTTATGACGGCCATTGCGGCGCCCCCACGTCCTGGACCTCTGCATAGGCGTCCGCCGGCGTCGGCACGGGCGCCGCCTTGGCCGCCTCGACCGCCGCCGCCATCTCGGCCCGCGCGGCCTCGTCGATGGCGGCGAGATCGTCGCCCGCGATCCCATTCTCGACCAGATAGGCGCGGCACCGTTCGATCGGGTCCTGTTCCACATAGGCCGCGACCTCGTCCTGGCTGCGGTAGGCCTGTTTGTCGGACAGCGTGTGGCCCTTCTGCCGGTAGGTCTTGCAATGCAGCAGCGCCGGTCCCTTGCCCGCGCGGATGTCGGCGACCACTTGCGTCACCAGCGCGTCCAGCGCGACCAGGTCGTTGCCGTCCACCGTATAACCTGCCAGCCCGAGACTCTTCGCCCGCGCCGCCGGCCCCTCGCCACCGGTCAGGTCGCCCGACCGCGTGGTCGCCGCGTATTGGTTGTCCTCGCAGACGAACAGCACCGGCAGATCGTAGATGCGCGCCCAGTTGAGTCCTTCCAGGAACGGCCCGCGGTTGATCGCGCCGTCGCCGAAGAAACACGCGACGACGCAGTCCTCGCCCATCATCTTCTTGCCTTGCGCCGCGCCCACCGCGATGGGGATACCGGCGCAGACGATGCCGTTCGCGCCCAGCATGCCGACGGAGAAGTCGGCGATATGCATCGACCCGCCCTTACCGTCGCTGGTCCCGCCGATGCGGCCGAACAGTTCCTTGAACATGGCGACGGGATCGGCCCCCTTGGCCAGCGTGTGCCCGTGACCGCGATGGTTGCTGGTGATCAGGTCGCTCTGCGTCAGGCTCCCGCAAACGCCGGCCGCGATCGCTTCCTCGCCGATGTAGAGATGCAGGGTGCCGTTCACGAGGCCATCCGCATGCGCCGCCTCGGCCGCTTCCTCGAAGGCGCGGATGCGCGCCATGGTGCGATAGCGTTCGGCCAATTCGCGCGGCGCATTCGGACGCGGCGTGCCCGCCGGTCCCTCCGGTGGGTTTTCGGGCATTATTGGGATCGTTTCCTGCGTTTTATTCGTTGTTGCCGTAAACTTAGCCGACTATGCGCAGGTTGAACAACGGTATCGGGCAATCCCGCGCCGAACCGGGGCGTCGACCAACCGGTTTGACGCGCATCAATGTTCCCAATGCTGTAAAATGAGGTATATCAATCGCAGCAATCAGCTTGGCTTGGACTATTGGTGGATCATCAGATGCTAAAACACGGTTTCAAAGAAATGCTCGCGGAGGCGAACGCCGTTATCGAGACGGTTTCGGTTCAGGATTTGCCGTATCTGCTCGACGACCCGGATGTCGTGGTCGTGGACGTGCGGGAAACCGTCGAACGCGACAAGGACGGGATGATCCCCGGATCGGCGCACGCACCGCGCGGGCTGCTCGAATTCCAGGCCGACCCGGAAAGCCCGGTCTACAACAACGATCTCAAGCCCGAGAAACGGCTCGTCCTCTACTGCGGCACCGGCGGACGGTCCGCGCTCGCCGCGAAGACGCTGCTTGACATGGGGTATGGCGAAGTCGCCTCGCTCGTGGGCGGATACAGCGCTTGGAGCGCGGCGCAGGACAACGACGGGTAGACCGCAAGCGGCAATCGGGATAGACCGCCAACCGATCGGGTCGAAATACTACTAGTAGACGAGGATGAGCCGGAAATCCGATCTGGAAGAGTCCTGGCGGCGCAACGCGGAGAACTGGACCCGCGCCGTCCGCGACCGCCTGATCCCCAGCCGCAATGCCGGCACCGACGCCGCCATCGTCGAGGCCATCGTCCGGCGCAAGCCGGCGCGCTTCCTGGACATGGGCTGCGGCGAAGGCTGGCTTTGCCGCGCGGTGGCCGAGAAAACGGGCTGCGCAGCAACCGGCCTCGACGGCACCGCCGCCCTGATCGAAGCGGCCCGGGCGGCGGACCCGAATGGGTCCTACCGCACCCTGTCCTACGACGACGTGATCGCGGGCGCGCCGGTCCCGAACGCCCCCTTCGACGTCATCGCCTTCAACTACGCCCTCTTCGAAGAAGACATCGTCCCGCTGCTCCGCGCCGCGAAACATCTACTAGTGGACAATGGTGTAATCGTCATCCAAACCCTGCACCCGGACAACGACCCCGGCGACGGCACGGACGGCTGGCGCGAGGAAGATTTCGCGGCGTTCGAGAACGAAGCCTGGGCCAAGATGCCGTGGTATTTCCGCACAACGGAGAGTTGGGAAACGGTGATTTCGGATACGGGATTAAGCTTTGAGTTGGTGGAATTTCCAAGAGTTGGTTCAGCGGGCGATCCGCTATCACTGGTACTCACACTCACCGCAAATGAATGAATATGAGTTTCGTATTTTAACGTCCTATAGAGCGTGAACACTCGACGATATGTATATGGTCATTGACGACATGGAACTTCACAAGTGCCAACTGGAAAAATACAAAACCGCAATTCCACAAATGGCACCAATCGAGCAAATATGGGCTACACTAGGCAAAGACAATCGTAGATAGAATTAGCGCTGCATATCATGGCACTAACTGAAATTGAATGAGCTAAGTAGAGAAGCAAATACCTCTAAATGCCCCATCAGAGGACACTACTCCCCAAGTGGAGCTAGATAGGACTGTTATGGTCAATTTTGACGATATTCAGAACATCGTTCGACAAGGACCGGAAACCTGGAACGAATGGCGCGCCGAACGGTTGGAAGTAGCCGTCGATTTTTCTGGGGTCGATTTCACCTTAAGACAAAACGAGGAGATTTCTTTTCGCAATTTTGCGTTCGGAACTGACGTTTCATTCTCAGGTGCAAAGTTTGGCGACCAAATATCGTTTGCAAACACAGTTTTTGGCGAACGTACTAACTTCGCAGATACAACTTTCGGCAACGAAGCATCGTTTAATCATGCCGATTTCAAATTTGGAGCAGATTTTACTAACGCAACGTTTGGCCAAAACGCCGATTTCAGGAACAGCAGATTTAGGGATCACGCTTTCTTCGAAGATACGATCTTCGAAAATGCGGCTAATTTTACAGATGTAGCGTTTCTCAAAATGGCGACGTTCGAGAACGTAACATTTTCAGGCACGGTTCTATTTGGTAATGCAGGCTTTTACGGACTTACTACATTCGAGAACGCAAAATTTGGAGATTCCGCATGGTTTGAACGCGCCAATTTTGACGATGATGTCAGCTTTGAAAACGCTACATTTTCGGGGATGGCTCATTTTGATGGGCCGCGGCAAGCTGAGCGGGCCAATGTTCCGAACCAGCAAGACACGGGAACTTACTTTCAATCAATATCTTTCTCACATGCCAGATTTAAAGGACTCGCCTCCTTTAATCACAGAGCGTTTAGGGACGATATCGATTTTTCGAACGCCTATTTTGCGAATCCTCCAGACTTTCGTGCGACAAGCAATTGGGAAAACCTTGATTGGACGGGCACTCGATTTGAATTTCAATCTTATGCCGCGCTTGGGAAAATCAAGCTTCCCGTTCGCCGATGGACAGCCGTCAACGACACAGTTACCCGCTTGAGGCGACTTCGAGGTATTGCAAAGGAAATCCACGCTGTTGACGCAGAACTCAACATATTCATTTTGGAGCGCCAAGCAGAGCGAGGCATTCTTTGGCACGATTGGTGGTTCGGGATTTCGAGGTCTAGGTTATTCGGCTGGTGGCGGCCACTGACAGTAACTACTCTCATGTTGCTGTACAGTTGGACGTCAAACTGTGGGCGAAGTGTGATACTGCCACTTGTTTGGCTAAGCGCGACAAATTGGGGGTTCTGGCTTCTCTATACGAATCTTATTGATCGCCCATTGTTTATTCCCATCAAAAAGGCATTGTTCGACTTAACCTTTGCTAGTGCCGTACCTTTTGGCGCAACGTCTCGACCTGCATACCGATCTGCGGTCGAGTTGCTGTTTCAGAAGGGTATCGACGGCCCCGTCAATATACCTTGGCAATTTCAGGTTGCTTCTGCGACACAGAGCATTGTCAACCTAGTGCTCGTGTTCTTGCTCGGTTTAGCACTTCGCAACTATTTTAAATTCCGTTAGGTACGCCAAGCTCACATCAACATCTCCCGCCCTTTACACCCCGCACCCCACCGGTCACGATAAACGCTCCCGCCGCGCAACCAGCCCGGAGCGCCCCATGGCCAGTCATCACGAACTCCATCCGTCGCCCGACACCGTTCACTGGGCCTTCTTCGACGCGGCATTGGCGCCGCTGATCGAGATCGACTCCGGCGATACCGTCACGCTGCACACTGTGTCCGGCGGGCGCGACATCCTGCCGACCGACGACGCGTTGGAGATCCTGCCGGCGCATCTGGACATCCACGAGAATGTGGAGCCCGGCGGCGCGGGGCATATCATGACCGGGCCGGTCGCGGTGCGCGGTGCCAAGCCCGGCGACGTGCTGGAAATCCGCATCAAGGACGTGCAACTCGGCACCAACTGGGGCTGGAACCGCATCCGGCCGCTGTCGGGCGCACTGCCGGAGGATTTTCATGAGACGCGGCTGCTGCACATCCCGCTCGACAAGGACAAGATGGTCGCGAACCTGCCCTGGGGCGTGGACCTGCCGCTCAAGCCCTTCTTCGGCGTGATGGGGGTGGCGCCGCCGCCGGAATGGGGCCGCATCACCTCGATCATCCCGCGCGCCCACGGCGGGAACCTGGACAACAAGGAGCTGGGCGCGGGCTGCACGCTCTACCTGCCGGTGTTCAACGAGGGCGGTTTGTTCTCCGCCGGCGACGGCCACGCGGTGCAAGGCGACGGCGAGGTCTGCGTTACCGCGATCGAGACCTGCCTGTCCGGCACCTTCGAGATCCATCTGCGCAAGGACATGAAGCTGACCATGCCGCGCGCCGAGACCGATACGCATTACATCACGCATGGCATCGACGGCGTGCTGGACAACGCGGCGAAACAGGCGCTGCGCGAGATGATCGTCTTGATCCAGGAGAAATCGAACCTGTCGAAGGAAGACGCCTACACCCTGTGCAGCATCGCCGCCGACCTGCGCGTCAGCCAGATCGTGAACGTGCACAAGGGCATCCACGTGATGCTCGCCAAGTCGGCGCTGCACGGTTAGGCGGCCGAACGAGAAAGGAATCCCGCATGGAGCCGGACCGGATCGCCTATTCGCCGATCGTCGAACGGCCGAAGCTGAAATGGCCGAATGGCGCGCGGGTGGCCCTCTGGGTCTGTCCCAACATCGAACATTACGAATATCTGCCGGACCCGGTGCGGATACGCGACCCCTGGCCCCGCATGCCGCATCCCGACGTGCTGGGTTATGGCGTCCGCGACTACGGCAACCGCGTCGGCCTGTGGCGCATGTTCGAGGTGATGGACAAGCACGACCTGCGCTGCACGGTGTCGCTGAACCTGTCGGTGATCGAGCATTATCCCGAAATCTACGAGGCCTGCGAGGCGCGCAACTGGGATTACTTCTGCCACGGCATCTACAACACGCAATACCATTGGGGCCTGCCGGAGGACGAGGAACGCGCGATCATCCGGCAGTGCGTCGAGAGCTATAAGCGGCTGACCGGCCGGCCATTGGCGGGGTTCTTCTCGCCCGCCGCGTCGCACACGGTGAACACGCCCGACCTGGTCGCCGAGGCGGGCATCAAATATTTCTGCGACTGGTATCACGACGACCAACCCTTCCCGATGACCGTGAAGACCGGGCGGCTGATCACCGTGCCCTACTCGATGGAACTCAACGACGTGGTCGTCTACTACCAGGCCTTCGAGGGCGACGACCTGGCGCGCATGATCCGCGACCAGTTCGACACGCTCTACGCCGAGGGCGCGGAGAGTGGCCGCGTCATGTGCATCGCGCTGCACCCCTACATGATGGGCCAGCCGCACCGGCTGAAGCATCTCGACGACGCACTCGGCTATATCCTGTCGCATGACGGGGTGTGGAAGGCGACCGGCGAGGAGATCGCCGATTGGTATTACGCGAATGCCTGGGACGACGTGCAGGCCCATCTCGCCGACCGGAAGGAGGGATAAGCCGATGCCCCTCACCCCGCACCGCGGCATGGACCACGACCTTTACCGCTACGAGCCGATCCCCGAGCGTCCGCGCATCGTCTGGCCCGGCGACGCGGCGCTGGCGCTTTGCGTCGTGCTGCATTTCGAATACTGGGAATACGATCCGCCGGAGGACGCCTTCCGCGATCCGCGCTACCGCAACGTGATCGCCGACTTCTTCCCCGACGACCAGACCTATTCGATCCGCGAATATGGCAACCGGATCGGCGTGTTCCGGCTGATGGACGTGCTCGACAAGCACGGCATTCAGGTGACGGTCGCCGCCAATTCCGAGGCCTGCCGCCGCTATCCGTCGCTGGTCGCCCGGTTCAAGGAACGCGGCTGGGAGTTCGCCGCGCACGGCAGCCACGCCACCCGCATGATCACCAGCCGCATGAGCGAGGCGGAGGAACGCGCCTTCATCGAGGAATCCCGCGATACGGTGGCCGCGGCCACGGGCGCCGCGCCGCGCGGCTGGATCGGCCAGGACTTCGGCGAAACCCCGAGCACGCCGGGCCTGGTGGCCGAGGCCGGGTTCCGCTACATCGCCGACTGGCCGAACGACGACCAGCCCTACGCCATGACGACGAAGATGCCATTGGTCTCCCTGCCCTATCACTGCGACCTGGACGACACGCAATTGCTCTGGCTGCGCCAGCTCGGCACGCACCGCTATCCCGGCTTCGTGCGCGACGCGGCGGAACGGCTCTGCGCCGAGGGCAAGGAAAGCGGCCGCATGCTGACCCTCGGCATCCGCCCCTGGCTGCTCGGCATGCCGCACCGCATCCGCTATCTCGACGAGGCCCTCGCCGCCGTCATGGCAGTGGACGGTGTTTGGTCAGCCGCCGCCGGGGATATTGCTGAGGCGTTCGCGTCACAGCAGAAACCCGCCTAAACCGATAGGAAATCCCATGACCCGGATCGGCATTGCATTTTCCGGCGGCCCCACGGCCCGCGAGATCGTCGACTGCGTGCAGCTTGCCGAATCGCTCGGCTACGAGTCCGCGTGGGTCGCCGAAGGCCATGGCGGCGACCAGTTCGCCACGCTCGCCGGCTGCGCGATGCAAACGTCCAAGATCCAACTCGGCACTGCGATCTCCAGCGTCTTCGTTCGGTCCATCCCCACCATCGCGATGGCCGCGGCCACGGTCGACGACCTGTCCGACGGCCGGTTCATCCTGGGCCTCGGGTCGAGCCACAAGGTGCAGGTCGAACCCGAACACGGCGTGCCCTACGGAAAGCCGCTGTCGAAAATCCGCGATAGCGTCGCGATCATCCGCACGCTGTTGCGGGACGGTGAGGTCCAACACGACGGCGCGACGGTGCGGATTGAGAATTTCGATCTGTGGTTCACGCCGCACCGCGCCGACCTGCCGATCTATCTGGCCGCGGTCTTCCCCAAGATGACGGCGCTCTGCGGCGAGATTGCCGACGGCGTGATCCTGACGCGCAGCACGCTGCGCACCGGCGCGCAGGTCCGGGAGCACATCGCCGAGGGCGCGGCCTGCGCCGGGCGCGACCCGGGCGACGTGGTGGTCAGTTCGCTGTTGCCCACCGCGGTCGCCGACACCCGCGCCGAGGCGCTCGACAGCATGCGGCCCGGCCTCGCCTTCTATGCCGGTTTCTTTCCCCGGTATAATCAGCTCATCGCCGAGCACGGCTTCCCCGAGGAAGCGGCGGCCATCGCCGAGGCCTGGGCACGGGGCGACCGCGACGCCGCTTTGCGCGCCATCACCGACCCGATGGTCGACGCCACCAGCGTCGTCGGCACGCCGGCGGAATGCCGCGACAAGCTGGAAGCCTACCGCGACTCCGGGATCGATCTGCCGATCATCAGCCCCTTCGCGCGCGGCCCCGGCGCCAAGGCGGCCTTCGCCGCCGCCATCGAAGCCTGCATCGCGACCTGACCCGCCGGCCCCGCCGCCGTTACGACGCCCTGAAAGGAAAATGACCCATGAAGATCGAGTCCGTCACCGCCAGCATCCACGAGTTCCCGATATACGTGCCGCTGATCGATGATCCGATCACGACGCGCAAGCTGGTGGTCTGCAAGGTCGCGGCCGACACCGGGATCGAGGGTTGGGGCATCACCGGGTCCTTCCTGGCGCCGGCCATCGTCACAGCACTGGAAACCGACCTGCGCGACACGGTGACCGGCTTGGACCCGCGCGACACCGAGGCGATCCACCACCGCGTCTGGAAGAAGCTGAACGGCCGCGCCTTCACCGGCGTCATCTCCAACGCGCTGTCGGCCTTCGACATCGCCTGCTGGGACATCGCGGGCAAGACCAGCGGGCAGAGCATCGCGCAGATGATGGGCGGCTGCCGCGACCATGCGCCGACCTACGTCACCTTCGGCAACCTGCATTATGACCGCGACCAACTGGTCGAATGCGCGTCGATGTTCGCGCGGCAGGGCGTGCCGCGCCTGAAGATGGAGGCCGCGTGCTCCGGCGGCTGGCAGGAAGACGTGCGCCGCATCCGCGCGGTGCGCGACGCCATCGGCGACGACGTGGAGCTGATGATCGACGCCAACTACAAGATGACCGAGATGGAGGCGCGGCACCTGGCGCGCGCGGTAGCCGACTGCAACCTCTCCTGGTTCGAGGAGCCGGTGCTGCAGAACGACGCCCGCGCCCTGGCCGACCTGCGCCATCACATCGACATCCCGCTCGCCGCCGGGCAGATGGAAGGCAGCCGCTGGCGCTTCCGCGAGTTCTTCGAGCACCAGTCCCTCGACATCGTGCAGCCGAACGTCATCTACTGCGGCGGCTTCACCGAGGCGCGCAAGGTCGGCCACATGGCGCAGGCGTATAACCTGCCGATGGCCAACGGCGCGGGCTGGCCGACGCTGAACGTGCACCTGATGGCCGGGCTGATGAACGGTACCTATGTGGAACTGCACCTGGGCACGACGCATATGGAATCCATCGCCTTCACCGGCGCGCCGGAACCCGAGGACAACAGGATGCCCGTGCCCGACAAACCGGGCATCGGCTTCGAACCGAACTGGGACGTGCTGAGGGACGCCAAGGTTTCGGGGTGAACCGACTGTCGCCGCGCGACGGCCCGGCACCTGCCGTGCGGCCAATATGCTTCGACAGGCTCAGCATGAGGGTCGTGAGAGGGGTGATTAAAGCATTACCCTCACCCTGAGCTTGTCGAAGGGTCTTCGGGATCGTTGCATGCATAGCAATCCCGGTTCGCTAGACGGTAAGCCGAACGGCCGATAGCGCCAGGTGCCAGATCAGCCTGCGGGCGGCGGCACCGAGTTGCCCGTCGCGAGAATTCGCGCAATGCTTCAACGCTTAAGATTCCCCACCGGACGATCCCCTAGAGGCAAGACATGAACGTCGACGACGCAATCAACCTGGACGACCTGCGCAAACTCGCCAAGAAACGGCTGCCGAAGGTTATCTACGACTTCATCGAGGGCGGCGTCGACGACGAGAAGGGCTTGGCCGTCAACGAAGATGCCTTCGGGAAGCATCCGCTGATGCCGCGCTACATGGTCGACATTTCGACGATCGACCAGCAAACGCCGCTGTTCGGCCGCACCTATTCGCACCCGTTCGGCATCGCCCCCACCGGCGGGATCGGCAATTACCACTGGGGCGGTGACCTGATGCTGGCGGCGGCGGCGCGCGACGCCAACATTCCCTTCATCATGTCCGGCGCGGCCACCGCCAAGATGGAGGATTTGGCCGAGGTCGCGCCCGATCACGGCTGGTATCAGCTCTATACCGCCAGGGACAAATCGATCTCGGAAGACATGATTCGGCGCGCCGCCGACCTCGGCTTCTCGACGCTCGTGGTCACGGTCGACGTGCCGGTCAGTTCCAACCGCGAGCGCAACCGGCGCAACGGCTTCGGCCGCCCGCTCCGGCTGTCGCTCGCCTCCAAACTCGACGCGCTGCGCCGGCCCTTCTGGTTCAAGAACTACATGCGGAACGGCATCGCCCGCATGGCGAATTGGGAGCCCTATGTCGGCCGCGAGGTGAATGCGGAGGAACTCGCCGAATTCGTCGCCGGGCAGATTCATGGCGTTCTCGATTGGGGCGTCGTCGAACGGTTCCGCGAGCTTTGGCCGCGAACCATGGTGCTGAAGGGCGTGATGCGGCCGGACGACGCCATCCGGGCGGCGGATGCCGGTATCGACGGGCTGATGGTCTCCAACCACGGGGCGCGGCAACTCGACCGCGCGCCCTCGCCGATCGACGTGCTGCCCGCCATCGACGCGGCGGTCGGCGACCGCATGACGCTGATGCTGGACGGCGGCGTGCGGCGCGGATCGGACGTGCTGACGGCCTTTTGCCTCGGCGCGAAATTCATCTTCCTCGGCCGCCCGACGCTGTATGGACTGGTCGCCGGCGGGCAAGCGGGCGCCGCCAAGGCCATGTCGATCCTGCAACGCGAGATCGAGCTGAACATGGCCCAGATCGGCTGCACCGAAATCGCGCAACTCGGGCCGGATTTCCTATATCAAGACCCGGACGAATTGCGCCGCAACCGGATCAGATAACGGTAGTTAGATATTGGCTATGTTGGGCGATGGTAAAATCCAGCCCCACATTGGCCTTGAGTCTTCTCAGTGCGGTCTTCAAACAATCAATGGATTCGTATCCCAAACATCAAAGTTTCGAGCAGCGTCGAAAATTCGTATTCCTCTCAAGTTTTCCGGCACTTTGATTTTCGGGACATAGAAATCTCTAACGTCGCAACCAGTAAGTTCAATCTTAAAATGCTGATTAACCAAAGACGAAAGTCTCCCGGATTCATTTAACAGCATGAACGGTCCGAACCGAGAACAAAACAATGCTAAGTTGGCTGTCACCGCAAACAGGCAATTTGTAAGACTCGCTTGCGAAAACTGCTCCTCGCGGTCGTGCTTGGTCTTGTTATACGCGTCGTACCACTGAATTGATCTTGTAGGGTTGGCATTGTCCCAATTCGAAAAGGGACAAAAAGGCTCCGGCATGTCGTACGGTTTGAGAGTGAACTGGAACTCCCGAAGGTAGAGCTTTGGAGCCAATTTTACGTAGTCAGTTGTAGTTAGATGACGACCTACAGCATTTCGATAGTTCGCCAGTGTTAAGAGCCTCCTCCATTGATTCTCAACTTCTGTACAAGCAAGGATAAGTAGCTCTCTTGATTTATGCCCGTAGCTGGCAAGTCCACCCTGAGATGGTTCGATATAGAGTAAAAGTTCATCGAGGCGCTCTAATAAAAGCCGCAGTGCTTGTCCGGCAGATGAAAATTCCTTCTCTGAGTTGCCAATCGCCTGGAGAAAATGATCATCGAAGTAGAGTCCGGGCCGCCAAACAGCCGAGACCGTTGCACCCACATCAAGGGATGTTTCAGATACTTCTTGTGCGCCAAACTCTCTTTCCACCCAATCGCGGAGTTCACCTTCGATTTCTTGGACAATTGCCATTCTTGGGTGAAGGGTCCAAAACCCCGCGTCCCATCCGTACAAATGGACGAAATGAGTATTTGTCACATATGCAAAACCTCTCGGATGGGTCTCGTGCACCTGCTCCGACCAGATTCGATTGTTAGTCTTCGTATTTCGATAGGTCAGCGCTTTCATCAACAAATCTTCCCGTGCCCTCGATGAACCACCATGGTCGAATCTATCGCACGGCCAACCTATTCGCAGCATCGAAATTAGATCGAACAACTACAGTCTCCTCCTCGGAGGGCATTTCACAAATACCGGCGAATTGGGTAGCTTATCGGTCACAGCGCCGGCGGCACGGTCCGGCACGCAGCCGTTAGGAAAGAATGCATGTCGGATCAGCCAGAGGCATCTTCATCGGTCGACGCGGTCATCGTGGGCGCCGGATTCTCGGGCCTCTACCTCCTCCACCGCTTCCGGCAACTGGGCCTGTCCACCCGCGTGTTCGAGCGCGGCGGCGATGTCGGCGGCACCTGGTACTGGAACCGTTATCCCGGTGCGCGCTGCGACGTCGAGAGCATGCAGTATTCCTACTCCTTTGACGAGGACCTGCAGCAGGACTGGACGTGGAGCGAGAAATTCTCGCCGCAGCCGCAAATCCTGGCCTATATCGGGCATGTCGCCGACCGGTTCGACCTGCGGAAGGACATCGACTTCGACGTCGAGGTAACCGCCGCCCATTATGATGAGGGCGCGCGCCGCTGGACGGTCGAGACGGAGTCCGGCGAGCGCGTCTCGGCGCAGTTCTTCATCATGGCGACCGGCTGTATCTCGACCGCGCAGATTCCGACGCTGGACGGTTTCGACGCGTACACGGGCCGGACCTTTCATACCGGCAACTGGCCGCATGAGAAGGTCGACTTCGCCGGGGAACGGATCGCGGTGATCGGCACCGGGTCGTCCGGCATCCAGGTGATTCCGGTCCTGGCGGAGGAAGCCGCGCATGTAACCGTCTTCCAGCGCACGCCGAACTATTCGCTGCCGTCGCGCAATGTCCCGATGACCGAGGAATACGAGCGATCCTGGAAGGACGTCTACGCCGAGCGGCGTGAGGAAATGCGCTATTCCGGCCACGGCAGCCTGAAGGACCTCAACGACAAGCCGGCGCTCTCGGTCAGCGAGGAAGAACGCCAGGCGGTGTTCGAGGACCGATGGGAGACCGGCGGACCGGCGATGCTCGGTGCGTTCAACGACATCCTGACCAGCCAGGAAGCGAACGATACCGCCGCCGAATTCGTGCGCAACCAGATCCGGCGCATCGTGAAGGACCCGGTGACCGCCGAACTGCTGGCGCCGAAGACCTATCCCATCGGCACCAAACGCATCTGCATCGATAGCGGGTATTTCGAGACCTATAACCGCGATAATGTAGATCTGGTCGATATCAGCACCGCGCCGATCGAGCGGATGACGCCGGACGGCCTCGTCGCCAACGGCACGGAATACGCCTTCGACAGCATCGTCTTCGCGACCGGGTTCGACGCGATGACGGGCACGTTGTTCAACGTGGACATCCGGGGCCGCGGCGATACGGCGCTCAGGGAGAAATGGTACGCCGGCCCCCGCACCTATCTCGGCCTGATGTCGGAGGCCTTCCCGAATATGTACATGATCACCGGGCCGGGCAGCCCCTCGGTCAAGAGCAACATGGTGATGTCCATCGAACAGCATGTCGACTTCGTGATCGACAGCATCGTCCACATGCGGGAACACGGGTTCGACCTGATGGAGCCGACCGTGGAGGCGGAGGACGACTGGGTCGATCACGTCCAGGAAGCCGCGAACAAGACGCTCTTCCCGCGCGCCAACTCCTGGTATATGGGCGCGAACATCCCCGGCAAGCCGCGCCTGTTCATGCCGTATATCGGCGGCGTCGGCGTCTACCGACGTATTTGCGAGGATATCGTCGAGAACGGCTACAAGGGCTTCCGCTTCGAGGCGAAAGCCGCCGCCGCCGCGGAATGAGCGCCAGTTAGTCCGCCAGCCTTCCCGATTCCCCACCCGTGGGCCAACCAGCCCGGATAGACTAACGGCCCCAGCGGAGCGAGACGGGAGTCAGCGGCTTCGCCAGATCCAAGAGTTGCCCGCGACTGTCGTCGTCCAGCCGCGGAAAGGGATGCCGGACGAAGTCGGACTTGATAACGCCGCCCGCCATCATCACCGCCTTGCACGCCCGCAACCCGCATTGCCGGTTCTCGAAATTGATCAGCGGCAGGATGGCCGCGTACCGGGCGGCGGCCTTGTCGTGCCGCCCTGCCCTGTGATCCTCAAGAACCGGCTTGATGAGGTCCGGCAACAACGCGCTCGGCATCGTCCCCGTCGCCCCGGCGTTCAGGTCCGCCATCAAGGTAATCGATTCCTCGCCGTCGAACGGCCCGACGATCGCGTCGCCGCCGGCCTCGATCAGCGCGCGAAGCTTGGACGCCGCGGCCGGCGTCTCGATCTTGAAATAAGAAACCTGTTCGATGTCCTTGGCGAGCCGTACCAGCAAGTCGACGCTCAGGGTGACGCCGCTCAACGGGGCGTCCTGGATCATGACGGGAATGCCGGCGGCGTCGGCGACCGCCGCCAGATGCTCATACGTCCCCTGGTCCGATGCCTGCAGCGACGCGCCATGATAGGGCGGCATCATCATGATCAACCGCGCCCCTCTTTCGGCGGCGCTTCGGGCCCGGTCCATGGCGATCTGCGTGGAATAGTGCGAACAGGTGACAATGACCGGCACCCGGTCGCCCACATGCTCCAGGCAGAGCGTCAACAGGCCGCTGCGTTCCGCATCGCTGAGGGAAAACTGCTCCGAGTAGTTCGCGAGGATGCAAATGCCGTCGACGCCTTGATCGACCATGCAATCGAGGACGCGTTTTTGACCGTCCCAATCGATTGCGCCGTCCTCGGTGAAGGGCGTGGGCGCGATCGGGAATACGCCGCGATATGGCTCCGTCATGTCATCGCCTTTCTCAACTCCTGAAATCGCCGCCTCGGGCCGCCCTATTCGATGATCGTGAAATCGTCCAAATACCTGTCGGAAATGGTCAACCCAAGCCCCGGGACCGTATCGGACAGATCGATGAACCCGGCTTCCGGCTCCGGGTCGCCGTCGAAAATGTAATAGAAAAGCTCGTTCCCGACCTCGACGTCATGAACCGGGAAGAACTCGGAAATCGGGCAGTTCAGGTTGGCCATCGTCAGATGATAGTTGTGCATCTGCCCCGCGTGAGGAACCACCGGCACCTGATACGCCTCGGCCAATGCGTTGATCTTCTGCGCGGCAGTGATGCCGCCGACCCGGTTGGTATCGTACTGGATCACGCCGACCGCCTTGGCATCCAGCAACTGTTTGAAGCCGAACAGCGTGAACTCATGCTCGCCGCCCGAGATCGGGATCAATCCCGTCGCGTTCAGTTCGGCATAGCCCGCGATATCGTCGGCGATCACCGGCTCCTCCAGCCAGCGCGGGCGAAACGGCGCGAGCAAAGGCAGCATCCGTTTCGTGTAGTCCAAATTCCAGCCCATGTAGCACTCGAGCATCAGGTCGGTGTCGTCGCCGATGACCTCGCGGATCGCCGCGACCCGGTCCACATTCTCCCGCATCCCCTGCGGACCGTCCTTCGGTCCCCAGCCGAAGCGCATCTTGAACATGGAGAAACCCTGGTCGACGTATGATTGCGCCTCGCGCTGCATCTCCTCGATGGGGGCCGAATAGAGTTTCGAGGCGTAGACCGGGATCTTCTCCTTCGTGCGGCCGCCCAGCAGCTTGAAGACCGGCTGGCCGGCCGCCTTGCCCAGGATGTCCCAGATGGCGATGTCGATGGCGGAGATCGCCACCATGCCGACGCCCTTTCGGCCCCAGGCATGGCTCGAACGGTACAGCCGCTGCCAGATGTATTCGTAATCCCAGGGGTCCTGCCCGACGACCAGGGGGGCCATATAGGTGTCGATGATCGATTTGGCGATCCGGGGCGCGAGCGCCGCGTTCCCGATCCCGACGAGCCCCGCATCCGTCTCGATCTCGCAGGTCATCCAGCCATGGAAGCGGAACGACCCCATCGCGTCGCCGCGGTCGTAGAGCGCGTCCATCGCATTCGTACAGAAATTGGCCGATGGCGGAACGGTCTTGCCGGTCCATTCCCAAACGCGTGTCCGGATCGCGGTGATTTTCATCCGATCAATCCCATGATCTAGCCCGCCTCAAGCGGCGGGAGAAGCGGCCTGTTCCGAGCGGTATCGGGCGCCCATCCGGCACAACACGTCGAACGCCTTGCGCGTCGCCCCGACATTCGCGGTTCCCTGGCCCGCGATATCGAAGGCCGTACCGTGGGCCGGGGTCGCCACCGGAATGGGCAAACCGGCGGCGATCGTGACGCCGCTTTCGAACCCCATCAGCTTCATCGCGATCTGACCCTGGTCGTGATACATGGTGACCACGGCATCCAAGAGGCCGTCGCGGCCCTTTAGAAAAACCGTGTCCGACGGCCAAGGCCCGTCCACATCGATCTGCAGTGCCCGCGCCTGCTCGATCGCCGGCGTCAGGATATCGATTTCCTCGGTTCCGAAGTTACCGTCGTCGCCCGCGTGCGGGTTGAGCGCCGCAAGACCGATGCGCGGCCGGGACACGCCCATCGAGAGAAGGGTTCCGTGCGCCAGCCGGATCGCGTCTATCACGCCGGCCACATCGATTCGATCCGCGACCTCCCGCAGGGCGATATGGCTGGTGACCCGCGTCGTGATGAGGTCGTCGAGCATGTTGATCTCGGAGTGATAGCCCGGGAATTCGAGATACTGCGCGATGTAGCGGTGCTCATCCTCGACGCCCATGCCGGCAAGATGCAACGACGCTTTGTTGAACGGTCCGAAGAGGATCGCGTCCGTATGACCCGCCACGGTCAGGTCGATGGCGCGGTCCAGCCCCCGCAGGCTTGTCCGCCCCCCGGCCTCGCTGACCGTTGCAAGTTGGATTTCCTCCGGCTGAATCGTCGACAAGGGACAGAGCGGAAACCCCTCGGTCCCCCACCATCCTTCGGGACGGTCCGGATCGACCTCCCGAACCAGCCAGTCCGTTCTCGCTTGGCGCTGGCCCTGGTCGAAAACATGCCGGTCGCCAACCAGGACGATATCCGCCCGATCCGAAACGTCGGGCTGCGCCAGCAATTTGGCGATCAGTTCCGGGCCGATCCCGGCGGGATCGCCGTGTATGACGGCAATGCGCGGTTTCATCCTAACCTCCCGCACCGTGTGTATATGAACCGGCCATCCGTCGTCTCATTGCGCCGACGGCACGCCGGCCGCCTTCGCTTCCGCGACCAGGTAGTCGCGGCCGCGCAGCATGTCGTCCAGGGTGCCGAAGCCGTTGGTGTAGTGACCCGTGTACCCCATGTTTTCCAGGCGCGTGAACAAGGCCCGGAAATCGATGCTGCCTTCGCCCGGGAACATGTGATGCTCCTTGTCACCGAGATTGTCGGCGACCCGCACCTCGCGCATCCGTTCGATCCCGAACGCGTCCAGGAACCCGTCGATCCCTTCGGGCACCAGCGTCGCGTGGTTGATCGTGAAGGTCCAATGCATGTTCGGCGATTGAAGGTTCTCGAAATAGAACGCGCATTCCTCCACCGTGTAACCCAGGTAGTTGACCTCCGCATCCACCGGTTCGCGGTTCATATTCTCCAACAGCAGATGGACGCCCTTCTCCTCCGCATAGTCGGATGCGCGTTGCAGCCGTTCGAGCGCGGCCTGTTTGCGCTGTTCGTAGTCCGCGGTGAAATGATACCCGGCGTGCACGACGATCCACTCCGCATCGAGCCGCGTCGCCATGTCGATATAGGCCCTGAGATAGTCGTCGGCGGCCTGCCGGAAGTAGTTGCTGTACTCCGCCATATTCACGCCCGACAGGGTATGCAGCCCCAAATGGATGTCGTTGTTCCGGCATAGCCGCTTGACCGCCTCGCAGCGGTCCGCGTCAAACGTCTCCATCGCGTTTTCGTCGCTGTCCAACTGAATATCGACGTAGAAAACGCCGTTCTCGGCCGCCCACGCCAACCCGTCCTCCAGCTTGGCGCGTCGGCCGATATCCACGCCTATACGTTGCTTAAGACTGGAAGGCATCGCACTCTCCCGCGAAATTGATCTCATGATCATCTTTTCTGATTTGGCATACAATTTCTCGATGGGTCAATAGCAGTGGCCGTGATACACAAACAATGGGACGCACGGCCAAGCGCCTAACCTTCATATTCACGGCGATGGCAAAGGACAAGAAATGGGTTTCCCTTCGCGCAGCGGAACGCTGCCCAACATGACGATGGGCTGCGATCCACCGTGGCCCCGCGAACGCAATGGTATGAGAAGCCTGTGAAGCACAGCATGACGGATAAGGATCAGAGATTGACGGACACGAAGCCAAACGCCGCCACCGGCGAACCCGAAAAGAACGAGGCCGGCCATCACATCGGCTCCGAGGACAATACCGTGGCAAGCCTGCCCCTCGCCGGCCAGGTCGCGTCGACCCTTCGGGACATGATCGTCCAGGACAAACTCAAGCCGGGCATGCGCATCCGGGAACGCCAGCTATCGGAGCAGTTGAACGTGTCGCGGACGCCCTTGCGCGAGGCGATCAGGATTCTCGTGAGCGAAAAACTGGTGGAAAGCCTGCCGAACCGCGGGGCTATCGTGGCCGATCCGGACCCGCGCCGGGTTCAGGAATTGCTGCAGGTGCTGGGCGCTCTCGAGGCCCTGGGCGGTCAGCTCGCCGCGGAAAACGCGACGGATGACGAGATATCGGAAATCCGCGCCCTGCATTTCGAAATGCTGGCGGCCTTCCACCGGAAGGACAAGCTGACGTACTTCAAGCTCAATCAAGCAATCCACAAAGGCATCATCGCGGCGAGCGGCAACGACGTTCTGGTCGATACCCATGCCCAGCTCAACGCGCGGCTATACCGCATCCGATACATCTCGAATCAACGAAACGAGTTGTGGCACGAAGCGGTCGAGGAACACGAGAAGATCGTTGCCGCCTTGGAGGCGCGCGACAGCGATCTCATCAAGGATCTTCTGACACGGCATCTCGGCCGCACATGGGTCAAGGTTCAGGAGACCGAAAGCGCGCGAACCGCGGCGGACTGAGTCACGCAATGGCACGCCGCAGATCGAAAGTTTGGTATACCATTTTTTGATTGACCCGAATTGCCCCTTCCCGCAGTCTGTTTTCGGAACAAATCCGAACAAAAAAAACCAACAACGGGTTGCATATCGCAATCGAGAGCTACGGGAGGAGCGATCATGATGAAGAAACCGACGCGAAGAAGCGTCCTGATGGTAACGGCGATCACGGCCGGTATCGGCGCCGTGGCCCTGGCGAGCACCGTCACCGAGGCAGCCGACAAACCGGCGATCGAGGTCATCACGCATGCGGGCGCCGGGGGCGGCACGGACGTCAACTCGCGCATGATGATGCTGCGCAGCCGGCGGGTCCTCAAACAGGACATGGTGGTCGTCAACAAGCGCGGCGGCGGCGGCGCCGCGGCGATGAACTACTTCATGACCCGCCCGGCGGACGGCAACACGATCATGACGTTCACGGTCGGTCACGCGATCACCATGGGTAAGGGCAAGACCAAGCTGAAGCTCGAGGATATCGCCCCGATCGCCCGCGGCACCAACGATCCGCAGATTCTTATGGTCAACTGCAAGACCAGTCCCTACAAAACGCCGGAGGATTTCGTCGCCGGCATGAAGAATGGCGACAAGATCAAGTTCGGCGGCACCCAGACCGGCACCATCGATCACATCACGGTCTTCCTCTGGGCCAAGCGCCTGGGCGTCCCGATGCCGACCTACATTCCCTTCAAGGGCGGCGGGGAATTGGCGACGCAGCTTGTCGCGGGCTCCGTCGATGTCGGCACGCTGAACCTGTCCGAAGCCGCGGCCCCGGTGGAAGCGGGCGATATCTGCCCGTTGGTGGTCCTGGCCGAACAGGGCATGGCCCCGATCCCGAAAGCGAAGACCGCGAAATCGCTGGGCATCGATCTGGTGCTGTCGACCACGCGCGGCTTCGTGACTCACGCGGGCGTTCCCGAAGAACGGCGCGCCGAGTTGGAGAAAGGCCTCAGCAAAGCGATGAAACACTCGCTGTATCAGGCGTATCTCCAGAATTCGGGCCTCGACGAAACGTCGCCGCAACCCTCGGGCCCGTGGGGCAAGCAGATCAAGGCCATGGTCACCGAATTCGGTCCGGCCCTGAAGGAAATGGGACTGGTCAAGTAATCCTCCATCCAAACCAAGGAAACGGTGCTTCCTTCGGGAAGCACCGTTTACGCGCATCATGCGGATTTTTGTGATCCCGGGAGTGGTCGCGGCATTCTCCCTCGCCGTGATCTGGGTCGCGCTGCAACTGGACGTCTCGCCGCCCTTGATCGTCGGGGACAGCATGCAGCCGCGCGTTTTCCCGATCCTGTTGATGGTCATCAACCTGGTGCTGGCGGCCTTTCTGGTCATCCAGTACCGAAAGTCCCCGCCGCCGAAGGTCCCGTGGGAGGGATTCCAGACCTGGGGCTCGGTCGTCCTCTTCGCGATTTTCTTTCCGCTTACCGTCTACATCGACATGATGATCGCCATCGCGGTGGTGATGTTCGTGATGTGCTTCCTGTGGGGCGAACGCCGCCTTCATGTCGCCGCCGCGGTCGCGGTCATCACGCCCGCGGCCATCTTCTTCCTGTTTGATCTCGTCTTGAGGGTGCGCTTCCCGCGCGGCCTGCTGACCAACTGGTACTATGGATAACCGGTGACGCCATGATCGAAGCATTGCAGGCAATGGCGTCGGTGGTCCTCGATCCCTATCTCATCGTCTTGATCCTGCTCACCACGATCATGGGCGTGGTCATCGGCGTGTTGCCGGGCCTCGGCGCGACAACCGGCGCTGCCCTATTGCTACCCTTCACGCTCACCATGGAGCCGGTGCACGCCATCGCCGTGCTGGCCACGATCTACGTTTCGGCGACCTTTGCCGGCTCCATCACCGCCATATTGATCAACACACCCGGAACAGCCGCCGCGGCCGCGACGACGTTCGACGGCTATCCGCTCGCCAAGCGCGGCGAAGCAGGCCGGGCGCTCGGGATCGCCGTTATCTCGAGCACGTTCGGGGGCGTGTTCTCGGTCATCGTGCTGTGTATCGCCGCGCCAGTGCTTGCCCGGGTCGCCTATGAGTTCCGGCCGCCCGAATACTTCGCGCTCGCCTTGTTCGGGCTCTCGATGCTGGCGTCCATCAGCGCCGGCGGTGCTGTACGGAACCTGATCGGCGGGGTCTTCGGGGTCTGGCTCGCGACGATCGGCGTCGAACGCACCACCGGGGTCGAACGGTTTATGTTCGGCAATTACGAGCTTTACGAAGGCCTGTCCTTCGTGCCGGTCTTCATCGGCCTCTTTGCCTTGTCGGAGTTGCTGGTTCAGTCGAAACGGGTAAACGAGGTCGTCGACGCCATCACCCTCAAGGCCGTGAAGCTGCCGACGCGGGAGGATTACAAACGCATCTGGAAGACGGTGCTCCGGTCCTGCGGGATCGGCACCTTCATCGGCGTGCTCCCCGCCGAGGGCGCCACCGTCGCGTCGATGATCGGCTATTCGGAAGCCCGGCGCTGGTCGAAGAACAAGGAAGAGTTCGGCAAAGGCGCGATCGAAGGGATCGCCGGCGCCGAATCCGCCAACAACGCGGCGACCGGCGGCGCCATGGTGCCGACCATGGTCCTCGGGATTCCGGGCAGCGGCACGACCGCGGTTATCCTCGTGGGCTTGATGGTGCATGGCCTGCGGCCCGGCCCCTACCTCTTCACCGAGCAGGTCGACAAGGTCTATCAGATCTTCGGCGCGATGCTGCTGGCCAACATCGTCTTCATGGCCATGGGCCTCTACGCGGCGAAACTGTTCGCGCGCATTTCGCTGATCCCCCTGCAAATCCTCTGGCCGATCGTTTTCGCCTTGGCGGTGATCGGCGCATACGCGCTGAGTTCCTCGCTCCTGGACGTTTGGATCGCGCTGATCTTCGGGGTCATTGGCTTCCTCGCCCGGCGACACGGCTTCGCCGTGGCCCCCATCGCCGTCGGGTTGATCCTCGGCGAGATGGTCGAGACCAATTTCCAGAACTCCCTGAAGATGTTCGAAGGCGACTGGTGGCGGATATTGACCCAACCGCTGGCGGCAATGTTCCTGTTCTTCGCCGTTCTCGGATTGTTCGGATCCTCCATCGTAAGCGGGATTTCCCGCCTGCGGTCAAAAGCCGACTAAGAGGTCGCGGCGCCAACTCCTCGAATAAGGTCCGCCCCCTTTTCGGCAATCGCGATCGTCGAGGCGAAGGTGTTCGCCGACGGCAGCATCGGCATGATCGAGGCGTCGATCACCCGCAAATTTTCGACGCCGTGCACCCGCAGTTCATCATCCACCACAGTCCGGTCATCGGTGGCGGGCCCCATGCGGCAGGTGCCGACCAAGTGATACCCGGTGTTGCCGCGCCGCCGCGCGAAATCGAGCAACTCGTCGTCGGTCTGGACGTCCGGGCCGGGCAAGGTTTCGGAGTCGTAATATTCGGACAGCTCCGGGCGGTTGAGGATGGCCCGCGCGAGCCGCAGCCCGGCCAAGGTGATGCGCTGATCCGTCTCGGCGGCCAGATAGTTCGGTTGCACGGCGGGCGCGTCGGCCGGGTCGCGCGAGACCGCCCGGACATAGCCCGAACTCTCCGGCCGCGGCTGCGCCGCCCCGACGGTCATGCCGGGATAATCGTCGAGGACATATGTCTTGCCGTCCTGATAGCTGCCGGGCGTGAACAGGATGCGCAGGTCGGCATCCTCCAGATCCGGATGGGACTTGCCGTGCACGAAGGCGATCGTCGGGCAGATCGACAGCACGCTGGGCTTCTTGCCCAGCCACTTCGCGATTTCCACCGGCAGCCGCGGCCACCGGGCATATTCGTTGATGGTGAGCACGTTGCGGGCGCGCGCCGTCATGCGCACCGAGTAATGATCCCGCAGGTTCTCGCCCACCCCGGCCAACGGCGCCCGTATCGATATGCCAAGATCGTTCAACATGCCCGGTGATCCGATCCCAGCCAACTGCAAGATTTTCGGCGAGTTGACGGCGCCAGCGCTCAGGATGACCTCGCGGCGCGCCTGAATCGTCCTTTCGCTGCCGGAACCGTCGTGGTAGCGGACGCCGGTCACCGTCCGGCCGTCCATGACGAGGTCGACGACTTGAACCCGCGTGCGCAATTCGGTCGACCGACGGCGCAAGGCTGGGCGCAGGAATGCGGCGGCGGCGCTGACCCGTTTGCCGCTGTGGATATAGCGCTGGTAATAGCCCGATCCGAACTGGAACCCGGAATTATAGTCCTGCGAGCGAGGTATCCCCATCCCCTCCGCGGCGGCCAAGAACGCTTCGGCCACCGGGTTGATCCAGTCCAGATCGGTAATGGGCAGCTCGCCGTTCCGGCCGCGTACCCGGTCGTCGCCGGGCCCAAGGCGACGCTCCGACCGCTTGAAATACGGCAGCAGATCGTCGAAGCCCCAGCCCCGGTTGCCCATCTGCGCCCAGGTGTCGAAATCCGCCCGCTGGCCGCGGTTATAGATCATCCCATTGATCGAACTCGACCCGCCGACCACCTTGCCCTGCGGCACGGCGACCGCCCGCCCGCCGAGCGCGGCCGACGGTTCGGTCTCGAACGGCCATGAGAACCGGCCGCTGTAGACGTTCTTGACGAAGCCCGCCGGGATCGAAATGTAGGGGTGCCAATCCTTACCGCCCGCCTCGAGCACGCAAACGGTCGCCGCATCGTCTTCCGTCAAACGATTGGCCAGCACACAACCCGCGGCCCCGGCGCCAACGACCACGTAGTCGAATGTTTCCATACGGTTTTGTCCTCGTCTTAGCGCGGTGCGCTACCCTTCCAGACCGATCCTACGTCCCCGTCCAATAGGCCGGGTCGGACGGGAACACCGACTGGCATTCGACGCGCTCGACCGGTCCGTCCAGGGTATGGGCAGCCGCCTGCCACACCGCGTAATGCGGTGCCGCGCGATGCGCTTCCACCGCCGCTTCGTCCACATAGACCTCGTAGAAGTAATAGACATTCTCGTCGGAATCGTCCTGCAGCACATTGAACCGCACACAGCCCGGCTCGTCCCGCTCGGAGCCGAGCGCGTCGACTTCGATGGCGTCGAGGAACTCCTGACGCTTCTCCGGCTTGATACGAACCTTTATCCACTTCGCAATCATGAGGCTCTCCTGTTTCGTGTCGATGGGAACGGCGCGAGGGCCGTCATTCAATTGGTGAGTATGCACTTGCCGACGACCTGGCGGTCGATGATCGCCTGCATGGCGTCGGCGTACCGGTCGAGGGGAAAGGTGTGCGAAACGTGCGGTGTAATCTTCCCTGTATCAGCCCACTCGACCAGGACCTTCAGGTTGGCCGCCGCGGTATCGGGCTCGAAGTCGTTGAACCCGCCGACACGCACGCCAATCGCGGACGCTCCCTTGATCAGCAGGTGATTCGTCTTGGCCAGCGCGGGTTTGCCACCGACGAACCCGAGGATCAGGATCCGCGCGCCCCAGTTCAGGCAGCGCATCGATTCGTCGAACACCTCCGCGCCGATCGGATCGTAGATCACGTCCGCGCCGCGCCCATCGGTGAGGTCCTTCACCCGATCGCGAAAACCGCCGCGACTGTTGATCACATGGTCGGCGCCGTTTTCCTTAACGACGGCAAGCTTCTCGTCACTGCCGCCCGTCGCGATCACCGTCGCGCCCAGGATCTTGCCGACCTGCACCGCCGCCAATCCGATCCCGCCGCTTGCGCCATGCACGAGCAGGACCTCGCCTTCCTGCAATCGTCCCCGTTGGACTAGCGCGTGGTAAGCGGTCGTGTAGGCGGATCGGAAGCCGGCGGCCTGTTCCAGGCTCATCGTCTTGGGCGCCGGTAACGCCATGGATGCCGGGATCGTCGCCGTCTCGGCATACGCGCCGGGGGAATGGCGGGTCATGACGCGGTCGCCGGCCGAAAACGCCGTGACCCCTTCCCCGACCGCAACGACGTTCCCGGCCCCTTCGCTGCCGGGGATAAAGGGCAAATCGGGTTTGGTTTGATACTGGCCGGCGATCATCAGGACATCGACGTATTGAACGCCGCGCGCGGCCAACGCGACCTTGATCTCGCCGGGGCCGGGGTCGGGCGGTTCCGGCAGATCGCGGAGGACCAAATCACCGGGCACTCCCAATTGTTCGCAGACAACAGCGCGCATTTGTTTCCGTTCTTTCCAGCGCAACGGGCGGCAATATGCCGCTCGCCCAGTTTTCAGTTCTGGTACAAGACGCTATTACCTGGGAAATAACCCCGTCAAGTTGCGCTGGTCCGGACTCCTTTGATAGCTTCCCGCGTGACTGTGGGATCTATCCCAATGCCCGATTTGATCATCTTCGCGGAGCCACAAATTGGGTTCGCACCGGCCTTGTTGGACTCGTTCCTCGCTGCGCTCGCCGAACGCCGGTCGTATCGCCGCGTTCGCGTCTGCATCACCTCGCGCGACAAACCGCTTTGGCGTCGTCGCGCCCGCTTCTTGATAGGCTATACGGTCAAGGCCCTGTTCAACCGGGATATGCGACGCCGATTCTTCCCGGACAGCTTCATCACCGTGACCGCGGTCGCCCGGAAACACGGCATCGAGATCGTCGAACCGCCCGATTTCGACGTGAACAATCCGGCCTTCATCCGCAGGTTACAGGCCGAAACCACGCCGCCGGATGCGCTCAGCTTTGGCTGTTTGCAGATTTGGAGCCCGGCATTGATCGGTTGTTTCCGGCGCGCGGTGAACTATCACAACGGATATCTGCCCGACTACAAAGGGCTGTGGGCGACGCGATGGTCCATCTATCGCGGCGAAGCCTATTCCGGATATGCCTTTCACGTGATGGATGCCGACATCGACACCGGCCCGATCCTATTGCGGGGGCGGGTTCCCGTGCCGCCGGATGCCGATCCTGACGTTATCGAGCGGGCAAAATTGGCGGCCGCCTGCGGAAACGCCGGGACGGTCCTTGATGCTATCTTTTCTGAAACATCGGAAGCGCAACCACAGCAGGACGACGGGTCGTATTTCTCGCGCCGCGACACGCTTGCGCTGCAACGAATCGAAGACCCTTCCGCCGTCACCTCGGCGGAGATCCAACGCCGCCTCCGCTGCTTTCCGCCGCTTAAGATCGGATTCGACGGCGACCTGCTGCCCGTCACGGCCTTGAGGCCGGCCGCCTCCGCGGCGCACCCGCTCGCGTTTACGACCGCCGACGGCATTGCGCTACGGGCAACCCGCCTCAAACACCTGCCGCCGTGGCTCTACCGATTGGCGCGCCGCTTGGGCTTTCTTCGGGCAGATTGAGCGGCCCTAGAGCCGCGACACCTCGGTCTCCTTGCAGGTGATGAACTCCAGCAGCGCGGGCACGCCGTTCTGCGTCTGCTCGATACCGCGCTGGATCGCCGGCACGATGTCTTCCGGCTGCGTGACCCGCTCGCCATACCCGCCGAAGGCCCGCGCCATCGCCGCGTAATCGCCGGAGATATCGGTGCTGCGGTATTTCTCCGTCGAGACCGGCATGACCTTGAGTTCGATCGCCATCGAAAAATTGTTCAACAGGATCGACAGGATGGGGATGCGTTCACGCACCGCCGTCTCGAAGTCCATGCCGGTGAACCCGATCGCCGCATCGCCCCACACGTTGATGCAGAGCTTGTCGGGACAGGCCAGCTTCGCCCCCATCGCGAGGCCGAGGCCATAGCCGAGCTGCGTGGTCTTGCCCCAACCGATATAGGACAGCGGCGTGGTCGTCTCCCAGAAGGGCGAGAGCTGGTCGCGCGGGCTGCCCGCATCATGGGTGATGATCGTGTTCGGCCGGTCGACCGTGTTGGCGAGATCGCGCAGCACCCGATAGGGCGACAGCGGCGTTTCGTCCGAGTCCCGCTTGGGCGCCCATTCGGCGAGCCAGCTTTCCTTGATCGCCGCGATCTCGGTCGGCGTGTCGCCGCGGTCCCGGTCTTTCCCGCCGGTCGCCGCCTCGGCCTCCGCGATCACCGCATCGAGCGTCAGGCCCGCGTCCCCGACCAACTGGTATTGGCTGACCAGATTCTTGTTCAGGTCCAGCGGGTCCAGCGTCGCGTGGATGACCGTCTTGCCCTCGGGCATGGTCACGCCGAAATTCGTCGTTGTGAAGCTGCACCCGATGCCGAAGATGACATCGGCCTTGTCCAGGAACTCCCGCACGGTCTTCGGCATCGCCAAGCCGCCCGAGCCCAGCGACAACGGATGATCCTCCGGGAAGGCGCTCTTCCCTTCCAGGCTGGTGCAGACGGGGATCGCCAACAGTTCCGCAAGACGCTTCAATTGCGGCCACGCCTTGGCGTAGTGCACGCCCTGCCCCGCATAGATCACCGGCCGCTCGGCCTCGATCAGCACCTTGGCCGCTTCCTTCACGGCCTCCGGATCCGGGCCGTATCGGTTCGCGCGCACCGGCGTGTAGTCCAACGCACCCTCGAAATCCTCGGGGAAGATATCGGACGGGATCTCGACCAACGCGGGCCGCAGCCGGCCATTGCGCAACTGCGTGAAGGCGCGCCGCATGATGTCGGGGATTTCCGCCGGCGTGGTGATCGGTTCCGCCGACTTGGTCACATGCTTGAAGTTCAGCGTCGAATTGAAGTTCGGGTCGACATGGGCGATTTTCCGGGCGTATCCCATGGGCATCACCAGAACCGGCACGGACTCGCCATAGGCCTGCGCCACGCCGCCAAAGGCGTTTTCCGCGCCGGGACCGTGCTGCATGCAGAAGACGCCCACCTTCTCGCCGCTGGTCAGGCGCGCGATCGCGTCGGCCATATGCAGGCCGATCCGCTCCTGCCGGACGATCACCGGCCGGATTCCCGCCCGCGCCGCGTACTCGATGACGTGGTTGACCGGATAGGCCAACAGGATTTCCACACCTTCGCGCTTGAGAATCTCGCAAATCGCTTCCGCCGACTTCATGCTTCCCTCCTCGATCCGGTCCTATGGTATTCGTTGCCGACAAGCGTACCCGGTTTTTGCGGGCAGTGCGAAACACAGATCGTATTCGCCCGCGATTTGCTCAATCTCCCGTTTGCCGTATCCTGAAACGGCATCCTGGCCCTTCCCGGCCGCGTCCATGCTTCGAAGAGATGGCATTCCATGGCGTATCGCGTCGGCGTCGATATCGGCGGCACCTTCATCGATTTCTGCGTCTTCGATACGGCGACATGGGAGCTATCGACGCTGAAGGTGCTCACCACCCCGGCCGATCCGGGCGCAGAAGTGATCGAAGGGATGCGCCGCCTGTCCGAGAAATACGGGATCGATCCGGCGGCGGTCGAGAGCTTCATCCACGGCACCACGGTCGGCGTTAACACGGTCATCCAACGCAAGGGCGCCAGGATGGCGCTGTTCACGACGGAAAATTTCTCCGACGTGCTGGAGGTCGCCCGCCTGCGCATGCCCGAATCCTACAGCCTGTTTTCGACCCGGCCGGAACCGTTGATCACCCGCGACCGGGTCTTCGGCCTGAAAGAGCGCATCCGCGCCGACGGCAGCATTCATACGCCACTCGACCCCGGGAGCGTGCGCGATGCATTGGATCGGGCGACGGCGGGCGGCGTCGAGGGCGTGATCGTCTCGCTCCTGCACGGCTGGCGCAACCCGGCGCATGAAGAACAAGTGGCGGACATCCTTCGCCGGGAAGCGCCCGACCTTTTCGTCTTCACCTCGCATGAAATCTGGCCGGTTATCCGCGAATATGAGCGGACCACGACGGCGATCATCAACGGCTATGTCCATCCGCGGGTCGCGGCGTATCTCGGCTCCCTACAAGACGCGCTGAAGGAGAGCGGCGTCACCGCCGAACCGCTCGTCACGAAATCGAACGGCGGCGTCATGAGCGCCGAGCTCGGCAAGACCTCCTGCGTCAACATGGTGCTGTCGGGTACCGCTTCGGGCGTCATCGGCGGCGCGTTCGTCGCCCGGTCCTGCGGTGTCGAGAACGCGATCACGCTGGATATCGGCGGCACCAGCGCCGACGTCGCCGTGGTGATCGACGGCGCGCCGCAATACGGCATGGGCGAGAAGATCGGCGAGTTCCCGCTTTACATCCCGTCCGTCTCGGTCACGTCGATCGGCGACGGCGGCGGATCGATCGCGCGCGTGGATGACTTCGGCGTGCTGAAGGTCGGACCGGAAAGCGCCGGCTCCGACCCCGGCCCCGCCTGCTACGGGCAAGGCGGCGACCAGCCGACCATCACCGACGCCTTCGCCGTCTGCGGCTTCCTCGGCCACCATGCCCTCGCCTATGAGTCGGTAAGCCTCGACATGGACAAGGCGCGCGCGGCGGTCGGCACGCTTGCCAGGCGGTTAGACCGCAGCGTCGAGGAAACCGCCGAGGCGATCATCCAAGTCACCGTGTCCAGCATGTATATGGAGATCAACAAGCTCACCGCGCGCTACGGGATCGATCTGCGCGACTTCGCGCTCGTCACCTTCGGCGGCGCGGGTCCCATGCTCGGTTGTTTCCTGGCCAAGGAACTCCATATGCGGCAGGTCGTCATCCCGACGACGCCCGGCGTGACCAGCGCCCTCGGCGGACTAGTCGCCGATATCCGGAACGACTTCGTCAAGACCGTCTTCGCCACCGCGGCCGACGCCATCGGCTCCATACCCGCGGACTTCGAGGAATTGTCGGCGCGCGCGCTGGACTGGCTGCACAGCGAACAGCATCATGCGGGCACGCATACGCTGCACCCTTCCGCGGACATGCGGTACACCGGACAGTCCTTCGAGATCGAGGTGCCGCTCGACCCGGACTGGCTCGTCAACGGCAACCTGGCCGCCATACTCGACGCCTTTCACCGGCGTCACGACGAGGTCTACGCCTTCAGCGATTCCGACGCGGAGGTGCAGATCATGAACCTTCGGCTGGTCGTCGCCGGCGCCATCGAGAAGCCCACGTTGAAAGCACTGCCGCCTGCCGACGGTCCGGCCGATCCGGTGCGCGATGTCCAGGTCTGGTTCGGAGGCGAGCAGATTACCGTGCCGCTCTACGAACGCGACCGGCTCCGTGCCGGGCAAACGCTCGCGGGTCCCGCCGTCATCGCGCAATCGGATACGACGAGCTGCATCCCCGACGGGTTCATGGGCACGGTGGATGCGCACGGCAGCATCATTCTCGCGTTGCAGGAGGTGTCCTGAGATGGCGATCGATAAGGTAACGCTCGAAATCCTCTCCAACCATTGCCGCGCCGCGACCGAGAGCATGGCCTACACGCTGTACCGGACGGCGCATTCCACCTTCGTGAAGGAAACCGAAGATTTCACCATCGCCCTGATTACTCCCGCGGGGAAGACCTTCGCCATCCCGCTCGACTTGGGTGCGACCTGGTTCCCCGGGCTCGATTACCGCAATGTGCTCGATATGGTCGACGGCGGCTACGAAGAAGGCGACATCGCCTTTACCAACGACCCCTATAGCGGATATGTGGCAACCCATTCGCCCGACCTACATTTGTGGAAACCGATCTTCCATGACGGCGAACTTGTGGCGTTTTCCTCCGGGCATATCCACAACACCGATATCGGCGGCGCGGTGCCCGCAAGCCTGTCGCGCAGCCTGGTCGAGATCCATCAGGAAGGCATCCGCTTCGCACCCTGCAAGCTGTACAAGCGCGGAGAGCTGAACCGCGAACTGCTGGACGTGATGATGACCAACGTGCGCCAGCCGGAACAGAACTGGGGCGACCTGAAAGCCTTCGTCGGCGCGATGAATACCGGCGAACGCAAAGTCAAGGAGATGGTCGCCAAGTTCGGCGTCGAGACCTTCCATCAAGGCGTCGAAGACCTGATGGACTACGCCGAGCATCAAGCGCGCGAAATCCTCCGCGGCATGCCGGACGGGGCGTATTTCTTCTCCGACTACACGGATGAGGATTCCGAGAGCGAGCGCAATCCGTGCCGGTTGGCGCTCACCCTCACCATCGACGGCGATAGCGCAACGCTGGACTTCACCGGGTCGGACCCGCAACTCACGTCGTCGATCAACGTGCCGACCGGCGGTTACGCGCACCACACGCTGATGCTGGTGGGCGTCTATTACGTGCTCTACACGCTAAACCCGAACATCATGCTGAACTGCGGGCTGACCCGCCCCTTCACCTGCATCCTGCCGAAGGGCACCGTGGTGAACCCGGAATTTCCCGCCGCCGTCGGCATGCGGAGCCTGACCTGCGGACGGTTGCGCAGTCTGGTCTTCGGCGCGTTCAGCCTCGCCATTCCCGAGCGCATGCCCGCCGCCCCCGCCGGGTCCAGTTCGATCGTCAACGTGATGACCACGGACAACACGAGCGGCCGGCGCATCATTGCCGCGATCGATCCCGTCGTCGGGGGCGCGGGCGGCATGCCGCATGCGGACGGGCCCGATGGGTCCGGCGCGGACGCGTCCTACCTGAAGAACACGCCGGTCGAGTTGATCGAAGCCGAAGTCCCCATCGAAATCATGCGCTACGGCCTGTCGCCCGATTCCGGCGGCGCGGGCGAGAATCGCGGCGGGCTCGGCACCTGGCTGGAATTCAAGGTGTTCTCGCCGGGGACCCGGATCACCGCGCGCAACCGCGACCGCACCCGCTTCCGCCCCTGGGGTATCCTCGGCGGCAAGGCGGGCCGGCCGTCCAACTTCATCCGCAACCCGGACACGCCAGAGGAGGAAATCCTCGGTAACCGGGACACACTGACCGCCGAACCCGGCGACGTGCTGCGTTTCTACGGCCCCGGCGGCGGCGGACGCGGCGACCCGCTGGACCGCGACCCCAAACGGGTCTTGCGCGACGTGGAACGGGGCTGCGTGTCGATGCACGCGGCGCGCGCAGACTATGGCGTGGTGATCGCCGACGGTGCCGTGAACGCCGCCGAAACCGAATCGCTGCGCGCGGATTTACGCGCCGCCGCCCGGCCGAGCGGGCATTTCGACTTTGGGCCGGAACGCGAGGACTATGAGAAACACTGGTCGCGCGACGCCTATGACGCGTTGACGGAAATCCTCGCAAACCTGCCCGTCCATTGGCGTTTCTTCGTGAAATCCCGCATCTTCGACGCCATGAACGCCGCCGATCGCGGCGGGGCGGAAACCGTACGCGCGGCCTTCGCCGAGATAGCGGAAGACCATCCGCAAATTCGGCAGTATGAATAGCCGATCAATTCGGTTCTTCGAGCCTGTTCACCGCTTCATGCCAACCGCACGCTGCCTGCTGGCGTTCCGGCACATCGACCAAAGGATACTGCACACGTGGATTTCACCCTAGCCGCGCAGAATTTGATTTCGCCGCCGGTGCTGTTCTTCGCCCTGGGCGTTTTCGCTGCGCTGGCGCGTTCCGAACTGGCGATACCGGAAGCCGTCGCCAAGGCCTTGTCGCTCTATCTCATGCTCGCAATCGGCTTCAAGGGCGGCGTCGCCGCGGGCGAGCACGGATTGGGCTTGGATCTGCTCACCGTTATCGGGGCGGCCGTGGCCCTCAGTTTCGTCATTCCACTGATCGCCTTTGCGCTGCTGCGAACGACGACCAGGCTGAGCCAAGTCGATCAGGCAGCCATTGCGGCGCATTACGGGTCGATCTCCATCGTCACCTTTATCGCCGCGACCGCAGCCCTGAACGCAGCCTCGATCACCTATCCCGGTATCATGGTGGCGGCGGCCGCCGCGATGGAGGTGCCCGCCATCATTACCGCCCTATGGCTGGCGCGCCGCGGCCGGCAGAACGGCAGCCAGCAACAGCCGACACCCTGGCGCGAAGTGGTGCTGAACGGGTCCGTCGTCCTGCTGATCGGGGCCTTCGCCGTCGGCATGGCGACCGGCGAACGCGGTTACGAGGACGTCGCCCCCTTCATCGTCGACCCTTTCAAAGGCGTTCTGTGCCTGTTCCTGCTGGACATGGGACTCGTTGCCGGTCGGGAATTGCGGCATGTCGCCAGAACCCTGTCCCCCGCGCTGCTTGTCTTCGGCCTTTACATGCCAATGGTCGGCGGCGTGCTCGGGGCGCTGGCGGCGCTGCTGATCGGACTGGATCGCGGCGGCATCGCCATTCTATCCGTCCTGACGGCCAGCGCGTCCTACATCGCGGTGCCGGCCGCGATGCGCCTGGCGCTGCCGGAGGCAAAACCGTCGCTCTACCTCACGCTGTCGCTGGCGGTAACATTTCCGTTCAACCTGACAATTGGCATACCATTTTACATTGCACTGGCCGGTTGGCTTTCCTAGGAGCCTTGTCATGGACGCTTACAAGACCTACCCGAAGAAGCGACTGTCGATCATCATCGAAGCGCCGTACCTGAGCCGCTTGCTGGAGAGTTTGGATAGCCTGGAGGTGCCCGGTTACACGGTGCTCCCGGCCCTGGGCGGTAAGGGTCAGGCCGGGTCATGGCGGCGCGACTCCTTGTCCTCGGATGCGGGCCGCATGGTCCAGGTCATCCTTATCCTGGATGCCGAGAAGGTCGCCGCGATCCTCAAACTGGTGCGCAAGGTCCTGGACCGCCAGATGGGCATCGTTACACTGTCCGATGTCGAAGTCTTGCGGCCGGATTCCTTCTAATTTCCGGATTTCAATGCAAACCGTCCCAACCCCGCACGGTGAACCGGAACCGCTGTTCGGCCGGCGTTTCACCAAGCGATAAATAAAGTGCGAGAATTCGAGCGGCATAGGAGTTCGGTATGGTTAGAGCGGTAAACATCAAGGACGAGCTCGGCAAACTCCCCATCCTTAACGCTCGGGGGCCGGACACGTCGGAGACCGAGGCGGCGGCCGCCTTTGCCAATCTCGGCGCGTTCCGCGACGGCGCGATCTTCGTTGGCAGCTTCGATGGGGAATCGCCCTGGGAAAGACACGGCAAGGGAGACGAACTCGTCCATGTGCTGGATGGATCGGCAACGCTGACCGTCATGACGGAAAACGGCCCGCAAAGCATGGAAATGGCTGCAGGCACGATCGCCATCGTGCCGAAAGGTCATTGGCACCGTTTCAACGCGCCGGACGGCGTTACCCTGCTGACCGCAACACCGCAACCGACGGACCATACCTTTGCCGACGACCCGCGGACCGAAGACTAGCATCGGGGGTGCAGCGCGGTCGTGATGCCGTGAACGGCGCTATTCTTGCGTCAACTGGGTCACGTCCAGCAGGCCGATGGTTGAATCCCAAAGCGCCATCGCCAGCGTTTTGCCATCCTCGGAAAATGCCAAGGATTGGATAACGAGGCCGGTGTGGCGCTCGAACTTTCGTTCGCCGCTTTCCACGTCCCAGCCGCGCAGCATTCCGTTCTCGTCGCCGGAAACCGCCAGTTGCCCATTCGGCGATACCGCCACCGCCCGGACCCAATAGGACTCGAAGCCGTCGTGCCGCCAGGACACGTCGCCGGTCTGCGGCCGGACGCTCCACAGCCCGGACGTGCCGCCGATCTGCGACCCGACGATCAACGCCTGCGAATCCGGCGCGAAGGCCATGCTCCACAGGCCCAGGATCGTCTTCGGTTCGAACACCGACGCCGTTTGCGCCATCTGGAAGTCGCCCAGCACTTCGAAGATTTCCAGGATCGTGCGATGCCCCGGACGGCGACCGAGCGGATCCGGTTGGTCGGTGTAAGCACCGGTTGCCGCGGCCACGAACTGCCCGTTGTCCGACATTGCCAACCCATTACGGACCGACATTTTCGTCGCGGCGACGGCGTATCTGGTCACGCTGTCGGTCTTCCAGACTTCAACCGTCCGCGACCCTTCGCCCGCGATCGCGAAGCTCGAACAATCCTTGCTCCATGCCGCGTGGTCATAGGCGCCGCCCACGACATGGCGTTTGTCGCCCGACGCGACGTCGACCAGAACGACATTGTCGGATCCATTGACAAGCAACAACTCGCGGGCCCGGCAATAGGCGAAAAGCGATTCCGACCAGATGACCAGTTGCGACGTGCCGGTCGCCGTATCCCACGCATGAATGTTGCCATCGTCCTGCCAGGCGATGACCCGGGAGCGGTTTTGCTCCAACACGATTTGTACCGGAAGGTTCGGCAGGCGGCGGTCCTGATCATGCGTTCCGGCCTCGCCGAGCCGGGTCGTGAAGTCTGCCGCGGGCGTGCGGATGAAGATGTCGTAAATCAGCCACGCCACGCCAACGACGGTGATGGTCATGCAAGCGGCGAATAACGCCCGGTTCATCGCGAAGCCCCCTCTCGCCCTCAGCCCGCAATCGATGCAGGCTGCAGTATCGTCAGAACGAGAGGAAATCGCTAGATGGTGTCTTACAGCAACCGGTTCATCGTCCGCAGGCGGTTGGCGATGACCTTCATCACGTCGAGCGAGAAATACGGGGTTTCGTGGACCATGTAGAGAAAACGTTTCTCGTCCAACGGCACAAGGGCGCAGTCGCTCGACGCGGTCACCGTCGCGCTACGCGGCGACTTATCGATCAACGCCATTTCGCCGAAGATGTCGCCATCCCGAAGCGTCGCAACCTGCTTGCCGTCCACGGCGACGGATACGGTCCCGCTTTTCACGACATACATATTCGAGCCGGGATCGCCCTGTCTGAAGACGATCGCACCGGCGTCATAGGTCTCGACGCCGCCGATTTTCTCGAACAGTTGCGCAAGGTCTATTTTCATTGCCATGGCCCGCTCCGCCTCCATTTCATGACCGTTTGATGAAACATACATGAAAATTCTTGCAGCTTGATGACAACGCACGGCGTCCCCGCCTTGCCCAGCCAGCCGGAACGCTGCTCGGCATCCTTACCTTCCTAGGCCGGGTTACGGCCGGTGATGACCCAGGACGACGACTCCATCACGATGCCGTCGGCGTCCTGTTTCTGCGCCTCGATCGCCTCGGCCAGGGCCGCTTCGATCTCGCCGCGTTTCGCTTCGGCCTCGTTGCCCGCCTCGCGGAAAACCTCACCCGCCGGGCCGAGCGCGAGTTGGAAATCGATGGCGTCCTGCACCGTACGGCCGACGAGTACCGGCGCGTCGACCCGCGTGAAGGTGACGTCTTCGTATCCGGCGGATTTCATCATACCGGTGGCCATCTCTTCGTTCGCCATCGAAAAAGGACCCGGACCGCAGGTACGCGCGTCATCACCCGGCGCAGGCAAATAGGCGAGCACGACATCCTTCGCCATGCTAAGCCAGGGATTGTCCGCCGGACTCCGCCAGACGATATGCGTCGTCAAACCGCCCGGCTTGAGGGCCGTTCGCATGTTCCGCAGCCCGGCGACCGGGTTCGAAAAGAACATCGTGCCGAAGCGCGAGAAGACGAAATCGTAGGTCGGGTCGAACCTTTCCAACAGCGCATCGCCCTCGACAAAGGCGACGTTCGTCAGGCCTTTCGCTGCCGCGTCCGCCCGTCCGTATTCGAGGAAAGCGTTGCAGCAATCGAGACCGACAACGGTGCCCTTCGACCCGACGCGCCGGGCAAGGTCGACGGCGGTGTCGCCGAAACCGCATCCGATATCGAGCACCTTATCGCCCTCTTTCACCGGCAGATTGGGAAAGATGGCGGCGCTGTGATTCGTCAGCCCATCAACCAAGATATGTTTGAAACGGATGAATTTCGGAACCAGGATCTCGTTCCAAAAATCGACGTATTCCGCGCTTTGCGTATTCGCGACGATCGCACTCATGGGATGCCTCCGCCCTTTGTTGGGTGTTCGAGCGAAACCGGCGGGAATGCCGATCCCGAACACCGAACACCGAACACCCTAAGGCGGCAGTGTTTCCCGCCGTTGTCTGCATCGGCGGAAAACTGTTTCAATTGTTGCTGAGCGGTCGGAAAGGGGCGTAAGCGGACCTAGCCTTCGGCGGCGAGCCAGGCGTTGAAGCGATCGTCGCATTCGCGGAAGACGGCGCGGGTGTGGTCCATGTCCCAAGGTTCCTCGACCAAGGTCTCGTGATCCCACTGCGCGCGCGGCTTCGGCGGTTCGAAGAAGTTACCGCCATAGACATGGAGGGCGCTGGTCAGTTTCTTGATCGGGTTGGCGACCGAATGGATGATGTCGGGGCCCATCGTCACCGCCTGCCCCGTTCCCATCGAGTCCGAGCCGGCGGCTTCGATCATCGGCGCGCCGGGCGCTGCGTCCTTGATGCGGCGCCAGAACATATTGTCCTCGCGCCCGCCGTAGATGCCGATCACCGCGAACATGTTGTGATTATGCGGCAGCAACGTCATGCAGGGCGCCCAGATGAAGTTGATGATCGTCAGGTCGTCGGCCTGATACAGCGGGAAGACGCCCGCCTGGGTCGGCTCGCCCAACTCGGCGCAGACGCCCGAAGGGTCCGCGACCGCTTCCACGACCAGTTCGCGAATGGCCCTCTGCCCCTCGCCCACCGCCGATTTGCAATCCTCGATAAACCGATCCTGCTTGAACACGTCGCATCCTCCCATTCCAGGCGATTGTTTTGCGGCATCGTAGCGCCCGCCTGACGCCCGAGCCACCGCAACCGATGCGACAAATAGCAGCCGATTGTTTCTCGACGATGTCTGGGACGATGGGGAAACATCTGAATCTTTAGGGAATACTCTAGCCGCTGTTACGAGTGACCGCCCCGCTATCGTCGGCAGGAATCCATCCCATGCAGGTCCGGTATGCAATCGATACGGCACTGACGATCAATGCAAGTGTCAAAAAACCGAGCAACCTACTGAATAGCCCAAGTACCAGCATCAATTCGCTCTCGCTCGCCTTGTATTGTTCAAACCCAACAGTTCGAGCGTAGTAAATGCCCGCAAAGTAAAGCCCGACATGTGAAACTAGGAGCATTGGGAGGGCGGCAGCCAATATCGCCAGATAAATTCGGAGTCCTTGCCCTCTAGTGCTCTGCCAAGATCGTCTAAAGGAGTAAATTTCATCAATTGCAACTTGCGGAAATACGAAACAGACACGGGCAAATGGGTATGGAAGAATTAGATACTTCAAAATGAGAAAAAGAATAGGCCATACTAGGGTATAGATTGCATAGTGCGCGCTCGAAATATCTGGTCCCGAAAGGATCAAGATTCCTGCTGCGACAAGAGGGGCCACGTATGCCGCTGTAACAACGAAAAACTCACGCAAGTAACGAAAATGCCGTCCTAGGGCGGCCGAAATGATCCGCGGGCGACCTTTGATCGGACCTAAAAGAACGTAACGATGCCAAGATACGGAAAACGCCGTGTATGGAATCAAGATAAGAAGTGGAAGAACCAAGGAAACCGGTACCGTTGCCGAAACCGGCGAGTATTCCCAGCCCGTTTGAAGGATCGTCAGAAGCAAGAATGGCAATACCATTAGCTTCAAGAACGCTAAGAGATTGCCAAATACGGAAACATAGGTTGTACAGATAGGGTATTCGCCTGACAGTCGCCGCTCCTGGCCGGAGTTAGTTTAGGCGGCTTTTTTCCTTTTATCCTCCTTTGTTTTTTTCGTCCTTGGCAGGCAGCGTTTGAAGACGTCGGCGGGCGTCCTACCGTTCATGTTTCGGCCCTGATGGGGTCGTCTGGTGTTGTAGGCGATGAGGTAGGCATCGAGGTCCTTCTGCATCTCGTCGATGCTCTCGTAGAACTTCTTCCTGCCCATGACGCGGAAGTGCTCGTCGAGCAGGGTACGGTGCAGGCGTTCGACGAAGCCGTTGGACTGTGGCCTCCTGACCTTGGTGGTGCGATGCTCGATCTCCTCGAGCTGGAGGAACAGCTCGAAGGGATGACGGTCGGGCCGGCCGCAATATTCCCTGCCATTGTCCGAGAGCACCGTCGATATCCTTGCGTCCTGTGTCTCGAAGGTCGGCAGCACATCGTTGTTCATGACGTGGATCGCGGTGACCGGCAGCTTGTTGGGATAGAGCCTGCCCCAGGCATAGCGCGAGTGACAGTCGACGACGGTCTGCAGGTAGACCTTCCCGACCCCTTTGAGATGGCCGACGAAGAAGGTGTCGACGGCGACGAGATCGCCGGTGTGGCGGGTCTCGATATGGCGTTCGCGGAACTCTGGGCTGAACCGTTCCAGCAGCCGGACCTGCTCGTCGGAGAGCTCGATCTTGCGGTCCGCCGTAGTCTTCTCCAGCCGCAACAGCCGTTCCTGCTTGGTGAGCAGGCTGTGGCGGGACCATACGCCGCGCACCCCGCCAGATGAGACCTGCACGCCCTTGAGCGACAGTTCCTGGGCGACACGCAGCGCGCCATGGGTGGGGTGATCGAGGGCATGCGACAATATCGCGGCCTCGACTTCCTCGGAGACACGGTTGGGGTGCGGACCCTTGGCGCCGGGCAGCCGATCGATCAGCCCGTCGGCCCCGTAGGTCTGGTAGTTCCTTCTGATCTCGTAAAACTGCTGGCGGGAATACCCCATGATGCGGCAGGCCTTCGAGACATTGCTCATTTCGTTGGCCAATTCCAGCAAGCTCAGCTTGCGCCGTGCTATCTTGTCCTTGGTGGTCATGTTGTTCTCCTGAGAGGTTGGATGTTTGTGCAAAAACAATCCTAACGCCTTCCAGGAGCGGCGTGGCCACCGCCGGCGCGCCCGACTCTCGCGGTCGCGCGCCGACGGACCAAACTGTCAAGGGATTACCATCGCAATACAGCCCAGGTTGCCCTGCTCACCCGGCGCGCTGAAACCGTTTCAGCAGGATGAACGAGAGAACCAACACGGGCCCCAGCACCAACGCACCCGAAAAGAAGGGCCACGACACGCCCAGCGCGGCGAAGGCGAACCCGCCCCAGGCCGGTCCCAGGATGCGGCCGAGGCTCGCCGCGGACTGGCTCAACCCCAACGCACCGCCGCGGATGGCGTCCGGCGCGGCGCTGCTCATCATGCTGAGCAGCGACGGATTGGCGAGACCGAACCCGACCGACAGCAAGGCGAGCGGCGGCAACAGCATCAGGCGCACGTCGGTCGTCGGCAGGATCGCCAACCCCCCCGCCAAACAGAATACCGCCAGGCTGAACACCAGCGGCTCGCCGAACCACCCGACCAGGCGGCCGACCAGCCAGCCCTGGACAAACACGCTGCACAGACCGGCGAAGGCCAGGTAGTAACCGACCTGCCGCGGCCCCATGCCGAGGATCCGCTCGCACCACAGCGCGAAGACCGATTCCATGCCGGAAAACACGAAGAAGAGGCAGAAATGCAGACCGAGCATCACGGCGAAGATCGGTGCTGTGGCGGTCACGTCCTGCAGCCGGACCCGCGCCGTCGACGACCGTTCATGCCGCACCGGCTCGCGAATGCCCACCAGAGCCACGGTCAACGCGACCATCGATCCGCCGGCGGCGACCAGGATCGGCAACTGAAAATTGGGCGAGGCCCCGCCGACCAGATACCCGCCGAGCGCCGGACCGACGACGAAGCCGACGCCGAAGGCCGCGCCGATAAGGCCCATCCCACGGGCGCGCTGGTCCGGCGCGGTGGTATCCGCGATGTAGGCTTGGCTCGTCACCAGCCAGCCGTTCATGACGCCGCCGAGAATCCGGGCAGCGAAGATTTCGGTCAGTCCGCCGGCGTTGGCCAACCAGATATAGGCGGCGGCCGATCCCGCGAAACTGATCAGGATGACCGGTTTGCGGCCAACCCGGTCCGACAGCCGGCCCCAGAGCGGGGCGGTCAGGAATTGCGCCAGGGAAAAGCTGGCGAACAGCCAGGCGACCTGCTGCGGCGTTGCGCCCGCCGTCCCCGCATAGAACGGCAACAACGGCACGATGACGCCGAACCCGATGACATTGGCGAGCGCGGCGAGGAGGAGCGGCAGCATGGCGGGTCGCGGTCGGCGCGGCTCAACGCCGACCGAACAGCTTCTCGATATCGGCGAGCTTCAACTCCACATAGGTCGGTCGGCCGTGGTTGCACTGGCCGGAATGCGGCGTGCCTTCCATCTCGCGCAGCAAAGCGTTCATCTCATCCTGATTGAGGCGCCGGCCCGCGCGCACCGAGCCATGGCACGCCATCGTCCCGCAAACCTCCTCCAGCTTCTCCTTGAGGCTGAAGGTCCCGCCGAGTTCCGCCAACTCGTCCGCGAGATCGCGCACCAGACCGGCGACATCGACCTTACCGAGCATCGCCGGGACCTCGCGCACCGCGACCGCGCCGGGCCCGAACCCTTCGAGCACCAGCCCCAGCTCCGCCAGTTCATGCGCCCGGTCGACCAGGCGCTGCACCGCCGGTTCGTCCAATTCGACGATCTCGGGGATCAGCAAGCCCTGCCGCTTGACCCCGGTCTCCGCCAAGGCCGCCTTCATCCGTTCGTAGACTAGGCGTTCATGCGCCGCGTGCTGGTCAACGATGACGATCCCGTCGCCGGTCTGCGCCACCACATAGGTTTCGTGCAGTTGCGCGCGCGCCGCGCCAAGCGGGTAGGATTCCACGATCTCACCCGTGTCGGGCGCGTATTCCTGGCCGGCGCGCGCCTCGGGCGGAAAGGCGACGACCTCGCCCGCCGATCCGGCGCCCCCGAGCGGCGCCTGATAGGCGGCTCCCTGTTCGGACAGGCCGCGGGACAGGCCGCCGCCGGGATAGCGATAGGCCGGCCCCGGATAGGGGCCGCCGCCCTGTTGCGGCGCATTGGTCCGGATCGCGCCCAGCGCGGCGGCGGCGACCGTGGTCGAGGCCCGGTGCCCGGCCTCGGCCAAGGCGTGCTTCAGCGCGCCGACGATCAGCCCGCGCACCAGACCGGAATCGCGGAACCGCACCTCGGCCTTGGCCGGATGGACGTTGACGTCGACCGCATGGGGTTCGATCTCCAGGAACAGCGCGATCAGCGGATGCCGGTCGCGCGACAGGAAATCGGCATAGGCGCCGCGGACCGCGCCGATCAACAGCCGGTCCTTGACCGGTCGGCCGTTGACGAAAAGAAACTGCTGCGCGGCGTTGCCCCGGTTCAGGGTCGGCAATCCCGCGTATCCGGTGAGATGGATGCCTTCGCGCTCGGCATCGATCGGCAGCGCGTTGGCGGCGAATTCCCGGCCCATGATGCCCGACAACCGTTGCAGGCGGCTTTCCAGCAGCTCGCCCTGCTCGGCGTCGAGCCGCAGGCGGGTCTTGGTTTCGTCGGTCAGGGAGAACCCGATATCCGGCCGCGCCATCGCCAGCCGTTTCAAGGTGTCGCTGATCTGCTGCGTTTCCGACCGCGTGGTCCGCAGGAACTTGAGCCGCGCCGGCGTCGCGTAGAAGAGATCGCGCACCTCGATCCGCGTCCCGGCCGCGTGCGCCGCCGGGGACGGGCCCGACAGCTTGCCGCCCTCCACGGCGAGCATCCAGGCGCTGTCGGCGTCGGCCGTCCGGCTGGTGATCGCGAGCCGGCTGACCGCGCCGATCGACGGCAGCGCTTCGCCCCGGAAGCCCAGGCTGGCGATCGCCGACAGATCGTGATCCGGCAGCTTCGAGGTGGCGTGCCGCTCGACCGCGAGCAACAGGTCGTCCCGGGCCATGCCGCAGCCGTCGTCGGCGACCGCGATCAGCGATTTGCCGCCGTCGCGGATCGTCACGTCGATCTGCCGCGCACCCGCGTCGATGCTGTTTTCCACCAATTCCTTGACCGCCGAGGCCGGGCGTTCGATGACCTCGCCGGCGGCGATCCGGTTGACCACCGTTTCGGGCAAACGCTGGATGGTCACGACGACGCCTCCCCGAAGGCGGCCATGTAGCGCCGCGCCAACTGCTTGCCCTCCTCGACCGCGGGCTGGTCGAACGGATCAACGCCCAGCAGCTGCGCGGCGATGATCGTTTCCAGCATGAAATGCATCATCAGCGCGCCGAGCGTGCGCTCGTCCACCGCGTCGAGCCGCAGCACCCGAACCGGCCGTCCCCGCGCGATGAGCGTTTCGGCGGTGGCGCGCTGGCAGGAATCGAGCAGGTCGCCCATGCGACGCCCGCGCATCCAATCGAGCGAGTCGTCGTCGAACAAGGCGGTATCGATGACCGGCCCCACGCCGGCGTTCGGCCCCATCACCACGGTGAAGAGCTTGTCCGCCGGGCCGTCGAGATAGAGCTGAAGCTGGCTGTGCTGGTCCACGGTGCCCATGGCGCGCAACGGCGTCGTGCCCTCGCCGTTCTTGCCGAGGCTTTCCGCCCAAAGCTGCCGGTACCACAATGCGAACGGGGCCAGCCGGTCGACATAGGGAAACAGCACCGACATCGCCGCACCGCGGTCTTTCGCCAATCCCACGGCGATGGCCGCGCCGACGGCAGGCGGCACGGCCGCGGGGTTGCCCTCGCTCAACAACGTCTGCAACACCTCGTCGGCGCCCTGGCGGATCGCCGCGCCGTCGAGGCCCGCGATCATCGCCGGCAGCAGACCGACCAGCGACAGGACGGAGAACCGTCCCCCGACCCCCGGATCATGGTCCAGCGTGGGCAGGTCGAACCGCTCGGCGAGCCGGCGCAACACGCTGTCGTTCGGCTCGACGATCGCCATGGCGTGCTCGGCGAGAGTAGCGCGCCCCACGGTTCCGTCGAGCCAGTTGAAGATGCAGAAAAGCTGGGTCAGCGTCTCCGCCGTGCCGCCGGATTTCGAGACGGCGACGACCCCGGTGCGCGCCGGGTCGAGCGTGCCGATCAACCCGTCGAAACTGTGCGGGTCGACATTCTCCATGAAATGCAGGCGCGGTTTGGCTTGAGCGAGAACGGCATCCGGCCCGGCGAGGGCGCAGAGACTGCGGCCGCCGAGACTGGACCCGCCGGTGCCGAGCAGCAGGACATCGTCGAAATTCTGTCGGTAGCGCGCCGCGACCCGTTCCAAATCCGCCAGATCGTCGGTCTTGCCCGGCAAGCGCAGCAACGGCAAGGATCCGTCCGCATGGCGCGCCCGCAAGCCGTCGATCGCACCGGCCGCCTGCTTCAAAAAGGACTGGAAGCGTTCGCGCGGCAAGCCGCCCGCGCCGACCGCCTCGGCAATACAATATTCTATGTCCTGGCTATACAGCATGACCGGTCAGCGCGGATATTGCCCGCCATGGCGCAGGCGCGCAACGGTCGACGCAAAACACCAGCGATCCGGGTCGCTTACCCGACCCCATGCAGCGCCGTATCGTGACATCATCGCGACTCGGCACGCGCCGCGTCAGCTATCGGTCTCCGGCGCCTTGCTGGTCGACTTCAACCCTTCCGGCTGGCCGACGACGGTGACCGTAAGCTTGTCCACGTCGAGAATCCGTTTCGCGAGACGATCGATATCCTGCCGCGTCACGCCGTCGATATACCCGGCGCGACGGTCGAGATAGTCGACCCCCAACGCGTGATACTGCATCGCCACCAGGATCGAGGCGATCCGGTCGCTGCTGGTGAACTGCAGCGGGAAAGATCCGTTCAGAAAGAGCTTCGCGTTCTTCAACTCCTCGTCCGAAACGCCGGTCTCGCGCATCCGCTGGATCTGCGCCCGGATCAACTCGACCGATTGGGCCATCCGGGCATTGGCGGTCGCCACGCTGCCCATCCAGAACGGCGCGCCCTCGCGCGGACTGAGATAGCTATAGACCGAATAGGCGAGGCCCCGCTTCTCGCGCACCTCTTCGTAAAGCCAGGAACTGAACGAGCCGCCGCCGAGAATGTGGTTCATGACATAAGCGGTGTAATAGTCCGGGTCGCTGCGCGACAGCCCGGGCAGGCCGAACACCGCCACGCTCTGTGGCACCGACCGCTCGACGATGAAGGTCGCCCCTTGCGCCCCGGGCGACGCTGTTTCGAGCGGCGTCCGCTCGGCCTTCGCCGGAAGAGCGCCGAAGGCCTGGTCCAACAGCGGACCCAACTCGGCGATGCTGATATCGCCGGACACCCCAACCAGCAACTGGTCCCGGGCAAGATGATGTTTCGCGAAATCCCGCAAATCCGCCACCTCGATCGCGCCGATCGTCGTCTCGGTTCCGCTGACCGGCCGGCCATAAGGATGATCGGGAAAGACCGCGCGCTGCCAGATGCGCCGGGCGATGTATCCCGGCCGCGTCGAGCGCCGTTTGAGCGACGCCAGAACCTCGCCGCGGATGCGCTGCACCGGCTCGGCGTCGAACCGCGGTTCGGTCATCGCCAACCGCAGCAGACGAACCGCTTCGTCACGGTTGCGGTTGAGTGTTTTCAAGCTGCCCCTGAAGCTGTCATACCCCGCCCGGAAGCCGAGTTGGATCGACAGATTCTGCAGCCGGCCCTGAAAGGCCTGGCTGTCCAAATCGCCCGCGCCTTCGTCCAGTAGCGACGCGGTCATACTGGCCAATCCGGCCTTACCGCTCGGGTCGCCGGCCGCGCCGCCCCGGAACAGGAACTCGATGGAAACCAACGGCACCGACGCGTCCTGCACGAACCACGCTTCGATCCCGCCGGGACTGACCACTTTCTGCACCTCGACCGCACGCGCGGCATGGGTCCACCCGACGGTCAGCAGAATGAAAAGCAGGACCGTTCGCCCGGCGAAACGATAATTTTGAGTCTTTCCGAACATGGGCTGTCCCTCAGCTTGTTTCTTCCGGCAGCAGCACGGCGGTCACGGTGCCGGGCTGCTCGAACACCGCCTTGGCCGCCGCGTTCACCGAGTCGACGGTCACTGCCCCGACCCGCGCCGGCCAACTCTCGACGTCCTCGATCGTCAAGCCGATCATCAGCGCGCTGCCGATGATGCGGGCGGGCCCACTGACCGAATCTCGCGCGAAAATCGCCGCGTCCTGGAGCCGCCGCACCGCATCGGTGACTTCCTGCTCGGTCACTCCATCCTTGAGCAGCCGCGCGATCTCTCGCTCGATCAGGATTTCCACGTCGTCGAGCTTCTGGCCGGGGCGCGGCGAACCGTAAAGGGCGAACTGGCCCGGCCCGCGCGCGTCGGCGTCGTACCAGGCGCCGGCGGAGGCCGCGACCTTTTCCTCGACGGCCAGTGCCCTATAAAGCCGGCTCGTCGACCCGCCGCCGAGAATTTCGGCCAAAACCTGCAGGGCGTAGGTATGCTCCCTCGGTCCAGCCCCGTAGCTGGGCGCCAGGTAGCGGCGCGACCAACTCGGCTGGCGCACCTGCTTGTGCTTATAGGTCACGCGGCGATCCGCAAGCTGCGGCGGCTCGCGCCAATCCGGCCGCTCCGGCAGCGTCCGGGCCGGGATCACGCCGTAGTATTTCTCGGCCAGCGGCTTCACCGTCTCGACGGTCACGTCGCCGGAGATCACCAGGACCGCGTTGTTGGGCGCATACCAATCCCGGTAGAAGGCCAGCAGGTCGTCGCGGGACAGGCCGTCGACCTCATGCTGCCAGCCGATGATCGGGATGCGATACGGATGGTTCATGTATTGCGCGGCGTCGGCATGTTCATTCAATTTGCCCGCCGGGTTGTTCTCGATGCGGCTGCGCCGCTCCTCGGCAACCACCTGGCGCTCCGGCTCGATCACTTCCTCCGACAACACCAGATTGGTCATCCGGTCCGCCTCGATCTTCATCATCGCTTCGAGACGGTCCGACGCGACCGTTTGGAAATAACCGGTAAAGTCCTGCGACGTGAAGGCGTTTTCCCGCCCGCCGTTCCGCGCCACGGTCGCCGAGAACTCGCCGGGCGCCAGCGTCTTGGTGCCCTTGAACATGAGATGTTCGAGATAGTGGGCGATGCCGGATTTCCCCGGCGGTTCGTCCATCGCGCCGACCCGGTAATAGATCATATGGGTGACCACCGGCACGCGATGATTCGAAATGACCACGACCTGGAGGCCGTTCTCCAACGTAAAGCTTTTGGGATTGAAAACCGCAGCGTGGCCCGGCGCCAAAATCGCCAGTATCGCCATCGCCGCTATGAACCATAGGGGAAATGTCTTAATGCGCATCGTCCATCCTATTTAGCGGTCACGCTAGGCAGCATATATGCGGCCAACACCCTACCAAAGCAATAGGGCGTAAAAAGGGTATAACGATGTCGTTATTATTTTGTTTACAAAGATTACCACGCCGAAACTACTTCGGCGGCGCGGACGTTCCCTCGTTCGACGGCGCCGGTGGCTCGCCCAGGGCCGATTTGCGGTTCAGACGCTCCGCTTCCTTCTTGGGATCCACGACCTCGTTGACCGTCGACGTGCTCCGCCAGAAGACCAATTTGTCGACGATCGACTCGTCCTCCGCGACGCGGCCGCTCTCGCGGTTCACCAAGACGCGGATATCGGGATCGACGTTGGACGCGCCCGCGAGATCGAGCAACGCCTGCTCGCCGGCGGACGGGCCGCTCTGGGCTGGGGCATTGAAGCCCCTGGCGTTTTGGTCGCCCGCGCCGACGCCAGCAGGCTGTACGGCGGGGTCTTGCTGTGCCGACGTCAACAGCCGGGACCGCGCCTGATCGCGGGGCGTGACCTCGTTCGGGCGTTCCGCGCCGGTGCGCGGCGGCCGCAGCGCGAAATCGGGCGGCTGACTCAACGGTGCCCGCGACACCACGCCGAACTCGTCCGGGCCGGCCCGGCGAGTGGCGTCGAACAGAACGCAGCCGGACAGCATCACCGCCGCCATCGCCATCGTTCCGACTTTCAAGACACCACGGTCCACGTCCTGCTCCCACTACTGATCAAGCGTCCGTTTTAAACGGGTTTCCGGCGATTTTCAAATAACCCATCGAAAAGAATAAGGATTACGCCGATGAATATCGACGAATCGGCGACATTGAAGGCCGGCCAATGGTAGCCGAAAGCGTGAAAATCCAGGAAATCGACCACCGCTTGATACTGCAACCGGTCGATCACATTGCCGATCGCCCCGCCCAGCACGAACCCCAAACCGGCCGCCAGCACCCGGTTTTCCGCGTTCCGTAGCCACAGAACCAGGAAAATCGAGATCGTGATTGCGAGCCCGGACAGGATATAGGGCGCCCATGCGGCGTCCGAGGCGAACAGCCCGAAGCTGACGCCGCGGTTCCAGACCAGCACTAAATTGAAGAAGCTGGTCACCGGAACCACCCGAGGATTATCGAGAAACTCGGCGAGCACCCATAGTTTGGTGGCCTGATCGAAGACAATGATCACGCCCGCGATGATAAGACCCAGCCGCAGCATTGCGCTCATGCGGCGACACGGCTGGACCGGACGGCGGCGGCGCAGCGGTTGCAGGTTCCCGGAACGTCGGGATGGCTGCCGACCTCGGGCAGGACCTTCCAGCAGCGGGCGCATTTCTGGCCTTCCGCCATCTTCGGCACGACGGCGACCCCGTTCACCTCGGGTAGCGTGAACGCTTCCGCCGGCGCGGGCTCGACAAGGATCGTGACATCCGACGTGATGGTGATGTCGGCAAGGTCGAGACCGTCGATGGCCGCCTGGAACTCCTTCGAGAGATAGACGTCCGGCGCCGCCAGCAGGCTCGACCCAATCCGTTTTTCGGCCCGCTCGATCTCTAACGCGCCCAACACGACACGGCGGATGTCGCGCACCTTCTCCCAGCGTGCGGCCAGGGCGTCGTTCCGCCAGTCCGCCGGGATGTCGGGATACTGCCGTAAATGCACGCTGCCGTCCTCGTCCGGATAGCGGGCCAGCCACGCCTCCTCCGCCGTGAAGCAGAGGATCGGCGCGAACCACGCGGTCAGACAATCGAACAACGTGGCCAGCACGGTCTGCGCCGCCCGGCGGCGCAATGAGTCCGGCGCGTCGCAATACAGCGTGTCCTTGCGGATGTCGAAGTAGAAGGCCGACAGGTCGATGGCGCAGAAATCATGCAGGTTCCGGAACATGGCGTGGAAGTCGTAGCGCTCGGCGCAATCCCGGATGATCCGGTCCATCTCCCAGATGCGATGCAGCGCCCAACGTTCCAGTTCGGGCATGTCGGCCGGATCGACGCGGTCCGTCCCGTCATAACCGTTCAGATTCCCGAGCAGATAACGCAGCGTGTTGCGCAGCCGCCGGTAGGCGTCCACCTGATGCTTGATGATCTCGGGGCCGATCTTCAGGTCTTCGGAATAGTCCGACGCGACGACCCACAGCCGCAGCATCTCCGCGCCGTATTGGTCGACGACCTCTTGCGGGCCGACGGAGTTGTTGAGCGACTTGGACATCTTGCGGCCGTCCTCGGCCATCACAAAGCCATGGGTCAACACCTGATCATAGGGCGCCCGGCCGCGCGTGCCGCAGGATTCCAGCAGCGAGGAGTGGAACCAGCCGCGATGCTGATCCGATCCTTCGAGATACAGCGTCGCCGGCCAGGCCAGGTCCTCGCGCTGTTCCAGCACGAAGGCGTGGGTCGACCCGGAATCGAACCAGACGTCGACGACGTCGCGCACCTGCTCGTAATCGCCCGGATTGTAGTCGTTGCCGAGAAAACGCGACGGCTCGCTGTTAAACCAGGCATCCGCCCCTTCGGCCTCGAACGCCTTCACGATCCGGTCCACGACCTTGGCGTCGCGCAACGGCTCGCCGGTCTTCTTCTCGACGAAGACCGGAATCGGCACGCCCCAGGCGCGCTGCCGGGAGATGCACCAGTCCGGCCGAGATTCGATCATCGAATGCAAGCGGTTGCGACCCTGCGCCGGGAAGAACTCGGTCTCGCCGATCGCGCTGAGCGCCTTGTCGCGCAGCTCGTTGTTGTCCATCGAGATGAACCACTGCGCCGTGTTCCGGAAGATCAGCGGGGCCTTGGACCGCCAGGAATGCGGATAGCTATGCTTCAGCCGCCCCTTGGCCAGCAGCCCGCCCGCCTCGATCATCGCGCCGATCACCGCCCCGGTGATATCGCCGGGCTTGCCGTCCGCCGTGTAGACCGTCTTGCCGGCGAACATCGGCACGTGATCGTAGAACACGCCGTCCTCGCCGACCGTCGCCGGAATCTCCAGCCCATGCCGCGCGCCCAGCACGAAGTCGTCCGCGCCATGCCCCGGCGCGATATGCACGAAGCCCGTGCCCTGTTCGGTGGTCACGAAATCGGCCGCCATCAGCGGCGCGTCGTGGTCGTAGCCTTGTCCGCGAAGCGGGTGCGCGCACACGGTGCCGGCCAAATCCGACCCTTTGAGTTTGCCGACAACCGAATGACCGGTAATCTTCGCTTCCTCGCACACGGTCGCCAGCAACAGTTCCGCGACGGCGATCTTTTCGCCGACCTTGGCGAGGCTGCCCTCGGCCACCTCGGTGACCTCGACCACCACATAGTCGAAGTCCGCGCCATACGCGAGCCCCCGGTTGCCCGGCATGGTCCAGGGCGTCGTGGTCCAGATCACGACCGACGCGCCTTCGAGCACCGGCGCCGACGCCCGCACCACGGGAAAACGGATATGGATCGTCGGCGAGGAGATATCGTGATACTCGACCTCGGCCTCGGCCAGTGCGGTCTTCTCGACGATCGACCACAGCACCGGCTTGGACCCGCGGTAGAGGCCGCCATTCAACAGAAAGGCGCCGATCTCGCGGGCGATCTGCGCTTCGGCCCCATAGTCCATCGTGGTGTAGGGCCGGTCCCAGTCGCCGAAGACGCCGAGGCGCTTGAACTCCTCACGCTGCACGTCGATCCAATGGGTCGCGAAGTCGCGGCATTCCTGGCGGAATTCGTCCACCGGAACCGCGTCCTTGTCCTGACCCTTCTCGCGGTACTGTTCCTCGATCTTCCATTCGATCGGCAGACCGTGACAGTCCCAGCCGGGCACGTAGTTCGCGTCCTTGCCCAGCATCTGCTGCGACCGGTTGACCACGTCCTTCAGGATCTTGTTCAGCGCGTGGCCGATATGCAGATGGCCGTTCGCATAGGGCGGGCCGTCGTGCAGGATGAATTTCGGTCGGCCCTTCGACTGCGCGCGCAGCTTGCGCCACAGATCCATCTCGTGCCAGCGCGCCAGCAGCTCGGGCTCGCGTTTCGGCAACCCGGCCTTCATGGGAAAGGCCGTCCGCGGCAGGTGAATGGTGTCTTTATAGTCGACAGTCATGACGTCATTTTCCGATTGGCGCGCCATCCTATACGGCGCGAGGGACGGGTCAAGAAGCGCCGGCGGCGCGGGTGCGTAAAATTCGGCCGGCCGCCGCGCTATCCTCGGCGATTTGCGCCTTCAACGCATCGAAACTGTCGAATTTGCGCTCGGGGCGGATGAACTCGATCATCGCGACCCGCAGATGCTGTCCGTAGATATCGTCGTCGAAATCGAACAGATGCGCCTCCAACAGCAGGCGCGATCCGTCGACCGTCGGCCGGGTGCCGAGATTGGCGACGCCGTCATACCATTCGGTCGCCGCGCCGTCGCCCACCCCGGCGCGCACGGCATAGACGCCATAGGCCGGACGCTGGTATTCGCCGAGCATGAGGTTCGCCGTGGGAAACCCAATGGTTCGGCCGCGCTGGTCGCCTTGTTCGACCCGTCCCTCGATCTCGAAGGGACGGCCCAACAGGGCAGCCGCGTGGCCGGGCTTCCCGGCGGCGAGGTAGTCGCGGATGCGGGTCGAGGAATAGACCTCGCCGTCAGCGGAGGCCACAGGCTCGATCACGTTGACGGCGAAGCCGCCGTCCGCCGCCATGCTCTTGAGAAGATCGACATCGCCGCGCCGGCCGTTGCCGAAACGAAAGTCGTAGCCCACCGTGACCTGCCGCGCGCCGACCCCGTCGATCAGGATATTCCGCACGAACTCTTCCGCGCCGAGCTGCGCCATACGCTCGTTGAAGGCCAAGACCATCAGCGTGTCGACCTTGAGCGCGGCGAGATGGATCGCCTTGCTGCGGAACGGCGTCAACCGGAAGGGCGGTTGCTGCGGCGCGAAAAAACTGCGCGGATGCGGCTCGAAGGTGACGACCACGTGCGGCAGCCCCCGCGCCGCGGCATCGGCGACGGCGCCGCCGATCACCTCCTGATGGCCGCGGTGCACGCCGTCGAAATTGCCCAGCACGACGGCGCCGCCGCGCATGTCGTCGGGAACACCGTCGTAATGACGCAGGATTCGCATCGCCTATCACTCAACGCACCGGCCCCGCCGGCCCCATGGGGGCACAGGTATAGCGGGCCGGAAGGCTTTTGTTTAGTGCTGAAGGCCGGCCGTGCGCGGCTGGATCAAGCCGCCTTGCGCTTCTTGACGCGTTCGCGCGAGGGAACCAGCAGTGTCGAGAGGCCCTCGACGACCGGCTCTCCGGCGACCGTGCAGACGGATTTGGCCACGGCGCGGCACTTCTCCAGGTTGACGTCGGTAATCGTCACCTCGGTCTGAACCGTGTCGCCCGGCCGGACCGGCGCGAGGAACTTGACCTCCTGGTTGAGGTAGATGCACCCCGGTCCCGGCAACTTGGTGCCCAGGACGGTGGAAATGAACACCGCGGTCAGCATGCCATGCGCGATCCGTCCCTTGAACATGGACTCGCGAGCGAATTCCTCGTTCAAATGCAGGGGGTTGTTGTCGCCGGATATGCCGGCGAAGATCACGATATCGGTTTCGGTAATGGTCTTTGCGTATTTCGCCGTCATCCCGACCGACAGGTCTTCGATGAAATATCCGTGCAAGTGCGAGTTCGGACCGTCGCCATCCACAGCCATCTGCGCTTTCCCTTTCCCGGTAAGCCCGCAAGTTATTGATTTTGCGGCGCAGCAATTATAGTGCGGCGCAATATAACGAAACGTTAAAGTTAGGGCAATGTTACAGATTTCTTATTTTTTTGCCGAGGGTCGGTTTAGCTGCGGCGCAACCCGGACCGCATGCCGACAAACCGCCCGGCCAGGGCGGCCAGCAACGTCACCATCATGAAGAGCGCCGCGCCGAGGAAAATCCACTCGGGCCGGCCGCCATCCATGAACAGGCCGAACATCAGGGGGGCGACGCTGGCGCCGACGCTCATCCCGACCGAGAGGAAGCCGAACACCTTGCCCATCTCGCCCGGCGGGGTAATCGCGCGCACCATCATGTCACGGGCCGGCTGAACGTTGCCGAAGGCCAGGCCCGACAAGCAGAGCAGCGCGACCAAGACGGCCGGCGGCAGGTCGAAAAAGGCCGGCATCAGAATCGATACAGCGGCGATCACCAAGGCGCAGCTCGCGACTAGGTCGTGACGACCGATCCGATCGGCCAGAAAACCGCCGAGCAACACGCCGAAGGAACTGGCGAACAGGAAGCCGGTCAGGGCGATGTTGGCGACCGCGTAGGGCGTGTCGTGCAATTCCATCAATCCGTTGATGGTGAAGGCGAAAATGCCGGTGGTGGTGAAGGTGATCGCGCAAAACAGACCGAAGAAGACCAGCATCGCCGGCGTGAGCAGAAGCGACCATCCCTGCCGTACGGCGCGTTCGACCGGGTGTTGCGGCGGCGGTGTCGCCCCCTTGCCCGGCGCGGCGCGGTCCAGAATGTCGCTGTTGAGCGCCATCACAGCCAGGGTGATCAGCCCCGCGCCGCCGGCGACCAGCACGGCGGTGCGCCATCCCCAGAAGGCCGCCATGGTCCCCATCGCCACCGGGGCCACGCTGCCGCCGAAGAATCCCGAAAAAGTGTGCAGCCCGAAGGCGCGGCCGACGCGTTTCTCGGAAATCGCGCCCGACATGATCGCGTAGTCGGCGGGATGGAAGACGCTGTTGCCGATCCCGGCGAGGACCGCCAGGACCAGCAGCATCCAATAGGCGTCCACCACCCCCATCAGCAATATCGCCAATGCGTTCAGCCCGAAGCCCGCCAACAGCAGGTGGCGCGCGCCGAACCGGTCGACCAGGAAGCCGACCGGCGCCTGGATGACGCCGCCGATCAGGTTATACGCGGTCAGGGCGAAACCCAGGGCGACATAGCTGACGCCGAAATCCTTCTGGATGAACAGAAACAGCGGCGGCAGCGTCAGAAGGTAGAAATGGCTGAAGAAATGCCCGGCGGCGATCAGGCTGATAATCTTTGCGTCCTGTCCGGACACGCCGGACGGCCGGTCGTCCAGCGTCCGGTCAGTCGGTGCCATCGGGAGCCTGTTCCTGCCGCGCCTTCTTCGCCTCCCAGTCGCGCACATCCTCCTCGCGCCGCGCATCGAGTTCCGGCAGCAGCGCCTGGCGCTCCTCCTCGCTGAATTTCCCCCATTGGGCGATTTCCTTCAGCGTCCGGTAACAGCCGAGGCAAAACCCACTCTTCGGATCGATCTGGCAGACGGCGACGCAGGGCGTCGTGGGATAGGGCGATTTGGTCATCGGATCAGGCTGCCTGCTCGAAATAGCGTGTCGGCGTGGTGCCGAGATTGCGCCGGAACATGGCGATGAAGGCGCTGGGGCTGTCGTAGCCGAGATCGAGCGCCACGGTCGTCACCGGCTGGCCCGCGGCCAACAGCTCCAACCCGCGCAGCAGGCGAAGCTGTTGCCGCCAGGCGCCGAAGGACATGCCGGTTTCCCGCAGAAACAACCGCGCCAGCGTGCGCGCGCTCGCCCCCACGTCCGCGGCCCAGTCGGTCAGACTGCGCCCGTCCGAGGGGTCGGCCAGCAATGCCCGCGCGACCCGTTTCACCCGGGCGTCGTCGGGCATCGGCAGCGCCAAGGGCGCGACCGGGAGCACGCGAATCTGATCGAGGATAACGGACATCAAGCGTTCTTCGGGGCTGTCGGGCCGGTAGGTCCGGGGAAGGTCGACCGCAGCGAGGATCAACTCGCGCAGCAGGGGTGTAACATGCAGCACGCGGACCTGGGTCGGCAACCCCTGGGACTCGGGCGCTCCCGCCGCATCGCCCTCCTCCACATACACCGTCCGCATCGCGACCGAGCCGCGCGCGTCGATCCGGTGTTCGACCCCGGCCGGCAGCCACACCGCCCTTTGCGGCGGCACCACGAAGGCCCCGTCGTCGGTCTTCACGGTCATCACGCCCTCACTGGCATAGACGAGTTGCGCGCGCCGGTGATGGTGCGGCGGGATCGTCTCGCCATCGTTGAGGTCGCGGCGGAAGGCGACGACACGCTGGGGCAGCGCCTCGATGATTTCGAGATCCGGGTGCAGCGGGACCATGCGATGTCGTTTTTGCAACATTACTTGGCAATATATCGCGAGATTGACGCAGTCGACAGGGGCAGAATAGGAAATAGCTCAAAATGCCGGGAGTTGGACTGCGCCATGGACCGCGATCGCCTGAATTTTCTGTTCCTCAATATCGGACATTTCCTGGATCACCTGTTCATCCTGATCTTCGCGACCGTCGCGGCGCTGCGGCTGGCAAACGAGTGGGGCATGAGCTACGCGGAGTTGATTCCCTATGCCACGCCGGGCTTCGTCGCCTTCGGCCTCTGCGCCATTCCGGCCGGCTGGCTCGCCGACAAGTGGAGCCGTGAGGGCATGATGACGATCTTCTTCATCGGCATCGGCGCCTGTTCCGTCCTGACGGGTTTCGCCCAGACGCCGCTGCAGATCGGCGCCGGTCTGTTCGCGATCGGCGTGTTCGCGGCGATCTACCATCCGGTGGGCCTCGCCATGGTGGTGCACGGGCGCGAGAAGACCGGCGTGCCGCTGGCGATCAATGGCGTCTTCGGCAACATGGGCGTCGCCTCGGCGGCGCTGCTCACGGGCTACATGATCGACGCCTTCGACTGGCGCGCCGCCTTCATGCTGCCGGGCGTGCTGTCCATGGCGATCGGCATCGCCTACGCCGCCTTCGTGTTCAGCGGCCGCGATATCCGGGCCGCCGAGGCGGCGAGCGGCGTCGCGGCCAAGAAAGCGGCGGTCGGCACGTTGACATTGGACAAGGCCACCCTGAAGCGCGTTTTCGCGATCATCTTCTTCTCGACCGCGATCGGCGGCCTGATCTTCCAGAGCACGACCTTCGCGCTGCCGAAGGTGTTCGCCGAACGGCTCACCGATCTCGCGGGCAGCGCCACCGCCATCGGCTCCTACGCCTTCTTCGTCTTCGCCGCCGCCGCCTTCGCGCAACTGGTGGTGGGTTTCATGGTCGACCGCTATTCTGTCCGCACCGTGTTCGCCGTGGTGGCCGGGCTGCAGGCGGTGTTCTTCGCCATCATGGTGCAGCTTACCGGCGTCTTGGCGCTGCTGGTGTCGCTCGGCTTCATGCTGGTGGTGTTCGGGCAGATCCCGATCAACGACGTGCTGGTCGGCCGCATGACACGCAGCGAATGGCGCAGCCGGGTGTACGCCCTGCGTTACATCGTGTCCTTCTCGGTCGCCGCCACCGCAGTGCCGATGATCGCGGGCATCCATGCCGGCTGGGGCTTCAGCGCATTGTTCATCGTCATGGCGATCGCCGCGTCGCTGATCTTCGTCTCCGTGCTGATGCTGCCGAACACGCGTGCGGTGACGGGCGCCGCGGCCGCGCCCGCCGAGTAGCGGGCCGACTACGCCGGGCCGGTCAACCGGTCCAGGCGCAGGCGGTGGCGGGAGTCGGTCAGGCGCCAGACCCCGCCCAACACGGCCGCCAACACGCCAAGGCCCGTGCCGCCGGCGATCAGAAAACTGATCATCAGTTGATACTTCACCGCATCGACCGGATCGATGCCCGCCAGGATCTGCCCGGTCATCATGCCGGGCAGCGAGACGATCCCCGCCGCCGCCATCGAATTGACGATGGGGATGAAGGCATTGCGCAGCGTGCTGCGGGTGATCGTGCGGAACGCTTCGGCGCGGGTATGACCCAGGGCCAGCCGCGTCTCAATCGCCACCCGCTCGCGCGCCGTGCTGCGCGTCAGCGTGTCGAGCCCCAGGCTGACGCCGGTCATCGCATTGCCGAGCATCATGCCGAGCATCGGAATCGCATAGCGTGGGTCGAACCACGGGTCGGGCCGGACCTGCGTGGTCAGCGCGAAGATGGTGACGAGGAAGGACGCCATCAGCATGCTGGTGGTGCCGAGCCCGTAGCCCCACCAGCCGATGAACCGGCGTTCCTGCCGGGCCAGCGCCTCGCGCCCGGCGAACAGCAGCATCACGATGGCGGCGACCAGAGTCCACACCGGCGACGCCGAGACGAACAGCCAGCGCAGGATGAAGCCGATCAACGTCAACTGCACCGCCATGCGCAGTCCGGCGAACAGCAGGCGGTATTCCAGCCCAAGACGGAAGGCGAGCGACAGCGCCGCATTGCTCAACACCAATGTCGCCGCCAGCGCCACATCGCCATAGCCGAGCGCGATGAAGTCCGCCGCCATCACGCCACCACCACGGCGGCCACGCGGCCGGCGTCGATGTGCAGCCGCGCCTGCGCCAGCCGGTCGGCCTGTGCCGCGTCATGCGTGACCATAAGGATCCCGACACCGGCCGCCAACTGCGCCCGCAATTCGGTCTCGACCGCGGCCGTCGCCTCCGAATCCAGCCCCGAGGTCGGTTCGTCGAGGAGCAATACGCGCGGCGATTGCACCAACGCGCGCGCGAGCGCGAGGCGTTGGCGTTCCCCGGTCGACAGCCGGGTGATGGGCCAGTCGCCGCAACTCGCCGGCAGCAGGAAGCGCTCGACCAACGGCGACGCCTCCCGCCAGTCGCGAAAATGCGGCTTGACCGTCTCCTCCCACCAACCGGCCTCCGCCGGCACGTAAGTGACCTTGGCGCGCCAGTCGGGCGCCGGCATCGCGTCACGGGACACGCCGTCCAGCCGGACCTCGCCGCCGGCCGGGTCCAGGTCGGCGATGGCGCGCAACAGCAACGTCTTGCCGGCGCCGGACGGGCCGGTCACCGCGACACACTGCCCGTCTTCAAGATCGACATCGGCCGGACCCAGCGTCAGGCGCGCCAGGCCGCGGACCGTCAACACGGCGACGGTCGGGTCGTCACGCCGCCTCCGGCACGTCGCGCACGAAGTAAATCATGTCGAGCGGCGGCGGCGCGACCGGGGTCTGGCTGAGCATATCGTGCACTTGGCCCCGGTGATGCGTCTGATGATTGAAGTAATGCTGCAAGATGACGCCGTGCCGCGTCTCCTGCGGCTGCCCCGATGCATTGGCGTATGTCTTCATCTCATCCAACGTCGCTTCGGTTTGCGCGTCGATATAGTCGATGATCACCCGATCCTGCGCCTCGCGCGCCTCGCGGAGATCATTGAACGCCGTATACAGTTCGGTGTCTAGCGGGTCGGCGATCAACTCGCCCACGCCGATCCGCGACAGCCAGATGCGATCGACCAGCAGCAGATGGTTCAGCGTGCGGTGGACCGATCCGAAAAAGGCCGGCCGCGGCGCATGGTATTCGGCCTCCTTCAGTTGCGCGCACGCGTCGTAGAGGCGCTTGTTGGTCCATTCGTTGTAGCGCGCAAAGCGCTGAAAATACGGCAACAGCATATCCCGTCCTCCTCTGATGGAGATGAAATGTTACCGCGCCCCGCCGGTGAGTTAAATTGACCATGCCTCATCAATTGCTGAATAATTTTCACATCATTATTCTCACATTACCTAAAAATTGGGGAAATCGAGAAACTTGATTGAATTATATTTGTGGTTTTCGGAACGATGAGCGATACGCTGCCGCTAACCGCATTGCGCGCCTTCGAGACCGCCGCCCGGACCGGCAGCGTGCGCCGCGCCGCCGAGGCCCTGCACGTCACGCCGTCGGCGGTCAGCCACCAGCTCCGCGCTCTCGAGGAGTCGCTGGGCGTGGCGCTGTTCCGCCGCGTCAACCGCCGGCTAATTCTGACAGAGGCAGGACAGGTGCTGCTGCCGGGCCTGACCGACGGATTCGACCGGCTGACCGACGCGCTTACCGCCCTTTCCGCCTTCCAGCGCCGCGGCGTTCTGACCGTCAGCATGCTGTCCACCTTTGCGGTGCGCTGGTTCATCCCGCGGCTGAGCCGGTTCCAGAAACTGCATACGGATATCGAGGTGCGCGTCTCGACGACCCTGCGGACGGTCGATTTCGTGCGCGAAGGGATCGACGCGGCGATCCGGCACGGTCATGGCGATTGGCCCGGCCTGCGCAGCGACCGGCTGATCGACGACGATATCGTACCGGTCTGCGCGCCCGGCCTCGTGGACGGCGATCCACCGCTCGACACGCCCCGGGACCTGGCGCGGCATACGCTGCTGACATCGGACGCCCGACCCGACGATTGGGAAATCTGGCTCAACGGCATCGGCCTTGGCGACCTGCGCCCGGCGCGCCGGATATCCTTCGACGCCACCCATTTCGCCTTGGACGCGGCGCTCGGCGGCGCGGGCGTCGCCATCGCCGCGCGAGAGTTGGTGGCGGACGACCTGCGGCTCGGCCGATTGATCACGCCGTTCGCGCAGGAACACCGGCATACGTCAGGCTATTACCTCGTCTGCCCGACCGACCGCGCGGACGACCCGACCATGGCGACGCTCCGGCGCTGGCTACTGGACGAAGCCACCCGCCCGGCCTCCTAGACCGCGACCTCCAAGCCGTCCTCGGCGACATCGAACGCCAGGTCGGAGAGGCGTTCCATCATGTCCGGCCCGAGATGGGTCAACATCAACCGCTTGGGGCCGATGTCGTCCAGCCGGTCCCGAAGCGTCGCATAATCGAGATGACCGCGAACGGCCCGGTCGAAGAACAATGCCTCGGCGATGAACAGATCGGCCGCCTTGCCGCACTCGATCAAGGCGTCGGTCCATTCCGTATCGCCGGTATAGGCGATCACGCGTCCCTCGCATTCGAACCGCAACGACAGGGACGGCGCGCCCGAGCCATGCCGCGCCAGCGACGGCGTGGCCCGGACGCCGTTCCGTTCATAAGCCTTCCAGGCGTCGCCGGTCCCGGGCTCGAATTCGACGATCTCCGTCGCGAATTTCCGCTCGACGCCGGACGAACCGGGAAAGAACACCTCCATCGCCGCCGTCAGCCGGTCCGCCAATCCCGGCGGGCCAACCAGCCGCAACGGCGCGGTGCGGCGGCTATAGAGCTGGGCGTCCAGGATCATGAACGGCAACCCGCCGAAATGATCGCCGTGCAAATGGGTCAGGAACACCGTGTCGATGCCGTTCGGATCGATACCGTACTTGCGCATCGCCACCATTGACGACGCGCCGCAATCGATCAGGAAGCGGCGTTGCGATGCGGTGACGAGGAAACAGGTGTTGAACCGGCCGCCGGTGCCGAAAGCGTCGCCGCACCCGAGGAATTGCACCTTCATGCGATGGCTCCCAAGACGAGTCATTAAATTACAGAAATTTATTTTGATTGAATTTATATTTGTTTTTATAATTCCTCAATGACAAAAATAGTCGTCACGAATAAAGCCTATCCCGAGACGCTGGAGCTGCTGCGGCCGTATGGCGATGTCGTCGCCAACGACACCGCCGAACCGTGGAGCCGCGATCATCTGCAAGCGCAGGCACAGGACGCGGCCGCGCTGATGACCTTCATGCCCGACACGGTCGACGACGCGTTTCTCGCGCAGTGCCCCGACCTGCGCGTCGTCGCCTGCGCCCTCAAAGGGTTCGACAATTTCGATCCCTATGCCTGTGCCCGGCGCGGCGTCTGGATGACGATCGTCCCGGATTTGCTGACCATTCCCACCGCCGAACTGGCCGTCGGGCTGACGATCGCGGTCGCGCGCAACCTCCTGCCGGGCGATCGGCATCTGCGCAGCGGCGACTTCGCCGGATGGCGGCCGACCCTGTATGGCGGCGGGCTGGAAGGATCGACAATCGGTATCCTCGGCCTGGGTGCGGTCGGCCGCGCCATCGCCCGGCGGCTGAACGGGTTCGACGCGACGCTGCTCTATTACGACCGGGATCGCGCCGACCCCGATACCGAAGCGCGCCTGACGGTAACCCCTGCGTCCTGTGACGACCTTGCGGCCCGATCCGACTATGTCATCGCCGCGTTGCCGCTGAACGACGCGACGCTGCATCTGGTCGACGGCCGGTTCCTGGCGGCGATGCAACCGGGCGGTTACCTGGTGAATATCTCGCGGGGATCGGTCGTGGACGAAGCCGCCGTCGCCGCGGCGCTGGCGGCGGGCCATCTTGCCGGTTACGCGGCCGATGTCTTCGAGATGGAGGATTGGGCCCGGCCCGACCGGCCGCGGTCGGTCCACCCGGACCTGCTGGCGCAGGCCGACCGGACGGTCCTGACGCCGCATCTCGGCTCCGCCGTGCATCGCAACCGGCGGGCGATCGAGCGGTCGGCCGCCGAAAGCATCATCCAGGCGCTGCGCGGCGAACGGCCCAACGGCGCCGTCAACGAGCCCGCCGCATGCTGAACCTGACGCACCTGCGGAGCTTCCTGGCGGTGGTCGACACCGGCAGCTTTCTCGAAGCGGGGCGGGCCCTCGGCTTTTCTCAACCTGCCGTAACCCAGCATGTCCGCAAACTGGAGGACACGGTGAACGCGCGACTGATCGTCCGCCGCCACGAACGATGCGTGCCCAGCGACGCAGGCGCAGCGTTGGCGCCCAGGGCGCGCCGGTTGCTGGACATGGCCGCCCGGACCGAGTCGATGTTCGACCGCGCGCCCTTGCGCATCGCCGCCAGCGGCAACATCGGTACGTATCTTCTTCCGCCGTATATAAGACGTTTCCGCGATGACCATGACATCGCCATCGACGTCACGGTGACGCCCAACCCGTCGATCGCCGAAGGTTTGTCGGACGGACTGTTCGATCTGGCGTTGATGGAATGGTGGGACGACCGGCCCGGCTTTCGCGCGGTCCCGTGGCGCCGCGAACCCCTGGTCGCGATCACGCGCCCGGACCACCCGTGGTCCGACAACGACGCCATCACCGTCGACGCCTTGCTCGCCGAACCGATGATCGGCGGTGAAGCGGGCACCGGCACCGGCCGCATTCTCGCCGCCCTCGCGGAGAAACGCGGCGACATCCAGACACCGGCCCTACAGTTCGGCAGCACCGAAGCGGTCAAGCGCGCGGTCCGGGAAGGTTTGGGCGTTTCGGTGGTCTTCGCCAGCGCCGTCGTCGACGAGGTCGCCGCCGGCACCCTGCGCGCGCGCCCCGTGACCGGCGCGATATTGGCGAAAGACCTGCTGATGATCCTGCCGGATAGCATCCGGCCGGACACCGCCGCCGCCCGCTTCGCCAAGCATCTGCAGCGCGCCGCGGCCTGACGATCACGCCGTCCGCAAATCCGCCGCACCTGCGCGGAAAAATTCTTGCATCCTCGGCTTGAAATGCGTACCACAGCGGTCCAGTTTAATACCGAACCAAATTAGTCCGATATTAAATCCGCCCGCCGATGGTGGCTGGGCGCCAATCTGGGGAGACCCTTCCGTTGATCAGATTGAGCCGGATGACCGATTACGGGGTGGTCGTCATGTCCCAACTGCACCAGCAGACAGGCATGGTGACGGCGCCGGAACTGACGCAAGCGACTGGCCTGCCCGCGCCGACCGTCAGCAAACTCCTGAAGCAGCTCGCCAAGGCCGGGCTGCTCGACTCCCATCGCGGGGTCAACGGCGGCTATACGCTGACCCGCGCGCTGGAAGACGTGACCGCGATGGAGATCATCGAAGCGCTCGACGGACCGGTCGCCCTGACCGCCTGCGTCGAAGGCGCGGAAGACGCCTGCAACGTGGAATCGCTCTGCCCGATGAAGGGCGGATGGGACAAGGTGAACGCCGCCGTCCGCGACGCGCTGTGCGAGGTCACGCTGGCCGATCTCTGTCCGCCGCAGCAGTACCCGGCACTTGAAACACCGTCAGAGAAAAAGACCGCAACGCGTGGGAGAGTCTAAATGGCCGCGACAGCCAAAACGATCGAACAAGTCAAATCCGTCGGCGACAAGTACAAGTATGGATTCGTCACCGACATCGATCTCGACTATGCGCCGAAAGGCCTGAACGAAGACATCATCCGCTTCATCTCGGCCAAGAAGGAAGAGCCCGAGTGGCTGCTCGAATGGCGGCTCAAGGCCTATGCCCACTGGCTGGAAATGCCCGAGCCCGAGTGGGCCAAGGTCGACTTCCCGCCGATCGACTATCAAGACGCTTATTATTATGCCGCGCCGAAGTCGGACGAGGACAAGCCGAAATCGCTCGACGAGGTCGATCCCAAGCTGTTGGAGACCTACGAGAAGCTCGGCATTCCCCTGCACGAGCAAGAGGTGCTGGCCGGCGTCGCGGTCGACGCGGTGTTCGACAGCGTCTCGGTCGCCACCACCTATAAAGGCAAGCTGGAAGAACAGGGCATCATCTTCTGCTCGATCTCCGAAGCGGTGCAGGACCATCCCGAACTGGTGAAGAAGTATCTCGGCTCGGTCGTGCCTTATGGCGACAACAAGCATGCCTGCCTGAATTCCGCGGCCTTCACCGACGGCTCCTTCGTCTATATCCCGAAGGGCGTGCGCTGCCCAATGGAACTGAGCACTTATTTCCGCATCAACGCCGAAAACACCGGCCAGTTCGAGCGCACCCTGATCATCGCCGACGAAGGCTCCTACGTGAGCTATCTGGAAGGCTGCACCGCGCCGATGCGCGACGAGAACCAGTTGCACGCCGCTGTCGTCGAGTTGATCACCCTGGACGACGCCGAGATCAAATACTCGACGGTGCAGAACTGGTATCCCGGCGACGAGGACGGCAAGGGCGGGATCTACAACTTCGTGACCAAGCGGGGCGCCTGCCGCGGCCGCAACTCGAAGATTTCCTGGACCCAGGTCGAGACCGGTTCGGCGATCACCTGGAAGTACCCGAGCTGCATCCTCGAAGGCGACAACTCGGTCGGCGAATTCTATTCGGTCGCCATCACCAACAACCTGCAGCAGGCCGACACCGGCACGAAGATGATCCATCTGGGCAAGAACACCAGTTCGACGATCATCGCCAAGGGCATCGCCGCCGGCCGATCCGACAGCACCTACCGCGGGCAGGTGAAGATCATGCCCAACGCGGAAGGCGCCCGAAACTTCACGCAATGCGACAGCCTGCTGATCGGCGACCAGTGCGGCGCGCATACGGTGCCCTATATCGAATCGCGCAATCCGTCCGCCCGGGTCGAACACGAGGCGACCACGTCCAAGATCAGCGACGACCAGATGTTCTATTGCCAGCAGCGGGGCCTCTCCGACGAAGAGGCGGTCGCCCTGATCGTCAACGGTTTCTGCCGCGAAGTGCTGCAACAGTTGCCGATGGAGTTCGCGGTCGAGGCCCAGAAACTGGTCGGCATCAGCCTCGAAGGCAGCGTCGGTTAGGGACGATGACCCGGTTCAACCCATTCCATAATTACCGCCGCCGGTGTCAGACCGGCCGCGACGACGCACAGGAAACGTAAGATGCTCGAAATCCGCAACCTGCACGCCACGGTCGACGGCAAGGAAATCATCAAGGGGCTCGACCTCACGATCGGGGCCGGCGAGGTGCACGCCATCATGGGGCCGAACGGTACCGGCAAAAGCACCTTGTCCTACGTCCTGGCCGGACGCGACGGCTACGAGGTGACCGAGGGCGAAATTCTCTTTCAGGGTGAGAACCTGCTCGATCTGGAAACCGACGAGCGCGCCTGCCGCGGCATCTTCCTGGCGTTCCAGTATCCGGTCGAAATTCCCGGCGTCGCCGGCACGACCTTCCTGAAGACGGCGCTCAACGCGGTGCGCAAATCCCGCGGCGAAGACGACCTCGACGCCATGCAGTTCCTGAAACATGTGCGCGAGAAGGCCAAGACGTTGGGCGTCAGCGACGAGATGCTGCGCCGGCCGCTCAACGTCGGATTTTCCGGCGGCGAAAAGAAGCGCAACGAGGCGCTGCAGATGGCCGTCCTGGAACCGTCCTTCGCCATCCTCGACGAAACCGACTCGGGCCTCGACATCGACGCGCTGAAAGTCGTCGCAGACGGTGTCAACGCGATGCGCGATCCGGCGCGCAGCATGCTGATCATCACCCATTACCAGCGGCTGCTGAACTATATCGAACCGGACCACGTGCATGTGCTGGTCAACGGACGGATCGCCAAGTCCGGCGGCAAGGAACTGGCCGAGCGGCTGGAGGAGCACGGCTATGCCGAGTTCCTCGACGCCGAGGCGGCGTAAGAAGGGCGGAGCAGCACCGATGGCAGCACGCAAAAAAATACCCCTCGCCTTCGCCGACGCCTTTTCCGCGTTGGAGACCACCCTGCCGGGCAGGTCCGTGCCCTGGTTGAGCCGCCTGCGGGCTGAGAGCTGGGACCGCTACGCGGCGCTCGGCCTGCCCACCGTCCGGGACGAGTCGTGGAAATTCACCAACCTGAATTCGCTACGGCGCGCCGGCATCGTGCCCACGCCCGAGGGCGTGCCGGCGCTCGACACGGTGCCGTTGGGCGCGGCGCTGTCGATCGACGCGCATCTCGCCGTACTCGTGAATGGCGTCTTCCGCGCGGACCTGTCGTCCCTACCCGACGCAGAGGCCGGACTTTCGGTGAAGGGTTTTGCCGCGGTCGCCGAGGACGATCCCGACGCGTTGGAAGGATCCCTCGGCAAGATTGCCGACCGCGACGCCCTGCCCATGGCCGCGCTCAACACCGCGCTGGCCGCGGACGGCTTGGTGATCCATCTGCGCAGAGGCGCGGAGATCGAAAAGCCGCTGCATATCCTGTCGATCGGTATCGCCGGCGAGACGCCCGTGATGTTCCAGCCGCGCGTCCTGGTGACCGCGGAAGAGAACAGCAGCGCCTGTATCCTGGAAAGCCATGTGGGCGTAGGGGACGGCGTCTATTTCAGCAACGCGGTGACCGAACTCGACGTCGCCCCGCGCGCGCGGGTTCGGCACTATAAATTGCAGAACGAACATCCCGCCGCCTTCCACATTGCGGCGGCGGCGGTGTCGCTGGCCGATGGTGCGGCCTACGAAAGTTTCGTCTTGCAGGTCGGCGGCCGCATCGCCCGCAACGAGATCCAGATTCACATCGGCGGCGAGCACGCCGAATGCACGATGAACGGTGCTTATCTGCTGCGCGGCAAACAGCACGCGGACAGCACGACCTTCGTCGACCATGCCGTGCCGAACAGCACATCGCGGGAATTCTACAAGGGCGTCATCGACGACACAGCGCGCGGCGTGTTCCAGGGCAAAATCCTGGTGCGCAAGGATGCGCAAAAGACCGACGGACAGCAACTCAACAAGGCGCTGCTGCTGTCGCGCGGCGCGGAGATCGACAGCAAGCCGGAACTGGAAATCTACGCGGATGACGTGATATGCAGCCACGGTGCCACCGCCGGCGAGTTGGACAACGAGGCATTATTCTACCTGCGCAGCCGCGGCATCGACGAAGCGACCGCGCGCGGCCTGCTGATCGAAGCCTTCGTCGGCGAGGCGGTCGAGCAAATCGGCCATGCCGCGTCGCAGGACGCCTTTCAGAAAGTCGTCGACGGCTGGTTGCGCGACGGCGCACAAACACGCGCAAAGGACGGAGACAGCGCATGACCACGAGCGCAGCGGTAAAGAGTGACAGGACAACCCCGGCGATGGGATTGGACATTGAGAAGGTGCGGGCGGATTTCCCGGCGATGTCGGTAGAAGTGCACGGCAGACCGCTGGTCTTTCTCGATAGCGGCGCGTCGGCGCAGAAACCGCAGGTGGTTATCGACACCATGCGCCGCGTCTACGAAAGCGAGTACGCCAACGTCCATCGCGGCGCCTACTACCTGAGCGAGCGGGCGACCGAGCTGTACGAAGGGGCGCGCGACACGGTGCGCGATTTTCTCAACGCGCGCGACCGCAAGGAAATCATCTTCACGCGCAACGCCACCGAGGCGATCAACCTGGTCGCCTTCGCCTGGGGCCGCAACACGCTGAAGCCCGGCGACGAGATCGTCATTTCCGAGATGGAGCATCACTCCAACATCGTGCCGTGGCAGATGCTGCGCGACGAAATGGACCTGGTCCTCAAGGTCGCGCCGGTCAGCGACGACGGCGAATTCCTGATGGACGACTTCAAGGCGCTGCTGACCGACCGCACCAAGCTGGTCGCGATCACGCATACCTCGAACGTGCTGGGCACGATCACGCCCGCCAAGGAGATCGCCCGGCTGGCCCATGACGCGGGCGCCAAGGTGCTGTTCGACGGCGCGCAGGCGGCGGTCCACATGCCGGTCGACATGCAGGATATCGACTGCGACTTCTACGCAATCACCGGCCACAAGCTGTACGGCCCGTCGGGCATCGGCGTGCTGTACGGCAAGGAAGACCTGCTCGACGCGATGCCGCCGTTCATGGGCGGCGGCGACATGATCAGTTCGGTCTCCTTCGAGAAATCGACCTGGGCGCCGCTGCCGGCCAAGTTCGAAGCGGGCACGCCGGCGATCGTGCAGGCAATCGGGCTGGCGGCGGCGATCGACTATGTCACCGGGCTCGGGCTTGAGGCCATCGCCGCGCACGAGCACGACCTGTTGAACTACACGACGCAGAAGCTGGCGTCGATCGACGATTTGCGACTGATCGGCACCGCCCCGAACAAGGCCGCGGTGGTGTCCTTCGAACTGAGCAAGGTCCACGCGCACGACATCAGCACGATCGTCGACCGCGCCGGGGTCGCGATCCGGGCCGGGCATCACTGCGCGGAGCCGCTGATGGACCGGATGGGCGTCGCCGCCACGGCGCGCGCCTCCTTCGGCCTGTATAATACACGGAAAGACGCCGACACCCTGGTCGAGGCGCTCGAAACCGTGCAGGAGATTTTCGGCTGATGCTCGACGAGCTACGCGAACTGTATCAAGAGGTCATCCTAGACCACGGCAAGCAGCCGCGGAACTTCCGGCGGCCCGACCACCCGACCAACGAGGCGGCGGGACGAAACCCGCTGTGCGGCGATCAGCTCGTGGTCTATTTGAGCCTGGGCGACGACGGCACCATCGAGGACGCCGCCTTCGTCGGCAAGGGCTGCGCGATCTCGATGGCGTCGGCATCGATGATGACCGAAATCGTCAAGGGCAAGACCGTCGCGGACGCCAAGAAACTGTTCGAGAATTTTCATCATATGTGCACCGACGACGACGCCGAAGGCTTCGGCGACGACGCGGACGAGGACGTCGAGCGCCTGCAAGTTCTGTCCGGCGTGCGACAGTTCCCGGTGCGCGTGAAATGCGCGACCCTGCCCTGGCACACCCTCGCCGCCGCGATCGACGGGGTCGAGGAAATCAGCACGGAGACGGATTCGTGAGCGCCGACCGCCCCAACGCCAACGACGGCCTGAGCCTACAGGACTTCATGCCGGCGGGCGCCGGGGATACGGTCGCCCATGCCGGGAAACCACTCGATCCGGGCGCCCCGTTGGCGAACAAGGAGGCCGTTATCGAGGCGATGAAGACGGTCCACGATCCGGAAATTCCAGTAAATATTTACGATCTCGGTCTTATCTATGCGCTGGATATCGCCGAGGACGGGTCGACCCAAGTGCAGATGACCCTGACCGCCCCGGCCTGTCCGGTGGCCGGCCAGATGCCGATCGACGTGGCCAATGCGGTCGCCGGCGTCGACGGAATCGGCGAAGTGACGGTAGAACTGGTCTGGGAGCCCGCCTGGACCAAGGATAGGATGTCGGAAGAAGCGCGACTCGCGCTCGACATGTGGTAAAATCGCCCTAAATCAATAGGTAAGCAGCAGAGATAGAGCCATGCCAGCACCGATGATGACCCTGACAGACGCGGCCGCGGACCGCGTGAAACACCTGATGTCCCAGACCGACAAGCCTATCGTCGGGCTGCGCGTCGGCGTGAAGGCGCAAGGCTGTTCCGGTATGAGCTATTTCGTGGAATATGCCGAGGAAAAGAAAAAGTTCGAGGAGCTCGTCGAGGACAAGGGTGTGACCATCCTGATCGACCCGGCGGCGACCATGTTCCTGATCGGCTCGGAGATGGATTATCAGGAAGACAAGCTGCAGTCCGGCTTCGTCTTCAACAATCCGAACGAGAAGGGCCGCTGCGGCTGCGGCGAATCCTTCCACATCTAGGACCGTCCCGTCCCCTCCACCGCAAGACCGAAACTGTGGCTGTCCTGGAGCAGCGGCAAGGATAGCGCCTGGGCGCTGCATGCGCTGCGCCGGCAGGATGACTACGAGATCGCGGGGCTGCTGACCACGATCAACGAGACCGCATCGCGGGTCGCCATGCATGCGGTGCGCGAAACCCTGCTGAACCGGCAGGTCGAGGCCGCGGGCCTGCCGCTGATCAAGGTGCCGATCCCGCATCCCTGCCCGAACGAGGCCTACGAGGACGCGATGCGCCGCGCGATGGACCGCGCCAAACGGGACGGTGTCACGGCGATGGCCTTCGGCGACCTGTTCCTGGAGGACGTGCGGCAATACCGGATCGATAAGCTCGCGCCGACCGGCATCGACCCGGTGTTCCCGCTCTGGGGGTCGGAGACCGCCGCCCTGGCGCGGGAGATGGTGGCGAGCGGGCTGCGCGCGCAAGTCACCTGCGTCGACCCGAACCAACTCGACCCCGGCTTCGCGGGCCGCACCTTCGATGCCGATTTCATCGCCGACCTGCCCGACGGCGTCGACCCCTGCGGCGAGAACGGCGAATTTCACAGCTTCGCCACCCAAGGCCCGATGTTCGACACGCCGGTCGCCGTGACCCCCGGCCCGGTGGTCGAGCGCGACGGCTTCGTCTTCGCGGATTTGCTGCCGGGCTGAGCGCACTACTGTCATTCCGGAAGCTAGGTGAGCCCGAAAACCGAAGATTTTCGGCACGCGAGCCTTGCGATCCGGAATCCAGAGGCGGCTGCAAACAGGCCTGGTTTCCGGATCGCTGCCTTTGCCGACCAAATCATAGATTTGGGGCAAAGCCGCGTCCCGAATGACGCAAGAGTTTGAGGACTCACCTATCATCCCGAATGACAGGAAAAAACACGCTCGCCGGTGGCACACCCGATCCCGCATCCCAGCATAGACGCCACGCCGCCGGCGGTTTTACGGTTCCTTAATCCGGAAATTATACGCAAGGTGGGCATCCAACAGGAACGGCCGCGATGAAACAGTTGAAAATACAGAATTTCTTACGCCTTTTCCGGGCAGCCGCCGTGACCGCCGTCATGGTCGCGCCGGGCGTGGCGCTCGCGCAGGCGCAGCCGGAAATTCATACCGGCTTTCAGAAGAAGGAAGCGGTCCGCGCGCAATCATTCATGATCTCCGCGGCAAACCCGCATGCGAGCCGCGCCGGCTATGCGATTCTGGAACGCGGCGGGTCGGCGGTGGATGCGGCGATTGCGGCGGCCTTGATGCTGACCCTGGTCGAGCCGCAGGCGTCGGGCATCGGCGGCGGCGGATACATGCTGCATTGGTCGCAGACGAAGAAGGCGCTCGACGCCTATGACGCGGCCGTGGTCGCCCCGAAGGCGGTGAAGCCCGACCACTTCCTGGACAGCGACGGCGATCCGATCAAACGCCGCACGGCTGGGTTCGGCGGCCGCACCGTCGGGGTGCCGGGACAGCTTCGCCTGTTCGCGGCGATTCATGCGAAACACGGCAAGCTGCCCTGGAAGGAGTTGTTCCAACCGACGATCGATCTGGCCGAAAAGGGCTTCGCGGTGTCGCCGCGCCTGCACAAGCAGATTCGCGGCAAGCGCAAGAAGTTCACCGACCCGACCGCAACGTCGTATTTCCTGGATTCAAACGGCGAGGCGTGGCCCGTCGGCCATATCCTGGTCAACACGCCGCTGGCCGACACGCTGCGCCAGGTCGCCAAGCGCGGCGTCGACGCCTTCTATACCGGCCCCGTCGCCCGGGACATCGCCGACGCAGTGAGCAACGCCAGCGAACACCCGTCCCCAATGACCGCCGAGGAGGTCGCGGCCTACCAAATCAAGCCGCATGCCCCGGTCTGCACGACCTACCGCGAGCACCGCGTCTGCGGCGTCGGCCCGTCGACCACCGGCGGCCTCACCGTGGCGATGACGCTGCGCCTGCTGGAGCCGTTCGACATGGCCGGACTCGGCCCGAACTCCCCGGACGCGGTTCACCTCTTCCTGGAAGCGTCCAAGCTCGCCTATGCCGACCGGTCGCAATATATCGGTGACCCTGCTTTCGTCCCCGTGCCGATCACAGGCCTGCTCGACAGGGCCTACCTGGCCGAGCGCGCGAAGAAGATCGACCCGGCCGAGTCGATGGGACGTCCGCAACCGGGACTGCCGCCGATGCGCAAGTCCTGGAACCTGTCTCCCGACGACACGCCGGAATCGCCCTCGACCACGCATCTCAGCGCCATCGACAAGGACGGCAACGCGGTCTCCTTCACCACCACGATCGGGCGCGGCTTCGGCGCGGGCATCATGACGCGCGGCTTCCTGCTGAACAATCAACTGCTCGCCTTCTCCTTCCGGCCGACCAAGGACGGCGACCCGGTCGCCAACGCCCCGGCGGGCGGCAAGCGGCCGCGATCCTCGATGTCGCCGACGATCGTCTTCCGGCCGGACGGGCCGGTGCGGCTGGTCGTCGGCTCGCCCGGCGGCACGCGCATCATCGGCTATGTCGCGAAGACCATCGTCGCCGTGCTCGACTGGCGGATGGACATCCAGTCGGCGATCTCGCTGCCGCATTTCGCCGCCCGCACCCGCCGCGCCGAATTGGAAAAGGACAGCCTGGCGACCCGCTTCGCCGAAGCGCTGGAGGACATGGATCATGCGGTGACGGTCCGCCATCTGACCAGCGGCTTGCACGGCATCGAGATCCTGCCCGACGGCACATTGGTCGGCGGCGCCGACCCCCGCCGCGAGGGCATCGCGCTGGGCGGTTAATCAATACTTAACGGCTCATTGTCTTAATAGAACTAACGTAGCGTCCGCCCAACCAACGATGCGTGTGCACTCCACAGCAACCGCAAATGAATAGTCGGACAAATGGCCGCGCTTACTCTGCTGTTTTCAAGACATAAAGTTGACTTTATTGGAGTAGTCTCGCGGACTGCAGTTGCCATCCTGCCGACGTTGTCCGCCATCGCCTATTTCGCGATTGCCATCTGGGTTCTTCTTGCCGGCCATCTTCACGAAGACGCCTACATCCTGTTCACCTATGTAGAGAATTTGGCTCTCGGAAACGGAATCGTCTATTATGCCGGCGGCCCACCGACCGAGGGCGCAACAGACTTCTTATGGACCATCGTTCTTGCTGCCATCACACGCCTCGGTGGCGATGCGGGAATTGCAGCTGCCATCCTGAATGCTATCGGAATCGGCGTTATTTGCCACATAGCAATCCATCATTTACCCGACGGTTTGAATAAGTGCTGGCGCTTGATCTTTTCGTTTGGCGTGTGCGCAATCATCGTTCTTTCCCCAATCGCGAGCGCAGGCTTCGGCGGCTTCAGCAACCCCGCGTTTGTAGCTATTGCGGTCACCCTCTTCGCCCTATTTCTTGCAAGGCGATACACATATCTTCCTTGGATTGGCCTTTTGCTCGGATTGGTTCGGCCCGACGGCGTCATTATTGGATGCACGTTCGCCTTGCTGGGCTTGACCGCCCAATGGAACCATCCTTCCATGCGCCGTTACACCGTACACCTCTTTTTGGCGGGAATCGTAGGCTGCGTATACTTCATTTGGCGAGCATCCTATTTCGACCAACTCTTGCCGTTGCCTCTATACGTCAAGAGCACCGGGGAGGAGTTGCTGCCCGGAATATCAGAAAATCTGGATTGGATCAGCGGAAACCTGTTCCTTATCTGCCTGGGGTTGACTGCGTTCTTTCATCAATCGATCGATAAACGCAGGCTCGCCCTCGCCGCCCTGCCATTTCTAATACTGCTGGCCGCACTTGGATTCGCCAACCAAACACAAAATGTGAGTTTTCGTTTTCAGGCGCCGTTAAGCGCTATCCTTATCATTCTTTTGGCGATGAGCGCTGGCCACTGGGTCAAAATCCGGCCTCGGGCGACAAGCGGTCTTGGAGTAATTCTAGGTTTCGCTCTATTGCTTCCAAACTTTGGTGCATCAGCAGTATCCAACATGCGCGACCTTCTGGGCACGCAATACATCAATTATTTGCCATTTCATCTCACCCAATCGATGGGCCCAAACACAAAAGTCGCGCTAACCGAAGCCGGTCGTATCGCATATTGGACGAACGGCAAGAAATTTGATTTGATTGGGTTGAATTCTGTCTATCCTGCCATTAATGGACTTGACCTCGATTATCTGCACCGCCTGCTGCCGGATCTCGTGTTCATTCACACAGCGCAGACGTTGATGCCTTGGTCCGACCGCGCAGGGCCATACTTTTCAGTATCCGTTGACGAAATACGGCAAAAAACCGCCAACCCGCGCGATTGGTTAGGCGAATCTGACCCGGTGAATCGCGCCCCGCTCGTCGTCTATGAATTCCTGGCACAGCACGAATCAGATTATGACATCGTTATGGTGCGCTACTATGATCGGTACGTTCACCTCCATGCTGTCAGAAAGAACGGCGACATAACATTCGACGACTTCATTGCAGCGCTGGACGAGAGTTTCTCCGGCACCGGCCAGCTTTCCTACTGGGCAATGAAACGAAATCGGCGGTTAGGGGCGTTTCAGCCCTTGGGGCGAATGACCGACAACACGTTCTCACCATGACCACCACAGCTCTATTTGGGACATCACTTCCACAAATCGAGGTCAGCCAAACTACAGCGAATTGGGTGTGTTGAGCGGCTAACCGCACGCAGAACCACTACCGGGCGACTGGAAAAGTGCTAGTCAGATCACCTCGGCCTCGCGTAACGCCGCGATCCCGGCATCGTCGTAGCCGAGCGCCTTCAAGACCTCTTCGTTGTATTCGCCGTAGTCGGGCGACGGCATCCGGGCGCCTTTTTCGTGGCCCTGGATGTTGATCGCATTGCCGTTGATCTCGACCTCGCCTTTCTCCGGGTGCGTGGTCGTCCAGGTGACGCCGAGATGCTTGACCTGTTCGTCTTCGAGCATCTTGTCGATGGCATATTGCGGTCCGCAGGGCACGCCGATCTCGTTCAACTTTTCCACCAGCTCGGCGGTCGTGAAGCGCCGCGTCACCGCGGATACGGAGTCGTTCACCTTGTCGCGGTTGGTATAACGAAGGTTGTTGTCGGCGAACTCGGGCACCTGCAACAACTCCTCGCAGTCGAGCGCCTTGCAGAGGCGCGCAAAGGTGTGATCGCCCCCCGCCGCCAGATTGACGTGGCCGTCCTTGGTCGGGAACAGGCTGGTGGGCACGTTGATCGGATGGTCGTTGCCGACCGGCCCCGGCAAGTCCTCCTCCATGGTCCAGCGGGCAACCTGATAGTCGAGCATGCCGATCATCGCTTCCAGCAACGACGTGTGGACCCAACGGCCCTTTCCCGTGCGATGGCGTTCATGCAGCGCGCTCAGCACCCCGATGGCGAGATACATGCCCGCCGTCAGGTCGCAGATCGGGATGCCGACGCGCAGCGGCCCGCGCCCCGGCTCGCCGGTGATCGACATCAGGCCACCCATGCCCTGGGCGATCTGATCGACGCCGGGCCGCGGCGCATAGGGGCCGGTTTGGCCGAAGCCGGAGATGCTGCCGTAGATGATCCGGGGATTCACCTTGCTGCAGTCGTCGTAATTGATGCCGAGGCGGTTCTTCACGTCGGCGCGGAAATTCTCGACGATGATGTCCGCCTTCGCCACCATCTTCATGAAGATGTCGTGGCCTTCCTCTTTCTTGAGGTTCAGGGTCACGCTGCGCTTGTTGCGGTGAAGATTGAAGAAGTCCGGCTGCAGCCGTTGATAGTTCTGCCCCTTGATGCGGGGGTCGGCCTTGGACGTGGCCTCGACCTTGATGACATGCGCGCCCCAATCCGCCAGCATGCGCACGCAGGTCGGCCCGGCCCGGGCGCGCGTTAGGTCCAGGACCACGAGGTCCGACATCGGCAGATCGTTTCCCGCCGCCGCTGCTTCCAAGGGATTTGCCATGGGTTTCCTCCCGATTCTGTCGATTTGACTTTTCAATGCGTGGCCGGCGGTGGCGCGAAACCATCCGCCGCCTGTCCGGCGGTGAGCCGGGCGCCGCCCTAAACTGTATTTTAAGCTGAATGGAGCGGGCGAAGGGAATCGAACCCTCGTCGTAAGCTTGGGAAGCTTCTGCTCTACCATTGAGCTACGCCCGCCCGCTGTGCCGACCCTACGAATTCGCTTAGTCGAGTTCAAGCGCCATGGCTGGGTGGGGGCGCGATTTTGGCCCTTCCCATGCCGGCGCGAGAATGCCCTTTCATCCGGCGCGGAGGCATCGCCCCATGGCACCCAATAACGTCCTTTTCATCATGTCCGACCAGCATCAGGGCAAGGCGTCGGGCTGTTACGGGCACGACTTCGCGGTGACGCCGAATATCGACCGGCTGGCGGAGGACGATTCGGACCGGGTGGCGTTCGGCGAGTATTACGAGGGCACGCCCGCCCCCGGCGAGCCGGCCGTCTTCACACGGTAACGCCGCGCGCTACCGGGCCGAGCCCCAATACTCGTAAGACAAGGTCTTCGGTCCGGGAATATAGCCCTGGTCCAAACGATCCAGCGTCCAGCCGGCGCGGTCGAAGTAACTCAGAATCGGCCGGCCCGCGTGGCACCCGCCGGCAATGCGCTTCCACACCGGATCGATGCGCCGTTGCCATTTTCGCACATTGGCGTCGGGCGATTCGCCATGTTCCGCGAACAGCAGCCGCCCGCCCGGCTTGAGGATGCGCCGCATCTCGGTCAGCGCCTTGACCGGATCGGGAATTGTGCACAGGGAATAGGTCACCACCACGGTATCCGCCGACTTGCCGTCGAGCGGGATTTCCTCGCCCGACACGCCGATACGGTCGACGCGGAACGGCACCGCCGCGCGCCGGTCCGCCGCCCGCTTCCAGAGAGGACCGTCCGGATCGACGCCGATCACCTTGGTCACGCGCGCGGGGCTGTAGATCGGCAGGTTCAGGCCGGACCCGATCCCAACCTCCACCACGACGCCCTCGGCCGCCGGAATAATCTTACGCCGCTGCTTCTCCGTATCGGCGATACCGCAGACGGTATCGATGAAGCGCGGCAACACGAAACGACTGTAGAATCCCATTCTTCGAACCCCATCGGTGACGCAGACCGCTCAGCCTGCGGCATGGGTTTTAGGCGTCGCGTGTTTCCGGTCGGCCTCGCGGCGAGCAAAGAATTGTTTCTATTGTTTCCACATTAAGGCGGAAAGGCGGCTTGCTACGCCGGGACGGCCAACTCTTCCGGCAGATGGAAACCGGTGCGTTTGTGGAAGCGCGGCTCCGCATGGTTGAAATCGTTGCGCCGGTGCATGACCGACGTGTTGTCCCACATCACCAGATCGCCCGGCGACCAACTGTGGCAATAGACGTTCTCCTCCCGCGTGGCGTGGGCGGTCAGCTCGGCCAGCAAGGCGTCGGACTCGGCTTTCGGCAAATCGCCGATCGCGACGATATGGTTGGGGCTGAGATAAAGCGCCTTGCGGTCAAGATACGGATGCGTCCGCACCATCGGATGGGTGACGTCGGGAATCTCCTCCAACTGGGCCGCCGACAGGCTGTGCCGCCGGATATGCCCCTTCTTCACCGGCGAATAGACCGCGGTCAATTGGTCGACCCGGTCGCGTAGGTTCCCCGGCAAGGTCTCATAGGCGGCGACCAGATCGGCGAAACAGGTTTCGCCGCCCTTCGCCGGGATGGTGACGCCGTACAGGATCGTCCCGAAGACCGGCTTCGGCGTGTAGCTCTGGTCCGAATGCCAGTCCAGAACGCCCTTCACCGGTGCCTTGGTGCCACGGTTCTTCGTGTACATCACCTCGGGATGATCGGGCGACACCAGCTGCGACTGCACATGCACGAAAAGCGGCCCGAACCGGCGCGTAAAGGCGAGCAGCGCATCGTCGTCCAAGTCTTGGCCCGGGAACACCGCGACCTTGTGCTGCATCCACAGGTCGCGCAGCGCCGTGAAAGCGTCATCGCTCAAAGGCTGCGACAGATCGACCCCGTCGACCCGCACCACAAAATCCGACCGCAATACCGTCTTCCGCATGGCACCCCTCCTCCGCGTCAAAATCGCGCAGGCGCGCGATCCGCCCCGAAATCCCGATCCGCCTTCGACCCCTTCATGCTACGCTCCGACCGCAAATTCGCCAAACCGGATCCTGCCGAAAGGAGCGACGCATGCCGACGAAATCGACACGCACGGGACGTTGCCTTTGCGGCGCGGTGACGTTCGAGGTGACCGTCCCTGACCCGACATTCGGAATCTGTCATTGCGGCATGTGCCGGAAGTGGTGCAGCGGTCCCTTCATGGCCGTGCACAGCGAAAGCGCAGCAACCTTCAACGAGGACAAGCAGTTGGCCTGGTACAAAAGCTCCGACTGGGCCGAACGGGGCTTTTGCAAGCAGTGCGGCACCAATCTCTTCTATCGCTGCACCGATCCAGCCTACGAAGGCTGGGGCGTGTCGCTGGAAGCGCTCGACGATACGACGGGCCTCGCGCTCGACCGGCATATCTTCATCGACGCGAAGCCGGACCGGTACGATTTCAAGGACGAGCGCCCTCGGGTCACCGAAGCCGAATTGATGAAGGAACTGGGCATCGCGCCGCCCGACTAGGTATCAGGCGACCTGTTGTGCCCCTGATCAACACGGCACGTCCCCGGCGCATTCATGAAACGAAAAGGAGCGACGCATGCCGTCAAAATCGACCCGCACGGGCAGTTGCCATTGCGGCGCGGTCACGTTCGAGGTGACCGTCCCCGAACCGACATTCACCATCTGCCATTGCGCGATGTGCCGAAAATTGAGCGCCGGCCCGCTGATGTCGGTCCATGGCGAAGGGGATATACGGTTTACGAAAGAAACCGGAATGACGTGGTACCGCAGCTCCGACTGGGCGGAACGCGGGTTTTGCGGGCAATGCGGCACCAGCCTGTTTTGGCGCCTCACCGATCCGACGACACCCATGCTCGAAATCTCCTTGGAGGCGCTGGACGAGATCGACGACATGACGTTGGAGCGTCATATCTATATCGATGCGAAACCGGACCGGTACGAGTTCAAGGACGATAAACCCCGCATCACCGAAGCGGAACTGTTGAAAGAACTGGGCATGACGCCGCCGGACTAGCTGTCCCGTTTATTTGCTAGCCGATCGGCGCGACGATCGACGCCAAGCCCGCCCGCGTCGTATGGCGCATGTGTCGCTCAAATTCGCCGCGCGGACAGGCATCGCGTTTGCCGACCTCCACCGGCGCGCTAAACTATCGACACCCGCCCGCGACATATGTGCCATTGCCGGAAGGAATCCTCCATGACGAACCAGATCGAGCTTCGCATCCACGACCGCAGCGCCTTTGCGGGCGGCCATGAATTCGGCGAGACCGGCGCGTATGAGCGTCTGCGCGGCACCGCGCATTACGCCGTCGATCCCGCAGACGCCGCGCAAGCGGCGGTCTTCGATATCGACAAGGCGCCGCTGAACGACAAGGGACTGGTCGAGTTCACCGCGGATTTCTTCATCCTGCAGCCGGTCGATCCGGCGCGCGGCAACAAGCGGCTGTTCTACGACTTCGGCAACCGCGGCAACATGCGGTCGCTGCAGTTCTTCAACGACGCGCCGGGCAGCAACGATCCGCGCACGCTGGCGCATGCCGGCAACGGCTTTCTCTTCCGTCACGGATACACCGTGTTGTGGAGCGCGTGGCAGGGCGACCTGGTGCCGGGCAACGACCGCGTCCTGATGCGGCTGCCGGTCGCCCGCGACGGCGGCAAACCGCTGACCGGTCTGATCCAACAGGAATACTCGGTCTCCGCGCCCGGCACCTCGTATCTACCGTTGTCCGGCCGCGTGTCCACGCGAAACCATACGGCCATCTCGCTCGACACCCGCGAAGCACGCCTGACCAAGCGGCGCTATCCCTACAGCGAGCGTATCGAGGTCGCGCCCGAGGACTGGGCCTTCGCCCGCGTCGAGGGCGGCGAAGGGCAGGACGACCAGGGCGCGGAAATCGGCATCCATCCCTCCGACCAGCATTTCCATGTGAAGGGCGGCTTCGAACCGGGCTGGATCTACGAACTGACCTATACCGGCCGCGACCCCTTGGTGCTGGGCCTGGGGCATGTGGCGGTGCGCGATCTGGTCAGCTACCTGCGTCACGGCGAGAAAGACGCCGCCGGTACGGCCAACCCGACCGGCCCGATCGAAAAGGCCTATTGCTGGGGCCGTTCGCAGACCGGGCGTTGCATCCGCGACTTCATCTACCGCGGCTTCAACGCCGACGCGGACGGGCGTAAGGTCTTCGACGGCGCGTTGCCGCATGTGGCGGGGGCCGGGATGATGCGCATGCACCAGCGCTTCGCCAACCTGATCACCGGCTCCGGCGGCGTGTATGTCGATAACTTCATCTACGGCGACCAGTTCCCGTTCGCCTATGCGGAGACGACCGACCATTTCACCGGCAAGACCGACGCCATCCTCAAACGGCCGGATACGGACCCGCTGGTCATGCACACGCAAACGTCGACCGAATATTGGCAGCGCCGCGGCTCGCTCGTTCACACCGACACGCAGGGCAACGACCTGCCGCAGCCCGACACCGTTCGGGTGTATCTGTGGGCCAGTTCGCAGCATTTCGCGAGCCCGCTGGTCGACGGGCCGAAGAAACCCGCGACCGGCACGAACCTCATCAACACGGTGCATACCTCACCCTTCTTCCGAGCGATGCTGGACGCCATGGACCGGTGGGCGACCGACGGCACGCCGCCGCCCGACTCCCACGTGCCGTCCCGCGCGGACGGCACGCTGGTGCCGTTCGACCATTATGCCGAGACCTTCCCGCATATTCCCGGACAGGCGCTGCCGCATGGGCCGTTGACCCTGCCCTTGTTGGATTACGGGCCCGACGCGGATGCCGGTCTGATCACGACCATGCCGGCGGAGATCAAGGACGAAGCGGGCTATCCCATTCTCGTGCCGGCAACCGACGACGACGGCAACGAGATCGCGGGCGTGCGCGCGCCGATGGTACAGGCCCCGCTCGGCACCTATACCGCCTGGAACCTGCGCACGCACGGTCAAGGCCGCGGCTATCCGCTCAAGCTGGACGGGTCCTACATCCCCTTCCCCGATACGCCCGAGGAACGGCAGGCAACATCCGATCCTCGGCGGTCCGTGCTGGATCGTTATGGCTCACCGGCGGATTATGTCGACGCAATCCGGAACGCGGCGGAAGCGCTCGCCGCCGACCGCTTGATCCTCGCGGAGGACGTGGACCGCTACGTCGCCATGGCTGAGAACTGGGGCCGTTCGCGTCACGTGGTTGGACTTTAGCGAACACCGCACAACATCCCTGATAGTTCCAGTTGCGACGCGGCAGACTGGTACGGTCGCGTTCGATCCATTTCGTCAATAATCGAAGGGGTGGTCAGGGTGCGATTGATCTTTGCAGCGTTACTCGGAATTCTATGCTGGTCCGTTGCGGTCCCGACACCGGCCATGGCCAGCCGGTGCATCGCCTTCGTCGACCGGGGACCGGACGCCCCCACCACCGTTCCCCCGATCGTACCCGCCGGACTCTCGCTCGCGCAAACCGCACCGGCGCACGGCGGGGGCGAGGTGAGGATCACCTTCGTCGGCCATGCCACCTTCCGGCTGCGTACGCCGGCCGCCGTCGTGATCGCCACGGATTATGCCGGGTATGCCGGGGACGGGCCGGTGCCGACCGTGGTCACCATGAACCATGCGCACGAGACGCATTACACCGATTTCCCGGACCCCGCGATCGAACACGTGTTGCGCGGCTGGAACCCCAACGGCGGCCCGGCCGAGCATCGGCTGACCGTTCGCGACACGCTGATCCGCAACGTGTCGACCGACATCCGCAGTTGGAGCGATGACACGGTGGAAAAGGACGGCAACTCGATCTTCATCTTCGAGGTCGCCGATCTATGCATCGGCCATCTCGGCCATCTGCATCACAAGCCGTCGCCGGAACAACTGGCGCGGATCGGCCGGCTCGATGTCGTCTTCGCGCCGGTCGACGGCACCTACACGCTGGACCTGCCCGCAATGATCGAGGTGCTGAAGGCGTTGCGCGCGAGCCTGGTGATCCCGATGCATTACTTCGCCGGGGATTCGCTGGAAAGGTTCCTCGCCGGCATGCGCAAGGACTTCGCGATCCGCACGCAAGAGGAAACGACCACCGTCGTCTCGCTCAAGACCCTGCCGGATCGGCCCACCGTCCTGGTGCTGCCGGATCTTTGACGATCGGTTTGCCCCTATCCATCGGCCGGTTACACCGCAGGGCCGCATCGCAAGGCTGACCCTCCCACAGAAAGCGACTCAGGCGGCGCGTGTCGCACGTTGAAGGTTACGATCGACGGCCGTGATGTCGTTCCTGAGAGTCGCGAGTCAAACCGCCGAGGCCGATGGCCGACGCGGCCATACACCCACCTCCAAAATCGATCTCGGACTCGAAATCAGGCTTTGAACACAACCAGTTTTACTTATCACGGGTAAAACCACCGCCCTTCCCGATCCTCGCCAAACCGATATCTACTCTAAGGTGAATTAGAGCGTAACATTATTGACTCTTCGGCGACTCAACTAGTCTACTTGCAACAGGGCAAAACGAATTGGTTGAAAAATTCGGGAGGAAACTATGTATCGCTTCATCGTCGGCGCTATCATCGCCGTCGCCATTTCCATTTTGGGAATGGCAATCGTCATCTCCTATGTCGGAAAGGCGAACGCACAAACCGTTATCAAGATCCAAACGGCGAATGCCGCCGGCAGTTTCTCGCTCAACTACCTGAATGAAAATTGGGTGCCGAAGCTTGAGGCCATGACCTATGGCAAGATCAAGATCGACATCCGCCCCAGCAAATCCGTCGTGCCGCATCGGGAGACGCCGCAAGCGGTTGCCGCCGGCATCCTGCAGGGCGATCTGAACGCGGTTGCGTATTTCGCGGGCCGTGACCCGGTCTTCGGCATCATGGGGGACCTGATTGCCGGCTACGACACGCCGTACCAGAAGCAGATGTTCTTTCGTTTCGGCGGCGGCACCGCAATCCTGCAAAAAGCCTGGGACAAGCACTTCCCCGGCAAGATCCACGTCGTCGGCGCGGGCCCCTTCGCGAAGGAAGCCTTCGTTTCGACCGTGCCGATCCGCAAAGTCGCGGACTTGAAGGGTCTCAAGTTGAGGTCGCCGGAAGGCATGGCCGCCGAGGTGTTCCGCCGCACGGGCTCCGCCCCGACGTCGATCCCGTTCCCGGAACTGTACACGGCGCTTGAAAAGAAGGTCGTGGATGCCGCCGACGCCAGTTCCTACACCAACAACGCGTCGCTCGGTTTCAACAAGATCGCCAAATACCCGCTCTATCCCGGCATTCATTCGATGGCGGTGCTTCAGTTCGTCATCAACAAGGACGTCTGGGACAAGATCGGCCCGCAAGGTCAGGCCGCGCTTGAAACCTGGTACTTCGCCGCCTGGACGGACGTGACCCGGGCCACCGACCTGCAGGACCGCAAGCTGGTCGCCGCCGACAAGGCCGGCACGGGCACCCCCGGCGTGGAGATCATCGATTGGCCGCAGGCGGAGCGCGACAAGCTGCGCGAAATTGCGGCCGGCGCCTGGAAGGACGTCTCCAAGCAGAGCGAACTCGCCAAGGAAGCCTATGAGGCTCACATCAAGTTCATGAAAACGTTGGGCTTGCTGAAGTAGGCGACCATCCGTACCCCCCAATAGCGAACGCGCCGTGACGGGTCGTCCCCGTCACGGCCGGTTTCGCGTGGAGCCAGTCCATGAATGCTCTGATTCGCGCGGTCGATCGCCTGAACCAGTATGTCGGCTTATCCGTTTCCCACCTCTACATGATCTGCGCCGCCGTGACGGTCTACGAGGTCGCGATGCGGTATTTCTTCAACGCACCGACGCAATGGGCCTTCGAAGTGGTGATGGTGGTTTGCGCCTCGGCCTGGGCGCTGTCCGGGTCTTACGTCACGATGCGCCGGGCGCATATCGCCATCACCGTTCTGTATGAACATGTGCACGGCCGCGCGAAGTGGTGGCTCGACCTGTTCATCCTGCTGATCAGCCACGCCGCGATGTTCACCTTCGCCTTCGCGCTGTGGGACCCGATGGTGCATGCCATCCGGGGTCTGGAGCGGAGCGGCACGTCGTTCAACTCGCCGGAACCGCTGATCCTGAAGACGCTGCTGTTCGTCGGTGCGGTGCTCTACTGCCTGCAACTCGTGGTCAACCTGATCAAGCATTTGACGGGACATGGCGTGCCGAAATCCACCGAATTGACGGGGGATTGAGGCGATGAGAGACAACAAACCGCTGCAAGTCGCGGTCAGCGTGATCGTCGTCGCGATCACGGTCGCCCTCGCCTACGGCTTCTTCAATATGAAGTCGATGGATATTCAATCCTCCACGTTGATCATCGTCGGCTCGATGATCTTCCTGATGGCGCTCGGCATTCCGCTCGGCGTCGTCACGATGACCGTCTCCATCGGCACGGCCCTGGCCTATTTCGGCGTCCCCGGCCTGTTCCTGGTCGCCAGCAACGCGCAAGGACTGCTCGAAGCCTACCCGCTGGTCGCGGTGCCGTTGTTCGTGCTGATGGCCAACATCCTGGAACGTTCCGGCGTGGCCGAGGACCTGTTCGACGCCATGTCGATCATCGCCGGCCGATTGCGCGGCGGCGTCGCGGTGCAGACGACGCTCGTCGCTGTCCTGATGGCGGCGATGACCGGCATCATGGGCGGCGAGATCGTCATGCTCGGCCTGATCGCGCTGCCGCAGATGCTGCGGCTCGGCTACGACAAGAAACTGGCGATGGGCACGATCTGCGCCGGCGGCTCGCTGGCCACGTTGATCCCGCCGTCGGTGATCATGATCATCTACGGCCTGACCGCCAACGTCTCGATCAGCGACCTGTTCCTCGGCGGCTTCCTGCCGGGGTTGCTGCTCGCCAGCCTCTACATCACCTACATCATGATCCGCTGCCAGATTCAGCCGCATTTGGCCCCCCTGCCGGCGGAAGGATTGGTGCAGCTGACCGGCGCGGAGAAGACCGCGAAGATGAAGGGCCTGATCCTACCGATGCTGCTGATCCTCTGGGTGCTCGGCAGCATCTACGGCGGGATCGCCACGGTGACCGAGGCCGCGGCGGTCGGCGTGTTCGGCGCGGTGGCGGCGGCCGCGACCCGCAGGAAGCTCACCTGGTACATGCTGCAGGAAGCGCTGCGCAAGACCATGATCACGGTCGCCACGATCATCTGGCTGATCCTGGGCGCGGTCAGCTTCGTCGGCATCTACAACATCATCGGCGGCAACACCTTCGTGCAGGGCCTGCTGACCGGGCTGGACCTGCCGCCGCTGGGCGTGATCTTCGTCATCATGGGCATCCTGATCGTGCTCGGCACCTTCATGGAATGGATCGCCATCGCCTACATCACCGTGCCGATCTTCGCGCCGGTGGTGGTCAGCCTGGGCTTCGACCCGATCTGGTTCGGCGTGCTGTTCGTGATGAACATCCAGATCTACTTCCTGTCGCCACCCTTCGGCCCCGCCTGTTTCTGGCTCAAGAGCGTGGCCCCACCGGAGATAACACTGCAAGAGATATTCCTGGCCGTGCTGCCCTTCATCGGGCTGCAAATCATCGGCCTGACACTGGTGATGATCTTCCCGGAGATCGTGCTGGTGCTGCCGCGGGTGATCGGCGGGTAGGGAAACAAAGTCAGGAACGGGCGTCGGATCGGCGGCTCGCGGTTCGGCTATCCCGGCCACAGATCCCGGACCGCCTGCAGGTTCGCTTCCGACGGATCGGTCACGACGGCGACCGCGTCGTCGAACCCCATGTCGGCGAGCCGGGCCAGCCGGTCCTTCGCATCCGCCGGGCTGCAGTGCAGCGAATAGGGCCCGTCGTCGGAGAGCGGCTGGGTCGGCTTCGTCAGGTCGGTGGGGATGTTGGTGACCACCGCGCGTTTGCCGCCCAAATCCCGGAAACGGTCGATCCCGGCCTTCAGGGTCGGCGCGCCGGTATAGGTCGCCGACGAAATCCACCCGTCATAGTCCTGCGCCGCGCGGGGAATCCAGACGCTGCCGGCCCAACTGCCGATCAGGACCGGCGGCCCGCCCTTCGCGGCCGGCGGCGGGGTCAGGTTCGTGCCGTCGACCGTCTCGCCGCGCCACAGCCGCCGCATCAGCGTCAGCCCATCCCGCAGTCGCTTGAACCGGCCCTCGAAGGCCAACCCCACCGCGTCGAAATCCCCTTTGGTCGACCCGGCCCCGACGCCGAGCGTCAGCCGCCCGCCGGTCATGAGCTGCGCGGTCAGGACACGGTGCGCCAACTCGACCGGATTGCGTAGCGGCACCTGCAGGATACAGGTGCCCACCTCGATCTTCTCGGTCACCGCCGCCGCGACGGAGGCCTGGATCAACGGATCGGGCGTGTGATACCCGCGGCCGATCGTGTCGAAGAACCACAAGCCCGCGAACCCGATCCGTTCGGCCGCGCGCATGCCCGCCATCACCTTCTCGCCGGTGATCGTGCCGTCGGTCGTCGTGGAAATGCTGATGCCGAGGCGCATGGATGTCGTCCCTTCGTCGCACCGGTTTTTCGGAGAGGCGGCATGCCTGAACCCACGGCGCGGCCTGGGGCCGCGCGCCGGTCGCTAGTTCAGGCTGGTCGCCGGCAGCGCCCAGTAGAACATGATGAAAACGATCACCGCGCCGAGACCGTAACCGGCGATCGTCGTCCAGATGTTCATCTTGTCCGGCATGGGATCGTTCGGGTCTTCGACATTCATCGGTCGCGTTCCTTATCAGACCCTTCGATTATCCGTCGCCGATCGGGGCCGGTCAACCGCAGCGGTCGCGAAACGTCAGCACAGAAGCGGGGCCGACGCCTGCGCCGCCGATGCGAGGCGCGGGTCGGCCAGCGACACCACTGCGTCCGCTTCCACGGGCCGGACCGCGCGGTCGCCCCGGACCCCGGCCCAAAGCCATCCACCGTCACCGGGCGCGCCCCGCACCGGCCGAAGGCGTTGCGGCGGGATATCGGCGACCTTCTCCCCTTGCAATTCGGCGACGACAAAGCGGAAGACATATTGCGGCGTCAGACCCATGCGCAGGTCGCTCAGAATCACCCCTTTGCCATTCATCTCGAACCGCACGAACCCTTCGCTGAAATCGCTCACGGTTTCGACGACGCCGTTGCCGGTCCAGCAGGCGATGGATTGCGGCTTGCGCGGATGCATATAGGCCACCACCGACTCTTCGCCGCCAAGCAGCGGGATATAGAGATTGAAGTAACGCGACCCGTCGATCGCGACCGCCCGCCAGAACAAGGTGTTGAACGGCGTCGGCGTGACGAACATGCGCTCCGGCGTGATACCGGCCTCGGCCAGTTGGGCCTGCGCCTTGGATTTCGCGATCTGCTGCCCCACGACGGTCCAGCCCATGTACCCGGTCGACAGCATCAGCGCGACCGATAGGGCCTTCCCAAATCGCGGCGTCCAGGATTTCAAGAACAAGGCCCACACGAAGACGACCAGCAGCGGTACCGTATAGGTGGGATCGATGATGAAGACCGACCCCACCCCAATCGGCTCATCCCAGATCGGCCAGAACAGCCGGGTGCCGTAGATCGTCATGGCGTCGACCAGCGCATGCGTCGCGAAGCACACGAATACCGCCAGATAGGTCTGTATCCGCGCATCCCGCAGCGACGACACCAAGCGCACCAACCCTTCGCCCAGGATCGGCGCCACGGCGGCATGCACCACGATCGAGTGCGTCACGCCGCGATGCAGGACGAAACTGTCGATCGGATCGTCGAACGGCCAGAACACGTCGGTATCCGGTAACGTGCCGAGCAATCCGCCGGTCAACGCGGCCTTTCGAACGCCCATGCGCCGGCCCAGGACGGCGGTCCCGACCGCCGCGCCGAGAACGAACTGCGTTGCTGAATCCATCGACGGACTCCGGTTCACCCGTTAAATTTGCCATGGCAGCGGGTCGCGGCCGCGGCCTTGCCACCGATGTAGCACATCATTCTCCGATTGACAGGGGCGGCACGGTCGAGACACTAAAAGTTCATCTAATCCAACCTGCGCCGGCCGCCGCAGGACCCATCCGGGAGGACCGAATGTTCAACGACAAGCGTGGGCTCGCGATGACCGCTTCGAGCCAGGACGCCGTGGACGCCTTCGACAGCTGCGTCGATGAGTTCCTGGCCTCGGGCCGCGACGCGGCATTGCTGTTGAAGAAGGTCTCCGACGTCGACCCGGACATGATCATGGGCCAATGCCTGCGCGGCTATTTTCAACGCCTCCCAGCGCAGGCCCATCTCGCGGCGCAAAGCGGCGACAGCCTCGCCAAGGCGCAGAGCCTCGCGGCGACGGCGACCGAGCGCGAGCGGAAGCATGTCGATGCGCTGGCGGCCTGGTGCGCCGGCGACATCCGCAAGACCACCGCGCTGTGGGACGACATCCTGTTGGACCACCCGCGGGATATCCTCGCGCTGCGCCTCGCGCACACGATGCACTTCTTCCTCGGCGACTTGGCGCAGATGCGCGATTCCATGGCCCGGGTCATGCCGCACTGGGCCGAGGACGTGCCGGGCTACGGTTTCGTGCTGGGCTGCCGCGCCTTCACCTATGAGGAAACCCATGAATTCGGGCCCGCCGAGGAGCTTGGGCGGCGCGCGGTCGAGATCAACGAGAACGACATCTGGGCCGGCCACTGCGTCGCCCATGTCCTGGAATCGCAAGGACGGCGGCAGGACGGCATCGCCTGGATCGACGAACACGAAGCGGCATGGCGGAAGCGCGGCATCTTCGCGCATCACATGTGGTGGCACCGGGCGCTGCATTATCTGGAACTGGAGCGGTTCGACGACGTGCTCGCCGCCTACGACCGGCAGTTCTGGACCGAACCGTCGGAAGACAATATCGACATCTGCAACGCCGCCAGCATGCTGATGCGGCTCGACATGCTGGGGATCGACGTGGGCGGCCGCTGGGATTCGGTGGCGGATGTCAGCGCCGGCCGGATCGCCCCGCCGCAACATCGCCTGCGCCCGTTCAACGACCTGCATTTCGTGATGGCCTTGGCCATGGCGGGACGGCGGGACGAAGCCGAAACGCTGTTGGCGTCCATGCGCGATTTCCGCGACAGCGCCGCCAACGAGGACGCGACGATTTCCGCGGTCTATCGCGACGCCGGCATTCCCGTCGCCGAGGCGACCCTCGCCTATGCCGCGGAAGACTACGCCCGCGTCGTCGAGATCATGCGCGAGGCGCGCTATCACATGGTGCCGCTCGGCGGAAGTTGGGCGCAGCGCGACGTCTGGGTTCGGATGTTCCTGCAGGCCGCCCTCAAGGACGGGCAGCACGCTCTCGCCCGCGCCCTGCTGGCCGAACGCACCGCCGACAACCCGACCAGCGCGCCATCCTGGAAACTGTACGCCGAGGCGTTGGACCAATGCGGCGAACCGGACGCGGCGGGGACGGCCCGCGCCCGCGCCGCCGAACTACTGGCGGCGTAAACCCGATGCAGCACCGCAGCGGCATCGCCGCATGACCGCCACCGCACCGGAACACCGATCCGACACCTTGGTGATCGGACTGGTCGGACTCGCGCATCTGCTGTCGCATTTCTATCAGATCGCGCTCGCGCCACTCTTCCCGTTGCTGCGCGCCGAGTTCGGGGTCAGCTACACCGCGCTGGGGCTGATCATCTCGCTGTTCTACGGCGTGTCGGGCGTGTGCCAGGCCTTCGTCGGGATACTGGTCGACCGCTACGGCGGCGACCGGCTGATGCTGTTCGGCATTCTCACCATGTCGACCGCGGTCATGCTGATGGGGTTCGCGCCCGCCTATTGGGTGTTGCTGCCATTGGCGGTGCTGTCGGCGCTCGGCAACTCGGTCTTCCACCCGGCGGACCTCTCGATCCTCTCGGCCAAGGTCAGTCCGGAACGGCTCGGACGGGCCTTCGGCATCCACGGCTTCGGCGGAACCTGCGGGTATTTCCTGTCGCCGATCATCATTTATTACGGCGTCGCCAGCTTCGCCGGCTGGCGCGCCGGGTTGATCGCCGCCGGACTGATCGGCTGGGCCGCGGCGTTGCTCATCTTCCGGCACCGTGACGTTCTCCGCATGCCCACCGGGCAATCCGCCGGCCCCGACGCGATGCCGAGCCTCGCCTTCTACGGCCGTCTGGTGCGGAACCTGCCGCTGATGGCCGCCTTCCTTTATTTCGCGCTGATCGCGGGCGCGCTCGCCGGGGTGCAGAACTTCTCCGTGACCGCGCTGGTCGAGATGTACGGCGCGCCCTTGGCGCTGGCGACCGCCGGGCTGACCGGCTATCTCGGCGGCAACGCGGCGGGCATCCTGCTCGGCGGCGAACTCGCCGACCGTTTTCCGCGCCATGCGCTGATCGCAAGCACCGGGCTCGCCGCCGGCGCGGTGGCGATGGGAACGATCGCCATGGTGCCGCTGCCGATGCTGGCGGTCATTCCGTTGCTGGCGGCGGGCGGTTTCTGCCTCGGCCTGACCGGCCCGTCGCGCGACATCCTCGTGCGCGCCGCGACGCCGACGGGCGCGACCGGCAAGGTATTCGGGTTCGTCTATTCGGGGCTGGACCTCGGCGGCGCGCTGGGACCGCTGCTGTTCGGCTGGCTGATGGACGGCGGCAACTTCCGGGGCGTCTTCATCGCCATCGCCGTGATGTATGTCGGCGGCATCCTGAGCGTGCTGCAACTCAAACGCGGCGGGCGACAAGTCAAGGAAGCGGTGCCCTAAACCAAACCGGCCGATCCGGGGAGGATCGGCCGGCGGCTTGGCGCCAACATTCGGGAGAGGGGGAGAGGAGGAAAACCCATGCCGCAACCAAGCCAGGGTCGAGGCGGCGTCTTGGGTGGAGACCCGCCTCTGGGGGAAAGAAGTTCCTATTTCAAAATCACATGGACGTCGCCGTCTGGTTTCTTGCCTTGAGCCTCGCGTTTCTGCGCCGCTCGCAACCTTAATCTAGGTTTTTGATCGGCCAGTTTAAAACAACGTTCGTTGACATTTGCGTGAGAAACTCGCGACCACGACGTCAATCCGATAACTTTAGATCGATTGATTAATGATTATGCCTTTCAAGCAGATTATTCCTGGATGGCGAGACCAAGAGAATTCGACCCGGAGGACGTCCTGACGGCGGCGACCGCGTTGTTTTGGCGCAACGGGTTCACCGGCACATCGCTGGCGCAGATCGACCGGGCGGTCGGGATCAACCGCGCCAGCCTGTACAACGCCTTTGGCGACAAGCGCGGACTGTTCCTCGCCTGCCTCGATCATTACGGCGAGCGGGAAATCGGCGCCGCGGTCGCATTGCTCTCCGGTCCAAGCGCGGGAGTCGCGGCCGTGCGACGGCTCTTCAACGGGCCGGTCAAGGCGGTGCAGGCCGGCAAGGACCGGCGCGGCTGTCTCCTCTGCAACAGCGCCGTGGAAGTTTCGCCGCACGATGCACAGGTGGAAGCAATCGTCATGCGGTATCTGGATCGATTGCGGGATGCCCTGGCCGCAACGCTAACCGCTGACGGGTCCTGCAAGGACGCGGTCCGGCGCGCCGATCAACTGACCGCCCACTACATGGGGCTCCATGTGATGGCCAAGGGCGGTGCGACGGTCGCCCAGCTCAAGCGTATCGCCGCGGGCGCAGACGCCCTGCTCGCGTCGTGACACGTTTAACGGCTAATACGGTTCGCCGTCCCGACGCGTGAACGTCGCGTCCGGCTGCCCGCGTCCGACCATCTGCATGTCGATGTCGCTGTAGCGGCAGGAATCGCCCGGCCGGCGGCTGCCGACCTCCAGCACCGTCACCGGCTTGTCGGTCTTGTTGATCAGGTGGTGGCCGTCTTCCGTGCCCGCCGCGAACCCGGCGACACTGCCCGGCTGCAATTCGGTCTCGCCCGCGTCGGTGACCAGCGTCGGCGTCCCATCGAGAACGTAGATGAACTCATCCTCGGTCGTATGCCAGTGGCGCTGCGACGACCAAACATTCGGCGGCAGCACCACGAGGTTCACCCCGAAGTCCGTCAGGCCGAAGTGGTCGCCAAGACGCCGCCGCACCCGGTCCATGCACGGTTCGTTGAACGGCGAGGGATAGCCGGAGCCGCTTTCCGTGGGAATATCGAGGGCGTTTTCGGCGGGCTTGGGGGTCTTCGGCATGGCTTGCTCCTGGCTAGGGTATCGCGTCCGGCTGCGCCGGTATCCGCAATCCTAGGCCAATCGCCAATGCCGCGCACCGAAAAGCCGCGTCAGTCCTCGTATTGCTTGAGTTCGAGCCGGTTACCGTCCGGATCGGGGAAATAGATCGACTGACCTTCGCCGCGCGCGCCCCACACCTGGCGCGGCCCATCGATCTCCACCCCTTCCGCGTCGAGACGGTCCCGCACCCGTTGCCAATCGCCCTTGGTCACGACCATGCAGAAATGATTGAGGTTGGGCGCCGGCGCCGGATCCTTCTTATGCATCTTCGGCGGGAAGAGATCGATGATGGTGTTTTCGTTCAACCGCACCGACGGAAAGGGAACGTCGCCCGCGCGGTAGGCGTCGAGCCGGTCCGGCTCCATCTCCAGCACCCGGGTGTAGAAATCGATCATCGACGCCTCGTCCTGCACGTTCAAAACGATATGGTCCATGGTGATCCGCATTGACGGTGTCCCCTTCTTGAAAAGCACGATGTGCGCTCGCCCGCGGGTCTGAACATAGCCCTTCGCCGGCGGCTTGCAACATCCTGCGGCGATCCCGGTCACGACCGGTATCGAGACGATTGACCCGGCAGACGCAAGCCTTCACCATTCGGCCTGCGCGCGCCGTCGCGCCAACTTATCCGAGCACCCGCCCCAACCAAGAGCACCGAGAGACTCCATGGACCTGAAAGACATCACGATTCATTTCATTCACCCCGCCTACCAGTTAGGGCCGCTGTTCGAAAAACGCGATACCGGGATCAAGCATTTCCAGTCCTGGACCCTGGACGACGCCTATGCCCGGATGGGCGACGGCGACGTTATCGTCGTGTCGGGCTATTGGAAGAACGACATGCTGGAGACCGCCGACCGGCTGAAGTTCATCCAGGTCTGCGGCGCGGGCTACGACCAGTTCGACCAGGACGGCATCCGGGCGAAGGGGGCGCTGCTCGCCAACGCCAGCGGCGTCAACGTCAACGCGGTGAGCGATCATGCCCTGGCGCTGACGCTTGGCCTGACGCGGCTGATCCACACCGGGCGCGACAACCAGCGAAAGGCGGAGTGGCGCGGCATGATCTCCGATCTCTCGCAGCGCGAAGAGGAACTGCCGGACAAGACGATGCTAATCTACGGTCTCGGCAAGATCGGCGGCCGCACCGCCAAGCTCGCCAAGGCCTTCGACATGAAGGTCATCGGGCTGAAACGCGACACGTCGACGCCGGTCGAGCATGTCGACGAGTTGCACCCATCGAGCGACCTGGTGTCGTTGCTGCCGCGCGCCGACGTGGTGGTGCTGACCTGCCCGCTGACGCCGGAAACACAAAATGTGATCGACGCAACGGCCCTCGCCGCGATGAAACCGTCCGCCTACCTCGTCAACGTGGCGCGCGGCGGGTGCGTCGACCAGAACGCGCTTATCGCGGCGCTGAACGACAACCAGATCGCCGGCGCCGGGATCGACGTGACCGTGCCGGAACCGCTTGAGGCCGACTCACCGCTGTGGGGGTTCGAGAATGTCATCCTGACGCCGCATACCGGCGGCGAGACGCGGCAGTACGAGGACAATGTGATCGACATCCTGCTCGAAAACCTCAACCGCTTGGCGCGCGGCGGCGAACCGCTGCACAACCAAGTCGTCTGAGCGCGCACGGCCGATGTCAGAGACCCGCCACCAGGTCGACGTCATCGTCGTCGGCACCGGCGCCGCCGGGTTGAGCGCGGCGCTCGCGGCCCGCGTGTCGGACGCCAGCGTGCTGGTGGTGGAAAAAGCGGCCGTCGCCGGCGGCACGACCGCGATGTCCGGCGGCTGCATCTGGATTCCCGGCCATCACTACATGGCCGAGCTGGGCGTCAGCGACACGCGGGAGGCGGCCATGGAATACATCCGCGCGGTCTCGCCCGACGGCTGGCACAACCTGGAGGAACCGCTCTGGGCCGCCTTCGTCGACCGGGCGCCGGAAATGCTGAAATTCGTCGAGGCGCACAGCCCGACGCGGTTCAAGCCCAACCGCGATCCCGATCCCTATGCGGAAGCGCCCGGCGGGATGGAATTCGGCCGCAACGTTTCGCCGCGGCCGATCCGCCTCGGCATCCTGGGCCCGTGGCGCGACCGGATCCGGCACCGCACCGTCGCGATCGAGTTGAGCTACGACGAAATCGTCGACAGCCACTTCTACGCCAACCCGAAGAAAGGAATGATACGGTTCTTCCCGCGCCTGCTGTGGCGACACCTGCGCGGGACACGCACGCGCGGTAACGCGCTGACCATCGGTTTGCTGAAGGGCTGCCTGGACAAGGGTGTCGACGTCTGGCTGAGCAGCCCGGCGAAACGCCTGATCACCGACGACGGCCGGGTGACCGGCCTGGAACTGGAGCGCAACGGCGCCACTGTGACGGTAGAGGCCGCGAAGGGCGTGATCCTGGCCAGCGGCGGCTTCGAATGGAACGCCGAGATGATGGCCGAACATTTCCCCGGCCCCGTCGAATGGACCGCCAGCCCCTCGACCAATACCGGCGACGGCCAGCGCATGGCCGCCGATGTCGGCGCGCATCTCGACCGCATGGACCAGGCGCTAATCATGGGCACCACGCCGGTGACCTACGAAGGCAGGCTGCAAGGCCAGCCCGCCGCCGATTACTTCCTGCCGCATTCGATGATCGTAAACCGGCACGGCAAGCGCTTCGTCAACGAAAAGCAGATGAATGTCGGCCTCGCCTTCGCGGAACGGGACGCGGAAACCGGCGAACCGCTGCATTTGCCCGCATGGCGCATATACGACGGCCAGTTCGCCGAGAAATACCCGCATGCGCTGCCGAAGGCGTCGGTGCCGGGCAATCGTTTTCAGGCCGACACGCTCGAAGAGCTTGCACGGCAGATCGACGTGGATCCGGACGGGCTGGCCGATACGGCGGCGCGGTTCAGCGGTTTCGCCCGCGCCGGACAGGACGACGACTTCGGCCGCGGCAGTAGCACTTGGGACCGCAACCGCGGCGGCGACCCGACGCACGAACCGAGCCCCACATTGGGGACGATCGAACGCCCCCCCTTCTACGCCATGCCCTTCAAGGCGAGTTTTCTCGGCACCAAGGGCGGGGCGCGCACCAACGAACGGGCGGAAGTGTTGCGCCCGGACGGCACGCCGATCCCCGGCCTCTACGCCGCGGGTAACGTGATGGCGAATGCCTTCGGGTCGAAAGGGGTCGGGGCGGGCACGACGCTCGGCCCGTGCCTGACCTGGGGCTATATCGCGGGCATGAGCGCCGCCGAGACCTAACGCCTAGACGTCGTCCTTGGTCCACCCGTCGCCGCCGCACCGGACACAGCGCACCTTCTTGAACAACTCGTCCCAATCGCCGTCGGTCGCGACATAGTCGAGGACGCAACGCAACGCCTTCGATTTATCTTCCAGACTGTATTTCTCAGCGGCATAAGCCAGCATGTCTTCCGCGTCCTTCTGGATTTCGAACGTCACCGAGATCTTGTCGCCTGCCATGAATTGCACCTTGCTTGTATTGTGTAACGGTTGGAACGGATTGGCCGGCAGCCTAGCACACCATGCCAGGTTTGCGGCAGATAGCGATATAATCCCCAGGCTCCGTTTTTCGACCGCCGCCTAACGCGATTCCAAGGCCGCCAACAGCAGCACCGCGTGGCTCTGTTCGAACTCTTTCGTCGCGAACAGCAGCGTCACGACCGCATGGTCCCGCCCGGCGGCGCGCAGCGCCTCGAACGCCGCCGCCCGGTCCGGATCCTTCAGTTCCTCGCGGTAGCGGTCGGCGAAACCCTCCCAGCGCGCGGTATCGTGACCGAACCATTTCCGCAGCTCGGTCGAGGGGGCGATCTCCTTCAGCCACAGATCGACCGCCGCCGCGTCCTTCGACACGCCGCGCGGCCAGAGCCGGTCGATCAGCACCCGGTACCCGTCCTCGGGCGCCGCCGGCTCGTAGACCCGTTTGGCTTGAAACATCGCACACCCGTGACATTCGACATATGGGACCTAGATATTTAACCCATCGTCCCGAAATAAGCGATGACCTGCAAATGGACGTCCTGAGCGACATTCTCGATACGCTGCAACTGCGCGGCACGCTGTATTTCCGCACCGCCTTCACGTCTCCGTGGTCGGTCGCGGTGCCCGCCTACGGCCGGTCCGCCCGGTTCCATCTGGCGGTCCAGGGACGCTGCCATATCCGTATTGGCGACGACCACGATGTCGTGCTGGAACCGGGCGACATGATCGTTATTCCCAACGGCGCGGCGCATGTTCTGTGTGACACGCCGGACGTAAAACCGGCGGAGTTGGAAGACGTGCTGCAGCAGGCCGGCTACACGGGCGACGGTGTGTTGGTCTACGGCGGCGACGCCGCCCCGAACGCCGATACCAAGTTGATCTGCGGCCATCTGAACTTCGCCGAGACGGTCGATCATCCGCTGCTACGCGCCCTGCCGTTCTACCTGTTGGTCACGGCCGAATTGCGCGCGCGGGCGCCCTTGCTCGACGAATTGATGCGCCTGATCACCCGGCAGATGTTTACCGAGGCCCCCGGGACGAAGGCGTCGGTCATCCGGCTGACCGAAGCGCTGTTCATCGAGGTGGTCCGGACCTGCGCCGATCAGGACGCGACGCTGCGCGGGATCATCGAGGCGATGAGCGATCCCCGGATCGGCCGCGCGCTGAGCCTGATGCACCGGCAGCTCACCGAGGATTGGACGCTCGCCTCGATCGCCCGCGAGCTCGGCATGTCGCGCAGCCGGTTCGCCGACGCCTTCCAGTCGATGCTGGGTTGCACGCCGATGGGTTACCTGTCGGACGTACGGCTGCAAAAAGCGATGACGCTGCTCGCCGACACGACGGAACCGATCCAGTCAGTCGCGGCCCAGGTGGGCTACCAGTCGCCGGCCGCCTTCTCGCGCGCCTTCTCCAACCGCTACGGCCGCAGTCCCCGCGCGGTGCGCCGCGCCATCGCCTGATAATTTGCAGGTCGTCCCATTGAATTTGCATTTCGTGCTTATTACAGGGTGATTTATTGTTAACTCCGCCTGTCCACCCAAATCCCCTCGTGTCGGCGCCACCCGGTGCCGCATCGATTGAAACCCGATTTGGAGAAGACAGATGAGCCTTATCAAGACCACCCTCGCCGCGGTCGCCGTGGCATCCCTGCTGGGCGTTGCCGCTCCGGCCCACGCCGTCGACGAGATCAATGCCGTTCCCGGCCTGTCGATCGTCGGCAAGCCCCTGGCCCTCCACGGCTACGATCCGGTGGCGTATTTCACCGTCGGCAAGCCGACCCGCGGTTCGGACAAGATCGTCGCCGTGCATGACGGCGTCGCCTACCGCTTCGCCAGCGCCGCGCACAAGAGCGCCTTCGAGAAGGACCCGGCGAAATACCTGCCGGCCTATGGCGGGTTCTGCGCCTTCGGCGTATCCGTCGGCAAGAAGTTCGACGGCGATCCGAATCTCTGGAAGATCGAGGACGGCAAGCTGTACCTGAACCTCAACGAAGAGATCTATGCGACCTTCCTGAAGGATCTGGACGGCAACATCGAGAAAGCCGACAACAACTGGACGAAGATCGAGCACACGGCCGCGACGGTCCTGTAGGACGATCCCTCACTAGGTCTTGCCGCCGTAATGCCGTTCCAGATCGGCCGTTACGGTGGCAAGGCTTTCCACATCCGCGTATTTCATATCCATGTCGAACAGGTTGGCGCGATGCGCCATAGCGCTGCGGTCGCCGCAGGCCTCCTCCACCACGATCACCCGGAAGTTATGCGAGAACGCATCGGCCACCGCATGGCGCACGCAGCCGCTGGTCGACACGCCGCACACCACCACCGTATCCACCTCGTCATAGCGCATGAAGGATTCCAGCGGCGTCTCGAAGAAGGGCGACGGCTTGTTCTTGTCGATGACGATATCCCGCTCCACCGGCGCATAGGACTCCGGCCATTCGTCCGCGGCCGGGTCGTCGGTGTACTGAAACTCGCCCGAGGTCCCGAGCTTCAGGTTCCAGATTCCCCGCCGCGTCGGATGCGCCCGGTTGTCCCGCCGGCTGTAGTAGATCGGCAGTGACAGTTTCCGGAAAACCGCCGTCAGCTCGGTCAGCGCGGCAATCAGCGCCGGGTCTTCCGCGCCGCAGAGCGGATAGTTCGGATCGACGAACATATGCGTCGTATCCACATTCAACAACCCGGCCCGCCGCCCGTATCCGATGGCGTTGCCGAAGGCGGCCTTACGGTAGGTCTCCAATTCCTCGGGGGGAAGGTAATCCGCCCATTTGTCGATCTTGCTCACCGGGTCTCCCTTCAGTCGCCGTTGGCCAGGTCGAACATCGTGTCCGAAATCACCTGGGTGCCGGCCGCGATATCCTCGGGCCGTGCGTTTTCCGCCTCGTTGTGGCTGATCCCGCCTTCGCACGGCACGAAGACCATGCCGCTGGGACAATGGCTATCCATGTGGCGGGCGTCATGTCCCGCGCCGGAAAAGATATGCCGCCAGGCGTAACCACGCGCCTCCGCGCTGCGGATGATCGCCGCGGGCACCGTCTCCCCGAAGACTACCGTCTCGGAGCGATTCGCCTCGCTCACCTGAATGTCGCAGCGCTTGGCCGCCGCCCGCGCCGCCGGCTCCAATTTGTCGCCCAGCTCGGCGAGCAGGTCGTTGTCGGGATGGCGGAAATCGACCAGGAACTTCACGAGGCCCGGCACCACCGAGCGCGCGCCCGGGAACGCCTCGAACCGCCCGATGGTGAAGCGGACCTCGTCGGCCTCGTCATGGAAAATCTCGTGTAGGCTTTGGACGACCGCGACCGCGTCGACCAGCGCGTCGCGCCGCCCGGACCGCGGCATGGTGCCGGCATGCGCCTCCTCGCCGATCACGTCCACCGAGAATTTGCGCGACCCCTGGATGCCGGTGACGACGCCGATTGGGATACCTTCCGCTTCCAGGATCGGACCCTGCTCGATATGGGCCTCGACGAAGGAATGATACGGTTGGCCGAAGTCACGATGCGCCACATCCGGCATCGCCTTCCGCAGCGCGGCGATCGACTCCGCCATTGTCTCGCCGTCGCGGTCGACCCCGGCCAGCAAGGGGGCTAGGTCGGCATTGCCGACATAGACCGCCGAGCCCATCGCACTCGGCGTGAAGCGCGCGCCTTCCTCATTGTTCCAGATCACCGCCTCGACGCCGCGACGCGGCTGCACGCCCGCATCCGCCATCGATTCCAGCGCTTCGAAAGCGGCGAGCACCCCGAAGATGCCGTCGAACCGCCCGCCGGTCGGCTGGGTATCGCTGTGGGACCCGCTCGCCACCGGCGGCAGATCCGGTTCGGATCCGACAAGCCGGTAGAAGGTGTTGCCATAGTCGTCGAGCGACACCTCGAACCCGCGTTCCAGCGCGACCTCGGTCAGCCGGCGGTGCACCTCGATGTCGTCCGGCGTCAGCGTCGTGCGGTTCACGCCGCCGCGCGGCGTCGCGCCAAGCTCGGCGAATTCCATATGCCGCCGCCACACCCGGTCGGCATCGATCTTCGGTGCGCTTGTGTCGTTCATTGAATGGCCTCCGGGAATCCAAGTTGGAGTTTGTCGGTCTTTTTCCCATGAACACGAAGGACGTCGCAAACGCAACACCGGGTCCATCGGATGGAAGTCGGTCGGCGAGCCCCGAGCGGGACAAGACGTTTCCGCTGCGGATTTGAGTAGCATTCAAATTTCAATGCGACTACTTATCAAGCTGTCTTCGCCTGAACTTCTCCATCGGTAGCGACCGGCATGCACATCCTCGGGCTTCATTTCGGACATGATGCGGCGGCGTCGATCCTGTCGGACGGCAGGATCACCGGCTACGTCCTGCGGGAACGCATCAATCGGGTCAAACACGCCTTGGGCCTCACCCGGTCCGAAATCGACGGCGTTTTGACTGACGCGGGATTATCCGTCCAGGATCTCGACGCCGTCGCGATCACCTCGACCCAGAATGTCGAACTCCTGACCGGGTTGATCGACGGACTCGACATCGACATATTGCCGCACGATGCGCATGGTATTCCGGCGACCTTCGCGGAAGCGGCAAAGGCAACGAACAACCGGGTCGAGGACCTGCTCGTCAAAGCGGTCGAGCCGACATTCCGGGGCGACGATACCGGATTCGAATCCATCGTTTACCGGCATGTCTTTCCCGACGGCGAAACGATCGACTGGGACCGGCTCGACTCGGTCGGTTGGCTCGACGGCTATGTCACCGACGACGCCTGGCGCGATCCCGTGGACCTACCGAGCCTCGCGGGACGGTCCGCCGAACTGAAGGAAGAATTGCGGTTCGGATTTCATCTGCCAGTAACCGTCCACTTGGATGGCCGGGAGATTCCCGGTTACTTCGTGAACCATCACATGGCGCATGCGGCTTCCTGCTATTTCCGGTCGGGTTTCCGCCGGGCCGCGATCCTGACACATGACGGATTCCGGTCGGGGGTTGGCTATCACGGCGGCTTCTTCGCCTTCGGAGACGGCGCGAGACTATGGCCGGTATCACCACATTATCTGGCGATCGGCGTCCTGTATGAAATGGTCGCCGCATCGATCGGTCTGGGCGAGGTCGGCGGCCCCGGAAAATTGATGGGATTGGCGTCATACGGGGACCCTGTCTTGTTCAACGACCGATTCGTGTGCAACGAACCGGGCGCCAAAGCCAAGTTCGGGACCTCGTTGACCGAAGCCTGGTTGGCGTATTGCAGGCAGGCCATCCGACAGGGCGGCTACGACCTGGCGGCGTATGGCGACAAGAACGCCATGACAGCCCCGGTCAACGCCGACATCGCCGCAAGCACGCAACGGTTGTTCGAGGAAATCTATTTGGCCGCCGTGTCGGCGCTGAACGGCATGCTCCAAAACGCCGCGATCCCTTGCGACAATCTCTGCCTAAGCGGCGGCACCGCCCTGAATTGCCCGAGCAACACACGGGTCGCGGCGGAAGGCCCATTCGACAATGTCTATGTCGAACCTTGTTGCGACGACGGCGGGTTGAGCGTCGGCGCGAGCATGCATCTGTATCACAATCTGATGAACCAACCGGTCACGCCGCCGGCGCCTTATGCGTCGCCCTATCTCGGCCGGCCCTACGCCGACACGGACTTCGACACCGCCCGGCAAGCCATCGACGTCGACATGTCGTCGCCGGACAAGCCGGCCCTTGCCGCGGCCCAGGATCTGGCCGAGGACCGGGTGATCGGCTGGTTCGAAGGCGGCAGCGAAACAGGCCCGCGCGCGCTGGGCCACCGATCCATCCTGGCGAATGCCACGAAGGCAGAGAACTGGCCGCGCGTGAATCTGTTGAAGAAGCGCGAGGCGTGGCGACCCTTCGCGCCGGCCGTGTTGGAAGAGGATGCCGGCGATTGGTTCGAAGGGTGCCCCATCCCGTCGCCCTACATGCTGTTCAATGCGCGGGTGAAAGGATCGGCGTTGCCGGCGATCACCCATGTGGACGGCACCGCCCGTATCCAGACGGTCGATGCATCCTGCGGACAGGTCTACCAGGTCTTAACGGAATACAAGACCCTGACCGGTATCCCCGTCGTGATGAACACATCGTTCAACGGTCCCGGCGAACCGATCGTCGAGACGCCTGAAGAGGCGCTGCGCTTCCTGACCGAGACCGACATCGACGCCGTCTACATCGACGGAAAGCGGTTCACGCGGCGGTAGGGAAACCCACCCCGTTAGCGTTTGGCGCCGGGTTTCCCATAACTAACCTCGACCACTTCTATCTCCTCGATGCCGCCCGGTGTCCGCACCTTCACGACGTCGCCTTCCTCGGCCTTGTGCAGGGCGCGCGCGATCGGCGAGACCCAACTGATGTCGCCCTCGTCCTGGCGCGCTTCGTCGACGCCGACGATCCGCACCGTCCGTTCCTCGCCCTTGGAATCCTCATAGGTGACGGTCGCGCCGAAATAGACCTTGTCCAATCCGCTCTGCCGCGCGGGATCGACCACTTCGGCCCGCTCCAACCGCTTCATCAGGAACCGCATGCGCCGGTCGATCTCGCGCAGCTTCTTCTTGCCGTAGATATAGTCGCCGTTCTCGGATCGGTCGCCGTTGCCGGCGGCCCAGGACACCACATCGACGATCTTCGGCCGCTCCACGCTGCTGAGCTGGTGCAGTTCATGCTCCAACCGGGCATGTCCTTCGGGCGTGATGTAGTTCTTCGCCCCCTTGGGCAGACTGTCCGCCGCGTCCGGCAACTCGTCTTCGTCGTCGCCGTCGCTTTCCTTGGTAAAGGCCTTGCTCATGGTTCGCCGCCGTTTTCCCCCGCGTGATCAATGCACCCGTACAATCCAATTGTTGACCGGGCCAACCGTTGACCGGACGATGCCGTCTCATATGAATGATCCGCGCGGCAACAGTCAACGGAGAGGCATGGCATGCACATCGGATTGATCGGCGGGATCGGCCCGGCCGCGACTGAATTCTACTATCGCGGCTTGGTGCAAGCACATAATGCGGCGGAGAAACCGATGGAACTGAGCATCGTGCGCGCGCAGGCCCGCGACCTCGTCCGGAACGTTGCCGCCGGCGCGGCCCGGGAACAAGCCGCCATCTTCCGCGATCTGGTGGAGAGATTGGCGGCGGCCGGCGCCGAGGGCGCGGCGGTGACCTCGATGGGCGGGCATTTCTGCATTAAGGAGTTGGAAGCGATCTCACCCTTGCCGATGATTAACGCCATCCCGATCCTGGACGCGGCGTTCCGGCAACGCGGGGTCAAGCGGATCGGTTTGCTCGGCAACGAAACGGTCATGCGGTCGCGCCTCTACGGCGGTATTTCTTCGGCCGACATCGTCACCCCGGAAGGCGACGACCTCGCCGACGCGGGCGACGCCTATACAGCCATGGCGCTCGCGGGCCGGGCAACGGACGAACAGCGCGATTACTTCCGCCGGATGGGACAACGCCTTTGCGACGAGAAAGGCGCGGACGCGATCGTTCTCGGCGGCACCGACCTGTTCTCGGCCTTCGACGGGCAAGACTGCGATTACCCGTTGATCGACTGTGCCGAAATTCACATTGAGGCCTTGTTCCATGCGTCGGTCGGGGAGACTTAATCCAGTCGAGCGCGGCATAAACTATTCTTGAAAGATCGTCCGCGCCTCGCGACACTGCCGACATGTGCGAAAAATAAGAAGGCTGAAACGGCTTCATGACTGAGGATTCCACCGCACCGCTCCCGTATGCGTCGATCGTCCGCGATCTGCCCTCGACCGTGCCCTTCGTGGGACCCGAAGCGCAGGAACGCGCGCGGGGCCGCGTCTTCCGAGCCCGCATCGGGGCGAACGAGAGCGTCTTCGGCCCCTCGCCCAAGGCCGTCGCCGCGATGCAGCAGGCGGCGGACAAGGTCTGGCAGTATGCCGATCCGGAAAACCACGACCTGAAGCAGGCCCTGGCGGCGCATCACGGCATCGCGCCGGCGAATATCGTCGTGGGCGAAGGGATCGACGGGTTGTTCGGCGTCACCGCCCGGCTGTTCGTCGACCCCGGAAGCACCGTCGCCACCTCCGCCGGGGCCTATCCCACCTTCAACTATCAGGTTGCCGGCGCGGGCGGCGGAGTTGCGACCGTACCGTACAAGGCCGATTCCGAGGATCCTGATGCGTTGCTCGACCTGGCGGAGAAGGAAAACGCGCCGCTGATCTTCTTCGCCAACCCGGACAACCCGATGGGCTCCTGGTGGGACGCCAGCACCGTCCAGGCAATGATCGACCAGGTCCCGGCGAACCGGGTGCTGTGCCTCGATGAGGCCTATATCGACTTCGCGCCGGACGGCACGGCCCCGCCGCTCGATGTCTCCAACCCGAACGTCCTGCGCTTCCGCACCTTTTCCAAGGCCTACGGCTTGGCCGGCTGCCGCATCGGCTACGCCATCGGCGAGGCCAGCGTGATCAAGAGTTTCGACAAGATTCGCAATCACTTCGGCGTCAACCGGATCGCCCAGGCCGGCGCGCTCGCCGCGCTGGCGGACCAGGCCTATGTCGCCGAGGTCGTACGGAAGGTCGCCGCCGCGCGGGACCGGATCGGCGCGATCGCCGAAGCGAACGGCCTGACCCCGTTGCCGTCGGCGGCGAATTTCGTCGCCGTCGACTGCGGGCGCGACGGCGCTTATGCGAAACGCGTGCTCGACGAACTGGTCGCCCGCGACGTCTTCGTCCGCATGCCCTTCGTCGAACCGCAAAACCGCTGCATCCGGATTTCGGCGGGGACGGAAAAAGACTTAGGTCTTCTGGAAACGGTCCTGCCGGACGCGCTGGCGGCGGCAGACGGCTGACCGAACCTCACTCCGCCGCGGCGAATTCCTCAATCGCGACCAGGAAGATACCGGCGAAATCGCGCAGCTTCGCCGCGCCGACACCGAAAACGTCGGCGAACTCGTCCTTGGTCTTCGGACGCTTGTCCGCCATGTCGACCAGCGTCCGGTCGGAGAAGATGACATAGGCCGGCACGCCGCGTTCCTTCGCAAGATCGAGGCGCAATGCCTTCAGTTCCTGGAGGAGCTTTACACCAGCATCGTCCAAATCGTAGGCGGCTTCGGCGGCGCTGACCTTCGGCCGCTTCGCCGGCTTGTCCTTGCCGAGCTTGTCCGGCCGATAGCGGAAACCCGCATCGCCGTGCAAAAACGCCGCGGCCGCGTCGCCATAGCGCAGACCGCCATAGCCGGCGATATCGATCTCCAGTAACCCCGACGCCACCATCTGGCGGATGATGCCCTGCCACTCCCGCTGCGACCGCGCGGCCCCGACGCCGTAAGCCGGCAGCGAATCGTGCCGGAAGCTGACGATCTTCTCGTTCTTCATGCCGCGCAGCACCCCGACGATATGCGCCGCGCCGAAACGCTGCCCGGTATCGTCCACCGCCGACAGCACGGCCCGCGCGGCGTCGGCACCGTCCAGCGTTTCGACCGGATCGCGGCAGATGTCGCAGTTGCCGCATGGGTCGATCGGGTCGCCGAAATAACGCAACAGCATCTGGCGGCGGCATTCGGGCGCCTCGCAATAGGCGATCAGCGCGTCGAGCCGCTTATGCTCGCGGCGCTTGCGCTCGTCGTCGCTCTCTTCCTGCTCGATGAAGACGCGCCGCATGCGGATATCGTCCAGGCCGTACAGCATCAACGTTTCCGCGGGCGCGCCGTCCCGCCCCGCGCGGCCGATCTCCTGGTAATAGGCCTCGGGGCTGGCGGGCAGGTCGGTGTGTAACACATAGCGGATGTCGGGCTTGTCGATCCCCATGCCGAAGGCGATGGTCGCGACGATCACCACGCCGGGCTCGGTCATGAAACGATTCTGCACCGCTTCCTTCTCGGTGCTTTCCATCCCGGCATGGAAGGCCAGCGCGGTATGGCCGGCGTCGCGCAGCATCGCGGCGACCTCTTCGGTCTTGCGGCGGGACAGGCAATAGACGATGCCGCTCGCCCCGGCGCGCGCGGCGACGAAATCGGCGACCTGGCGCTTCCAGTTGTCCTTGAGCGTAACCGCGAGCGTCAGGTTCGGCCGGTCGAAGCCCGTCACCACCGAGACGACATCGCCGCCGAACACCTTCGCCTCGATATCCGCGCGCGTGGTAGGATCGGCGGTCGCGGTCAGCCCGATGATCGGCACCGCCGGGAACCGCTCGCGCAGACTGGCCAGCGCCTCGTATTCCGGTCGGAAGGCCGGTCCCCATTGCGAGATGCAATGCGCCTCGTCGATCGCGAACAAACGAATGTCCAACGCGCCGAGCGCGCGCAGCATGCGTTCGGTCATCAAGCGCTCGGGCGACAGATAGAGCAGGCTCACTTCGCCCCGCCGCACCGCGTGCCAGGTCTCCACATTGTCGGCGCGGCTGATGTCGGAGTTGATCGTCGCCGCCGGGATGCCGTTCAACTGCAACGCGCGGACCTGATCGCGCATCAACGCCACCAGCGGCGACACGACGATGGTCAACCCGCCGAGGACGAGCGCCGGCAACTGGTAGCACAGCGACTTGCCCGCGCCGGTCGGCATCACCGCCAGCACGCTGCGTCCGTCGAGCACGGCGTCGATGGCCGCTGACTGTCCCGGCCGCAGATCGGAAAAGCCGAACATCTCGTGCAGCACCGATTGAACGGCAGCATTCGGAGCGTCGGGCTGAAGGGCGGGAGATGCAGTCATGGCGTGGGGAGAGAGGATACGTGATTCGCCCGCATCGCAACATGGAAACCGTACCGCCGAATGAATTTTCTTTCCCGACTCCCGCTCGCCATCGCGGCCATCGTGGCGCATACTATCGTCCTGCGCCGAATAACAACGCCAAAACGATGCCCGGTCGAAGGGTATCCGCGCGCCCCGCCAGTGTTTGCGATGTTCAATAGTCGCAATGCCAAGAGGAGACACCCCAATGACCGAGTCCAAAGGCGAGAGCTACGATCCCAAGACCTTTCAAGGTCTGACATTCCATGACGTAACGGAGAAATTCCGCGACGGCAGCGACACGCCGCGCGACTATCTGGAACGCTGCATCGAGACGATTGCGGCGCGCGAACCGGCGGTGAAGGCGTTCGCCGCGCTGAACGAGGACGGCGCGCGCGAGGCCGCCGACGCCAGCACGGCGCGCTGGAAGAACGGCCGCACGCTGTCCGCCATCGACGGCATGCCGGTCGCGATCAAGGATTTGCTGGAAACCAAGGACATGCCGACGCAGATGGGCTGCGACGCGTATGAGGGCAATTTCCCGAAGCGCGACAATGCGGCCGTGTGGGCATTGCGCCAAGCCGGCGCGGTGGTCTTCGGCAAGACGGTGACCGCCGAACTCGGCGGATCGCATCCGGGACCGACGACCAATCCCTATGACCCGGACCGCACGCCGGGCGGCTCGTCCTCCGGGTCCGGCGCGGCGGTCGCAGCCGGCATGGTGCCCACGGCCATCGGCACCCAGGTCGGCGGATCGATCATCCGACCCGCCGCCTTTTGCGGCAATGTCGCACTGAAACCGTCGCAAGGCGCGATCAACCGCGGCGAGCGGCAGGCGACCAGCATGAGCACCCACGGCGTGCACGCCAATTCCATAGAGGACATGTGGCAGGTGGCGATCGAGATCGCGGCCCGCGCCGGCGGCGACCGTGGCGCCATGGCCCTTGCCGGCCCGTCGACGCCGCCCCCGGCGGTGAAACCCGCGCGCCTGATCGTGTTGGAAAGCGACGGCTGGGCGGTCCTGGACGACGCCAGCAAGTCGGCCTTCGAAATCCTGATGGAGAGCGTGCAAAGCCAAGGCATCGAGCTGCTGCGTCGACGCAACGCCGCCTCGGTCGAAGCGTTGGAGAAAGCCGTCGAAGGGGCCGGCGATATCTGCAACGGGATCACTGCTTGGGAGAACCATTGGGCGCTGCGCAACCTGATCGACGAGAAACCCGAGGGCGTCAGCCAGCGGATCAAGAACACGGTCGCCAAGGCCGAGGCGATGACACCCGAGGATTATCAGCTTCGCCTGCTGCAGCGCGCGAAGGCACAGGCGGCGCATGCGCAGGTCGGCGGCATTGCCGACGCCGTGGTCGCGCTGGCCTGCCCGGGTCCGGCGCCGCTGTGGCCGGGCGACAAGCCGGGCGAACCGCTGGCGCCACGGCCGACCGGCGACGCGATCTACAACTATCCCAGTTCGATGCTGTTCGCGCCGGTCGTGACCGTGCCGTTGATGAGCGTCGGCGGCCTGCCGGTCGGCCTGCAGGTCATGGGCCGGCCGGGCGAGGACGCCCGGGTGACGGCGCTCGCCCGCTGGCTGAAGGACGCAATCGCGCCGGTTTCGGTGGATTAGGACGACCGCGCCGCCGATGCCGCATCTGCAACGTCCCGGGTCGATCGCGACCGCCTATACGGTCGACGACTACACCGACCCCTGGGCCGACCGCCCCTACCTACTGCTGCAACACGGCAACGGGCGGTCGGGCGCGTTCTGGTACCGATGGATTCCGTATCTGTCGCGGTTCTATCGGGTTCTGCGGCCGGATATGCGCGGATTGGGGCAATCGACCGGCGACCTCGATCTCAACCGGGACATCACGCTCGACACCCTGGTCGGCGACCTCGTCGCGTTGCTCGACCACCTGGGCATCGAGGACGTGCACTATTGCGGCGAATCCATGGGCGGAATCCTCGGCATGGCCTTGGCCGCGCGGCACCCGGCACGCGTCCGCACGCTGACGTTGGTCGCCACGCCGGTCTTCATCGAGGAATCGATGAAGGCGCGCTATGCGATGGGCCACGGCTCGCGCACCGACGCGATGGAGGCGATGGGCATTCGCGACTGGGTCGCCGCCACGACACGCGGCACCCGTATCCCCGCCGACACGGAACCGGACCTGTTCGAGTGGTATGTCGACGAGTTCGCCAAGGGCGATCCGGAGGTGCAGGTCGCCATGTCTAAGCTGGTGAATGCGGCGAACGCGTCCGATTTCCTGCCGCAGATCGAGGCGCCGGTGCTGGGTCTGTACCCGACGTCGGGGCAGATCACCAGCGACACCCAGGAAGACCTGCTGCGCAACGGCCTGAAACGGTTCGAGATGATCCACCTGCCGACCGGTTTCCACATGGTGCAGCTGCTGCATCCGGCGACCTGCGCCCATCATGTCTTGCGCTTTTGCGCGGCGCATGACGGGATAGACACAACCGACGCATGATGCGTCCCTTCCGAAAAGCATGAGGACCGGCGATGGCCGATATCGAATATTTCTACTCTTCCCACTCCGGCTACGCCTATGTCGGCTCCGCCCGGTTCATGGAGATCGCCGCCAAATCCGGCCGGCGCATCGATCACCGGCCGATGGACCTGCGCGCGGTCGTCGCCGTGACAGGGCCCGGCCCGACGAACGGGCTGACGGAAGGACGGCGGACGTTCTTTTCCGGCCACGTGATCCGGCGCTGGGCGGAAGCGCGCGGGGCGGAAATCCTGGAACACCGGCCGACCTACCACGATCACGAGATCGCCTTGTCCAACGGCATGCTGATCGCCGGGCTGCAACAAGGCCTGAACATCGACCGGCTGGCGCACGAGATGCTGCAGGCGCATTGGCGCGACGACGCGGATCTGGACGACCGAGACAGCCTGGCCCGGATCGGCGAGACCGCCGGCGTGGACCCGGCCCCGCTGCTCGACGCCGCGATGTCGGAGGCGGTGCAGGCGATCTACCGGAAGAACACCGAGGAGGCGATCGAACGCTCGGTCTTCGGGTCGCCCACCTATTTCGTCGACGGCGACATGTTCTATGGGCAGGACAACCTGGAACTGGTCGAACGCGCGCTGGTCAAGCCGTTCAGCCGACCATGGCCGCCCGCCGCGTAACCGCGCCTAACGTCCTTCGCTCATTCGGAAATGGGCCTCGAACGCGTCGATGAAGATCGATGCCGGCCGCGGCAGGACCCGACGCGAGTCCCAGATCGCCGCAAACTTCAAACGCAGCGGACCCGTCTTGGCGTGCAACGGCGCGGTCGGTACCGCCGGGCGGACGATGCCGGAGAGGATCGCCGCGCCGATCCCGGCCCGCGCCAGCGCGACGAGACTGTGCGGCGCATCGCTCTCCAGGACGATGTTCGGGGTCAGGTTCTCCAACCGGCAGGCGGCATCGAAGAGGGCCCGCACCTGGAACCGGCGGTCCGGCAACAGCAACGGCGTTTCGGCCAGGTCGGCCAGCAAGACCGGAACGCCCGCAACTTGATCGGCGCGAACGACCAACAGATCGAAAAATCCCAGCGGCCGTATCCCCAAGCCCGCGTCTTGCGCGGGTTCGGAGACCAGACCCACCTGCACGTCACCGCGTGAGACGGCATCGACGGTCTCCTGGCCGCCTGCCTGCAGAATCCGCAATTCGACGCCCGGTTCCGACGCCATGAATGCCGGCAGGAAACCGGCAAGGTTGTTCTCGATCACCTGCGAGGTCGCACCGATGGTGAGAAGCCCGACCGACCCATGCGATACCTCCTGCGCCGCATGCGCCAGCGCGTTCATCGCCTCCAACGCCGCCGCCGCGGGACCGACCAGCATCCTTCCATCGCCGGACAGGCGGATTTGCTTGCCGATCCGGTCGAACAGGGTAACGCCGAGGATTTCCTCCAACGCCGCGATCCGGCGCGATACGGTCGGCTGCGTCATATTCAGCCGCAACGCCGCGGCCGATACGCCGCCTGCATCCGCCACGGCCAGAAAACTTTCCAAGAGACGCTGATCCATTAATACAGGATACGCATCGAAATTATGCAATCAATTCATTTTCTAAAAGAACATGGATCGACTAGATTGTCGGCGTAGACGCTATTCAACGAAACGGCCGGCTGGGAACGGCGCAGACGGTTCGGCCCTAACCTACTAAATCGCCGCGTTAATTCGGACGGGTGCCTTGGCGCTAGCAAAATCCATCACGATCCTTTCGGACCCGATCCGGCGTAACGTGCTGTTGCTGGCGATCTGCCAGGCGATCAGCAATTCCGGCACCTCGATGCTGGCCGCGGTCGCGGCGCTGGTCGGCTACTCGCTGGTCGACGACAAATCCTTCGCGACATTGCCCTTGGCCTTCCAATGGACCGCCACGATGGCGACGACGATCCCCGCGGCGCAGTTGATGCGGCGGTTCGGGCGGCGCGCGGGGCTTTCGCTGGGCGCCATCATCTTCATGACCGGCGGCGCGCTGGGCTTCTGGGCGATCTGGATCGCCAACTTATACGTCTTCATCGCGGCCTCCGTCTGCATCGGCTCCGCGATGTCCTTCGTGCATTACTACCGTTTCGCAGCGGCCGACTCCGCGCCCGAAGATTTCAAAAGCAAGGCGATCTCGCTGGTCCTAGCGGGCGGCGTGGTCGCGGCGGTGATGGGCGGCGAACTCGCGAAGTCGACCGTCGATTGGTTCGACCCGCTGCTCTACGCGGGCTGCTACGCCACCATCATATTGCTCGGGCTCGCGGTGCTGGTCATCCTGCAGGGCGTCCGCATCCCGACCCTGACACCAGAACAACGGCGCAGCAGCGGCCGGCCCTTGCTGACGATCGCGCGGCAACCGGTCTTCATGGTCGCCGTGGCGGCGAGCGCGCTGAGCTATGCCGCGATGATCATGATCATGACCGCCACGCCGTTGGCGATGCAGGCCTGCGGCTTCGAATTCCACGACACGGCGACGGTCATCCAATGGCATGTGCTGGCGATGTATCTGCCGAGTTTCTTCACCGGATCGCTGATCGCCCGGTTCGGCGTGCTGCGGATCATCGCCATCGGCGGCGTTCTGGTCAGCGCCAGTCTGGCGACCAACCTCTCGGGGATCGAGTTCCTGAACTTCTGGGGCGGCCTCGTCCTGATGGGCTTGGGCTGGAACTTCATGTTCGTCGGTGGCAGCACGCTGTTGACCGAGGCCTATACCGTAGAGGAACGCGCCAAGGTGCAGGGCATCAACGATTTCATCGTCTTCTCGACGACCGCGGCGGCCGCGTTCGGTTCCGGCGCGCTGCAGGGCGAGTTCGGGTGGAGCGCGGTCAACGCCGGCGCTATCCCCGCCATGTGCATCGCCTTGCTCGCCGTCGCCTGGATGGCCCTGCGCCGCCGCGCGGCCCCCGCCGCATAACGCAAACGACAAAAGCAAGCAGGACAGCGTGAAGGAGGAAACATGGGATATCAATCGATCGATGTGGCCCCGCTCGCCGGTTCGATGGGCGCCGAAATCCACGGCGTGGACCTGGCGTCGGAGCTGACCAACCAGCAGTTCGACGAAATTCATCAGGCGCATCTCGACTATCTGACGATCATCTTCCGCGACCAGAAGATCACGCCGCAACAACAAGCCGATTTCGCGCGGCGGTTCGGCACACTGGAGATTTATCCCTTCATCAAGGGTATCGAGGGAACGCCCGAAGTCGTCGAACTCATCAAGACCGAGGAAGACACGGAAAACTTCGGCGGCGCATGGCATTCGGACACGACCTATCAGGAAAAACCAGTCATGGGATCCATGCTGTACGCCCTGGAGGTGCCGGATGCCGGCGGCGACACACTGTACGCAAATATGTACCTAGCGTACGAGTCATTGTCCGACGGCATGAAGGACATGCTCGACGGGCTCAAGGCGCATAACAATTCCGCGCAGCTTTATCGCGGCGGGCGGGCGAAGAAGATGAAGAACTTGGCCGGCATGAAGGATCAATACAATGCCGAGTCGGAGGTCTTGGAGTCTCTGCACCCGGTCGTGCGTACGCATCCGGAGACCGGGCGCAAGGCGCTGTACGTCAACCGATCTCATACGGAGCGGTTCGAGAATATGACGGTGGAGGAAAGCGCCCCGCTGCTGCAGTATCTCTGCGATCACGCGATACGGCCGGAATTCACCTGCCGGGTCAAATGGGAGCCGGGCACGCTGGCCTTCTGGGACAACCGCTGCACCCAGCATTTCGCGGTCAACGACTATCCCGGCAAGCGCCGCCGCATGCACCGGGTCATCATCGAGGGCGACATTCCGGTTTGACCGGCGAAACCGCCACGAACTACCGGATCGACGGGGACGGACCGCCGGTTACGCTGATCCACGGCGTCGGGTCCTATCTCGAAAGCTGGGACGGCGCGATCGCGGCGCTCGGCGGCGGTTACCGGTTCCTGCGCTACGACCTGCGCGGCCACGGCAATTCGCCGAAACTACCGGGTCCTTATCGTCTCGACGATTTCGTCGAGGATCTTCGCGACCTGCTCGACGGCCAAGGCATCGACCGGACCCATTTGGCCGGATTCTCGCTCGGCGGCCTGATCGCGCAGGCCTTCGCGCTGGCGCATCCCGACCGCCTGCACTCGCTGACGTTGATCAGCACCGTCGCCGGGCGCACCGACGCCGAAAGAGACGCCGTGCGGCGGCGGGCGGCAACGCTCGCGGAGAAAGGGGCCGGCGCGCATCTGACCGAGGCGGTCGACCGCTGGTTCACCGCGGAGTTCATCGCCGCCCGGCCCGACGTGTTGGAGGAACGCCGGCGGCGCAGCCTGAACAACGACCCGGACTGCTATGCCGCCGCCTATCGCGTGCTGGCGGACCATGACCTCGCCGACCGGCTGCCGGAAATCACCACGCCGACCCTGGCGATGACCGGCGAGAACGACGTCGGTTCGACGCCGCGCATGGCCGAACTCATCGCCGACCGCGTGCCGGACAGCCGGCTGCATATCTTCCCGCATCTGAAACACTCGGTACTGCTGGAAGCGCCGGACCAGGTGGCGGCGCAGATGAAACCGTTCCTGGAAACCGCCTGACTACACTTGACTACAGCAGCCGCTCGACCGGCACGCTGCGCACGTCCATCTCGAAATCGAGGCCGACGATCGGCGGCCGCGCGAAATGCCAGGTCAGCCCGCCCGGCACCGCGCCGCGCGCGACGATTTCGTCCGCGAGGAAGGAATGCATCTCGTGTACGGTATAGGCCTGGGTCGCGTTCACGTCGCCCCAGCCGAGCCCGAGCGCCCCAAGCCGCTCCTCCATCGAGGCCAGCACCGATTGCGCCTTGATCCGCGTCGCGGCGGGCGAGGTGTCCTCCGGCTTCCGTTCCGCCTCGCCGGCCCCCGAGATTACGAAGCTGATCGCGGCCGCCGCCGTATCGCCGGGCGTCTCGGGCACGGTGTAGCTGAAGGCATGGAAGCTCGGCTCCGCCGGCGGATCGATTTCCGGACAGACGTTGGACCGCGCCACCGGATTCTCCTCGTCCTCGAAGATGCCCCAGCGTTCCAGCGTGCCCACGTAGACCCGGTTGAAGGCGATGAACCCCTCGTCGGTGAAGGGGGCGGGCGAGCGCAGTTCGCAAGCGCAGAAGGCGGTGAAGGGCCGCCCCATCGCGGTCAGATGCGCCTCCACCGCCTGGAACCCCTCCGCCAAGGGCACCGGCCGGCGAAAGCGCGCACGCTCGACAACGAAGCCCGGCTCGGCCCGGACGCCGCCGGAATACTGAAAAGCGTGCCGGAGATACCGGTATCCGCCCGGTTCGAAGACCACCGTTTCCGCCATTTTCACACCCTCACGGTTGATTGTTGGACGGCTCCCAGGCTAAACGACGGGGGCGGCGGTTCAATACCGTATTGAACGACCACATGGCAGCACCACGGCGAAATCGGGAAAGGCCGATGAGCGACCAGCCCCTCTCCACTCTGCCGCGCCGCCTTTGGGCCGGCGAGGTCAGTCTGCACGATGCCTTCTGGCATTACGCCGTCTGGTACGGGCTGGCGATCAACATCGTGACGAGCGTCGCCTACCTGATCCTCTACGTGAAAGACGCCAGCCCTTGGTTTCAGGTTCCCGTCTATTTCCTGCCGTTGCCGTATAACCTGCTGGTCCTGGTCGCGGTCTGGCGCAGCGCCGCGCGGTACGACGGCGACCGGAAATGGGCGGATTGGGCCCGCGCCATCGTCTCCGTCTGGGTTGTGCTGATGATCGCGACCTGATCCCGTTCGGTCATCCCGCGTAGGCGGCCACCTCCACGAAGCAATCGTTGTAGCAGGCGCCTTCGGCGATATCCGCCTTGTCCGTCGGGGCGAGCGCAGAGACGGTCTGCTCATTGTCCGTCGTCTTGAACCAGGCGCCCTTGACCGAACACAACACGCCGGGCCGGATCGCATTGGTGACGCGCAGCGGCAGATGCACCTCGCCCAGATCGTTCCAGACCTTGACCATGGCGCCGTCTTCGAGACCGCGCGCCGCGGCGTCGTCCGGATGCATGTCGAGCTTCGGCGTCTCGTCGCACGCCTTCACCCCGCCGAAGGTCGACGTGATGCGCTTGTCCGAGGACGGCGTGATCAGCGTCAGCGGGTAATCCGTCCGCAGTTCCGCATAGCGGGGCAAGGCTGCGCCGTATTGCCGCTCCAGGTCTTCCGACAGCAGCTCGACCTTGCCGCTCGGCGTCGCCGGGAAGACATTCTTGAACAGCACCGGCTCCTCGCCGTCGTACTCCATCCGGATCGCCGTATCCGTCGGGATTTCCGTCGGCCGGTGGCCCTTGAGCCGGATATCGCCGCCGTCGATCGCCTCGCTCATCAGCTCCTTGTCGCTCGCCTTGAACGTCGGATCGTCATAGCCGAAACGGGCCGCGAGCCGGCGGAAGATTTCGGTATTCGGCAAGGACTGGCCGTAGGGCGGGATCACCGCCTCGGCACGTTGCAGGTATTGCTGCCCGTAGGCAGCATAAAGGTCGTCATGCTCGAAATGGGTCGACGCCGGCAGCACCACGTCGCAATACTTCATGCTGTCGGTCATCGCGACCTCGACGCCCACGGCGAACAGGTCCTCGGTCAGCAACGCGCGCTTCATGCGGTTCTGGTCCGGATGCACGATCACCGGATTATGGTTGTAGATGACCACCGCCTTAACCGGCGGGTCGAGCGACTCGTCGAGGATATGGTTGCTGACATCCAGGATGTTCAGCGTCCGCGTGCCCTCGGGGACCAGATCCGGCCGTTGCAGCCGCGCCATGGTCTTCGGGAAGGCGTTGCCCGACGCCGCGTGCAGCCCGCCGCCGGGCACGCCGAACTTGCCGGCCAGGGCCGGCAGCGCGCAGACCGCGCGGATCCCCGACCCACCGTTGCGGTTCCGCTCCAACCCGTTGCCGTAGTTGATCGCCGCCGGGTTGGCCTCGCGATACCATTTGGCGACGGTGCGAATATCCTCCGCCGGCAGGCCGCAAACCTCGGCCGCCCGTTCCACCGGGTATTCCCGCGCCAACGCCATGAACTCGTCGAACCCATGCACGTGTTTCTCGATAAAGGCATGGTCGAAGCCGCCGGTCCGCTCCAACTCGTTGGCCAGCGCCCAAGCCAACACCACGTCGGTGCCCGGCCAGACCGGCAGGAACAAGTCCGCCTGCTCCGCCGTCTTGATCCGCTTCGGATCGACGATGACGACCTTCGCGCCCTTCTTGCGCGCGGCGTTGAGACGGCGTTGGAGATGCAGGTTCGACACCGTCACGTTGTTGCCCCAAACGATGATCGTCTCGGCCAGTTCGATCTGCTCCGGCGGCATGCCGGGAACCGGGCCGTAGGTCGCGGCATAGGCCTCGCTCTTGATCCCGCCGCACATCGGCCGACGGCTCAGCAGGCTGGCGCCCATCTTGTGAAAGAAGCGCAGCGACATCGAATCGCAGGAAATCAATCCGTGCGGGCCGGCATAATTCAGCGGCAGCACCGCTTGAGGGCCGTGGGTATCGATCACGCGCGACAGACCGGCATGCACCAGATCGATCGCCTCGTCCCAGGAAATTTCCACGAAGCGGCCTTCGCCCTTGGCGCCGACGCGTTTCAGCGGCGTGGTCAGACGGGTCTCGCCGTGAACGAATTCGGGATAGTAGCGGCTGACCTTGTTGCACAGCACGCCCTCGGTGATCGGGTTGACCCGCGAGCCGCGGACCTTGACCACCTTGTTCTCCTCGACCGTGACGGTCAGACTGCAGGTATCCGGGCAATCCATCGGACACACGCTGGGCTTCTGCAGACTCTGCTCTGACATTCTTTCCTCCTTGACCACCCTGAACGCCGGACCTGCCGATCCGGGAGCTTGATCTAAGGGATTAATTGGCTCCTGAAACAGGGCCAATTGCGGCGACCCCACGAGTCCATTAGGTCAGGCCGCTAGCGGACCTCGTCCATGACACGGGCCAGGGTGGCGGCCCCGCGCTTCATTTCCGGCAACGGAACACCGGCATAGCCCAGCATCAGGCCGAGACGCGGCGTATCCTCCAGGTAGTGACGGGATAGGGACGGTGCTTCGACGCCGCGGTCGCGGGCCGCCTGCGTCAACGCCGCGTCGTCGATTCCGTCGTCGAGATACCCGATCAGATGCATGCCCGAATCCTGGGCTTCCACGGACAACCGGTCGCCGAGCCGATCCCGTATCACCGTGATCAAGTCCGCCTGCCGTTCGGCGTAGAGCGCGCGCATGCGGCGGATATGCGCGGCCAGATAGCCTTCGCCGATGAAATCCGCCAGGGCGCCCTGGGCGGCGGTCGACGGATGGGTATCGATGAGCTGCCGCACGCCGCGGAAAGCGTCAACCAGGTCGCGCGGCACCACCAGGTAGCCGAGCCGCAACCCGGGAAACATCACCTTGCTGAAGGTGCCGAGATAGATGACCCGGCCGTCGGCGTCGAGGCCTTGCAGCGCCGCGAGCGGCCGGCCCGCATAGCGGTACTCGCTGTCGAAATCATCCTCGATCACGAAGGCGTCGGCGGCATGCGCCCAATCGAGCAGTTCGAGCCGCCGCTTCAAGCTCATGGTCACGCCAAGCGGATAATGGTGCGACGGGGTGACGCAGACCAACCGCGCCTTCGGCGCACGGCGACGGCCATGATCCACACTGATCCCTTCATCATCCAGCGGCACCGGCACCAAGGCCGCCCCGGCCCCCAACAGCGCGCCGCGAATCCCGAGATAACCGGGATCCTCGACCCATACTTCGTCGCCCGGGTCGATCAAGACCCGCGCCGCGAGGTCCAACGCCTGCTGCGAGCCGGATACGACCATCACCTGATCGGCATCGCAGGACACCGCCCGCGCCGCGCCGAGATAGTCGGCAATCGCCACACGCAACGGCTCGTATCCCGCGACGTCGCCGCCGACGAGGAACTCGCGTTGCGGATAACGCCAGTGCCGCGCCAACAGCCGCGCCCAGTCGTCGAAAGGGAACCGCCCCAACTCCGGGAATCCGGGCGAAAAGGCGACGGGCCGCGTGCCGACCGATGTACGGATGCCGGCCAGGTAACGGCCCCGCCTCGACAGGCTTGGTTTCGACGTTTCGCGGTTGCCCTTCGCGTCTTCCCGCCCCGGCCGCGCGGACAGCAGCTCTTCGGGCAGGGTCGCCGACACATAGGTGCCCGCGCCGACACGGCCCTGCACGTATCCCTCGGCCAGCAATTGATCGAAGGCGATGACCACCGTGTTGCGCGAAACGGCCAAGTCCGACGCCAGGGTGCGCGTCGACGGCAGGCGCGTATCCGGACGCAACCGTCCGTCGAGGATCGCCTCGCGAATCGCGAAATAGACCTGACGATAGAGCGGCTCGTCGGCGGCGCGGTCGATGGACAGCGTGCCGATCGGGGCAGCCGCGTAACGCCGTATCATGACGGTTCCAGACATATTGGTTCTATAAAAATCTGTCAGATAGAAATTTATACGAACCAATCAGGCGCGGAAACACTTGTTTTCGGTTATCGGTCGATAGGAATGGCGCGTTCCGGCGGGAGTTGAGGCGCGCGGCCCCCCACGCGGCGATAACGGCGGCCGTTCCTTAGTCGACCGTCCGATAGCTGGGGAAAAGGATCTTGGCGCATGTCCCACCATCCTCCGGCATTTCGAGAACCAGGTCCGCGCCATGGAGGTTGGCGAGCTTCTTTACGATGGGAAGGCCGATGCCTGCCCCTTCGAATTCACGGTTGTAGCCGGTGTCGATTTGCCCGAAGACGTCCAAGGCGTCGCCCAAGGCGTCCTTGTCGATTCCGATGCCGGTATCGGTAACCGCAACGATTGCCGATCCGTCTTCCGCGACGCCAAGCTCGACGTCGATGCGACTGCCCTTTGGCGTGAATTTGATCGCGTTGCCAATCAACTCGAGCAGGATCTGCTCGATGTGAATGGCGTCTCCGAGCATAGACAGCGGATCTTCCGGCGTCCGCACGTCGATGACGACACCATGGACCATCGCCTCACCCGACAGCGCAACGACGCATTGACGCGTCAGGGCGTGAAGGTCCAGCACCTCCTCCTTGATGCCCACGCTGCCGGCGTCCGTCAGCTCCAACAGCCGGTCGACGAGGTCGAGTTGACGCCGCCCACCCTTGGAAATCTGCTCGGCAAACTCACGATACTGCGGCGGCCGCACAGGCCCCATCAGCTCTTGGGAAATGCAATCGGCGAAACCGATCACGGCATTCAGCGGCGTCCTGAGTTCATGGCTCATGGTCGCGAGGAACTGCGATTTTGCTCTTTCGCCGGCGTCGACCAATTGCTGCAGATCGCGCATTTTTTCCTGCAAATCGGTTTCCGTTTGCCGCAGATGATCCCGTAAATGAATCTCGTCGACGACAATCTGCGCAAAGGCCTCTAGACTTTCCAGTTCCCCTTGGCCGAAGGAGTCTCTCGGCTTGTGATCGATGATGCAGAGCGTGCCGATTGCGGCGTCGTTCACGATCAAGGGTTGGCCCGCGTAAAACCGAATATGCGGCGCCCCGGTCACCAATGGATTACCGTCGAACCGTGGATCGCGTGTCGCGTCGAGAACGACCAGCGCATCCGTATCCATGATCGCATGGGCGCAAAACGCGAATTCCCGGGGCGTCTCGGTTGCGTCCAGGCCGCAGCAGGCCTTGAACCACTGCCGATCCCTGTCGACCAGCGACACCAGCGCCATCGCTGTCCCGAAATGGGCCTTGGCGAGCCACACCAAACGGTCGAACTCCGGTGAAGGATCGCTGTCCAGGAGCGCCAGATCATCCAAGACAAACTGACGATACTCCTCTTTGAACGGCGTCGGAGGGGTGGATTTAGACATCATGCGGAGGGTGCCGGATGATGATTAATATTCTCTTTCTAAGGTTGTAGTTATTGTAATTATACAATCAAATAGACAAGGATCTAAGCCACTAACCGAGAACTCAATTCCCCGGCCACGCCGCGCCGGGTCAGATGCCGGAGAGAGCCGAAAAGCCCCATCATGACCCGTGTTTTTTTGAGAAGCCTTGTTGTCCAAAGTCACAAAATGGCGTCGCCGGATCACGAATATTCTACCCGCGCCTCCGGCCGATTCAGCGATTTTCGGTTGTCTTCGACGGATCGGACTCTACATTTGACGCCCTAGCCGCCCGGATCGGGCGGGTCGCCGCGAAAGGCCGCAAGATGACCGTTCAAAATCGAGGACCCGGCGCAGCGTTGAATCCCGTAAAGTTTCAGCACCCGGACTTCACGGCAACCGGCGACCGACGCGCCGCCGTCGATCTCACCGCGCTCAAAACGCTATGGTTCAACACCGGCACGTTATGCAATCTCGCCTGCGAGAATTGCTACATCGAGTCGAGCCCGACCAACGACCGGCTGGTCTACATCAGCCTCGCCGAAGTGACCGGTTACCTGGACGAAATCGCGGCAGACGACCTGGGCACGACGGAGATCGGTTTCACCGGCGGCGAACCCTTCATGAATCCCGACATGTGCGCCATGCTGGAGGCAACGCTGTCGCGCGGCCTACAGGCGCTGGTTCTGACGAACGCGATGCGGCCGATGATGAAATGCGCCGACGCGCTGCTTGATCTGAGAGCGCGTTATGGCGACCGTCTGTTGCTGCGCGTATCGCTCGACCACCATACGGCAGCCTTGCATGAGATGGTGCGCGGCAAGCATTCCTGGCAAACCGCGATCGACGGCCTGCGGTGGCTGTCGGACAACGGCTTCAATATCCATGTGGCGAGCCGAACCTGTTGGAACGAGCCAGACCCGGTCATGCGCGCGGGCTTCGCCCGGATGTTCGAGAAGGAAGGAATCGCAATCGATGCCAACGATCCGGTCGCGACCATGCTGTTGCCGGAAATGGACCAGTCGCTCGACGTACCGGAAATCACCGAGCAATGCTGGGATATCCTGGGCGTATCGCCCGATGCGATGATGTGCGCCACATCACGCATGGTGGTGAAGCGCAAGGGGGCGGAGAAGCCCGTCGTCACGCCGTGCACCCTGCTGCCGTATGACGAGGCGTTCGATATGGGCCATACCTTGGACGAGGCGGCCACGGCGGTGAAACTCAATCATCCGCATTGCTCGCGGTTTTGCGTGCTCGGCGGCGGCGCCTGCAGTCGAAGCGCGGCCTAGGGCCGGGCGTCCGCGTCCGGGAGCATCGTGACCATCATGCCGCACACACATCATCTCGGGTCTTTCGATGAACCGATGCTGGTTTTCGGCGGCCCCTACGGCAACCGTCAAGCCCTCGACGCGCTGCTCGCCACGGCGGCGACGCTCGGCATACCGAACGGCCGCATGCTGTGTACCGGCGATCTGGCAGCCTATGCCGCCGAACCGCAAGCGGTGGCAGACCGTATCCGCGATGCCAGCATCGCCGTGGTCATGGGCAATGTGGAAGAGTCGCTCGGCGCCGATGCCGAGGATTGCGGCTGCGGGTTTACCAGCGGCAGCGAATGCGACGTGATGGCCGCGCAATGGTATCGCTATGCCGCCGACGCGGTCGACCAGGAAACCAAGCGCTGGATGCGCGACTTGCCGCGCCGCATCGACCTCTCCCTCGACGGCGTATCGATTGCAGCGATCCACGGCGGCGTCGACCAGATCAACCGTTTCGTGTTTCCGGCGACGCCCACCGCCGAGAAATCCATCGAATTGGACAAGGCCGACACGGACATCGTAATCGGCGGTCATTCCGGGCTTCCCTTCACCCAATTGCTGGGACGCCGGCTCTGGCACAACGCCGGCGCGATCGGTCTGCCGGCCAACGACGGCACGCCGCGCGTTTGGTTCAGCCTGCTCCATCCGCATGAGAACGGGATCAGCATCGACCTGCACGCGCTGCACTACGACCACGCCGGCGCGGCCGCCGCAATTCGAGCCGCCGGCCTGCCAACAGCCTATGCGGAAGCGCTGGAGACGGGCTTCTGGCCGAACGATGACATCATGCCCGACGCCGACCGGCATCGGCGCGGAGTGGCGCTCACCGAGCAGACCTTGCTATGGTCGCCATCTTGCCAAGCGGCAGCGGCGGCTGAATGATTCGCCGGCGCGCCGTGCGCCACTCAATCAGGATCAACCCGTGAGTTATAAATACCCGTATAAGGGCGTCCGCGTCCTCGATGTATCGCAAGGCTTCGCCGGCCCCTATGTCGGCGGCATGCTGTCGCTGTACGGCGCGTCGGTCATCAAGGTCGAGCCGCCGGAAGGCGACTGGGTCCGCAGCATCGGCAAGGCGTTCGGCGGCAATACGCCGCTCGGCGTCGTCGCCAATCGCGGCAAGCGCAGCATCGCGATCAACCTGAAGACGGATGCCGGACGGGCGCTGGTTCACCAGATGGCGGAAACCGCCGACGTCTTCCTGGAGAGTTTTCGCCCGGGCGTGGCGGCCCGGCTGGGCATCGGCTATCCGGACATCAAGAAGATCAATCCGCGGATTATCTACCTATCGGTCAGCGGCTTCGGCCAGGACGGGCCCGACTCGGGCCGGCCGGCGACCGACACCGTGATTCAGGCCAATTCCGGATTCATGTCGGCAAACGAAGGCATGGACGGCACCCCGCACAAGGCGAATGTGCTGATCGCCGATACCTCGACGGGAATCTACGGGTTCCAGGCCGTTGCCGCCGCGCTGTTCGCCCGGCAACACGAAACCGAGGGTCTGCATCTCGACGTCAGTCTCATGCAGTCGACCGCCGCCTTCGTCGCGCCCAAGGTCGTGGAGTACCACGTGGAGAATGGCGCGCCGCGGTTGCTCAACGCGCCCGCCGGCAGCTACCGGACGAAAGACGGATGGATCGCGGTCACGCTGGTCAAGGAACACCATTTCGAGAAACTGTGCCAGGCGATCGATCGACCCGCGTTGATCGACGACCCGCGTTTCGCGAATTTCGACACCCGCGCCGAGCATGTCGAGAGTCTAAAGCGGATCATCGGCGAGGCCTTGCTGACCAAGACAACCGGGGATTGGGTCAATACCCTCACCGAACACGAGGTTCTGTGCAGCCCGATCGGTGATTTCGGCGACTGGCTGGCGGATCCACAGGCCGTCGCGACCCATGCCGCACCGGTCGTCGATCAACCCGGGATGGGACCGATCCCGATTCCCGCCATCCCGGGGACGGACCCGGACCGCGACGTCGACGCACCGCCCGTCGCCCCATCGGTCGGCGAGCACGGCCGCGATATCCTGTCCGAATTCGGGTTCGACGACGACCGGATCGCCGCCCTGGTCCGGGATGGCGCGGTCACCCTGCCGACCTAACGCGAAAGTCCTTATCATGAGCGAAACATCGAAAAACCCGGCGGCCCGCGCCGACGAAGGCAGCCATTTCTTCGAAGACCTGCGGATAGGGCAGCAATTCCCCATCCCCTCGCGAACGATGACCGACGCGCTCTTTGCGGCCTTCCAACTCGCCTCGGGCGATAACCATCCGAGCCACTACGACGTGGAATATTGCCGCGCACACGGGCATCCGGGCATGCTGGCGCATGGATTCCAGACCCTGATCCAGACCGCGCCCGGCGCCGGCACCTTTCCCTTCTATATCGGCAGCGCCCTTTTGGGCTTCCTTGAGCAATCGTCGCGCTTCCTGAAACCGGTCTATGTCGGCGATACGCTCTATTCGATGCTCGAGGTGTCCGACCTGACGCCGCAACGGACCACCGGCGTCGCGACGCTTCGGTCGACGGTCCATAACCAGAAAGACGAGCTTGTCCTGGAGGGCGAGCTGAAATTTCTGATCCGCCTGCGCGACCCGCGCGTATGAAACCCTAGAGACGGCGACCTGCTTCCAATTGGCCTTTGACAACGAGGCGCTTCCGGCCAATATGGGGCAAACGGGCTCGGTGAAGGGGCACGCCGGAGTAAAGAATGTACGAACAAGAAACGCGTCAGATTAAAGTTACGGTTAAGCCATTTTACTTGGAAGACCAATCCTCACCCGACGAAAATCACTTTGTTTGGGCTTACCATGTGCGGATTGAAAACGACGGCGGCGAGACGGTGCAACTGCGCAACCGGTATTGGCGGATTACGGATGCGCTGGGCCGGGTGCAGGAAGTTCGCGGCCCCGGCGTGGTCGGGGAGCAACCGGTGCTGAATCCCGGCGATGATTTCGAGTATACGAGCGGGACGCCGCTGCAAACACCATCGGGAATCATGGTGGGGACCTATCAGATGGAAGCGGCGAGCGGCGAATTCTTCGATGTCGATATACCGGCTTTTTCCCTGGATAGCCCTCACCAGCCGGTACAATTGAACTAAATAGATCAGTCCTAGCTGATCCATGCATATCGAATACGGTCGTGCGTCCATGGAGACGTGACGCAGGAAGGAGTTAGTTGTGACGGAGCTTAAGAAAGCCCAGAAAACCGGGGTTATCGACCTCGAAGCATCCGGCATATCGGACCGTCCGAGCCAGGCCGAGGCCGAAGAAGCCGTTCGCACGCTGATCCGCTGGGCCGGCGACGACCCGACCCGCGACGGCCTGATCGGCACACCGGAACGGGTGGTGCGGTCCTATAATGAGTTCTTCGCCGGATACAGCGCGGACCCGGTTGAAATGCTGCAAAGAACCTTCAGCGAAACAGAAGGTTACGATGAGATGGTGGTCCTGAAGGATATCGACTTCCATTCCCATTGCGAGCATCACATCGTGCCGATTATCGGCAAAGCGCATGTCGGCTATCTGCCGCGCGAACGGGTCGTCGGCATCAGCAAACTGGCGCGCGTCATCGAGACCTTTGCCCGCCGCCTGCAGATTCAGGAAAAGCTCACGGCGCAGATCGCCAACACGCTTGAAGAAGTGCTGCAACCGAAGGGCGTGGCCGTCGTTATCGAAGCGGTTCACCAATGCATGACAACCCGCGGGGTCAAGAAGCAGGGCGTTTCCCTCGTGACCAGCCGCATGCTCGGCCAGTTCCGGGACGACGCAAAGACGCGCCGTGAGTTCGTATCGATCATCGGCAATCCCGGAAACTCGATCGGACACTGATCGTCGCCAGACCGGCTAAAGCTGGACAAATCTGGTCCATTAGCCGATTCTTGGGTGATAGTAGTGAAGTTCGCGAAGCTGTTTCGGACGCCGCGGCACCTTGATCGATTTCCGACCCATCCTGTTCATCATCGGCATCTTAATGTCGACCCTCGCGCTGGCCATGTGCCTGCCGGCGGTGGCGGACGCCGCCGTGAACAACCCGGACTGGGGGGTCTTCGCGCTGGCCGCCGCCTTCACCCTGTTGATCGGGGTCATGCTCATGCTGACGGCGCGGTCCCGGGCGCGCAACCTCAACCAGCGCCAGGCCTTCATCCTGACGGCCTTGAGCTGGACCATCATCCCCGCTTTCGGCGCCTTGCCCTTTACCTTCTCCGAATTGGAGTTGAGCTACACGGACTCCTTCTTCGAGGCGATGTCCGGCATCACGACGACCGGATCGACCGTGCTCACCGGGCTCGATTTCGCGCCGCCGGGGATTCTGATCTGGCGCGCCCTGCTGCAATGGCTCGGCGGGATCGGCATCATCGCCATGGCGATCGCGATCCTGCCCATGTTGCAGGTCGGCGGCATGCAGCTTTTCCGGATGGAATCCTCCGATAGCTCGGACAAGGTGCTGCCCCGCGCCGCCCAACTCATCACCTATATCGGCTTCATCTACCTCGGCATGACCATGTTGTGTGCGCTGTCCTATTGGTTTGCCGGCATGCGCGGCTTCGATGCGGTGGCGCATGCGATGACCACCATCGCGACCGGCGGCTTCTCGACCAGCGACCAATCGATTGGGCATTTCGCCAGCGCGAAGATCGACACGATTGCCGTCGTCTTCATGCTGCTCGGCAGTCTGCCCTTCGTTCTCTACCTGCGCGCCCTGCGCGGCAACCCGGGAAGCCTGTGGCGCGACAGCCAGGTCCATTGGTTCCTGATGATCGTGCTGCTCGCCGTCACGGCCATGGCGCTTCATCTGTATCTGAACAACGGCTTCGGCCTGCGGGAGGCGTTCCGTCTGGCGTCGTTCAACGTGGTGTCGATCATCACCGGGACCGGCTATGCGACCACCGATTTCGGCCTGTGGGGCACGTTCGGCTTGACGTTGCTGTTCTTCCTGATGTTTGTCGGCGGGTGCGCGGGATCGACCACTTGCGGCATCAAAGTCTTCCGCTTTCAGGTCCTCTACGCGACCGCCGTCACGCAGATTCGCCGGCTGCTAGAACCGCACGGCGTCTTCATCTCCTACTACAACGGCAAGCCGATCCCGTATTCCGTCGGCGACTCGGTGATGAGCTTCTTCTTTCTTTACGCCCTGTGCTTCGCGATCATCGCCATCGGCCTCGGCATGATCGGCTTGGACTTCCTGACCGCGGTGTCCGGCGCGGCGACGGCGATATCGAATGTCGGTCCCGGACTCGGCGATGTCATCGGCCCGGCCGGCACCTTCGCATCCCTGCCGGACAGCGCGAAATGGCTGCTCAGCCTCGGCATGCTGCTGGGCCGGCTGGAATTGTTCACGATCCTGGTGATGTTGGCGCCCGCTTTCTGGCGCCGCTGATACGGCCCGGACAGGCCGCAACGCTAGCGGAGAAAGGCCGTCATGTGCGTGCGGATTTGCTCTTCGAGCACCTTGTCCACGTTCCGGCTCAGGCTTTCGACCATCTGGAACCAGACCTTTTCCCGATCCGCAAGCGTCGCATTCTCGGCAACGGTGCGGATTCGATGGCCACTGGCGCGCGCCTGCGCGTTTCCTGTCGGGTCATCGATCGACACCGACACCCGCAAATCCGCACGGTAGCGCTCGGTCTGATCGGTCGTGAACGCCCCCCGGATGCCGCCCTTTTTCTGCAGCCGCTCCTCGATCATCTGGGCCTTCTCGATTCTGACGACAGCCGTGCCTTGCTGGCCGACCGGCTTGATCCGTTGCTGCGCCCAGCGCTCGGCGACCGCCACCAGCGTGACCGGCAATTCATGCTCCACGCTGCCATCCACACCGGACGGCGCAGGCTTTTCCACCGTCACCGAGGCGACATTCAGCGCAATCGGGGCTTGGTGGGCAAACCCGATTTCAGGAAAGTGCCGACCCTCGACGGGCGTTTCGCACCCGGCAAGCAGGAGTACGGCAAAAACACCGAAAACCAACGATTTGAGCGTAGTCATGCGATCACGGACCCTCGTTAAGCGGTTCAGCGGCGGCCACTATGCCCGCCCGGCCGCATGGCTTCAAGATGCCCGTAACTGCGCCAATTGCGCGCGGTCATAGGCCCGTTCCTCATTGCAGAATTCGCAGGTTACCGTGACCCTATCGTCGACGATAAGCGCCGCCAGTTCCTCTTCCGACAAGGACCGCAAGACCCGCTCGACCTTGCCTTCGCTGCACCGGCAGGCGAAACGGAGCGCCCGGGTATCGAAGACGCGAATGCCGTCCTCGTTGAACAACCGGAACAGAAGGTTGTGCGCGGAGATGTCCGGATCGATGAGTTCGCCGTCGGTGCAACTGCTCAACATGATCAGCGCGCTGCGCCAGGCTTCCTCGGTCGGTTCTTGCTGATTGGGGTCCTCCGTCTCGGGGGAGCGCTGCAACATGATCGCCCCCGCGCGCCAGCGGCCGGCGGCGTCGCGCCCGCCGAACAATTTCACCGCCGCGGAGAATTGATCCGACTGCTGGAAATAATGATGCACGCAATCCTGCAACGTGGCCCCGCGCAGGTCGACGATCCCTTGGTAGCGTTCAGTATGCACGCCCTGATCGACGGTGAAGGAGAGATAGCCATTGCCGAACAGATGCGGGATCGGCGAGCGGCCGGCCGCGTCGGCGGCGAGCGTGTCATCGCGCAACCCGGCATAGCCGCGCAGGTCGCCGGCATTGGTCACGTCGCTGACCAGGAACTTGACCGGCCCGTCGCCGGAAAGCTGCAGATTGAAGACGCCGTCGAACTTGAGCGCCGCCGCCAACGCACTGGTCAACGCCACGCTCTCGGCCAGCATGGCCGCGACCGGATCGGGGTAGTCGTGGCGGCCGATGATGTCGTCCACCGCGCTGCCCAACCGCACCAGCCGGCCATGAAAGCGCGACGTGTCCAGGACGAAGGGCTGAATGATATTGTCGGTATCGCCCCTGCCGTCCGTGCCAGCCGGCATTACGTCAGGCACCAGGCGAGGATGCCCTTCTGCGCATGCAGCCGGTTTTCGGCTTCGTCCCACACCACGGATTGCGGCCCGTCGATCACGTCGGCGGTGACCTCTTCGCCGCGATGCGCCGGCAGGCAATGCATGAACACGGCATCCGACTGCGCCCGCCCCATCAACCGGCCGTCGACCTGATACGGCCGCAGCATGTTGTGGCGCGATTCCGCCTGATCGTCGCCCATGGAGACCCAAACGTCGGTGACGACGCAATCCGCGCCCTCGACCGCGGCCTCGGCGGAGTCGGTCACGGTAACGTCTGCGCCATGGTCACGCGCCCAGGTCATGACCTCCGGCGACGGGTTGAGCGGTTCCGGGCAGGCGATCTGCAGGGAGAAATCGAATTGTCCGGCGGCATGAATCCAACTGGCGGCCACGTTGTTGCCGTCGCCGACCCACGCCACCGACTTGCCGCCGATCGGACCGCGATGTTCCTCGAAGGTCATCACGTCCGCCATGATCTGACACGGATGCGTACGGTCGGTGAGACCGTTGATGACCGGCACCGTGGCGTATTCGGCCAACTCGTGCAGTTTGTCATGCGCATCGGTCCGGATCATGATCGCGTCCACATAGCGCGACAGTACGCGCGCCGTGTCGGCGATCGTTTCGCCGCGTCCGAGCTGGCTGTCGGATTCGCCGAGAAACAGCGTCTGCCCACCGAGCTGACGCATCGCGACATCGAAGCTGACCCGCGTCCGAGTCGACGGCTTCTCGAAGATCATCGCGAGGATCTTCCCGTCCAGCGGGCGGTCTACCGGCGGATCGCCTTTCTTATGCGCCGCGCCGAGATCGAGGATGGCGCGGAGATCGCCCTTTTCGAACCGGTCCAGGTCGAGGAAATGCTTAGGTCCGCTCATGCGTCACCGTCCCACCCCGCGGCGACCCGATCCAAGATCGCGACGGCTTCGTCCACATGGCTTTCCTCGATGATGAGCGGCGGCAACAAACGGATGACGTTTCCGCCCGCTCCCACGGTCAGCAACCCTTCATCGGTCAGCTTGTTCGAGATCGCGCCGAAGTCGGGTCCGCAGACCAGGCCCTGCATCAACCCGGAACCGCGCGCCTCGGTGAACACAGCGCCATGGCGCGACACCAGATCGGCCAGCTTGTCGGCGAGATACCGTCCCGTTTTTTCCACGTGCGCCAGGAATCCGTCTTCCAGCAGCACGTCCAAGACGGCGTTGCCGACCGCCATGGCCAACGGGTTGCCGCCAAAGGTGGAACCGTGCGTGCCCGCGGTCATGCCTTTCGCCGCCTCGCTGGTGGCGAGGAAGGCGCCGACCGGGAAGCCGCCGCCCAGCCCTTTGGCGATCGCCATCACGTCCGGCGTGATGCCGGCCCATTCATGCGCCCACATCTTGCCGGTCCGCCCGATGCCGCATTGCACCTCGTCGAAGAACAGCAGCAAGCCGAACTCGTCGGCGACCTGACGCAACCCGCGTAGATAGTCCATATCCGCCGGGTGAATGCCGCCTTCGCCTTGGATCGGTTCGACCAGGATACCGGCGGTTTCCCCGGTGATCGCGGTGCGCAGGACGTTCAGGTTGCCGAACGGCACCGTGTCGAAGCCTTCCGTGCGCGGTCCGAAACCCTCGGTATGCTTTTCATTGTTGGCGGCAGAAATCGTCGCCAAGGTCCGCCCGTGGAACGAGTCGGAACAGGCAATAATCCGCCAGCGTTCGGGGTTGCCGTTCGCGCTGTGATACTTACGGCACAGCTTGAGGCCGCCTTCGACCGCCTCCGCCCCGGAGTTGCAGAAGAACACGAGATCGGCAAAGGATGTTTGGGCCAACCGCTCGGCCAGCTTTTCCTGACCGGGAATGCGGTACAGATTGGAAACATGCCACAGCTTGCCGGCCTGCTCCTGCAGGCATTCGACGAGATGCGGGTGAGCATGGCCCAACACATCCACCGCGATGCCGCCGCAGAAATCGAGGAATCGTCGCCCGTCGGTCGAGTATAGATACGGCCCCTCGCCCCGTTCGAAGGCAAGATCGGCCCGGGCATATGTCGGCATCACCGCGGTCATGACGGCATCCTCCAATTCTGTTCGCTCGACCGTTGAAAGCCGCGGAGTATCGAGCGATGCCACCGGCCTGTCAACGTTATGGAAATGAAGGTTCCGGCGGGATTACGCCTTCAACTTGTAGCCGGTCGCGATCAGCCGCCAACAGATCGCCCACAGAATCACATTCGTAACGGTCAGGACCAAAGCGCCGATCCACAACGGCGCATCGGAGACGCCGATGAATCCGTAACGGAACCCGTCGATCATATAGAAGAACGGATTGGCATGCGCGAAGGCTTGGAAGACCGGCGGCAAACGGTCGATCGAATAGAAAGTGCCGGACAGGAAGGCCAAGGGCGTGATGACGAAATTCGTGACGCCCGACGTTTGGTCGAACTTCTCCGCCCACAGGCCGGTCAGCGTGCCCAGCAACGACATCAACAGCGACGCGGACACGCCGTAAAACAGCGCGATGAACGGATGCGCCAGCGTACCGCCGACGATCAGGCCCATGACCAGGCCTGTCGCCACGCCGACCGCGAGGCCGCGGGTCACGCCGCCGGCGATCAGCCCGAAGGTCAACTCGCCCGGCGCCAGCGGCGGCATCAGCATATCGACAATGTTGCCCTGCACCTTGCCGACCATGATCGAGGACGACGTGTTGGCGAACGCGTTCTGCGCCATCGCCATGACGATCAGCCCGGGCGCGAGAAACTCGATGAAGGGCACGCCGTTGACCACTTGCACCGCCCGGCCGAGCGCCACCGCGAAAACCACCAGAAAGACATGCGTCGTCACGACCGGGGCCAGCACGGTCTGTGTGTAGACCTTCAGGAAGCGGCGCACCTCCTTGACGTAAAGCGTCCAAAGGCCAAGCCAGTTGACCGCTCCGAAACGGCGCGGTTGGGGACAGTCGGACATCCGAAATCTCGCGGACAGATTGTTTAGGCGCGCAAGCTTTAAACCGCGGCAGGCGCTGGGACAAGCGCTTCCGGTATAGCAGCGGTCCCAAAAAAACGAAGCGGCGGCACCAACGGGTACCGCCGCCTGAACCATCAGTCGATGCCAATTGGGAGGGGCAGGGTGGGCGTACGACAAACGGTCCAACTGTTCTGAGAAGACGTTCGGATGCAAGCCTCGCGTTTCCCAATGAGAGGAGAATGACGCAGCGGACGCTCGGCAACAGTGACGGCCATCACAGTTGGTTAATTTTCGTTAGGAATTTGGAGAAAATACAGATTTATCATTAACTTCAATCAGTTACGGAGCCGCCTGATTGCAAATATTTCCAAGCGCGGTTGCCGATCAAAAGAGGAATTTATCGAAAAGAATTTCAATTCTATGCTACCGGAATGCGCTTCCTATCTGCATCTCAACATCTTTTCCGGTCGAGCCTCTGCGGGTGTCTCCTGCTGCTGTTTCTTTCCGGCTGCGAGACAACCAACGCCGGTCCCGATTTAGGTCCACATGTGGGCTCCGGCGATATCGTTCTTTGGCCGATCGCGATGGCAAATCTCGAAGAATTTCTCGCGTCGCCGACGCCAGGAGTTTTCGCCGTGTCGCTGGGCGGATGGTGGATCGGCCAAGCCCCTTGCCCGGACGGTGTCTGCACCGAGGCGGAGGCGCAAGCCGCGATTCGCCAGTGCAAAAGAAAATCCAACGAGCCAGTCTGTAAAGTTCTTATACAAGGCCGCAACTTGGTCTGGCGCGGCAAAGTCGCCTATCGGCCAAAATACTTGTTCGGCAAAACACATTATCCGCGCGATCTTCCGGTCAGCCTAGTTTGGCGGGGCGCCGAACCGTCGGATACAGATCGCCGACCGATTGACGGCAACCGGGCGCGTTATTGGGGTCACGCGCATTTTCATCCCAACGGTGACATCATACTCTCCTTCTGGCCGTCCATCGCCAACGGTTACTGCGTCGGTTCCGTCACCAACCGAACTGCGACGCAAGGCGATTTCGGCTTCTATTGCACCGAGCGCGATACCGCTAGCGGCACCATATCGCTAGCCGGGAGCGGATACGGCGGCGGACATGGCGAGACAACCGATGCTGCAGGCAACCGCGTGGAGGTGAAGATCATTCCACCGTCGGGGCTTCGGGACGGTTCGATAACCGCCCAGCGAGACCACTAGCGAATGAAACACAGTGGCAGGCCAACCGAAACGCCTCCGGCGAATTTAGCTCGAAATCAGAATTTGAAGAAGGCATGGGATAGATTCACTCAAATCTTATTTCAGGATTCAACGAGCAAAGGTCGATTAATCCGTTACATTACAGTCGCGTACATTCTTGCCAGCCTCGCTTATTCGCTTGGGGTGGCATTGGGTGGAACAGCATTGTTGCCTATAAAGTATCTCGCACTTACCGACCCAATTGCTGACGCACTCGCATCTTTCGTGCCTTCATTGAGAGCCCTACAGCCAGAAACCATCCACTCTGATCTAACCATCAAGCAAATCGCCTTGCTGCGACACCTTTTGGCAATTGGATGGCCGGCGGCACTCCTCTACTTAGCGATTATTGGCAGCCTTTTCGCATCGATTCCACGCGGCCGCTGGCATGCCGCAAACGCTGATCTCAATATCTATGCGCGTCGAAACATCGTTTTTTTTAGCGTTGTGATCATACTGTTCGCTTATGGTTTTGCGGTGTCCGACTGGTTCGTTCCACCCGCGCCCGGTCGCCAGTTTTTTCGCGTCTCCGTATTGTCAGGCATATCTCTCACACTTGGGGCAGTCGCACTCAAATTCTTCGCCATTATGGCGGCAACTAAAATTCTGGCTAAAAGGAAACGGGACGGTCGCCCTCAATGATCCATAGCCAGCACCCGAGCTAGATCAAGGCCGTCGAACCCCATCCAGCACCATGGCATGCAAGCGCTGGAATCGGACTTTGAGTAACTCTCGGTGGACATGCGGCAGCGATGACATGGACCGCCCGGCTTCCGTTGACACGGGCGGTCCACTCGGCGCGCCTACCCGACCCGCGCCAACAGCGCGCGGAGTTGGTCGCGCTCGTCCGATGTCAGATCGGCGAGCATGCGTTCCTCGGTGGCGACATGGGTTCCGACGACTTTGTCGACCAAGGCGAAACCCTCGTCCGACAGGATGATCCTAAGGCCCCGACGATCGCTTGGGTCAGCCCTGCGCGTGATCAGGCCGCGTTTTTCCAGCCGGTCCAGCCGGTTCGTCATCGCAGAAGTCGACAGCATCATGTCCTTCGCCAGGGCGGACGGCGATAACGCCGCGTCGCGCCCCTGCCGCCGCAACGTCATGATCACGTCGAATCCGGCAAAATCCAGATCATAGGCCGCCAGATTGGCCAGCACGCCCTGACGCAATCGATCGCCGGCGCGCCAAACCGCACCGCATACCGCCATCGGCGCGGCGTCGATATCCGGACGTTCCCGCCGCCATTGGGCCAAAATGGCGTCCAGATGCGCCTCATCGGGCGCGGTGTCCCGGTCCACCGGGCCAGCCTCTTGACTCATAGACAATGCCTCCCATATAATTCGATATCAAATAATTTGATATCGAATTATATTATATCGAATTATCTTACTTCGGACTGACATGTTGGTCAAAGCATAAGGAGAAGAACCATGCAAACGACCCGCCGCGCCGATCACCCGATCGAACCGATCTTCCTCGACCGCTGGTCGCCGCGCGCCTTCGACGCCGCCCCGATCCCGGAGCACGACCTTTTCAGCATCCTGGAAGCCGGCCGATGGGCGCCCTCCGCCTTCAACATCCAACCCTGGCGTTTCGTCTATGCACGGCAGGGCGATGAGACCTGGCAAACCTTCGTGCGGTTTCTGGATCCAAGCAATGCGGCATGGGCGCAACACGCCGCGGCCCTCGTCGTCCTGCTATCGGATACCGTCATGCCCGGAGACAACAACCGCCCGGACCGACCGTCGCGCACGCACAGCTTCGACGCCGGCGCGGCCTGGGCGCAGGTCGCGTTGCAGGCAACCGCGCTCGGCTATCAGGCGCATGCGATGGCGGGTCTCGACCGCGACGCGGCCGCCCAGGCGCTGACTGTGCCGGACCGGTTCCGTGTCGAAATCGCCATCGCAATCGGCCGACGCGCCGATCCCGCGACGCTCCCGCAAGACCTTCGCGAGCGGGAAACGCCCAGCCAGCGGTTGCCGTTGCGCGAGATCACCTTCGCCGGACGATATCCACGAGAAAACGACGTGGCGGCGTAACGACGAACCACCGAAGGAAGGGTCCAGGCATGGAAAACGGATCGACCTCCAAAAGCGGACAGCTGCGCAAGGCGCATCTGCTCATGGTGTTGGCGACTCTCCTGATCGCGACGTCTTTTCCCGTGGTCGCGGCGATCGCCGACGGGCTCGACAGCCTGGTGATGACCTTCCTGCGGTTTCTGCTGGCCACGATGTTGTTCGCGCCGTTGGTCGTGTGGCGATACGGATTGAAGATTCCCGGCCTTCGCGACCTTGGGCGATACGCGGCCATCAGCGCATTCCTCGTGGCGTTTTTCTGGGGCATGTTCGTGGCACTGCGCCACACTTCGGCCTTGAACACCGCGACGATCTTCACGCTAGCGCCGGCGCTCACCGCGATTGTATCCGCTCTCTTGCTCCGGGAACGGTTGGCCGGGCCGGCCCGGATCGCCCTGCCTGTCGGCGTGGTCGGATCGGTCTGGGTGATCTTCCGCGGCGATCTTTCGGCGCTGCTGGCGCTGGACCTTGGCTGGGGCGACGCGATCTTTCTGGCCGGCACCGTCGCCTTCGGATTCTACGGACCGATGGTCAAACTGTTGCATCGCGGCGAACCGATGGCGCAGATGACCTTCTGGACACTCGTGACCGGGACCGGATGGTTGCTGTTGCTGTCGGGTCCCCGGCTACTCGACGTGACGTGGGGCGACGTTTCGATATCGGTCTTCGCCGGGATCGCCTATCTCGCCGTCTTCACCACGGTGATCACATTCTTCATATCGCAATGGAACACGACGGTGATCGGCCCGACCAAGGTCATGTCCTACACCTATCTCAACCCCGCGCTCGTGCTGATGATCGGATTGATCCTCGGCCGGGATCTGCCGCCGCTCGCGACATATCCGGGGCTGGCGTTGACGGTTGCGGCGACGGCCATCCTGCAGTGGTCCAAGACCGACAGTGCGAAAGCATCGAACCGGCCTCGCGGCGTCCGGGCATAAATTCGGCCTTCCCCGGCGGCGGCCGACGCCCGATACTGTGGCCGCAACCATGCCCGAGAAAGACGACAAACCCCGCGCGCGCCGCAAGCCGCGCAAGATCACGCCCGACTCGCTGGGCCGGATCGCGCTGCACTACCTGGAGCGCTACGCCACATCGAGCGAGAACCTGCGCCGTGTGTTGGTCCGGCGGATCAAACGGTCTGCCGAAGCGCACGGTACCGATCCCGACGAACAGATGCCGCATGTGGACGCCCTGATCGCCCGCTATCAACAGGCGGGCCTGCTGGACGATCAGGCCTATGCCCGGATGCGCGCGGAATCGCTGCACCGGCGGGGATCGTCCGGGCGGATGATCCGCATGAAACTCTCGGCAAAGGGCGTGGCGTCGGATGCGATCGACGACGCCTTGGAATCGCTGACCGATCTGGTCGCGAATGCCGATCTCAACGGCGCCTGCAATTACGCCCGCCGTCGACGGATCGGCCCGTGGCGCCGCCGCGACCGCACGGACTATCGCGACCGCGATCTCGCGGCCCTCGCACGGCAGGGCTTCAGCTACGACATCGCACGCAAGGTGATCGATGCCGAGGATGCGGACATGTTGGAAGCCGAGGCCGCCGGAACGGACGGCTGACAATCGTGATTCGTCCACATCGAAGCCAAAGCCATACTCTTGACGGCCACTCTTTATATGCATAGCCTATGCATATGTTATTGGAAAACCAAATTGCCGCTTTCGGGACGCTGATTCAAGACGCCATGGAAGATGGATTCCAGGACCTGTCGCCGCGCGCGGCGGCGATCCTCATCACGCTCTCGAACCGCGGCCCCCTTACCGTATCGACCATCGCGGCGATTGCCGGCGTCAGCCAACCGACCGCAAGCCGTATCATCGACGGCCTCGAAAAGGGTAAGACGGTTCAGCGAAAAGCGCGGGACGGACGCCAGGTCGTGGTTTCGCTGACCCCATCCGGCCGAAGGGCCGCACGCCGCCTGCAGCAGTCACGGGCGGAAACGGGCCGTCGCCTCCTAAAAACACTCGGCCAAGACGACCGCAAAACATTCGCGCGATTGATCGACAGACTTCTGTTCGCGGCGACAGAAAACCGGCAATTCGCCCGAACCGCCTGCCGATACTGCGACCACGGCATCTGCAAGGGCGACGTTTGTCCCATCAATCGCCGCGCCGACGAAATAGAAGCGCACCAATCAGGCCGATCACCGGAAAAGGAATGAGCCGATGCTGATCGAGCATCTTGGAAAGACCCCCACCATTCACGGCGATGCATATGTCGCCCCCGACGCGACCGTTTGCGGCGACGTCGCCATCGGCGCGGGCGCCCGAATCATGCATGGCGCAAGGATCATCGCGGAAAACGGCAAGATCGACATCGGATCGAATTGCATCATCCTGCAAAATGCCGTGGTTCGAGCCACGGGAGCGCACGATTGCACCATCGGACGAAACACGCTGATCGGCCCCTCGGTGCATGTTGTGGGTGCAACGGTCGACAAGGACGTTTTCTTGGCGACCGGCACGTCGATCTTTCACGCAAGCCGAATCGGTTCAGACTCGGTCGTGCGCATTAACGGCGTCGTACACGTGAATACCGTCCTGGAACCCGGCACGACGATTCCCATTGGTTGGATTGCCGTCGGAAACCCGGCTCAACTCTTCAGTCCGGACCGACATGAGGAGATTTGGGAGGTTCAATCGCGCTTGAACTTCACACGAACCGCCTACGGACTCGACGCACCGTTATCCGGCAGCATGGAGGTCGTCGCGGGGGCGGTTTCAAAACGCCTTTCCGAACACGCGAAGGATTCGGTGACCGACTGAAATCCCGAAATCGAAAGGCTGCTAACCGCGCGGTTTCCGGTCGCTGCGCATCGCCATGCCGCGGCCCGGGATCGCGACGAGCCGCCGCCGTTTCGCGGTGGCCGCCTGTACCGGGGTGGCGGCATAAAGCTGTTTCGACGCTTCGATGATCAGCACGCCGGATATCGCCTGGAACCACCGGTCGCCCACTTTCTCGAAGGCCTGCGCCGACCGTAGGATGACGCGCCGCTGCGACGGCGGCACGAACAGGGCGTATTCGGTCGCGTGCGCCGTGAACAGGCAATTGCGCAGCAGGCGCTTGATCTGCCCCTGGCTGAAGGGGTGGCCATGGCCGAACGGCGAGCGCTGCTCGAACCGGGCCCAAATTCCCCGGCGGTTCGGCACGACGACGAGAAGCCGGCCGCTGTCCGACAGCACACGCCACGCTTCGCGCATCAGGGGGCGGAGGTTCTCACTGTTCTCGACCGCATGCACGAGCAGGAGACGGTCGACCGACAGGTCCGGCAGCGGCAGGTCCGTCTCATCGGATAAACAGACCAACCCGGCCTTGCCGTCAGGCCAGCGGATCACACCCTGCTGTGCCGGATTGACCGCGATAACGCGCTCGGCCTCGTCGGCAAAGATACCGAGATACGGTGTCGCATAGCCCAACCCGGCCACGGTCATGCCGCGAACGGACGGCCATATGTCGCGAATATGATTGCGAATCAGCCCGCGCGCCACATGCCCCAGGCGCGATCGATAGAAATCATTCAGGTCGACGACATCGGACCACATAGGGTGGGTGCTCTCCCGTCTATCCAAGGCCGCGCGCGGGTTGGCGCGTCCCCCGCGTTTCGCGCTTGCAACAGCAACAACAATAAGAAACTCTGGATGAAATCAACGTTAATGCAAAGGGAAAAAGCGCCGTGAAACTGCACTACAGTCCGACCTCGCCGTATGTCCGAAAAGTCATGGTCGTCGCCCACGAAAAGGGGCTGGTGGACCAGATCGAAACCCTCCGCAACAGCCCTTGGGACGACAACGACCTGTCGAAAGACAACCCGATCCGCAAGATTCCGGCGCTGGTGACCGACGACGGCATGGCGCTGTTCGATTCACGGGTCATTTGCGAGTATCTCGACGACCTCGGCAATGGCGACGCCTTGTTCCCGACCGGCGGCGAACGGTGGAGCGTGCTGCGCAAGGCGGCGATGGGCGACGGGATCATGGATGCGGGCGTATCGATTTCCATCGAAAACCGGCGCGACAAGGCGCATTGGTCCGACTGGCATGTCGGCCGCCAGAAGGAAAAGATCAACCAGACGCTGGACGCCCTCGAAGCCGAAGCCGCCGCTCTCGACGGTCCCGTCGATATCGGCCGGATCACCGTGGCCTGCGCGCTCGGCTATATCGGCTTCCGGAATTTCATTGGCGATTGGACGAAGGGGCGGCCGGCGCTGTCGGCCTGGTACGAGGGATTCTCGGCGCGCCCGTCGATGAAGGCGACCGAGCACAAGGAGTAGCCGGTTGGATTGGGCCGCCCCATGACCGACGTAACGGCCGACCAGTTGATCAACCATCTCGACCTGGCGCGCCATCCCGAAGGCGGCTGGTTCAAGGAAACCTACCGTCACGCCGGCGCCGACGGCGCGCGCGGCGCCTGCACGGCGATCTATTACCTGCTGCAGGCGGGCGAGGAGTCGGCATGGCACCGGGTCACCGATGCCGACGAGCTATGGCATTGGTATGCGGGCGCGCCGTTGACGCTGGACATAGCCGCCCCCGACGGCGGGAACGCGCAAGGCCACACGCTCGGCCCGGCGGTATTGGACGGGCAACGGCCGCAGATTCTGGTTCCCGCCAACGCTTGGCAAAGCGCCCGAAGCCAGGGCGACTGGACCTTGGTCGGGTGCACCGTCGCCCCCGCCTTCGATTTCGCCGCGTTCGAAATGGCGCCGGACGGCTGGTCGCCGGGATCGGAGAAACCCTAAAGCGACGCCAGCAATTCCGGCAGCAGCGACAAGTCGTCGAATGTGGCGACCGCGCCGATGTCACGCAGCACGTCCTCGTGTCCGGGCTGGATGTGGCTCGCCCCAGCGAAGCCGAGCACGGTCATCCCGGCCGCCACCGCGCCGGTCACGCCGAGGATGCTATCCTCGACCACGACACAGCGCGCAGGCTCGTAGTCCATCGTCTTCGCCGCATGCAGAAAAAGATCGGGCGCGGGTTTGCCCTCCGCCACGTCAGCCGCGCTGAACAACGCGTGCTCTTCGAAGTGACGACGCATCTCGGTCACGTCCAGCGCCATGCGGATCCAGGTGTGGTTACTGTTGGATGCGATACACCGCGGATGGGTGAAGCCGTCGAGCAACGCCGGCGCACCGGAAACCGCTTGGAGCTGAGGAACCATACGCTCGTGAGCCTGCCGATGCAGCATATCCTCGAACCGGTCCGGCAGTGGCCTGCCCCAATCCTGTTCGACCGTTTCCCGCACACGCCGCATCTTCATACCGGTGAACCGCTCATGGCTTTCGTCCGGCGTGACCGGATAGCCGAGTTCGGTCAGCACGAAGGACAACACCTGGTTCGACAACACTTCGCTGTCGACCAGGACTCCATCGAAATCGAAAATCACCAGCGGTCGGCTCACGACGGTTTTCCTTTAGCCGAGGGAAACAGAAGGTCCCGGGCGGCAAGCACCGCGCCCCCGACGATCGCGAGACAGGCAACGGCCACAACCAAAGTCGCCTCCGCCTTGCCGAAGGCGATCAACAACAAGGTCGAGATCAACGGCGCGCCGTAGGACGCAACGCCGAGGATCCGGATATCGCCGTGTTTTACCCCACGATCCCAGGCAAAGAAAGCAGCGCCGACCGGTCCCAATCCCAGGCCCAGCACCGCGAGCCATTCTCCGGCCGACTGCGGCCAGACGGTCTGCTCGAACGCAAGGTGACAGAGGATGCCGAGCACCGCCGACGCGGCGCAGAACCAGGCGACCGTGCCGGTCGGGATTTTCTGGAACCGCCGGCTCAACACCGAATAGCCGGACCAGGTCAGCGCGCAGGCGACCGCCGCAGCGTAACCGACCGCGAATTCCCCGCGAAACGCGACCGCACCGCCGCCGGTGACCAGCAAAGCGCATCCCGCCAATCCGATGAACGCACCGACGACATGCCACCAGTGCAATCGGTTCCCCGGCAGCAGGGCCGAGAACAACACGATCAGCAACGGCCATAAATAGGCGATGAGGCTCGCCTCGACCGCCGGGGCATTGCGCAGCGCCATGAAGTAGAAGAAGTGATACCCGAACAGGCCGCCGACGCCGACCAGCCACACGACCGGCGCACGCGGGAGGAAACGGCGCGGGTCCTCGCCGCTGGCGACCCAGTTCGCCACGCCCAGCAAGGCCGCGAGCGCGAAACACAAGGCGACGAGTTGGAAGGGCGGCACCGATCCGGACCACGTGGTCAGCAACGCCAGCGCGCCCCACATCAGGATCGCCGTCCCGCCGACCAAGGTGTCGCGGCCCTGCCCGGTCATCGCTGGGACGCCGACAACTCGATGATGCGGATCGTTTCCGTCCATAACTCATACCGGTCGAGTTCGTCGGGGCGAACCCACCGGACGCCCGCCGCGTCGCTGCCGGCGACCGCCGTGCCGTCCCGCCACTCCGCGGTAAAATCGACCAGGGTGTAATGAAACCGCACCTTGCCATCGTCGTCATGGGTCAAGGAATCGACCACGTCGATAAGGCCGATGATTTCCACCTCCAGGTTGGTCTCTTCCTTGATCTCGCGCAGCGCGGCCTCGCGCACGGTCTCGCCGAGTTTCTGCCGGCCGCCGGGCAAGCTCCAACTTCCGTAACGGGGCGGCTTGCCGCGCTGGATCAGCAGCACTTCGTCGCCGCGCCACACCACAACACCGACGCCGACGAAGGGCCGATCGGGATACTCTCTCGACATTGACCTGTTCCTTATCCGACGCGTCATCCTTTACACGCCGCGCCGCCCGACCACAACGCCGCGCGCGATTCTTTGCGACGCACCGGCAATCGGGTACGGTACCTCGGAATGGACCGGCCACCGCAACGGAATACGATATGGACTACCGCCTGCTTGGGAATTCGGGCCTGAAGGTTTCGGAACTGTGCCTCGGCACGATGACCTTCGGCGACCAGACGGATTTGCGGAATGCGCGCAAGATCACCGACGCGGCGCGGGACGACGGCGTCAACTTCATCGACACCGCAGACGGTTATGCCGGCGGCCGATCGGAAAGCATGGTCGGCACGCTGTTGCAGGACGACCGCGCCGACTGGATCGTCGCGACGAAGGTCGGATCGAACCAAGGCACCCCCGCCCGCCACAAAGGGCTATCCCGTAAATGGATGATGCAGGCAATCGACAAAAGTCTAGAGCGGCTCAAGACCGACCATGTGGACATCTATTACATGCATCACGTGGACTGGAAGACACCGCTGGAAGAAAGCGTCGCCGCCATGGGCGATATCATCGCCGCCGGCAAGGCCCGCTATTGGGGATTCTCCAATCATCGCGCCTGGCAGATATCCGAACTGGTGCGTCTCTGCGACACGACCGGCACGCCTAGGCCAGTCATCTGCCAGCCCTATTACAACGCGATGAACCGGATGCCGGAGAACGACATCCTGCCCGCGTGCGACTATTACGGCATCGGCGTGGTGCCGTTCTCGCCGCTGGCGCGCGGCGTGCTGACGGGTAAATACGCGCCCGGCAAGGCGCCGGCGAAAGACAGCCGGGCGGGCCGCAAGGATACGCGCATGATGCAAACCGAGTTCCGCAAGGAATCCTTGGTCGCGGCGAATGCGATCCAGCGGCATGCGGAAAAACGCGGCGGCGATGCGATCGCCTTCGCGGTGCGATGGGTCCTGAACAACGCATTGGTCACTGGACTCATCGCCGGGCCGCGCACACTGGCGCAATGGAAAAGTTATGTGAAGGCGCTGGACTATGACTTCACCGCCGAGGATGAAGCGTTTCTCGAGTCGCTGGTGGCACCCGGGCACCCGTCCACCCCGGGCTATTTCGACCCGCGCTATCCGCCCGCCGGGCGCAAGCCGCGTATCGCCGCCGACGCGTGACGCCGACCCCGGGAACGATTAGGTGATGTACTGGCCGCCGTTGGCGGTCAGCGTCGATCCCGTCACGAAACCCGCATCATCCGAGGCCAGAAAGACGACGCACCGCGCCACTTCTTCCGGCTCGCCCAGACGGCCGACCGGAATCTGCGGGATGATCTTTTCATTCAACACCTCAGCCGGCACGGCGCGCACCATCTCGGTTCCGATATAACCGGGCGCGACGCAGTTCACGGTGATGCCCTTCGCCGCGCATTCCTGCGCCAGCGCCTTGGTGAAGCCGATCATGCCGGCCTTGGCCGCCGAATAATTGGTCTGACCGAACTGACCCTTCTGCGCGTTGATCGACGAGATGTTGATGATCCGCCCGAAGCCACGTTCGCGCATACCCTCATAGACATTGCGGGTCACATTGAACACGCTGTCCAGATTGGTCGCGACCACCTGCCGCCATTTTTCCGGCGACATCCGGTGAAAGGTCGCATCGCGCGTGATGCCCGCGTTGTTGACGAGAATATCGACCGGGCCGACCTCCGACTCGATCTTGGCCGCGGCCGCCGCGCAAGCATCGAAATCGCCGACATCGAACTTGTAAACGGCGATGCCGGTTCGATCGTGAAATGCCTTGGCGGCTTCGTCGTTGCCCGCGTAGTTCGCAGCGACGGTGCAGCCCGCGTCCTTCAACGCGATGGAAATCGCTTCGCCGATGCCCCGCGTTCCGCCGGTGACCAATGCCACTCGTGCCATTTCAGATACTCCCTAGTCCGCTTTTCATCCAATTTACGCTGCGGCCCGCGTTCGGGCGCGTTCTATTGCCGCAATCGCTCTCAAAAGCTGTCGCGGCAAGCCGGGCGGATCGCCAAAAAGCGCCGCCCGGCTTGCCACAGAGTCGTTTAATCGCGCTCCAGACACATGGCGATGCCCATGCCGCCGCCGATGCACAAGGTCGCCAAGCCCTTCTTGGCGTCGCGTTTCGCCATCTCATGCAGCAGCGTGACGAGAACCCGCGTTCCGGATGCGCCGATCGGATGGCCCAGCGCGATGGCCCCGCCATTCACGTTGACCATCGAGGTATCCCAACCCAGGTCCTTGTTCACCGCGCAGGCCTGCGCCGCGAACGCTTCGTTGGCCTCGACCAGGTCCAGGTCGTCGGTCGTCCAGCCGGCCTTTTCGAGGGCCGCCCGGCTCGCCGGGATCGGGCCCGACCCCATGATGGCCGGGTCGACCCCCACGGTCGCCCAGGATACGATCCGCGCCATCGGCGCGATGCCGCGGCGTTCCGCCTCCTCGGCGGTCATCAGGACCGTCGCGCCCGCGCCGTCGTTGATTCCCGACGCGTTGCCGGCGGTCACCGTGCCCTCCTTCGCAAAGGCGGGCCGCAGGCCCGAGAGCTTCTCGGCCGTCGTGCCCGGTTTCGGGTGCTCATCGGTATCGATCACGATCTCGCCCTTGCGGGTCTTGATCGTCACCGGCACGATCTCGTCCTTGAACTTACCGGCTTCCATGGCGGCGGCGGCCTTCGCTTGGCTGTTTGCCGCGAATTCGTCCTGTTCCTCGCGGGTGATCTGCCACTTCTCGGCTACATTCTCCGCGGTGTTGCCCATGTGATAGCCGTTGAAGGCGTCCCACAGGCCGTCCTTGATCATGGTGTCGACGAATTTCAGATCGCCCATCTTCTGCCCGTCGCGCAGATGCGCGCAATGCGGCGCTTGGCTCATGCTTTCCTGACCGCCCGCCACGACGATTTTCGCATCGCCCGACTGGATCGCCTGCATGCCCAGCGCCACGGTCCGCAAACCGGAACCGCAAAGCTGATTGACCTGATACGCCGTCTTCTCGACCGGGATGCCCGCGTCGACGGCCGCTTGGCGCGCCGGATTCTGTCCGGTGCCCGCGGTCAGGATCTGCCCCAGCACCGCCTCATCCACGTCGCCGCCTTCGACTTTCGCCCGCGTCATCGCTTCGCGGATGGCGGCCGCCCCCAGATAAGACGCCGGGACGGAACTCAATCCGCCACCGAACGCGCCGACCGGCGTCCGCACTGCACTCGCAATTACAACATTGGTCATGGATTGATACTCCCTATCGCCCAGTAATCCCGTGCAGCCGGAACCTTCGATTTCGATTTATGCTGCACTGCACAATAAACCGCACTATACGCATCCCATGCCGCATCAACAAGCTGCCTGTGCGTCATTCTGCGCGCATTACCACCGTTCATCAACGTAGTCTTTTTTTATGACAATCGTAGCAGCCAGTTGGAAATTTTCGGCCAAAGCTGACGGTCGATGCCACGGCTGACCATCATGCCGATATGCCCGGCATTGGTCCGTATCGTTTGGGCATCGGGCAGCGCATCGCTGAGCGCCAAGGCCGACGCCGCCGGCACGATGCGATCCTCGGCCGGGATGACGGCCAGCACCGGACAGGTCACCGCAGCCGGATCGACCGCGACGTCATCGACGCGCCAGGTTCCGGCGGCGGGGGCGTTCGCGCCATACCATCCGCCAAGGCATTCGCGGGCGACGGGCGCCGCCAGCGGCACGCCGTCGTTGACCCAATCCTCCAGCGCGACGAAGTCACGCGCCTTCTCGGACCCCGGATCGAGCGCGGCAAAGGCGCTGAACTTGCGTTCGGCCAAAACCGGGTCGAGGCCGGCGAACAGCATTTGCAGAATATCGACGGGCAGTTCACCGAGCACGGCCATGAGGCCTTCGACGGCGGCGCCGACCCCCGCCACGCCAGCGGCCTGCGCCGGCCGATCCGCGTGGAAGTCCCATGGGGTCGCCAGCAACACCAATCCGGCGATGCCCGACACCTGGCGCTGCGCCAAGGCAACGGTCAACAATCCGCCCATGCAGTATCCCAGCACCGCCGGACGCGTGGCCGTGAGGTCGGCCACCACGGCCAACGCCGCCTCCAAGCGTCGGATGTAGGCGGTCAGGCCGAATTGCCGCTCGGCGCCGCCGGGGGCGTCCCAATCTAGCAGAAAAGGCCACAATCCTTGATCCGCCAACCAGCGCGCGAAACTGCGATCGGCATAGAGATCGAGAATATAGGCCCGATTTATCAAAGACGGCACGAGCAGGATCGGCAAGCCGCCCTTGCCTGCCCCGTAGTCGTACAACCGGGTCGTGCCAGATGACCAGACGGCCGGGGGCGGCGCCAATTGCCGCCGGTACGGATGCCCGCGGTAGCGCGCGACCCCGTCCAGAAAGGCGCCGAGCCGGCACCGGGCGGCGCTCTCTACCGCCGCAGCGAGGGCGTCAGGACTTGCGCTTTCGAGATCTTTTTGCAGCGGGTTTGCCGCTGCCGCCAGCGCCGGACTCCAACGCAGCAATCCGTTCTTCAAGAGCGGTAACGCGGCGTTGGAGCTCGTGTAGCTCGTCGCCGCCGCCATCAGGTGCAGCGCCAGCGGGCGCGGCCCCACCCGGGACCGGCGCGGCATGTTGGACGAATTGGGCGAAGACGCTGTCAAAAGGATTGGCTCCCGCGCTTGCGGCTTGGGGCGGCACCATGCCGAGTCCCGTCAGCCACGCCATCGGATTGGCCGGCATCGGCGGCAAATCCCCGCCTGCGCCGGATTTTTCAGCCGCCGCGGCGGCACCCGACATGGTCGCGAAAAGGCGGCTGACCGACGCAATCGTTTCCGGGTCGGACGCCATGCTGCGCAACTGCTCCTGCCACAGGTCCAGATAGCGTTTCGCCAAGTCATCGAGGTCGGGCGTATCGGCCATCCCGCACTATAGGAGTTGACCCCGCTTTTTTCCAGCACCGGCGCCGGCTCTTCGCACTGCAAGATGGTAATGCCAAATTAACCGATATTCTTATAACTTTCGCTATCATGCGCTGCGATATACTCTAAGCGATATGCCAAATCGCAGACGCGCGAGGCAAGACGGGAAGACACCCATGGCTGGCAAGAACAGCGACGACACCGCAACGGTGACGATCAAGAAATACGCGAACCGGCGCTTGTACAACACCGCGACGAGCAGCTATGTCACGCTCGACCACCTATGCCAGATGGTGAAGGACGGGGTGGAATTCGTCGTGGTCGACGCGAAATCGGGCGAAGACATCACCCGCTCGGTGCTGACCCAGATCATCGTCGAGGAAGAAGGCAAGGGCGACAATCTGCTGCCGATCAGCTTCCTGCGGCAGATCATCAGCTTCTACGGCGACAACATGCAACGGATGCTGCTGCCGTCCTATCTCGAACACTCCATGAAGACGTTCTCGGAAAACCAGGAGCGCATGAAAAGCTACATGCAAGACGCGATGGGCGGCATGGGCGGGATGTTCCCCTTCGGCTCGCTTGAGGAGATGGGCAAACAGAACATGGCCCTCTTCGAACAAGCGATGAAGATGTTCTCGCCGATGGGATCGGAACAAGGGGCCGCAAAGCCCGACGCGACGCCGTCCGAGGACGACACCGTCGCCGACCTGCAGGAAAAGCTCAACGCCCTGCAGCAGCAACTCAACAGTATGGCGAAGAAATCCGGCTAGGAGACTAGCCGCCCACGGCCACCGTGTCGGCCGCCGGCTCCTTTACAGGCACCTTGGTATCGGTGGCGCGGTTCTCGTTATGGGCACGCGGTTCCGGCGCGGGGCCATTGGGCCGGCCAAGCTGCGGCCGCCCATAGTAATAGCCTTGCAGGAAACCGACCCCTTCCTTCTTCAGGAGCGCGGCGTCTTCCGAACTCTGCACGCATTCGGCGACGGTCTTCATGCCGAAGCCGTCGGCGAGGTTCAGCAGCGTCCGGATGAACAGCAGGTTATCCGGGTTGTCCGATACGTCCATCACGAAGGATCCGTCGATCTTCACCACATCGACCGTCAGCGATTTCAGGTGGCGGAACGAGGTGTATCCCGACCCGAAATCGTCGAGGGCAACCTGACACCCAAGATCGCGCACCGCCGCGACGAACCGGGCGGAGTCTTCGAAATCGTGCAAGGCCGCGGTCTCGGTGATCTCGATGATCAGCCGCTTGGCGATATCGGGCTTGCCCTTGACCGCGCTGACCAAAGCGCGCAGCCAGGACCGGTCGCTCGCGGTCAGACTGGAGATATTGAGGGCCAGCGTAATGTCCGGATTGCTGGTCAAATCGGCGATCACCATTTCCAGCGTCCGCCGGTCGAGCTGCCGCATCAACCCGAGACGTTCGGCAATCGGCACGAACGCGCCCGCGGCGACGATCTCACCGCTTTCGTCGATCATCCGAATCAGCGTCTCGTAATAGGCGACCTCACCCGTCTCGCTGTCGACCACCGGCTGATAGGCGAACACCACCCGCTCTTCCTGAAGGGCGCGGACCAGCTGCTCTCCGACCACCATATATTCCCGTTGGCGTTGGCGCTGATCGTCCGACATTTCGAAATACGCGAAACAGTTCCGGCCGAGCCGCTTGGCGTCGCGCATCGCGCCCTCGGCGCTCGCCATCAGGTCGTGCGCCGTCTGGATGAGACCCGGGAACCCGGCGCCGCCGATCGACACGGTGATGTGAATCGGCCCGACAGGCGTTTGAATGGCGTTCTGGCGAAACACGTTGAGGATCTTTTCCGCCGCGGCGGCGATACCCAATTCGTCCGCGTTGCCCAGCACGATACCGAAGGTGTCGCCGCCGATCCGGCCAAGCACGTCCGTCGAGCGCATGCATTCTTCCAGGCGCTGCGCCACCCCAACGATCACCGCATCCGCGGTTTCGCGGCCATAGGCCTCGTTCATCATCGACATCTTGTCGATACCGACGGAGAGGAATCCGCCCGCGACGTCATACCGGTCGGCATAGGCCAAGGCGTGGTCCACCGCCTCGCGCAGCCGCGACTTATTGTAGAGACCAGTCAATTCATCGTAGTTGGCCCGCTGTTCCAGCAGGATTTCGTGCTGTTTGCGGCCGGTGACGACGCGCAGAATGCCGTTAAGCCGCACCGGCTGCCCTGCCTCGGAAAACTCGGCGGTCGCCCGTTCGTGGACCCAGCAGAATCCACCCTTTTCGTTTCGCACGCGATATTCGCAGTCGAAGGCGTTGCGGCTGGTAAAGTGTTTGGACAGGCCCTTAAGCCGGATCTTGAGGTCGTCCGGGTTGATTCGCTCGTGATACGCGTCACCCGTGGCAACCGCATCCGAACTGCTGATTCCGAACATATCGGACGTATTGCCAACCCAGGCAATGGTGTCGCCAACAAGATCCCAGGAATAGATAACGTCCCCAGACCCGTCCAGCGCAGCCTTGATTATCTGCAGGTCATCTGGCATCGCTTATTAGTTCACGTCAATTTCTTGACGTTTACTCCCCCGATTCATCGCCCGCCCCAGCAATTAAGAAAAATAATACTATGTTTTTTGATTAATTACTAGATTATTATTTTGTTTATTTTCTCAATTTAACACAAATACATTATATTTACATAAGGCGCGAGTTGTATTTATTGGTTATCTATTTCTTCAAACCACGGTGTAAAAGCCCCGAATTCCGGCGCAGCCGCGCCGGACCCACACGCGTAGTTTGTCCTGATTGGGTTAACAAAGTCTTAACGCGCCGGATTCAGGATGACTGCAAGCGCGGGTGACGGCCTAAACCCGACGCCACACGGCCTGCATGGCGTCCCCCGGCGTCCAGTCATGCAAGGTCCGGTCAAGACCGTTCGGCGCGTCCATATGATCGTAAAAGCGCCCGCCGGCCTGCAACACCGCCGTCATTTCCGCCCGCCGCTCGCCATCGCAGTCGGGGGTCGCGGCCGCCAAAACCCGGCGCGGCGCACACAGACACAGGATATCGTCGACATCCAACCATCGCAGCAGCCCGGGGACGGCGACGGCCAAATCAACGGTATCCTGCACCGCCTTCGACCGCAGGCGTTCCAGCGCATTCACCAGAACGCACATGCCGAGCCGGGGATCGAGCGCCATCGCGACCAAGGCCGCGAACCCGCCGGTGCCCCATCCCGCGACGGCGACCCGATCCGGGTCGATCTGAAACCGGCTCTCGCCATGCAATATCCAATTGAGCGTCGACGCCACGTCGGACGCGTACTCACCCGCCGGCGACCGACCGAGCAGCAGCGCCTTCGCCAAGGAGTCCTCGCTGTGCTCCGCCGCCACGGTCGCAGCGCAGCCAAGCGGCGCGACACAGACGGCCAGATAACCGTGATCCGCCGCTTGGCGGGCGAACTCCGCGCCTTGCGCGATCGCTTCCGCGTCCGCCGGCTTAATCCCCATCCCCCAGGATACACCGGTTCCCAGGTCGCCGCCCTGCAGACAGACCACCGCCGGGCCGGTGGTTTTTTCCCGCCCCGAGCGCCAAACCAATCGCAAGACGACATCGTGGCCATGGCGAACGCGGAGGCTGACGTCGCGACGGCAGTAACCCTCTTCCGGCAACAAATCCGTTTGATCCAGGATCGCCGGCGGGCCGCCGAACAGGCCGAACCCGCACAGCTCGGTCAGCTTCAGCCGGGCTTCGTCCTGCCATTCCACGGGGTCGGCGATGGTCGTGCGCGACCAGGACAGCACGCGCGGCGACGATGCCGCCGCCTGCCGGTAGGTTTCGCCCCGATCGATATCGACCGCCGCGGTATCGTCCTTTGAGGTATCTTGCGCCATCCGACCGCCAAGGGTTTCGACCGGCGGCTACTATACGGTATCAGCGACGACCGGCAATGCGGCGCAATTTCTCCCCGACCCGGCACTGGTCTAGAATGCGCGCATCGGCCCCTATCGGTCCAAGAACAGGGAGCGAAAGCCCAATGGAACGCCCGACGACGACGCTGCGCCAATTGCTCAAGAAGAAGTCCTGCCTCTACATGCCGGCGGTCTATTATCCGCTGGCCGGCCGACTGGTGGAGTCGATGGGTTTCGACGCCGCCTATGTCGGCGGATACGTGACGGGCGGATCACGCGCGGTGTCCGAACCGCTGCTGACCATGACGGAACAGATCGAAACCGCCGAGCAGGTGGCGCGGTCGATCTCGATTCCCACCGTTTGCGACGCGGGCGCCGGGTTCGGCGAGCCGCTGCATGTGACGCGGATGGTGCGCGACTTCATCCAATCGGGCGTCGCGGGCATCCACATCGAGGACCAGCTCTATCCGAAACGCGCGCACTATCACAAATACGTGGCGCATGCGGTGCCGATGGAAGAGTTTCTGGAAAAGATCCGCTGGGCCTGCCGGGAGCGCGACAAGATCGATCCGGACTTCGTCATCATCGCGCGGTCGGACACATGCCGTTTCGACGGGCTGGACGAAGCGATGAAACGGATCAACCATGCGGCCGAGGAAGGCGCCGATCTCGGCCTGATCTTCCCGCGCAACGACGAGGAGGCGGCGCAGGCGCCGAAGGAATCGACCATCCCCCTGGTCTATGTACAGAGCCGGGGCAACCGCGACGGCCGCCCTCTCTATTCGCTGCAACAGCTGGAGGATATGGGCTACGCCGCCAGCATCGACGCGCAGCTCTTCCTCTTGGCAAGCTTTCATCATGCCAAGCTGGCGCTGCAGGAGGTCAAGGACACCGGCGACTATACCGGCATGTCGCATGACGACCACACGGCGGCCCGGCAGGCGATCGAAGACCTGATCGGCCTGGACGAGTTCTACGAGATCGAGGAGCAGACGGTCGAAGACACGAAATGGGGCAAGCGTTAACCGCCCGCCCCGCCGCCCATTGCCGCCAGCGCGGCCTTCGCGGCGGCCAGCTCCGCTTCCAAAGCGTCGATCCGCGCTTGGAATTGCTGCACGGAGGAGTCCAGCACGTTGCGAATGGCGGGCGCCATCTCGCGCTCGGTGAAGCGTGGCGCGATATGCCGCGGGCAGTTCACGTCCCAAGCCTCGACCGTGAAGACAAGCGCGCGTTCCGGCTGCGCGTCATAGCCGTCATCGGCCAACTGCGCCAGCAATGCGGCATCGTCTTCGACGAACCTCGCCCGGCCCCAGAGCTTGACGCGCCGGCGGCCCGCGTAGTCCATCAGGAAAAGGAAGGCCCGATCATTCTCCGACAGGTTCCCGAGCGAGATGTATTGCCGGTTGCCGCTGAAATCGGCGAAGGCGAGGGTGTGCGCGTCGATCACTTTGAGGAAACCCGGCGGGCCGCCGCGATGCTGGATATAGGGTTGGCCGGCCGCATTCGCGGTCGCCATGTAAAAGGAGTCCCGCGCCGCGATGAACGCCGCAAGGTCGGGCGTGACGCGGTCCGACCATCCGCCCTTTTCCTCCATGCGGGCATAGCCGGCCCGCGAACCGAGCCGGTCCTGTGCCGCCTTCACCGCCGGCGTAAAGGCGATATCGCTGATGTGTTCCCGATCCATGGCGCATTTCCTTCCTGGCCCAGTCTATGCTGTTAGGCTAGCTTTGGTATCGATACTCCTTCTTCCGCCGGCACATCCAGCGACGCAGCGCCGCGTGTGCCGCTTCGGCAGACATAACCCAGACCACAGGCAAACCCAACACCGATGACGTCCGCGCTTGCCGATGAGGCGACGCCTACCAAGTCGCTGACCCTGACGACGATTTCGGTCTGTCTTGCCGCCGGCATGCAGTCGATGGATACCTTCGTCGCCGGGATCGCCTTGCCGCGCATGATGGGCGCCTTTTCCGCCGCGCATGACGAAATCGCCTGGGTCCTCACGTCCTTCCTGATCGCCGTCGCGGTCTTCACGCCGCTCAGCGGCTGGCTCAGCCAGCAGATCGGCCGCAAGCGGCTGCTGCTGATCGCGGTCGTCGGGTTCTGCGCCGCCTCGGTGCTCGCCGGCCTGTCCAACACGATTTCCCAGATCGTCCCCGCGCGCTTCATTCAGGGCGTTTTCGGCGCGGCGCTGGTTCCCCTGTCGCAACAAATCCTGCTCGACATCTACCCGCGCGAGCGCCACGGCATGGCCATGGCCTGGTTCAACATCGGCATGCTGGTCGGCCTGATCATCGGGCCGCTGCTGGGCGGCTACATCACGGAATACTATTCGTGGCGGTACGTCTTCTTCATCAACATTCCCACCGGCATCTTCGCCTTCACGATGATCAGCATCTATGTGCGCGAAACCGAGCGTAAACCGCGGCAATTCGATTTCACCGGCTTCTTCGCGCTCGCCATCGCCCTGATCTCCTTCCAACTGATGCTCGACCGCGGCGAGCGCCTGGATTGGTTCGCCTCGTCCGAAATCGTGATCGTGGCCGGAATCGCGGTCGCGGCCTTTTATGTTTTCGTGGTCCACATCATGACGGCCCGAAACCCCTTCGTCGATCCGGCGCTGTTCAAGAACCGCAATTTCGCGATCGGCATGGTCTATATCTTCACCTTGGCGGTCCTGATCTTCGGCTTTCTCGGCATTTTCCCGGCGATGCTGCAGAACCAACTCGGCTATTCGGTGATGGCGTCCGGCATGCTGCTGTCGCCGCGCGGAATCGCCACCTTCATCGCGTCGCTGGCGGCCGGCATGCTGTTCGGCCGCATCGGTCCGCGGCCGATCATCTTCGTCGCGTTGATCATCATGGGAATTTCGTTGTGGCGCATGTCCACCTTCACGCCGGACGTGGACCAAGCCACGGTGCTATACACGATCTGCCTGCAGGGTCTCGGTTTCGGCATGCTGTCGACCACGGCGACCGCGGCCGCCTATATGACGCTGACGCCCGAACTGCGCCCGGACGGCACGGCCTTCCTCTCTCTCGCGCGACGGATCGGTGCCAGCATCGGCGTGTCCTTCCTGGTCAGCCAGCTCCTGCGGTTCAAGCAGGCGAACCAAGCCGCGCTCAACGAAAACATCAGTCTCTATAACGAGCGCCTGCGCCAAGTACCGTTGCCGGAGGGCTGGAGCCTGTCCGACCCGGAAGGGCTCGACGCGTTGCATCGGATGATCGAGCAGCATGCGGAATTCATGGCCTATCTGGACGATTTCCGGCTGCTGGCGGTCATCGTCGTCTTCCTGGCGCCCTTCGTCTTCCTGATGCGAATCGAGAAGCTGCCGGAAACCAAGAAATCCTAACCGTCGTCTTTCTTGTTCTTATCCTTATCCGCATCGTCGTCGAACAGGATACGGCTGGCCGCGCCATCGAGATCCTCGAACTGGTCGGTCTTGATCGCCCAGAGGAAGGCGACCAACCCGAGGAGCCCCAGGAACAGCGCGATCGGAATGAGATAGAGAAGCCCGCTCACGACCGGCGCATCCGGCCCAGTCGGAGGGCGTTACAGATCACGATAATCGACGACGTGCTCATCGCGACGGCCGCAATCAGCGGCGTCACCAGGCCGGCCATGGCGAGCGGCACGGTCAACACGTTGTAGGTGAACGCCAATGCGAAGTTCTGCCGCACCAGCGAATCGGCGCGGCGGGCGACCCGAAGCGTTTCGGCCACCGGCGCCAGATGCTGCCCTTGGAACACGACGTCGGAGGCGGTCTGGCTGATGTCCGCTGCCGTCGCCGGCGACAGGGACGCGCTGGCCGCCGCCAGCGCCGGCGCGTCGTTCAAGCCGTCGCCGACCATGCAGACGCGACGGCCTTGCCGCGCGAGTTCCTCCAGTCGGGCGATCTTGTCCGCCGGCTTGGCGCCCGCCCGTGTCCGGTCGACCGACAGCGCCTCGGCGACCCGTGCGACCGCCGCCGGGCGATCGCCGGAAAGAATTTCCACCGTCATCCCATCGTCGCGCAGCGCCTGTATCGTTTCGGCCGCATCGTCCCGAATCGTATCGATGAAGGCGAACCGCACCGGGTCACGCCCCGGGCGGGCAAGCCAAAGTTCCGGCATGTCGGACGTCGATTCCGTCGCGCCGCACCAGTCGCCGCGACCGAGCCGGGTTTCGCCGCGCGCCGTCACGCGCCGCAGACCGTGCCCCGGTACTTCCTCCACGCCGCTCGCGGCAGGCACTGCGGGCGCCATGTCGGTCAGCGCGCGTGCGAGCGGATGCAAACTTACCGCGGCGAGGCAGGCCGCGCTTCGAAGATCCTCTTGCGTCCAGGCCCCGTCGATGAGCAGTTTCGGCAAGCCTTCGGTCAGCGTTCCGGTCTTGTCGAACACGACGGTATCGACTTGGGCAAGCCGTTCCAACGCAGTCGGCGACTTCACGAGAATTCCTTGCCGGAACAACCGATTCGCCGCCACGACCTGCACGACCGGCACCGCAAGCGCCAGGGCGCACGGACAGGTTATGATCAATACGGCGACGGCAATCAGCAGCGCGTCCTGCCACGCCACCGCGCCGAAAAAGAACCAGCCGACAAACGCGACCGCCGCCAGGATATGCACCACCGGCGCGTAAATCTTGACGATCCGCGCCGCCACATCCACGTAGCGCGCGCGGCGTTGCTCCGCAGCCTCCAACAGCCGGCCGATTTCCGCCAGCAGCGTGTCATTGCCGGCGGCGGCGACTTCGACCGTCAAGGCCGCCGTCAGGTTGACCGCCCCGGCATGAACCGCGCTGCCTTCGCGAACCGTGACCGGAATGCTTTCGCCGGTAATCAGGCTGCCATCGACATCGGAAACGCCGCCGATCACCTGACCGTCGACCGGAATACGCCCGCCGGCGGCCACCAAAACGCGCATGCCGGGCCGCACCTCCTCCGGCGGGAGCGGCTGCGTCGTGCCGTCCGCGTTCAACACCGTCACCGCCGATGCGTTCAGGGCGAGCAGATGCTCGACCGCCGACCGGGCGCGGCCGCGCGCGCTCTGTTCGAGAAAGCGGCCGATCAGCAGGAAGAACAACAGGGCCGTGGCGGAGTCGAAATAAACGTGATCCGCGCCGCGCGCCGTTTCGATCAGGCTCATCGCCGTCGCCATCAGAACGGCCAGCGATATCGGCACGTCCATGTTGGCGCGCCGGCCCTTCAGCGCCGCGGCGGCGGACTCGAAAAACGGCATGCCCGCATAGGCCACCGCCGGCACCGCGATCAAGGCCGAAATCCAGTGCATCAGCGACCGTGTCACCGGCTGCATGTCCTGCGCCAATCCGGCCCATACCGCGACCGACAGCAGCATGATGTTCGCCGTGGCGAACCCGGCCACGGCCATCGCCCGGACCAACCGTTTGCGCGTCTGGTCGAAATCGCTCGACAGTTTTTCCGGGTTGAACGGGACGAGGCGGAAGCCCAACTCCTCGATATCGGCGATGACAGATTGAACGTCCACAACAGCGGGCTGCCACGTCAGCGACAGCCGCCGCGCCGTCAGATTCACGCGGCCTTCGACGACGCCGCGGATCTTTTCGAGCCGGGTCTCGATACGGTTCTGGCAGCCGGCGCAATGCATGCCGTCCACAAGCAACCGCATGCCATAATGGCCGTCATCGGTCCGTTGGATGTAGGACTCTAGACTGCCGCCCAGCGCGGGATTCGCCCGGATTGATGATGGTTCGGTCTTTTCGATGACATCTGTCATCTAGGCACTTGGACGCGTTGGGTTATCTGGTAACGACCCCTGCTGTGCTCCGCGATCACGTCGACATCCCATTGCCCGGCCAACGGTATCTCGGCGCGCGCCACATACTGGCCCCCGCCCAGGTCCTGCAGGCGCACGGTGAAGTCATTGCCGACATGGGTCGGCCGCAGGAAATGCGCCGTGACGGAGGCACCCACGACGCCCGCCGCGGCCTTGTCGATCAGCCGGAAACGAAGCGTGGAATCGCCGTCGCGGCCGGGCTCGACCGCAATGGACCCCGTCCATCCCATCGCCTTTTGCGCCGCCACCGCTTCCAGCGTGCGATTATGCGTGAGGCCCCTGATATAATGCCTCTCGCCGTTCAGGCCGGTCCAGCTGGACAAGGCGGCATAGACCAGCATCCCGTTTGCGAAAAGAACGACACCGAAAAAAACGAAGAACAGGTACGGCAGATAACGGTCGGACGGTCGCGCCTCGGATGCGTCATTCATTTTTCCGGTCCTCTGAATACCGATTCATGGCGGCTCGTCACGCCCCCCTCCACGATCGGGTGTTGCGACAGGACGAAATCAAACGGCACCGTCCCCGATTTCAGACTATCGCGCGGAACGCGGACGTAAATGCGGTATGTCGTCACTGCATCCGGCGCCGCGGTCAAGTATACGGTCGGCGAAGCGGTGTCTTGTCCGACGACGGACATCGATTCGCCCGGCAGTCCGTCGACATCGAGCACGTAGCCTTGTTCGGACCGCTGCTTGTTGAGAATCTTGATGGTGAAGCCGTTCCGGATCGATCCGTCCGTCAGCCGCACGAATAGGGGATTCCGGTCGCGCAGAACGTTGACGTCGACGACCGGGCGCGTCCAGAGCGACGCCATGATCACGACGCCGACGATCACCAGGAGCACGGTATATATGATTGTCCGGGGACGGATCAGGCGATATTTCGCCGTCTGTCCTTGCGCGCGCGCATTCTGACGGTTTATCGAATCATAGGCGATCAAGTTGGCCGGCCGTCCGACCCGCGCCATGACGTCGTTGCAAGCGTCGATGCACAGGCCGCATCCGATGCATTCCAGTTGATTGCCGTCACGAATGTCGATTCCCGTGGGACAAACGGCGACGCACTGATTGCAGGCGACGCAGTCGCCGCGGCCGTCCCAGTCGGTGCCCTTCTTGTGCGGACCGCGCGGCTCGCCGCGCCACGCCTCGTAGGTCACGATCAGCGAATCCTCGTCGAACATCGCCGCCTGGAACCGTGGCCACGGACACATATAGGTGCAGACCTGTTCGCGGGCGAAACCGGCCAGCAGATAGGTCGTGGCGGTGAACAAGCCGATAAAAAACAGCACCGATGGCGTGACCTGCCACAGGAGGATGTCGTTGACCAAGGTCGGCGCGTCGTTGAAATACATGATCCACGCGCCGCCCGTCAGCAGCGACAGGAGTATCCAAACCCCGTGTTTAAGCGACCGCTTGGCCACCTTAGCCACCGTCCAGCCCGACTTGTCCAAACGGATACGCGCGGCGCGGTCGCCCTCGACCAGCCGCTCGACCCACATGAACAGGTCGGTCCATACGGTCTGGGGGCAGGTGAAACCGCACCAGACGCGGCCGAACAAGGCGGTGGCCAGGAACAGTCCGAACGCGCCGATCAGCAGCAACCCGGCGAGGTAGTAGACCTCCTGCGGCCAAATCTCGATCCACAGGAAATAGGCGCGGCGGGCCGGCATATCGATCAGGAAAGCTTGATCGGGCGCGCCCGGCCCACGGTCCCAACGCAACCACGGCGCAATGTAATAGACGCCGAGAAGCACGATGAGCACGGCCCATTTGTAGCGCCGCACCACGCCGGCGACCTCTTTCGGGAAAATCTTTACCCGCGCCGCATAGAGCGGCAGGTCCTTTTGCTGCTCCCGGACCGATGCAGCGTCTTCGTATTGGACTTCAGACATCGTCACCGCTCACTGGGTCGTCGCTCACTGGCGCTGGCTGGTCGGCGGTTACTGTCCGCCGCCTAGCGAATGCACATACACGGTCAGCATCTTGATCGTCGATTCGTCCAGCCGCCCGCTCCAGGACGGCATGACGCCATGCTGCGGGTTGCCGATCTGCGCCGCAACGAGGTCCGCCGTCCCGCCATACTGCCAGATGTCGTTGGACAGACGCGGCGAGCCGAGTTCCTGGTTGCCTTCGCCCTTCGCGCCATGACAAACGCCGCATTGTTCGGCATAGATCGGCGCGCCACGGGCCGCGGCAGCCGGATCGTCGGCGCGGTTAACGAATGCCAGAACATATTGTGTCACGTCGGCAATCTGTTCGGTCGTCAAGATCTCATCGGCAAGGAAGCGCGGCATCTCGGACACCCGCGTGTCGTCGTCTTGATCCCATCGGATACCGTGCAGCAACGTGGTTTGAATCGCATCGAGCGACCCGCCCCACAGCCAGTCATCATCCGCCAAATTCGGGAACCCGGCCCGGCCGGCGCCGCCGGCCGCGTGACAGGGCGCGCAGTTGTCGGCAAAGGCCGACTTCCCGCCGGCCAGGGCGAAATTCAGCAAATCCGCGTCCTCGCGTATCTCCGCCGGCGTCGCCGCGGCGATGCGGTCGAAGAACCCGGCCTGCGACTCACGGTGCGCCACCAAATCCGCTTCGAGCGCGTGGCGTTCCGTATAACCGAGAATGCCCTTCGTATACCCCGTAATGCCCGGTATGGCGGGGTACAGCACCATGTAGATGATCGAAATCAGGATCGATGCGTAGAATACGTACAACCACCAGCGCGGCAGGGGATTGTCCATTTCCTGAATGCCATCCCACTCGTGGCTGCGGATTTCCGTCCCGGTAATCGCGTCTTTTTCCGGTTTAGTCGGCATCTTTCTCTCCTAGGACGGTTGCCCGTTTTCCTCGTCTTCGCGGAAGGGAATCTTCGCGTGATCTTCCATGCGTTCCTTCTGGCGGCGCGACGGCCACCACGTCCAGGCGACGATCGCCACGAAAAGGATCACGAAAAGCAGCACCCAAATCGGATACAGCGTGTCGGCAATGGCTTTCATATCCATGTCGCCCCTCCTTACTGCCGCAGATCGTCGGCGCGGTATTGCGAGAAGTCGACCAGCGTCCCAAGCATCTGCAGGTAGGCGATCAACGCATCCATCTCGGTCACGTTGCTCGGGTCGCCGTCGAAGGCGGCGACGACGGCTTTCGGATAGCGTTGCATCAATCCATCGGTATCGGCGTCGGGATTGGCCTGCGCCAACAGGTCGGCCAAGGCGTTCTCGACCATCTCGTCGGTATACGGCACACCGACGATCTGATTGGCCCTCAAGTGGTCCGCGATATCGTCGGTCCGGATCGGCCGGTCGAGCATGAAAGCGTAGCTCGGCATGATGGATTCCGGCACCACGGCGCGCGGATCGACCATATGCGCCACATGCCATTCGTTCGAATACTTGCCGCCGACCCGCGCGAGATCGGGACCGGTACGCTTCGAGCCCCACTGGAAGGGATGGTCATACATGCTCTCGGCCGCGATGCTGTAGTGGCCATAGCGCTCCACCTCGTCGCGGAAGGGCCGAATCTGCTGCGAATGGCAGGTGTAGCATCCTTCGCGGATGTAGATGTTCCGGCCGACCAGTTCCAGCGGCGAGTAAGGACGCATGCCTTGCACCTTCTCGATCGTGCTCTGGATCGTATACAGCGGCACGATTTCGACGATGCCGCCGATCGCCACCACGATCAGCGTGAGAACCATCATCAGCCCGACATTCTTTTCGATTTTTTCGTGTTTGATGAACATGGCCGATGCTCCCTATTCCGCCGGCGCGGCTGCGGCTTGCGGCGTCACGAACGCCTTCTCCTCCCGCAGGTCGCCGCGCGCCGTGCGCACGAGGTTGTAGATCATGATGATAGACCCGATCAGGAAGAGAATGCCGCCGCCCGCGCGGACCACATAGAACGGATGCATCGCTTCGACGGTCTCCACGAAGGAATACTGCAGGAAACCGAGGCTGTCATACGACCGCCACATCAACCCTTGCAGAATGCCCGAGACCCACATCGAGGTGATGTACAACACGATGCCGATGGTCGAGACCCAGAAGTGATAGGAGACAAGGCGCAGACTGTAGAGCCGCTCCCGCTTCCAGAGCCGCGGCACCAAGAAGTACAACGCGCCGAAGCTGATGAAGGCGACCCAGCCGAGCGCGCCGGAATGCACGTGCCCGATGGTCCAGTCCGTATAATGCGACAGCGCATTGACCTGTTTCACCGACATCAGCGGGCCCTCGAAGGTGGCCATGCCATAGAAGGCGACCGAGGTGACCAGCATGCGCAGCACGGGGTCGGTACGCAGCTTATACCAGGCGCCGGACAACGTCATGATGCCATTGATCATGCCGCCCCAGGACGGCATCCACAGCATGATCGAGAAGGTCATGCCGAGGGTCTGCGCCCAATCCGGCAGCGCGGTGTAATGCAGATGATGCGGGCCGGCCCAGATGTACAGGAAGATCAGCGACCAGAAATGGACGATCGACAGGCGGTAGGAGTAAACCGGGCGTTCGGCCTGTTTCGGGATCAGGTAATACATCATCCCGAGGAAGCCGGCGGTCAGGAAGAAGCCGACCGCGTTATGCCCGTACCACCACTGGGTCAGCGCGTCCTGGACGCCGGCATAGGCGATGTAGCTCTTCGCCCCGAAGAACGAGACGGGCACCGCGAGATTGTTCACCACATGCAGCATCGCGATGGTCACGATGAAGGCGAGGTAGAACCAGTTCGCGACATAGATATGCGGTTCCCGTCGGCGCATGATGGTCCCGACGAAGACGACCAGGTAGACGACCCAGACGATGGTCAGCCAGAGGTCGACGAACCATTCCGGCTCGGCGTATTCCTTGCTCTGCGTGATGCCGAAGACGTAGCCGAGGGCGGCCATGACGATGAAGGCCTGATATCCCCAGAAGATGAAGCGCGCGACATCCGGACCGCCGAACAGGGTCGCCCGACAGGTGCGCTGCACGACGTAGAACGATGTCGCGAAGAGCGCGTTGCCGCCGAAGGCGAAGATCGCCGCGCTGGTGTGCACCGGCCGCAACCGGCCGAACGAGGTCCATTCGAATCCGAGGTTCAGGACCGGAAAGGCGAGTTGCAGCGCGATAATGACGCCGACCGCAATGGCCGCCACGCCCCAGAACGCCGTCGCGATGACAAACAGCCGGACGACATCCTCATTATAAACAATAACCTCTCTGTCCTCCGAAGCGTGCTCGGCCGCCCCGGGCATGCTGGACACTACCGCCATGCCTCAATCTCCCTTTCCCTAACACGCCAAGCGGAACGGTCGGCTCCGCCGTGGTCCGCAGCACACTTACCGAAGATTGTGCAATGCACATTGATTTCGATCAAAACTGCGCGGGAATGGTATAGACACCTTCGGCGTGGAAATGCTACCCCCGAATTACCGGGTGCGACGACGTGAACAGATTCATAAAAACTTAACCGAAAAGGACGCGACAATGCAGGATGGAGCAGCATGGATCATGGGAACGGCCATGGCGGTGCTGGCGTTGCTCGGCCTTATCATTGCCAGCAACGCAACGGACAACACGATGTATTACGTGGGGTTGGGCCTTTGCCTGTTCGGCGTCCTGTTCAACTACGGCATGATCGCACGCCGCACCGGCGCGAAGAAGGAATAGTCGAAAACCCGCGAAAAAGGCCTCTTTTCACGCGGCGGCGGCCAGCCAAGCGCGCCTGCCGCCTTACCTTCTAGATATGCGCTACAATGTCGCGGCTTGCGGCGGCGTCACCGCGCTCGACCTTCTTTACCGCCGCCACCAAGGCCTTGCTGACCGGCGTCGGAATACCCACCTCGTCGCCCTTGGCGGCGACGAAGCCGTTGATCAGATCGATTTCGGTCCGGCGTCCCTTCTGCATATCCTGCCCCATCGACGGGCGCTGATCCTCGCTCCGCTCCGCGATTGCCGCCTCCATGAAACCATCGACGTCGCGCCGCGCCGCGGCATCGCCATCGGCGGCCGCCACGAACCGCTCCGGCGCGAGCCCGATGAGATTTTCGATGCGGTAGCCGAGCGCCCAACCGACCCGGATCGATTCTGCGCCGAGTCGGATCGAGATGTCCCGCGTCATCGGATCGCCGTCGCGTTCCTTGCCGCCCATCCCCGTCGCGGCGGACAGACCGTTCCGCATCGCGTTGATCGTCAACTTGGTCCAGCGCTCGCCCCATAGGTTGCTGGTGGTCTTGGCGCTGTCCGCATGGCGCATCAGGCGGGCCACCTCCTCGACACGGTCCGTGATCCGGCCATGCAGTTCGCCGACGCGGAAGACCGTGTGCGTCTCGCCGCCAAGCGGTACGTTGCGCTGAACATGGCCGGGCGCGACGAGTTCGGCCGCGATCGTGCTGGCGATGCAGCCGACGGTGCGACCCGCCCCGGCGACGCGCGCGACCGTTTCCTCGTTCATGCAGTTTTGCAGCGAGACGACGAAGCCGTCGGACGCCAGATACTGCTTGATCAAAGCGGTCGCCCATTCGGTGTCGTAGGACTTCACCGAGATGAAGGCGATGTCGACCGGGTCTTGCTTGGACAACGCCTGCACATCGGTCAGATGGATCGCCTTGACGGGCACGGTGCAGCTTTCCTGCCTGGTCACGCCGTCCAACCGGATGCCGTGCTCGTTCATATGGTTCACGTGATCCGGCCAAGGGTCGATCAGGGTGACGTCTTCGCCGCCCCGCGCCATATGGCCGCCCGCGTAACCGCCGATCGCGCCGGCTCCCACCACGACGATTCGCTTGCCCATGGCGTGTTTCCTCCCTGGTCTCGATTGGTGGTTGCTCGGCCAAAAAGGCGCGGTTCCGCCCTCATGGGTGCCCGATTTTTCGATTTTCCGCAAGTTGCCGCCGGAACGGCGACGCCCGCGGGTCAGAAGGTGCCCAAATACTGCCAGGAGACATAACCGCCATAGCAGACAAGGAACCCGGCGCCCGCGACCCGGTTCATCACATTGAAACGGCGGACCCAGAAGGCGAGGATCGCGGTGATCCCCAGCAGGAACCAAAGGTCGAAGGCGACCATCTGCGGCGGGATGGGCACGGGGGTGACGGTCGCGACCACGCCCATGATTCCCAGGATGTTGTAGATATTCGCGCCGAACACGGTGCCCAGCGCGACGTCGGAATGACGCCGCCAGGCCGCGATCACCGCCGTCGCCAGTTCAGGCAGCGACGTGCCCAGCGCGACCACCGTCAGGCCTACGACTTCCTCGGGCACGCCCGCGTCCCGCGCCAGGGCGACCGCCCCCTTCACCAGGAAGTCTGCCCCGAAAATGACGCCGAGCAACCCGGCGCCGAATGTGAGTGCGGATTTCACCACCGATGTCGGCGCCTTGTCGGCGAACTCCTCGGCTTCCTCGGCGAACGAACTGGTCGATGACGATTGCCGGCGTTCCTTACGGAAATTGTAGACGGTCAGCGAGACCAGCAGCAGGACCATCAGAATGCCCTGCCACCGCGCGATTTGACCGTCCCAAGCGAGCAACAGCAACAAGGCCGTCGCAAGGGTCAAAATGATCCCCGTGGTGTTCAGCGATGCGCTGCGCTCAAGCGAGATCGGCCATATCAGACAGGAACATCCCAGGATCAGCAGGAAGTTGCAGATATTGCTGCCGATGACGTTGCCGACCGCGATGCCCGGCGAGCCCTTGAACGCGGCGTCGAGGCTAACGAACAGTTCCGGCGTCGTCGTGCCGTAGGCGACGACGGTCGCCCCGATCATCATCGGCGACACGCCGAACCGTTGCGCAAACCCGACGGCGCCACGCACCAGCGCGTCGCCGCCGACAAACAGAAGGGCAAAACCGATGGGAATCAGCAGGTAGATCATGCGCCGGCCAACTTTTCCCCGACGCCATCGGCTCTATCCGACGACGCGGCACATGACATTTTGCGCATGAATTCTCCCCGACCCTTATCGGCGGTTTTCGAATGGACCGCCTTCATACAGTATAAATGAACGTGAGTGGACTCGCCTCGCGACGGGCGAGCGCGCCACCTGCCGTTTCTCCCGCAGCCCAAATAGGAAGATTGCATGCCAGGGTCAACCGACGAACCACTAGATACCGGCAGTGTTGCCGTCGAGCGTGACCTCATGGTCACGGCGCGCGACGGCATCCGCCTCGCCACCGACATTTACCGGCCCGCCCAGGACGGCGTTGCGGTCGAGGGCGCCTTCCCGGTCATCCTGGAACGCACGCCCTATGACAAGACGGCGGCATCGCGATCGGAGAAGCGGGTGGGCGATGCCGACTCCATACCGCGCGCCGACGTCGCCGCCTATTTCGTCCGCCATGGTTACATCGTCGCCTATCAGGACTGCCGCGGCCGCTATGCCTCGGAGGGGGAGTTCGTCAAATATCTCGACGACGCGGAAGACGGTTACGACACGCTCGCCTGGCTGGTCGAGCAACCCTGGTGCAACGGCAAGATCGGCACCAAGGGCCTGTCCTATGCGGCGCATACGCAAGCGGCGCTCGCCAGCCTGAACCCGCCGGGCCTCGCCTGCATGTTTCTCGACTCCGGGGGATTCTCCAACGCCTATCAAGGCGGCATCCGGCAAGGCGGGGCGTTCGAATTGAAACAGGCGACCTGGGCCTACAAGCAGGCGTTGGAGAGCCAAGATGCGCAGGACCCGGTCATCCGCGCCGCGCTGGAGGCCGAGGACATGCGCGACTGGTTCACCCGCATGCCCTGGCGGCGCGGGCATTCGCCGCTGCGTTGGGTGCCGGAGTACGAGGACTATCTATTCGAGCAGTGGACAGCCGGCAGCTTCGACGAGGCCTGGAAACAGGCGGGCATCTACGCCGAAGGGTTCTATGGCGATTTCCCCGACATTCCGATGGTCCATATGTCCAGTTGGTTCGACCCGTATCCCCGGACCGCGACCGACAACTATATCGGCCTGAAGGCGCACGGAAAGGGACCGCAACGCCTGATCATGGGGCCTTGGACCCATGGCGACCGGGTGCTGAGCTACGCGGGCGACATCGATTTCGGGACCCAGTCCACGCTCGACGGGTCGCTCGCCGAGGATTTCCTAGCGCTGCGCCTGCGTTGGTTCGACCGTTGGCTGCGCGACGTCGACAACGGCGCGGACGCCGACCCGGCGGTGCAGGTCTTCGTGATGGGCGGCGGCAGCGGATGCCGCCGCGACGACGGCCGGCTCGACCATGGCGGCGCCTGGCGCGCGGAAGCCGATTGGCCGATCCCCGACACCGCCTTCACCGAATATTATCTCGACGCGGAAGGCGGGCTCGGCGCCACCGCGCCGATGGCCGAGGCCGCCTCGCTATCCTACGATCATGATCCAAAGCATCCGGTGCCGAGCATCGGCGGCTCGATCACGTCGGGCGCACCGGTCATGGAAGGCGGCGGCTACGATCAACGGGAAGGACCGGATTTCTTCGGCTGCGCGCCGCCCTACCTGCCCCTGGCTGCGCGGCCCGATGTCCTGGTTTTCGAAACGCCGCCGCTGAACGAGGATGTGGAAGTGACCGGGCCGGTCACGGCCAGGCTCTGGATCAGTTCGACCTGCCCGGATACGGACTTCACGATGAAACTGATCGACGTGTATCCGCCGAGCGAGGATTATCCGCAAGGCTACGCGCTGAACATCACCGACGGCATCCTGCGCTGCCGTTATCGCGAGTCCTGGGAATCGCCGACGATGATGGAGCCCGGCGCGATCCATGAAATCGAGATCGAGCCCTTCCCGACCAGCAACCTGTTCAAGACCGGGCATCGTATCCGTCTCGATATCGCCAGCAGCAACTTCCCGCATTTCGACGTGAACCCGAACACCGGCGAACCGGAGGGTCTCGCCCGGCGCAGCCGAATCGCGACCAACACAGTCCATATGGACCGGACGCGCCCGTCGCACGTCCTCCTGCCGATCATACCGCCGCGGTAAGGGGCTTACATCGCCGGCGGGTCTTCGGTGATCACCCGCTCGGCGAGCGCGTTATCGACGCAATCCTCGTAGGGAATCTCCCGCGCGATCAACCCACCCGACAACAGCGCGGCGCGCAGCCGTTCGAAGCCGTCCCGGGCGAGCAGCGGCGACGCGCCCCAGACGCCCAAGGCCAGATACCGCTCGGCGCAGGCGGCGAGGGTGTCGAGATCGAGGTCAGGGAAATACTCGCGAACGGCCTCGGCGATATCGATCGGCCGCTTCGCGTGCAGCCATTTCTGCATCCGAAACATGGCCCGCGTCATGCGGTACAGCTCGTCTTGCCGCCGGGCCATGGTTTCCCGCGACGCGTAAAAGGTGGTGTAGCTGCAGGGACCGCGCGAGGCGGCGGCGTACCAAAGATGGCCGCCGCCGTCCGCAAGCAAGTCTTCCAGAAAGGGCTGGCACACCTGAATGGCGTCCACCGTTCCGGCCCGCAGTGCGGCGACATTGTCGGGCATGCTGCGGTCGTCGATCCGCGACACCGCCGACGGGTCGACGCCGGCGCGGCGCAGATCGTCTTGGAGGCACATCCAAGGGGTCGGCACCTCGCTGACGCTCGCCAGCGACATGTTCGCCAGATCGGCGAGGGTGAAGTCCGGGCGCGGCGTAGCCCCGACGACGAAGAACGGATCGCGGGCGACAGCCTCGCAGAAACCGACGATGCCGCAATCCGGGTCGCGGTCGTGGTTCATCATGATCCGCATCGGCCCGCCCCAATAGACGTCGACCTCGCCCGACTGCAATTGATCGGCGACGGACCCGAGATTGGCGCTCGTCCCCAGGGTGACGGAAACGCCCTCCGCCTCGTATGCGCCGAGCGCATGGGCCAAATAGAACGGCGTGTAGAAGACCGCGCGAAAAGACTCGAATAAGGTGATGCTCATAACGTCATTCTCGCGCAAATCGGCGGAGCCGTCGAACTAGCCGGCCGGCGTACCGCCTTCGCCCAAGTCCCAGTAGAGACCGGCAACCACCCCCAGACCTTCGCGGAACAACGATTTCAGACCGTGTTCGTCGGCGCCGTGCTGGTTGCAGCCGCTATAGGAATGCGGCATCCAGATAACCGCCGCATCTAGTCCCTGCCTGAACATCTCGCTCGGGTTCGACCCGCTCGAACACGGCAGGATATTGGGCTCCTCGCCGGTGGACTCGATGATCGACCGGCGCACCCACTGGACCCATGGATGGTTCGGGTCCGTGCGCGATGCAGGAAACTGATCGCGACCGATCTCCGTGTCGATCTCGACGCCCTCGAACCCCTTTGCGTCGAGATGCCGCCGCAGCGCCGGCACGAAGTTTTCGCGCGGCACGTCCGCCGTGTGGCGAATCTGGCATCGCGCCTTCGCGTAGCTCGGCACCGCATTCACCGGGTTGTCCGGATTGCCGGTGCTGTAGGCGAGTACGATGAAACTGGTCCAGGCCAGCGTCCGCTCGCGCGGCGACATGTCCGGCTCGCCCCAATCGGGATCGATCTCTGGCATGCCCGGCACCGGATCGACGACCAGGTTCCGGCAAGCATCCAGCACCGAATCCGGGACCGACGCCGGCAGCCAATCCTCGATCAGAATCTTGCCCTTCGGCGTCGTGATCGACGCAATGGCCTGGGCCAGGATAATGCCGGCATCCGCCATAACCCCGCCCCAATGGCCGGAATGCAGCCCACCGGACCGGTCCAGGTCGACGACCAGGTCGAAGAAGACGCCGCCGCGACAGCCGAGGTTCATATCCATGCGGCCGAAGGATTTTCGCGGCCCGTCGAACCCCAGAAAAAAATCGGCGGCGAGAAGGTCCTTGTTGTCGTCGACGATCCGCTTCATGCCCGGCGACCCTTGTTCCTCGCCGGTCTCGATGATGAACTTCGCGTTGAACCCCAGGGCGCCGCCGCGCTCCTCCAACACGGCCTGCATCGCGGACATGGCCAGGGTGTGCTGCCCCTTGTTGTCGACCGCGCCGCGGCCGTAGACGCGGTCATCGACCACCTTCATCTCGAACGGGTCGAGACCGTCGCTCCATTCCTCGGGCACGGCGCGCACCACGTCGCCGTGCCCATAGATCAGAACGGTCGGCTTGGCCGCGTCTTCGAGACGGGAGGCGACAAGCACGGGGCCGCGGTCGGAGACGGGATTCTCCAGAATGTCGCAGGTAAACCCCATCCGGTCGAAGCAAGGACCGATCTCATCGCGTTGATACCGGTAGAGTTCCGCCGCGCGTTCCGGAACCTGGCTCTCCGTCGGGATCGCGATGCGACGCGCGAGATCCTCGAGATACGCACCGCTGTCCATCTTGTCATGCGCGCGATCGACCGCGCCGCGTCGGCTTGCCATGCCACACCCTTCCTTGCTGAATCGACTGTCCAAATATCGCGTCTGGAATCCCCGGCGGCGGACGCCTTCCGGACTAAGACCTTAAAGTACAACCTATTTAGCCGCCATAGACAAGCAGCGTATCATATTGCTGTTGTTATAGATTTTTGCGATCATACAACCCATGAGAGAGTGTTTTTTATATTGTGCAGTGCCGCATTCGGTGTGTAACATTTTGCATCTCACGTTCAGCTTGGACGACGGACGAGGCCGGTGCCGCGAGTCGGAGCACCCCAAAATACAAGAATGCATCGTTTCCGCCCTCGCCTGAGCAAAAAACCTGGTGAACCCCACAGGGAGTTATTCGGCATGAAAATCAAACACTTGGCTATTCCCGCTGCCATGGCGGCGGCGTTGGCCCTATCGACACCGCCCGCTGAGGCCGGCAAGAGCGACGACACGCTGACCTGGATATCGAACAGCGAACCCGACAACATCGACATCTACTACAACACGCTGCGCGAAGGACTGATCCTCGGCCGTCATATCTGGGACGCGCTGATGGAGATCGATCCCAAGACCGGCGAGTTCCAGCCGAGCCTGGCCAAGTCATATAAGTGGATCGACGACAAAACGATCGAATTCGACCTGCGTGAGGATATCGTCTTTCACAACGGTGAGAAGTTCGACGCCGACGACGTTGTGTTCACGCTCAACTATCTCGCCGATCCGAACAACAAGGTGAAAGCGCTGAGCCGAACCAAGTTCATCGCCGGCGGCGAGAAGGTCAGCCAGTACAAGGTGCGGGCCAAGCTCAAATATCCGTTCCCGGCCGCGATGCAGTATTTTGCGTCCGTGATCGTGATCTATCCGAACGAGTATTACGCGAAGGCCGGTCCGAAAGGCATGGCCACCAAGCCGGTCGGCACCGGACCGTATAAGGTGACCGAGGTCACCTACGGCAAGCGGTTCGTTCTCGAGAAGAACGAGAACTACATGAAAGGCGGACCGAAGACACCGAGCATCGGCAAGCTGGTGTTCCGACGGATCGAAGAACGCGGCACCCAGATGGCGGAGTTGCTGTCCGGCGGTGCGGATTGGATTTGGCGGGTGCCACCCGATCTGGCTCAACGGTTGGACGGCCGTAAAGGGTTTCAGGTGACGCAGGGCGAAACCATGCGCATCGGCTTCTTGATCTTGGGCGCGTCCGGCAAGGCTGGCGATCACCCGATGACCAACCTCAAGGTCCGCCGGGCCATCAACTATGCGCTCGACCGGGACAAAATCCGCAAGACGCTGATGGGCGAAGCCTCCCGGATTATTCATGCCGCCTGCTTCCCGACGCAATTCGGCTGCATCGACGACAATGTGAAGCGGTACGAGTATAACCCGGAGAAGGCCAAGGCGTTGCTGAAGGAGGCCGGGTTCGAGAAAGGCTTCGAGGCAGAGTTCGTCGCGTATCGCGACCGGCCGATCGCCGAGGCGATCATCGGCCAGCTTCGCCGCGTCGGCATCACGGCGAAAATGACCTACCTGAAGGCCGGCGCCTATCGGGAATTGCGCCGCAAGAAGGGCGTCGAAATCGCTTTCGGCACCTGGGGATCGTCGTCGATCAACGACATCACCGCAATTGCCGGCAACTGGTTCCAAGGGAGTTCCGACGATAACGCGCAGGACAAGACGGTCATCGACCTGTTGAACCAGGGCAACACGACCGACCAGGAAGTGCGCAAGAAAGTCTACGCGCAAGCCTTCGAGCGGATCGCCGACCAAGCCTATTGGGCGCCCTTGTTCTCATGGGTGTACAATTACGCTTATGTCGACGAGTTGGACTTCACCCCCAGCGCCGACGAAATTCCCCGGTTCTGGGCCGCGAAGTGGAAGTAAGCACGTAACGTCGCCGGATCGGTCCAGGAACCTGGACCGATCCGGCTCCTTTTCGTTTCAGGAATATTAGGGGAGCCGGATGCTGAATTTCATGACCAAGCGCCTGTTCGTCGCGGCGCTTGTGGCGTTCACCGTATCCGTGATCGCATTTTCACTGCTTAGGTTATCCGGCGACTTGGCGACGATGATCGCGGGCGAGGACGCCAGCGCCCAAGACATCGAGATAATCCGCGAACAATACGGGTTGAACAAACCCTATCATCTGCAATATCTCGACTGGCTCGGCGACGGAGTTCAGGGCGACCTCGGCGAATCCATGTTCTATCCCGAGGAAGTTACCGCATTGATCAAGGACCGGCTGCCGAACACGTTAACCCTCGCCGGCCTCGGCGTTTTGTTCGCCATGGGTCTGGCTATCCCCATGGGGGTGATCGCGGCCCTACGGCCCGATAGCTGGGTGGACCGAACCGCGTTGACAATCGCGGTGCTGGGGCAGGCGCTACCCGGCTTCTGGTTCGCCCTGATGCTGATGTTCGTGTTCGGCCTGTTCCTCCGATGGTTACCGATTTCCGGCAATGAAACCTTGGCGCATTTCATCCTGCCGGCCATCTCGCTCGGCTATTATTCGACCCCGGCGGTCATGCGCCTGACCCGAACCGGCATGCTGGAAGTGCTCAACTCCGACTACATACGAACCGCCCACGCCAAAGGACTGCCGACCTTCGTCATCCTGTTCAAACACGCGCTGCGCAACGCGATCATCCCGGTCGTCGCGCTGTCGTCGGTTCAGTTCGGCAACATGCTCGGCGGGTCGGTCGTCACCGAAACCGTCTTTCAGATTCAAGGCATTGGTCATTTGGCCTGGGAGTCGATCTCCCGGAACGATTTCCCGGTCGTGCAGGCCGTGCTGTTGCTGGTGGCGTGCTTTTACATCGTCCTCGTGCTGCTTGGCGATCTGCTCAACGCGTGGCTCGATCCACGCCTGCGCGTGACATAGGAGAGACCGTAGATGCCCCCATCGGATACCAAAGTCGCCGGCAAGGGTCTGGGTTCGTTGCCCGACGACGACGATCGCGGCGTTCCCAGCGTCGAAAGCGTCATGCAGCCCGACGCGTTCACCATGTTCTCCCGCCGGGTGATCGGTCACCGCAGTTTCATGGTGGCCGCGATCATCATGATCACCCTTATCATCGTGGCGCTGTTCGCGCCGGTCCTGGCGCCGCATGATCCGCTGGGTCAGGATTTGGATCGCCGCCTGATGCCGCCGGTCTGGAACGAAGCCGGCAGTTGGACCCATCCGCTCGGCACCGACATGATGGGCCGCGACTATCTCAGCCGGCTGATTTATGGCGCACGGGTATCGCTGATCATCGGCTTCTCCGCGATGATGATTTCCGGCGTGCTGGGAACGGTGATGGGCGTCTGCGCCGGTTATTTCGGCGGCAAGGTCGACATGGTCATCACCTTCTTGCTGACGACCCGGCTGACGCTGCCGGTCATCATGGTCGCATTGGCCCTGGTCGCGGTGGTCGGCGGATCGCTGAATACGGTGATCCTCGTCCTCGGGTTCCTTTTATGGGACCGTTTCACCGTGGTCATGCGCAGCGCGACGATGCAAATTCGGAATCTCGACTATATCCGGGCGGCGAACGCCATCGGCTGTTCGACCCGGCGGATCATCTTTTCCGAGATCATGCCCAATGTCCTGGGCAGCCTACTGGTGATCGCCACGTTCGAGATCGCCCATTCGATCTTGCTCGAAGCGGCGCTCTCCTTCCTGGGCCTCGGGGTGCAACCGCCGACGCCATCCTGGGGCCTGATGGTCTCGGAAGGTAAGGATTACATGCTGTTCGATCCCTACCTCGTCATGCTGCCCGGGTTCGCAATCTTCCTGCTCGTGCTCGCCATCAACCTGCTGGGCGACGGCGCGCGCGACATCCTTGCACCGGAGAACCGCAATTGAGCGCACTCCTCGAAGTTAAAAATCTGAGCGTCGATATCCCGCTCGCCGCCGGCATGCTGCATCCGGTGCAGAAGGTGAATTTCCATGTCGATAAAGGCGAGACGCTCTGCATCGTGGGGGAGTCCGGCTGCGGCAAGTCGTTGACCTCGCTCGCCCTGATGAACCTGCTGCCGAAGAAGGCCATCCGGGCCGGCGACGGCATCCTGTTCGATGGCGACGATCTGTTGAAGGCGTCGCACCGGGAAATGGCGTCGCTGCGCGGCAACCGGATGGGCATGATCTTTCAGGAGCCGATGACCAGCCTGAACCCGTCTTTCACCATCGGCAACCAGATGGAAGAGATCATGCTGCAGCACCGCAAGGTCAGCCGCCAGGAAGCGCGCGACCGGGCGGTCTACCTGCTGGAGAAGGTCGGCATCACCGGCGCACACCGGCGCTTGGGGCAGTATCCGCATCAGCTGTCCGGCGGGCTGCGCCAACGCGTCATGATCGCCATGACCTTGATGTGCGGCCCGGACCTGATCATCGCCGACGAGCCGACCACGGCGCTCGACGTCACGATCCAGGCGCAAATCCTGTTGTTGCTGGCGGAACTGCAGCGCGAGTTCGACATGGCGCTGATCCTGATCACCCATGACCTGGGCATCGTCGCCCGCGTCGCCGACCGTGTCGCGGTGATGTATGCGGGCCAGGTCGTCGAGCAAGGCACCGTCGAGCAGGTCTTCGAGCAGCCGCTGCATCCGTATACGCGAGGGCTCCTGACCTGTATCCCGATTCCCGGCAAGACCAAGCGCGGCACGCATCTCGGCTCGATTCCCGGCATGGTGCCCAGCATGATCGGCGGCATCCAAGGCTGCCATTTCCGCGACCGCTGCCCGCATGCCTTCAGCGATTGCCTGTCTAACTCGGTCGAATTGCGCTCGATCGACGAGCAGCGCGCGTATCGCTGCCTGTTGAGCCCGGAGGAATCGGCACGGCAGGCGGCGGCCATGGAGGCGGCGCAATGACGACACCGCTGCTGCAATCCAACGACGTCAGCCGGCAGTTCACCGTCGGTGCGGGCGTGTTCAGCAAAAAACAATCGCTGATGGCCGTGAACGGCGTGTCGCTCGATGTGGCCAAGGGCGATGTCCTGGCGCTGGTCGGCGAGTCCGGCTGTGGCAAATCCACGCTCGCGCTGATGCTGTTGGGACTGTTGCCCGCCTCATCCGGCACGATCCTGCTGAACGGCCAACCGGTGTCGAGCATCCCGCGATTGGAATTGGCCCGCCGCGTTCAGCCGATCTTCCAGGATCCGTATTCGTCGCTGAACCCGCGCAAGACCATCGGCGATATCATTTCGCTGCCACTGCGCGTGCACAACATCGGCGCGCCGGAAGAACGGCAAGGCATGCTCGAATCGATCATGGATCTGGTCGGCTTGCCGAAACGCTATGTCACCAACTACCCGAACCAGCTTTCCGGCGGGCAACGGCAACGCGTGGCGATCGCCCGCGCGCTGATCATGAAACCCGAACTGGTCATCTGCGACGAACCGACCTCGGCGCTGGACGTGTCAGTGCAATCGCAGATTCTCAATCTGCTGATGGATTTGCGCGAGGAACTGGGCCTGACCTATGTCTTGATCAGCCATAACCTGGCCGTGGTCGAGCATATCGCGACCCGCGTCGCGGTGATGTATCTCGGCCGGATCGTGGAGGAGCGGGAAACCGACGCTCTGTTCAGCAAGGCCGAACACCCCTACACGCACGCCCTTCTGGCGTCGGTGCTGACGCCGGAGCCGCGCCTCGGCATTCCCGATTCGCATCTCGGGATCGAGTTTCCCAACCCGATCGATCCGCCATCGGGCTGCACCTTCCATCCTCGATGTCCGCACGCCACTGATGCCTGCGGCGTCCGGGCCCCCAAGGCAATACAACGCGAAGACGGCGCCTTCGTCGAATGCCATATCTACGACGACGACGAGGCGGTGACGTTCAAATCAGAAGCCGCCTGATGCGGCGCGCCGGGTCGATAGGGATTCGGTTCCTTCTGCTCGGCCTTCTGACGCTCGCGCCGATCGGTACGGCATCCGCCGAGGCGGTCGATCTGGCCTTGGTCCTTGCCGTAGACGTCTCGGAAAGCATCGACACCGAAGAGGTCAAGCTGCAGCGCCAAGGGTACATCTCGGCGATCAAGCAACCGACGATCCTTCAGGCCATCCGCAGGGGCAAACATGGCCGTATCGGCGTTGCCTATTTCGAATGGTCGGATGCGGGCAATCACGCCTTAATCGTCGACTGGACGACCGTGCAGGACGAGACAAGCGCCGAGGCCTTCGGCGAGCGGCTTGAAGAAGCCGGCGTCCTGGACGGTCATTTCACCTCGATCAGTTCGGCCATCGATTTTGCGCTCAATCTCTTCGAGCGCAATCCGTTCAAGAGCGAACGCCGCGTCATCGATATCTCCGGCGACGGCCGAAACAACAACGGCCCACCGGTGGCGCAAATGCGGGATGAGGCCGTCAAACGGAACATCACGATCAACGGCCTGCCGATCGTCAACGACCGGGACCGTCAGTTTTCCGGTCTGCCGCCGGACGATATCGAAAACTACTACCGCAAGAATGTCATCGGCGGGCCCAACGCCTTCATCGTCGTCGCGAAGAGTTTCGACGATTTCGAGCGCGCGATCATCCGCAAACTCATGCGCGAGATTGTCGAAACTGATCCGCACCATCGCTACGCCGACAGCCAGTACCCCTGATCCTTTTCACCGGAGGAAGCCCAATGCTCGACCAGGCCAGCACGCCCTATACCCCGCCCGCCGGCGCTGATTGGGGCCGCGCGACCCCTCAAGACGCCGGCTTCGACGCCGGCAAACTGGCCGAGGCGGTCGACTATGCCCGCTCCGTGGAAACCCTCTGGACGCGCGACCTCGACCGGCCGGTGGCGGACATGATGCATGAACCCGCCCCCTATAACGCTAAGATCGGGCCGCTCAAGGAACGCGGCGAGCAAGGCGGAATCGTGCTGCGGGGCGGCCGCATCGTCACCGAATGGGGCACGACCGACCGTGCGGACATGACCTTCAGCGCAACCAAGAGCTATCTCGCGATCTGCCTGGGCCTGGCCTACGACCGGGGCCTCATCCCGGATCTGCACGCGCCGGTGCGCGACTTGGTCGACAATGGCTGTTTCGACTCGCCCCAGAACCGCGACATCACCTGGCACATGCTGTTCCAACAGACCAGCGAGTGGAGCGGCGAGCTATGGGGCAAGCCGGATTGGCTCGACCATCACCGCCACAGCGACCTCAAGGGCACCAAACGCGAGATGAAGAAGCCGGGCACGCACTGGGAATACAATGACGTGCGGGTGAACCTGGCGAGCCTGGCGCTCATGCATGTATGGAAGCGGCCGCTGCCGGACGTGCTGCGTGAATACGTCATGAACCCAATCGGCGCCTCCGATACTTGGGAATGGCACGGCTACGAAAATTCCTGGGTCGAAATCGACGGAAAAAAGATGCAGTCGGTGTCGGGCGGCGGCCATTGGGGCGGCGGCCTGTTCATCAACAGTTTCGATCATGCCCGCATCGGCCTGCTGATGCTGCGCCGCGGCGACTGGGGCGGCGCGCAACTGCTGTCGGAAGACTTCGTTGCGAAGGCGCTGGATCCCTGTCCGCATAACCCGAACTACGGCTACATGTTCTGGCTGAACGGCCCGCGCGAACGTGCGCCGAGCGCGCCGGCCAGCAGCTTTTTCCTCGCCGGGGCCGGGCATAACGTGATCTGGGTCGATCCGGACCACGACCTGGTCACGGTGTTGCGTTGGGTGCAGAAAGAGAAAGCCGATGGCGTGTATGGTCGAATCCTGGGCGCGCTGACAGACTGACCGACGCCCCACCGCATTCAGGAACGCGCATGGACCCACCCTATACCGGCGGCTGCCAATGCGGCGCCATCCGCTACGAGATCACGGCGAAGCCGCTGACCCTCTACGCCTGCCACTGCACCGACTGCCAGAAACAGTCCGCCAGCGCTTTCGGCATGACATTCCGGATTCAGAGCGACGCGCTGAAGATCACCGCCGGCACGCCAAAGGAATGGCATACGGTCGCGGACAGCGGCAACGCGAAGGTCGCGCATTTCTGCGGCGACTGCGGGACGCGTCTTTACAACGCGCCGGCGCGGCATCCCGGCGCGTTGTCGATCAAGGCGGGGACGCTCGACGATACGAGCTGGCTGGAACCGGTCGGCAGCGTCTGGACTCGCAGCGCCCAGCCCTGGGTTACCGTCCCGCCGTCGCCCTTGAACCACGAGACGCAACCGGACTCGATGCAGGGATTCGTCGACGCCTGGCGGGAGCGGAACGGCTAGCGCCGCTTACGGCATCGGAATATCGCCGACCTTCTTCGGCACATCGTAACCGCGCTGCACCGCGGGCCGGTTGGCGATGTCGGTGTACCACCGCTTCACGTTGGGAAACTCGTTCAGGTCGATGGTCTGCCATTCGAACCGGGAGATCCACGGCCAGGTCGCGATATCGGCCACCGAATACTCGCCCGCGAGGAACTCATGGTCAGCCAGCCGTTTGTCCATCACGCCGTAGAGCCGCTTCGCCTCGTTGAGGAAACGCTCCTCGGCATAGGCGCTTTTCCCGGGATTGAAGCGCACGAAGTGGTGCACCTGGCCGCACATTGGGCCGACGCCTCCCATCTGCCACATCAGCCATTCGATCGCGGACCATCGCGCCTTCTCGTCGCTCGGCAGCAACTTGCCCGCCTTCTTCGCGAGATAGAGCAGAATCGCGCCCGATTCCATCATCGCCGTGCCGTTGTCGTTATCGACGATGGCGGGAATCTTGTTGTTCGGCGCGATCTTCAGGAAATCCGGGGCGAATTGCTCGTCCTCGCCGATATTGACCGCATGCGCGGTATACGGAAGCTCCAGCTCTTCCAAGGCGATGGAGACCTTGCGGCCGTTCGGGGTGGTCCAAGTGTATAGATCGATCACGGGGTGTTTTCTCCCTCTCAGCGGCGCGCGTCCGCGCGATGCGGCGCCCGCCGGTTATCAATAAGCCGAATAAGATAGAACGCGGCGGCGACGGTTCAAACGATGGTCTTGATACGCCCGCCGTCCACGCGCCAGATGCTGCCGGTGCAATAGCCCGAGTTCTGGCCGCACAGGAAGGCCGCCACGGCGCCGAATTCCTTCGGATCGCCGAACCGGCCCGCCGGAATGCCTTTCACCCGCTCCGCCAGCACCTCTTCCGGCGTGATGCCGAGCCGCTTGGCGTTGGTCTCCGCCGATCCGCGCGACCGGTCTGTCAGGATCGTGCCGGGCGCCACGATATTCACCGTCACGCCGTCCTTGGCCACCTCGTTCGCGAGCGTCTTGGTGTAGTTGACGACGGCGCCGCGCAATGTGTTCGACAGCACCATGTTGTGCAGCGGCTCTACGTTGCCCGACGATCCGATCGTCAGGACCCGGCCCCATTTCCGCTCGACCATGGCCGGGACCAATCGGCTGGTGATGTGGATGATGCTGACCACCATTTTCTGGAATTGCTCGATCAGGTCCGCCTCGTCGAGGTCGCGGGCGAAGCCGAGCGGCGGTCCGCCATGGTTATTCACCAGGATATCGACACCGCCCAACGCCGCGACCGCGTCGTCGGCCAGCGTATCCATATTGTCGGACGACGATACGTCGCCGACGAGCGGCACGGTCTTCGACCCGGTTTCCGTGCCGATCGTCTCGGCCGCTTCGGCGGCACGATCCATACTCGAACTGCTGACCGCGACCGACACGCCTTCGCTCGCCAGCGCATGCGCCACCGCGTATCCGAGTCCTTTGCTGGCGCCCAATACAAGGGCGCGTTTCCCCGCAATGCCTAGATCCATGCGACGATTTCCTCCCTGGAGGTCTGATTTGGAGTGTATTTCGACCTCTCATGATACTAAACCGTGTCCCCTATGCACGCCTTCTGTCGGAAAACGCCGCTACTGGGTCCTTCAGCGCTATTGCGCAACGTCCCCAAGCGGTTAAAGATACGGCCTGACTTCCCGGGGCGCCGCCGCGCTTGCCGGGTGTTTCTCCAAGACACGTGAATGACCCAACCGCCGCCAGGCGATTCAGAAACGGTTCCCCATGACGAAAGACAGTCCCGCGCCCCGGCTTGCCATCGACATCGGAGGCACCTTCACCGATGTCGTTCTCGACCTCGGGCATGAGCTGGCGACCGCAAAGGTTTTGACGACACCCGATGCGCCGGAACAGGGCGTGATGGCCGGTATCGACGCGGTGCTGCGCGATACGGGCACCGACCCCGCCGCCATCGGGCTGGTCATCCATGGGACGACATTGGCCACCAACGCCATCCTGGAGCGCAAGGGGGCGGTCACGACCCTGATCACCACGGAAGGGTTCCGCGACGTTCTCGAGATCGGATACGAAAGCCGGTACGACCAATACGACGTCCAGATCGAGAAGCCCGTGCCGCTGGTGCCGCGCGCCCGCCGGCTGACGGTGCCGGAGCGCATGGACGTGCACGGCACGGCATTGCTGCCGCTCGACGAACAAGCCGTGACCGCGCTGGTCCCGGCCCTCGAGGAATTGGGCACCGAAAGCGTCGCCATCGGATACCTGCACGCCTATGCCAACCCGGATCATGAACAGCGCACGCGGGATTTGATCGCCGCGGCGCTGCCCGATCTCTCGATCTCGCTCTCCAGCGAGGTCTGTCCGGAGGTCCGCGAATATGAGCGCCTGACCACCACCGCGGCGAATGCCTATGTCCGACCGGCAATGGCGCGCTATCTCGGCCACATGCGCGACCAACTCACGGCGCAGAAATTTCAATGCCCCGTCCTGTTAATGACGTCCGGCGGCGGTCTGACCACGCTGGAGACGGCGCAGCGTTTCCCGATCCGACTCGTCGAATCCGGTCCGGCCGGCGGTGCGATCCTCGCCTGCCAGGCCGCGGCGGAAGCCGGGCTGGACAAGGTCATCTCCTTCGACATGGGCGGCACGACGGCGAAGATCTGCCTGATCGAGGATCACCAGCCGCATAAGGCGCGCGAATTCGAAGTGGACCGCGCCGCCCGTTTTCTCAAAGGCAGCGGATTGCCGCTTCGCATCCCGGTCATCGAGATGGTCGAGATCGGCGCCGGCGGCGGATCGATCGCCCGGCTCGACGCGCTCAACCGCATCACGATCGGCCCCGACAGCGCGGGCGCCGACCCCGGCCCCGCTGCCTACGACCGCGGTGGCGACCGGCCGACGATCACCGATGCGGATATCCTGCTCGGGAGGATCGACCCGGGGCATTTCGCCGGCGGCAAACTGACGCTCGCACCCGGTCAATCGGACGCGACGATCAAACGGGATATCGGCGACCCGCTCGATCTGACGCCGCCGATGGCGGCCTACGGCATCACCGAGATGGTCGACGAGACGATGGCGAACGCCGCGCGGGTCCATGCCGTGGAACAGGGCCGCGTCGCCGCCGACCATGCCATCGTCGCCTTCGGCGGCGCCGCCCCGCTGCACGCCGCGCGGCTGGCGGACAAACTGAGCATCGACACCATCGTCGTACCGACCAATGCCGGCGTCGGGTCGGCGGTTGGCTTCCTGACGGCACCGGTCGCCTACGAAGTCGTGCGCAGCCGGAACATGCGGCTGCGGCAATTCGATCCTTCGCTGGTGAATTCGATCATCGACGAAATGCATGCCGAAGCATCCGCCGTCGTGGATGCGGCGGCCCCCACGGCGGAAACCGTCGAACAGCGGATCGCCTATATGCGCTATGTGGGCCAGGGACATGAGATCGTCGTGCCGCTGCCGAACCGGCCGCTGACCGATGCGGATGCGGAAACCCTGCAGGCCGAATTCGACCGGCAATACGAAGCCTTGTACCGCCGGACGATCCCCACCGCCGAGGTGGAAGTCCTGACTTGGGGCCTGACGCTCTCCACGGCCGCGCCCGCGCCCGAACCGTTCGGCGAAAGCCCGCCCCGCGACGCCCCGCCGCCCGCCGCGACGCGCCGGCTTTTCGATGCGGAGGCGAACCGGGAGATCGAAATCCCACTCTACCGCCGCCCCGACCTTGCCCCGGGGATGACAATCGACGGCCCGGCCATTGTCGCGGAAGACGAAACATCCACTTTTCTAAACAGCCGGTTTGATGCGACCATCGCGGCGAACGGCTACCTGATCCTGCACCGGAAGAAGGAGACAGCGGCATGAGCGGTACCAGCGCGATGGACACGATCCGCATGCAGGTCATGTGGAACCGGCTGATCGCCGTCGTCGAGGAACAGGCGCAAACGCTGATCCGGACCGCGTTCAGCCCGATCGTGCGCGAATGCGGCGACCTGTCGGCGGGTGTCTTCGACCGGCAGGGCCGAATGCTGGCGCAGGCGGTGACCGGCACACCCGGTCACGTCAACTCCATGGCCGAATCGGTGCATCATTTCATCCGGCATTTCCCGCTGGAGACGATGTCGGAAGGCGACATCTACATCACCAACGATCCGTGGATGGGGACGGGCCATCTCAACGATTTCGTGCTGACCACGCCGTGCTTCCGCAAGGGCGAACTGGTCGCGCTGTTTTCCTGCACGTCGCATCTGACCGATATCGGCGGCATCGGTACCGGGCCGGACGGCACCGACGTGCATATGGAAGGCATCTATATCCCGATGCTGAAACTCGCCGACCGCGGCGTGATGAACGAGACCTTGCTGGCGATGGTGCGCGCCAATACCCGTCAGCCGGTCGAGTCCGAGGGCGACGTCTATTCGCTGGCCGCCTGCAACGATATCGGCTGCACCCGCCTGGTCGAGATGATGGACGAGTTCGAGTTGGACTCGCTCGACGTCCTGGCGGACTACATCTGCACCTCGTCGCGCGACGCGGTGATGGCGGAAATCGCCAAACTGCCGAACGGCGTCTACCGCAACAGCATGCGGATCGACGGCTACGACGGGCCGCTGGATCTGGTCGCCGCGCTGACGATCGACGATAACGGGATTTCAGTCGACTATGACGGCACCTCGCCGATGTCGCGCTACGGCGTCAACGTGCCATCGGCCTACACCACCGCCTACACGAGTTTCGGGCTCGGCTGCGTCGTTTCCCCCAAGATTCCCAACAATGCCGGCTCCTTGTCACCCTTCACGGTGGCGGCGCCCGAGGGATCGATCCTCAACGCACCCTATCCGGCCGCCGTCTGCGCACGCCATGTGATCGGCCAGATGCTGCCGGACGTGGTTTTCGGATGCCTGCAACAGGTCGCCCCTAACCTGGTTCCCGCCGAAGGCGCTTCTTGCCTGTGGAACCTTACCTTCCGTGGCGAGACCGACCGGGGTAGCAACGAGAGCACGCTGTTCGCCGTCACCGCGGTGACCAACGGCGGCACCGGCGCACGGCCGAACAAGGACGGACTATCGGCAACCGCCTATCCCAGCGGGGTCAAGGGCACGCCGGTCGAGATCAACGAGTCGGTCGCGCCGGTGATCTTTTGGCGCAAGGAATTCCGGGCCGACTCCGGCGGCGCGGGCGAGTTCCGAGGCGGGTTGGGGCAAGTGCTCGAAATCGAGAGCGCGATCGACAAGGAATTCGAGATGCTGGCCGCCTTCGACCGGATCGACCATCCGGCGCGCGGCCGCAACGGCGGACAGGACGGCGACCGGGGCGCGGTATTCCTGAAATCCGGCGAGCGCCTGAAAGGCAAAGGAACCCAACGGATTGCCGCCGGCGAACGCCTCGTGATCCATACCCCCGGCGGCGGCGGGTTCGGCAACCCCGCCACCCGCGATCCGGTCCGGCAGGCGGCCGACCAACGGAACGGATTGGCGACGGCATCGGCCGACGGCGACGATTAAGCGCAAACGAACACCCGAATCCACCCCTACGCCGCGCATACCGCTTGGCGCGGCCGTCATTTTCTGGCAGAGAATGCCGCCACCGGCCGGCATCCACGACAGGTCGCCGGCAACCGCACCGGAGCAAGACGGTTATGAGTGACGCCGACGCCGAGATCGAAGATGGCAACCGGGATTTCATCCGCGACACCATCCGCGACGACCTGCGGTCCGGACAGCATCAATCGATCGTCACCCGCTTCCCGCCGGAACCGAACGGCTATTTGCATATCGGCCACGCCAAGTCGATCTGTCTGAATTTCGGGATCGCCGAGGAGTTCGGCGGCCGGTGCAACCTGCGCTTCGACGACACCAACCCGACGCGCGAGGAACAGGAATTCATCGACGCCATCCAGACGGACGTGCGGTGGCTCGGCTTCGACTGGGGCACGCAGGTGCATCACGCGTCGGACTATTTCGAGCAACTCTACGACTGGGCGGAACATCTGATCCAAGCCGGAAAGGCCTATGTCGACGACCTGTCGGCCGAGGAGATGCGCGAATACCGCGGCACCCTCACGGAACCGGGCCGGGACAGCCCCTATCGCAACCGCCCGGTGGAAGATAATCTCGACCTGTTCCGGCGCATGCGATCCGGCGAGTTCCCGGACGGCGCCCGCGTTCTGCGCGCCCGCATCGACATGGCGTCGGGCAACATGAACCTGCGCGACCCGGCGCTGTACCGGATCATGCACACGCCGCATCCGCGCACGGGAACAGACTGGTGCATCTACCCGACCTACGACTTCGCGCACGGCCAATCGGACGCCATCGAGGGTGTGACGCATTCCCTCTGCACGCTGGAGTTCGCCGACCATCGGGCACTGTATGATTGGTTCATCGAAAACCTGCCCGTTCCAACGCGCCCTCACCAGTACGAGTTTTCCCGTCTCAACATCACGCACACGGTGTTATCGAAGCGGAACCTTGCGCAGCTCGTCAACGATGGCCATGTCGCGGGTTGGGACGATCCGCGGATGCCGACGGTATCAGGGCTGAGGCGGCGCGGCGTGCCGGCGCCGTCGATCCGCGACTTTATTGGCCGGCTCGCCATCACCAAGAGCGACGGCGTGGTCGAAGCCGCCATGCTGGATCACTGCATCCGCGAGCACCTCAATGCGCATGCGGAGCGCCGTATGGCCGTCCTCCGGCCGCTCAAGGTCGTGATCGAGAACTATCCCGAAGGCCAGGTCGAGGAACTGGAAGCGGTCAACAAGCCACAAGACCCGGAGGACAGCGGCACGCGCAAGGTTCCCTTCGCCCGCGAACTCTACATCGAGCGGGACGATTTCATGGAAGACCCGCCGCGCAAGTTCTTCCGATTGGGCCCCGGCCGCGAGGTCCGGTTGCGTTTCGCTTATTTCCTGACCTGCCGGGAAGCGATCAAAGACGCGGATGGCACTATTGTCGAGCTGCGCTGCACCTACGATCCCGAAACCCGCGGCGGAAACGCCCCGGACGGACGCAAGGTCAAGGGCACGATCCACTGGGTCGCGGCGGAATCCGCCATCGAGGCCGAGGTGCGACTCTACAGTCACCTCTTCGCGGACCCAAGCCCAGGCGCCGAACGGTCCTTCCTCGAAGACCTCAATCCTGAGTCGCTCGAAGTGTTGACCGGATGCCGACTGGAACCCAGCCTGGCCGGATCGAATGTCCAGGCATTCCAGTTCGAACGGCTGGGGTACTTCGCCGCCGATCCCGAGTCCACATCGTCGCACTTGATCTTCAACCGAACGGTCGCCTTGCGCGATACCTGGGCGAAAGCCAAAGCAAAACCCTAGAGTGCAAGTTTCGGTTGATTCAATCGAAATGCTTCTGTCAGTGATTGGTTGCCTTACGCCGACGGTTTGTGATTCACTTATCCTGCGGGGGTAAGGTCAGCAACAATCCATTGTCCCCAGTTTGGCAAAATCAAGATTAGGTTCGGCCGCCATCTGTCCGACTGGCCGAAACGGGACGAGTCCATCCGGTGACTATCGCCTCCACGTGGCTTGCGCTGCTCATTCTTGGTCTGATGACCTTTCGCGGTGCGCTGCACAAACGTTGGGCGTTCGCGCGGACATCGCATTTTGATCGCATCATCATGCTCATGGGGGTCGTGCTGTTCTTGCTGATCGCCTTCAACACGGATTTTGGGCAACCGCCCTCACGCTTGATAAGCGAGTTCTAGGATCGTGAACGGCGGCATTCAGGCGTTAGCGGTCGTATTGGCGGTCGGTATCCAAATCAATGCAACATTGCCGATCGCCGAATCGGGCCTGCGGGTATCTTTGGCCGATCTGATGCTGCCCATCGCCGTGATCATGTTGCTCTTCGCTTGGCGGCAATCAGGCTGGCATCGGCTGCACGGAACGAGCGCAACACTGCCGCTTTGGATCGCGGGCATGACAGGCGTGTTGATTCTTTCCTTCCTGATCGGATACGCACGTGCCGACGCGATCTTACCCTGGGCGTTGTACAACAAGTTGCTAGGCTGGTTCGTACTGGTGGCCTATTTGCTGGTTGGCGCTTGCCTTGTCAGGTTTGAAGGCGCGGGCGCAATTCAACGTTTCGTGACCGTTTTCTGCATTGCCGCTGCCGGCACCGCCGCATTTTCGAGCATCGGATTCCCATTCCTCGGACAGCTGAACACGCTTCCGATCCTGATTCAGGACGCCCGACTGACCGGGTTCATCCAGAATTCGAATGCCTTCGGGTTTCTCATCGTTGTCGCGCTGTGTCTTAGCCTCGGAAAAAAAACGACGAATCATTGGATCATCGTCGCCTTGTTCACGGCGTTGTTCTTCACAAACTCCCGAGGGGCCTGGATCGCCGGTCTTGGAGCGGTCATCACCCTCCTTGCCGTCGACAAAACGCATCTCCGCTCGCTCAAAAAAGCGGTCCCATGGTCAATTGCAGCCATTGTCGCGATTGCCGGCGCTCACTTCCTGGTGGCGGACCTGACGGCCAGTGGCGCGAAAATAATGGCTCCCGACCGTTTCCATCTCGACGGGGCAACCGTCGTCCAACGCGTCGATCTTGGGAAGCTGGCGCTGCGCCTCTTTGCCGAGTCGCCGATTTTCGGGACCGGTCTCGGCGTCTTTCAGCATGAAGCCGTGGCGGCCGGCCATCCGGTCGGCCGCTCGACGATCCATAGCAGTCCGTTGTGGCTGCTGACCGAAACCGGCATTGTCGGCGTGGCGGTCTTTGCCGGGTTCTTTATCACGTTTCTGTTGAAATTCTTCTGGGACCGCCAAAGCCCGTTGCCACAAAGTATGCTGGCGATCATGGTTGCATTCGCTATCATATCGCTGACTGGAGAGTTCATTTATCAGCGTTACTTGTGGATTCTGTTCGGTATGGCGATTGCCGTGCGGGGAACCAAGGACGCTGTAGGGAATAAAGAGACGGCATGATCCGCAAAGCCGCCCGATTTCTCGTTACCGGCGTCTTGATCGCGCTCATCGTCTGGGCGGTCGATATCGGCATCGCGTTCGAGCGCATTCTCGATATCGATCCCATCATCGGCCTGCTCGTCTTCGTTTTGCTGCTCATCCAGTACGACGTGGCCACGACGCGATGGTCCAAAATCCTGAGCACCCTGGAGGACGACTTCCCGCATTGGCGTCTGCTGAAAATCCATTACATGGGCATGTTCGCGCAGATTTTCCTGCCGGCGTCGGTCGGTGGCGCCGCGGTCCGCGCCTGGATGATCCACCGCGAAGGCATGTCTTTGCCCGGCGCGATAAACAGCGTGATCGTCGATCGTCTGTTTGCGACCGCCGGCCTCGTAAGCCTGACCGTGCTGATGTCTCCTTACCTGGCTTTCGTCTTGTTCACCGATTCGATTCGCCAATCGCTCAAACTCTATACGATCATGACCATCGTGGGCGGAATCGCCCTCACACTCGTTTTTTCCCGCTGGCCGATCACGTTCTGGCTCCACCTGCTCGAAAAGTCGTTCATCGGCCCGGTGATTGGGTATCTGAGAGAGAGCGGCGGGCGACTCTTACGCATACGCTTTATTGCCTCCACCCTGGGTATCACGCTTGTCGCCCAGTTCTTGACGGTGATCTCGATCTACACCTTGGCGCAAGGCACGGGGATACAGGTCAACTTGATCGATTGCATTTTCCTGCTGCCGCCGGTGATGCTTCTCGCCTCGCTGCCGATCTCCGTCTCGGGATGGGGCGTCCGGGAAGGCGCGATGATCGTCGCGTTCGGCTTTATCGGGGTCAGCCAGGAGGCGGCGCTCACGTTGTCCCTACAATTCGCGCTGCTCGGCACCGCGGCGAGCCTGATCGGCGCGATTGGATGGTTGCAGACCATCGATTCCACGGTGCTGCGCGAACTAAAAGCGTTCAAGAGCCGGGGATAACCGTCGATCCGGTCTAAGAGCCGCTAGTTCATCTTGTGACCGCCGTGATGCATCTTCTTCGGCCCGCCATGCGCCCGCCGCACCGGCGCTTTCACGGGCACCGACGTTCCGTCGGCAAATGTCAGGGTGATATCCACGGTATCGCCGGCCTCGATCGGCTTTCGAGGATGCATCAGCATGATGTGAAAGCTGCCCGGCACGAAAGCCAGTTTCCCATTGGCGGGCACCGAAATCAGGTCCTGCTTGACCATGGTCGCAATCCCGCCCTCGACCTTGGAGAGATGAAGCTCCGCCATCTTGTATTGGGGACTCTCCGCGCCGACCAGGTCGATCGCCTGACCGGTCGGATTCATCAGGACAAGATACGCGGCATGCATTTTCATCGCGGGCGGGGCCGAGCGAACCCAGGGGTCCGTAATCTCTACCCTGTCGCCGCCGGCCAGGGCCGCGCCGCTCCCCACGAGCGCGGAAATGAGTCCCACCGCGAATATGGCCATCGCAACGGGACGTAACTTTGATACTGCCGAAACCGTCATGCCGCCCATCCTTGATCTTGGAAAAACAGGGGCATCGTTATACACCCCTAACCGATGGTCGGACAGCGACGCGGCCGGCGCAAGAATGCGGATTGACGCGGCGCGCTCAGGGCAAATCGCACAGAAGGTTGAGCGAGTCATCGACGGTGACCTTGGCGCCCGGACCGATCACGGTCGTCGACTCGCGTTCCTCCACGACCGCCGGACCGTCGAATGTGTCGCCGGGGCTCAGCGCGTAACGATCGTAGACGTCGCAGGGCGCGAAACCGGTTTCCGGGAAATAGACATCCCGCTGCCCTTTCAGCGCCTTGCCGGTGCCGATGGGCTGTCCGCCGAAATTCAGCGCGATGTTGGGGACCGGCGCGCTCGCCGCCAACCGCCAGCTCATCGCCTCGATCGGCATCTCCTCGACCGTCCGTTCGAAGAGCTGCCGATAGACGTCGAAGAACGCGTCCCGCATCGCCGACACGCTGTCTTGCCCCAAATCCCCGTTCGGAACGGGTACCGAGATTTCAAAGCCCTGTCCCACATGGCGCATTTCCGCCGTGCGGGTCATGGTGATGTCCTCGGGGCGGGCGCCGGTCTCGACCAGCAAGGCGCGGGCCTCGTCTTCCATCTCGGCGAACAGGCCGTTGAGATGGGTCCAATCGATCTGTTCCAGCCGGGCGACGTAACTGCGCACGTAGTCGATGGCCGGGGCCGCGACCAGGAAGCCGAGGGCCGAGGTCACCCCGGCCCCTAACGGCACGATCAAGCGTTTCAGCTTGAGCAGGCGCGCCAACCCGTAGGCATGGACCGGCCCCGCCCCGCCGAAGGCGATCATCTCGTACCGCCGGGGATCGCGGCCTTTCTCGGCGAGATGCATCCGCGTCGCCGCCGCCATATTCTCGTTGACGATATTGTGGATGCCGACCGCCCCTTCCAGCGTGGTCAGGCCCAAGGGCTTGGCGACTTTCTCGGCGATCGCCCGTTCGACCGTCTCCATGTCGAGCCGCATTTCACCGCCGAGGAAATAGTCGGGATTGAGGTAGCCCAGGAACAGGTCCGCATCGGTCACCGCCGGATCGACGCCGCCGAGGCCGTAACACACCGGACCGGGTTTCGACCCGGCGCTGCGCGGCCCGACTTTCAGGAGCCCCATCCGGTCCACGTTGGCGAGACTGCCGCCACCGGCGCCGATCTCGATCATGTCGACGACCGACACTTTCAGCGGCAGGCCGGAGCCTTTGTGGAACCGGCGCACACGTCCCGCTTCGAAATCATGCTTTCGGTCGGGCCGGCCGCCGTCGATCAGGCACATCTTCGCCGTGGTGCCGCCCATGTCGAAGGAGATCAGGTTCTCGCTGCCGGTCAACGTGCTGTAAAAGGACGCAGCCATCGCGCCGGCCGCCGGACCCGACTCGATCAGGCGGATCGGGAAATCCTGCGCCGACCGCACGGTCGTGATGCCGCCGCCCGACAACATGATGTAGAGCGTCCCGGAATGCCCGAGTTCGCGCAGGTTGTTGTCGAGCCGGTCGAGATAGCTCTGCATCAGCGGCTGGACATAGGCGTTCGCGCAAGCGGTGCTGGTGCGCTCGAATTCACGGATTTCCGGCGCCACCTCGGACGAAATCGTCACCGGCACATCCGGGAACACCTCGGACAGAATCGCCTTCGCCTGCCGTTCGTGTTCGGGATTCCGGTAGGCGTGCATGAAGCACACCGCCACGGCGTCGACTTTCTCGTCCTCGACCAACTCACGCACCACCGTGCGGAAACCATCGGCATCGAAAGCCGCCAGAATCTCCCCTTCCGGCGATACCCGCTCCACCACTTCGCGGCGCAGATGCCGCGGGACAAGCGTCGGCGGCGCTTCCAGGAACAAGTCGTACAGGTCGTAGCGAATTTCCCGCCCCATCTCGAGCGTATCGCGCACGCCCTTGGTGGTGATCAAGCCGACCTTGGCGCCGGTACGCTCGATAATCGTATTGGTGACCAGGGTGGTGCCGTGCACGAGGCTGTGCACCGCCGCCGCCGCGGTCTCGGACTCGCGCAACAAGCGCTCGACCCCGTCGATAATCGCGACGCTGGGATCGTCCGGCGTGGTCAAGCGCTTGCCGGTATAGATCAGGTCGCGTTCTTCATCGACCAGCACGAAATCCGTAAACGTGCCGCCGACATCCACGCCGATGCGCAATCGTTTTTCCATGGCGCCTTATTCCTTTTCCGCAGCGTAGAGATTAATCGAGGCCATAATCGCGCCGCGCCGCCTCTTCCGAGACATAGCCGTTGCGCACGTCTTCCCGCACCAAGTCGCGGTCCCGTTTCGTGGGATCGCCGTACCCGCCGCCGCCGGCATAGCGCATGTGCAAGCGCATCCCGGCGCCGATCGAGGTTCGCGATTTCTGATGCGGGATCGACCCGTCGCTGAAACTGATCTCGCTGGTCGCACCGTCCTGACCACCGAGAATACCCGTCGCCGGATGACGCCAACGGTCCGACAGCAGCGACAGCCGCAACGGTTCGCGCGACCTAACCTCGATCTCGCATTCCTGGCCCAACCCGCCGCGAAACTCGCCCGCGCCGCCGGAGTCCGTGCGGAACTCCTTACGCCAGACGATGAGCGGCGAGACGCTTTCGAAGGCTTCGATGCTGCCCGCGCCCGAATTCGTCGGGAAGGCCGTGGTGGACAAACCGTCCTTGTGCGGGCACGCGCCGACGCCGCCGCTCGCGAACAGGATCTGCGAGAACCGGTTGTCCTGACGGTCCGCGCCGCTGAACACCGCGCGCATCGACGGCGCGCTGCCGCTGTCCGCGATCACGCGGTCGGGGATGGCCTGCGCCAGCGCCTTATAGATCACCCCGGCGAGGAGATGGCCGGTCAACTGCCGCGCGTTGCACGGCGCCGGATAGCGTGGATTGAGGATCGTGCCCTCGGGCGCGGTGACCTTAACCGGGCGGTAGGACCCCTCGTTACGTGGCGTGTGCGGATCGATCGCGCATTTGATCGGGTAGGCCGAGTAGGCATAGGTGTAGTTCATCACGGTGTTGAGGCCGCGATTGATCTGTTTCGATGTCCCGGTGTAGTCGATGGTCAGGTCCGACCCCTCGACCGTCACGGCGCATTCGATATGCGTCTCGTCTTCGTCGAATCCGTCCGCGTCCAACGTCGCGCGATAGACGCCGTCGGGCACCTCCTCGATCGCGTTGCGCATCGCGGTCTCCGCCCGTCCCTGCAGGGTGCGGGACAGGCCGCTCAGATCCGAGAGTTGCGAATCGTCGAGAAACTCGTTCAGCCGCCGGCCACAGACTTGGTTGGCCGTCACCTGGGCGTTCAAGTCGCCGAGCACCTGGTCCGGCAACCGCACATTGCCGAGGATCATTTCGACGACATCCTCGTTCGGTTCGCCTTCCTTGAGGAATTTGATCGGCGGAATGCGGATGCCTTCCTCGAACAACTCATTGCAGTCCGCCGACCACAGCGATCCGCCGATATCGGGCGAATGCGCGATCGATCCGGAAAACCCGACCAGTTTCCCGTCGTGGAAGATCGGCATGGCCACGGTGATGTCCGGCAGATGCCCCGTCGCCAGCCACGGATCGTTGGTGATCACGCAATCGCCGGGCTTCCAGGTCTCCTTCGGATATTTCGCGAGGAAGTGTTTCAGCGTACGCGGTAGGATGCCCGAAAAGGAGGGAATGCCCCCGGTATTCTCGGACAGCGAATCGCCGTTCGCATCCATCAGGACGGTGCCGAAATCGTTGGATTCCCGCACGATCGTGGAAAAGGACGTGCGCAACAACGCCGCCGCCGATTCGTCGGCGATGGAAATCAGGCGGCTCCAGAAAATCTCCAACGTAACGGGGTCGAACGTGTCGTGATCGGACACAGAATTGCTCATGTCACCTCCGCGTGACTTTTCGCCGGATACGGTCTGATGAGGGTGTTAGAAGTAGGCAGGACGTCCGGCAAGTGTATGTAGCTCCGGCTCACACGTCAAAAATGCGGCGCCCCTCACAGGTCAAACGCTCAAAGTTGATCGCGCGAGACTGGTTATCCGCCGACACAATCCTCATATTCAAGGAAAGGTGCAAGCCCTGTCAGGAGTCGCCGATGACCAGAGTACTCTGCACGATTGCCGCCCTGTTGGTATTGGCCGGTTGCGCGTCCCCGACCGCGTATGCGCCGGTCGCCGACCGATACGGCTATGCCGAACAGCAACTCGAGGACAACCGGTATCGGGTCACATTCAGCGGCAATACCGTGACCGAGCGGGAAACGGTGGAAAACTATCTTCTGTACCGGGCCGCCGAACTGACCCGGGCGCGCGGCTACGATTATTTCGAACTGACCGAGCGCGATACCGACAAATCCACCCGATTCCTGACGAACTACACGACGACCGGTGGTTTTCTGAGCCGACGCGATCGTTTCGGTTTCAGTGCGTCGCCCGGCTTCGTGAGCGGGACATCCCGGCCGATTACGGAGTACGAAGCGACCGCGACGATCCTGCTGTTCCGTGGCAACAAACCCGAAGACAAGGCGCAGGCCTACGATGCGCGCGATGTCCTGCAGCGCCTCGGCCCGACGATCCGCCGGCCCGCGCCGTCCGCTTCATAGAAAATCCCAAATCGCTGGTATATCTGGATTTTCCGTACCGGCACATTTTGGCCATGATGCCGTCCCGATAGTGACGCATTCTTGCGCGACTGTGCGCGCTTCGGGGAACGATGCCCGATTAGGGGCACATGGGGTGATACTCGGCTCTGACTCCGCCGGACCACGGTCCGCGGAACAGAGCCGAGACCATGTGTGGAGGGTCTTTGGCCAATGAACTGGTTGAACAAGCAGCGCCGCGGGCTGGCGCTTTCCTGGGGCCGCGCGCGGTTGCGGGGCAAACGCAGGGCGCAACGCCTGAAACCGGGCGCAACCCGCTGGGCCCGCCGGGTCCGCTTCGCCGTCTTCAGCCTGCTGATCCTGATCGTCGCCGGATTCTCCACCGTCGCGTACTTTGCCTACACACTGCCGCTGGCCGACGATTTCGGCGCGCCGGAGTCGCAAGCCTCGATCACCCTGCTGTCGCGGGACGACGAAATCTTCGCCATGCGCGGCTACTTCGACGCCGAAATCCTGTCGCTGGACGACATTCCACGCCATCTGGTGCAGGCCGTGCTGGCGATCGAGGACCGGCGGTTCTATCGCCATTTCGGGATCGACCCGATCGGCATGGGCCGTGCCGCGGTGGTCAACCTGTTGGCCGGCAAAGTACGGCAGGGCGGCAGCACGATCACGCAACAGCTTGCGAAGATGATGTTCCTGTCGCGGGAACGGACCTTCAAACGCAAGATCCAAGAGGTGATCCTGGCCCTGTGGCTGGAGAACAACCTGTCCAAGGACGAAATTCTCGTCCGCTACCTCAACAAGGTCTATCTCGGCGCGGGCGCCTACGGCATCGACGGCGCCGCACAGCGATACTTCAACAAGTCTGCGCGCGGGCTGACCCTGGCGGAATCCGCGATGATGGCCGGCTTGATCCGCGCGCCGTCCTATCTCGCCCCGACCCGCAACCTGCAGGCCGCCCGGGCGCGCGCGCGCTTGGTGCTGAAGTCCATGGTGGATGCGTACTTCATCGACAATCTGACGGCCGATGCGGCGCGGGTCGACCGGATCACGCTGGCCGTGAACCCCAACACCCAGATCACCAAGGGAAGCCAATACTTCGCCGATTGGATCGCCGCCGAAACGCGGGCGGTGCTGGGCCCGTTCTCGGCCGATCTGACGGTCGAGACGACGATGCATCTGGGCCTGCAGAAACTCGCCGAGGGCACTCTGCGCCACTGGCTGGAAACCGAAGGCCCAAACCGCAACGTCACCCAAGGCGGCATGATCGTCCTGTCGCACAACGGCGAAGTCCTCGCCATGGTCGGCGGCAAGGATTACGACGCCAGCCAGTTCAACCGGGCGACGCAAGCGCGCCGGCAACCAGGTTCCTTGTTCAAGCTGTTCGTCTATCTCGCCGCCTTCGACGCGGGACTGACGCCGGACAGCGTGATGTCCGACCAACCGCTTCAGGTGGACAACTGGACCCCGCAGAATTACGGCGGCGAGTATCGGGGCGAGGTCACGCTGCGCACCGCCTTCGCCGATTCGATCAATTCGGTGGCGGTGCAGCTCACCGAAAAGGTCGGCCGGGGGCGCGTCGTCGGCGCGGCGCGCAGCCTGGGCATCCGGTCACCGCTGAAGGCGCATCCCAGTCTCGCGCTCGGCACATCCGAGGTCACCTTGATGGAGATGACGGCCGCCTACGCGGCGATGGCGGCCGACGTCAAGAAGATCACGCCCTTCGGCGTGCGGGCGATCCGCGGCACCGGCCGGCAGCTCTATGAACATCGCGTGAAAAAGACGCCGCGCTCGCAGGCGACGCTACCGTGGAAACGGGACGAGATGATCGACCTGCTGGTCAATACCGTGGACCAGGGCACCGGCAAGGCCGCGCGCCTGTCCGCACCTGTCGCCGGCAAGACCGGCACCACGCAGGACTACCGCGACGCCTGGTTCATCGGTTTCACCAACGACATCATCGTCGGCATCTGGCTCGGCAACGACGACAACGCGCCGATGGACCGGGTTTCCGGCGGCGACCTGCCGGCGAGGATCTGGCGGGACTACATCACGTCGGCCTACCGGCTGGATGGCGCCACGCCCAAACGGCAGGAACTGCTGGCCGGCATGCAACCGATTCCGGAGCCCGACCTGACCGGCGTCACCCCCGCAAACACGGACGAGACCGGCGTCACCGGCATTCGAAAATGGCTGCGGTCCTTCATCGACTGAACGGCGGACAGGACGCGCGTCGTATCAACTCTTCGGCGTTTGATCGCCGAAGGACGATCCCGGTTGAAGCAGGAAGGCCGCTTCCTCGGGCGTCGAATCACGGCCAAGGACCGCATTGCGATGCGGGAACCGGCCGAAGCGCTGAATGATATCGCGATGCCGCACGGCATAGTCGAGCGACTCCGCATCGCCGAGCGCCTCGTACAGCGCGATGGAACGGTCCTGATCCGCCAAACTCTCGCTATGTTCGAACGGCAAGTAGACGAAGGTTCGTTCAATGACCGTCAAGGCTTGATCGAAGCCTTGCGCGACCGTCTCGGCTGCGATCGACAAGGCCTTGGGATCGGTCTCGAAGGCGCGCGCCGTTCCCCGGAACATATTACGGGGAAACTGATCCAGCAGGATGATCAACGCCAGCGCCCCAGCCGGCCGGTCCGCCATCGCGTCGAGATCGCCGCGCGCCGCCGCCTCGAAATCGTCCAGAAACGCCGCCCGGATTTCGGCGTCGAACGCGTCGTCCGCCTTGAACCAGGCTTCGCGTTTCCGGCCGTGTTCCGGCGACCCCGGCGCGCCGAACCAGAACGCATGAATGCGGCGATCCAAATCCATTCTCAAACTCCCGTAAAAATCCCCATTCCGGAGTCGACTCAACGAACAAGCTCAACCATGATGCAGCCGCCGCGAATTGACCAGCATTCGCGCCACGGCGGGATGGCCTCACGGATTTGGCGCATCCCACGCGAATAAGCAACCCTCGCACCCGACGGCGCGGATAGATTTCGAGTTATGACCTTCCATGATGGAGAGTAGATTAATGATGAAGCGATCGATCGTGACTTTCGTCCTCAGCCTCGGCATTGTTTTCGCGGCATCTTACGGCACTTCGGCCGCGGCGGACGACTCGGGGCTCATTCGCGTCGCCAGCGCCAATAGTGTCGAGGCCACCGCCGACAAGATGGAGAAGATCCTGAAAAAGAACGGCGCCACGATTTTCGCCCGCATCGACCATGCGGCCGGCGCCAAGAAAGTCGGCAAGGACCTGCGCCCCACCGTACTGATGATTTTCGGCAATCCAAAGATGGGCGCACCGCTGATGAAGCAGAACCAGCAAATCGGCCTCGACCTGCCGCTGAAGGCGCTGATTTACCAGGCGCAAGACGGCAAGACCTACATCACCTACAACGACCCGGCTTATGTATCGAAGCGCCATGGCGTCAGCCAGCCGGAAAAGGTGTTCCAGCGGATGACGGGCATCCTGAAGAACGTCTCCGCCGCGGCCGGCAAGAAGTAACGATTATGCCGAAGCGCTTGAACGAAGGGGCGCTAAGGCTGTATTCTTATCGTCAATCATTTGGCTGGGGTGCCGGCAGTTGCCGGCTGAGAACACACCCACTGAACCTGATCTGGATCATGCCAGCGAAGGGAGCCGTCCTTGCAGACAGCCCAAAACAGCAGAAACGGCAATAGTCCGACACCCCGCATCGCCATCATCGGCGCCGGCGTCTGCGGCCTTGGCATCGGGTGGCGGCTGGCGGCGGCCGGTTGCACGGTCGATGCGTTCGACCAGGGCGAGCCGGGCCGAGCCGCCAGTTGGGCGGCGGCCGGCATGCTGGCCGCGCGGGCCGAGGTCGAACCCGGCGAGGAAACGCTGCTCGACCTAAACCTGAAGGCGCAGGAAATCTGGCCCGGCTTCGTCGCAGAATTGGAGTCGGCAAGCGGCCTGCCGGTCGATTACCGCGACGACGGCACGATGATCGTGGCCCTGACGCGGGACGACGCCGAAGCGTTGCGCTTCACCTACGATCTGCAGAAACGCCTCGACCTCGACGTCGACTGGCTGTCGGGGATAGAGGCGCGACAACGCGAACCGTTCCTGTCGCCCAACGTCACGGCGGGCATCTACAGTCCGGGCGATCATCAAGTGGACAACCGGAAACTCGTCATCGCGTTGCAGCGCGCGTTCGAAGCGGCGGGTGGGGCAGTCCATGCCCAGACAACGATCCGGGCCATCGACATCGCGGAAGACCGCGTGCGCGGCGTGGTCGCGGCAAACGAGGAAAGCGACGACATCCACCACGCCGCCGACGTGGTCGTTCTGGCCGCCGGGGCCTGGTCGCGCGATATCGATGGCCTTCCGACCGAGCTGCGCCCGCCCGTCCGGCCGGTGAAGGGGCAGATGCTGTCGCTTCGCATGGACGCGGACGCGCCGCTGCTGCGCCATGTGGTCTGGCCGCCCGGCGTCTACCTGGTGCCGCGCAACGACGGCACGCTGATCATCGGCGCCACCGTCGAGGAGAAAGGGTTCGACGGCGACCTGACCGCCGGTGGGATGCTGGACCTGCTGCGCGATACCTGGGAGGCCCTGCCCGGCATCACCGAGTTATCGGTCGACGAGATGTGGGTCGGCCATCGACCGACAAGCCGGGACGACGCGCCGATCCTGGGGCCGACCGGGGTGGAGGGATTGATCATGGCCACCGGCCATCATCGCAACGGCATTCTCCTGACCCCGATTACCGCCAACGGCGTGAGCCGCTATATTCTGGAGGGCGTGGTCGATCCGGCGATCGAACCCTTCACGTTGGATCGGTTCGCCAAGCGCCGCGGCAAACGGGCGCGCCCCGCGCCGGACGGCAAACTCGGAGTGGTATCATGACGACAATCCGCGTCAACGGCGAGGATCGCGACCTACGCGCGGCGACCGTTTTCGACCTGCTGCTGGCCGAGGATGTCGATCCCAAGGCGCGTTTCGTCGCGGTCGCCATCAACGGCGTGGTCGTGCCGCGCGGCCGATGGGACCGCGAACCCGTCAAGGACGGCGACGAAATCGAGATCGTAACCCCGGCACCGGGCGGCTGACCGCCTTTCGCCGGACGAGGAGTCATGGAACGCCATGTATAGCCCATTGGAAGACCCGCTCACGATTGCCGACAAGACCTTCACGTCCCGGTTCCTGATCGGCAGTTCGCCCTTCCCGAACAATCAGGTCATGCTGGAGTCGATCGAAGCGAGCGGCGCGCAGATCGTGACTGTCGCGATCCGTCGGATCGACCTGTCGGCGGGCGGCGAAACGGTGCTCGACCTGCTCGAAGGCGACTATCACATCCTGCCCAACACCGCCGGCTGCTATACCGCCAAGGACGCCGTGCTGACCGCGCAGCTTGCGCGCGAGGCGATCGAGACCAATTGGATCAAGCTCGAAGTCATCGGCGACCGCGAAACCCTGTATCCCGATGTGGAGCATCTGTTGACCGCGGCGGACGAGTTGGTGCGCGACGGTTTCATCGTGATGCCTTACTGCACCGACGATCCGATTACCTGCCGAAAGCTGGTCGATATCGGATGCGCCGCCGTGATGCCGCTCGGCGCGCCGATCGGATCGGGGATGGGGGTGCTGAATCCTTACAATATCGAAATCATCCGCGCCGAGAACGACGTGCCCGTGATCATCGACGCCGGCATCGGCACCGCCTCGGATGCGGCCCTCGCGATGGAACTCGGCTGCGACGGCGTGTTGCTGGCGTCCGCCGTGTCGCGGGCGCACGACCCCGTCCGCATGGCGACCGCGATGCGCCACGGCATCGAGGGCGGCCGGCACGCCTTCCTCGCTGGCCGGATTCCGCGCAAGCACCACGCCGAGGCGTCCAGCCCGAAGAGCGGCGTGATCGGCACTTGACCCTCCCGGCCCCGCCGATCCTGATCATCACCGAGCGCCGGATGGCGGACAGGCCGCTGACCGATGTCGTCGCGGCGGCCTTGAGGGGCGGCGGCCGCTGGTTCCTCTTGCGCGAACCCGACCTGTCGTCGCCCGAGCGTCTCTCTCTCGCCAAAACGCTGGCAGCCCTCTGCGCGCCCTACGGCGCACGGCTCTTCATCAGCGCCGACCTAGAAGCCGCGGCCACGGCGCAAGCATCGGGCATTCATCTGCCGCAGCGCTTGGCGCAACCGAAAGCCATCGCGACCGCGCGCGCTCGGCTCGGTCCCGATGCGCTGATCGGCGTGTCCGCGCACTCCCACGCCGAGGCGACCACGGCACAGCACGCCGGCGCGGACTACGTGACCCTGAGCCCGGTCTTCCTGACCGACAGCAAGCCGGGATACGGCCCCGCCCTCGGTCAGGACGGTTTCCGCGCCATGAGCGCAGGCCTGAAGATCCCATCGCTCGCCCTCGGGGGAATCGGCCCGGAGACGATTCCCGACATGCGCACGGCCGGCGCGGCGGGCGTGGCGGTCATGGGCGGCGTCATGCGCGCCGGAGACCCGGAAGATGTGGCCCGGCGCTTGGTTTCCACCTGGCTAGACGTCGCCTAACACCACATCACGACATTGGAGACCGATATCACATGCTTCGAGACGGACCTATCGGCCCTCCTCAGCATGAGGTCTCTCTCTGATGTCACTCGATGACCTCATCGTGAGGAGCCGCCGTAGGCGGCGTCTCGAAGGATATGCCTGCGTCGCGGACCATGCGGATCGGCGTAACACAGTCCGAATCCGCCATTTCCTTGCCGGGCCCTATCCCGGACTGTAAAAACAATGAGGGCCGTTCGAGCCCTTACCCCATCATCCGCACTTAGGGATTTTCACCCCATGCTCGATTGTTTCGCCAGCAAAGCCAATGCCCGCACGGTTGCCATCACCCCGGTCGCGACGAAGACCTTTTCCGCGTGGCTTAAGAAACAGCCGAAGCGGCAGGCGGAATGGATTTCCGCGAGCGGCTTCGCCGGCGACCCCGGGAGCGTCCTGCTGCTACCAGGCAACCGAAAAGCCGACGGGACGATCCAAAGCGCGCTGGTCGGCGTGAAGGACGACCGCGACATCTGGTCCTGGGCTTCGGCCTCGAACAAACTCCCCAAGGGACGATATGTCTTCGACGGCGACGGCGACGGCGACACCGCGGCGCGGGCCGCGCTCGGATGGGCGCTCGGGTGTTACCGCTACACGCGCTACAAGAAATCCGACGCCGAGTTGCCGCAGCTCGTGCTCAACAAGGCGATGCGTGCCGCCCATGCGGACGCCACCGCGTCGAGCATTTACATGGTTCGCGATCTCATCAACACGCCCGCGTCGGACATGGGTCCGGGCGAGTTGGCGACCGCCGCGCAGGCCTTGGCGCGGGAATTCAAGGGACGCTGCAAGCTCACCATCGGCGACGACCTGCTGCGCGAGAACTATCCCATGATCCATGCCGTGGGCCGCGCGTCGAGCCGGCCGCCGCGCCTGATCGACCTGACCTGGGGCAAGGCGCGAAACCCCAAAGTAACACTGGTCGGCAAGGGCGTCTGCTTCGACACCGGCGGGCTCGACATCAAGGGCGCGGCCGGCATGATGCTGATGAAGAAGGACATGGGCGGCGCGGCGAATGCGTTGGGCCTTGCCCGGATGATCATGATGAACGACCTGCCGGTGCGGTTGCGGGTGCTGATCCCCGCGGTGGAAAACAGCATTTCCGGCGATGCGTTCCGGCCGCTCGACGTCCTGGCGACGCGGGACGGCAAGACGGTCGAAATCGGCAACACGGATGCCGAAGGGCGGCTGATCCTCGCCGACGCGCTGACCGAAGCGCTGTCGGACAAACCGGCGCTGCTACTCGATTTCGCAACACTGACCGGCGCCGCGCGCGTCGCGCTCGGCCCGGAACTGCCGGCGATGTTCTGCAACGACGACGCGCTGGCGGAGGAATTCCGTTCGGTCGCCGATGAGGTGAGCGATCCGGTCTGGCGCATGCCGTTATGGCGGCCTTATCGCCAGTATCTCGACAGCACCGTGGCGGACATCAACAACGCCGGCTCCATACCGCAGGCCGGCGCCATCACCGCCGCGGTATTCCTGCACGACTTTGTCGGCGACGACGTGCCCTGGGCGCATTTCGACATTTACGGATGGAACGCATCGAGTTCGCCGGGCAAACCCAAAGGCGGCGAGGCAATGGCAATTCGATCCGCCTACACGGTGATCGAACGGAAATTTTCCTAGGTTTAACGCTCCTTGTTAGTCGCTATTTTCGGTTGACAACTTGTCCTCCGATTACCTGTGCGGTAGTGTCCTTTCATCCATTCTGGATGATAAAAAGGTAACCTCCGGTTATGCCCTTGAAGTTGAGCGCCGGCCAAGCCTTAGCGCTTTGGCATGGAATTACTGTTGATATATTGAGGAAACAAGGCCCGGACCTCTCAACCCGGCAAATTGCCGTTCTCCTGACGGTTTATCTCGAAGATCGGCCGCACACGGTGCGTGAACTCTCGTCAGGATTGCACATTTCCAAGCCGGCGATCACACGCGCGCTTGACCGGCTCTGTTCGGACGGCCTCTTGCGGCGTAAGACAGATGACAAGGACCGCCGATCCGTGTTGATTCAACGAACGGTCAAAGGATCGGTATTTCTGAGCGAAATCGGGGAATCGATCCAACGTGCGGTGGATTCCGACCCGACCTCCACCGGCCCGCGGAGCTAAGGCGCAGGAAACCGGCCCGTCGCCCGGCGCGCCTTGGCAAGACGGCTCGGTCGCTGAACAAGGTGAGGCTGCAAAAATGAAGATCAAATCCGTAACCGCCGACTGGCTGCATACCCCGATCCCGGAAGACCGGCAGCACAGCACCGATTTCGGCCGCATCAAATCCTTCGATACGACGCTCGTCCGCGTCGAGACCGAATGCGGCATCGTCGGCCATGGCGAGGCGCGCGCCGCATTGTCGAGTTCCAGCACCAATTTCGCGCTCAACACGGTTATCGAAGAGGAGCTGGGATCGCTGATCATCGGCGAGGATCCACGCCATATCAGCCGCCTCTGGGACGTGATGTATAACGGCAGCCGGGCGCGGCTCGCGCTCGACCGGGGGCATGTCTTCCCCGATCTGGGCCGGCGCGGCCTGCGAATCTGCGGCATCAGCGGAATCGATATTGCGTTGTGGGACATTCTCGGCCAATCCCTCGGCGTGCCGATCCATCAGCTTCTCGGCGGCAAGCGGCACGAACGCATGCCGGCCTATGCGTCCGGCGGCTGGGCCCCGGTCGACGGTATCGTCGAGGAACTGCAACGCTTCCTGGATTCGGGAAACTTCAAGGCGGTGAAGATGCGCGTCGGCGCAGGCGACGGCACCCTCGCCCATTCGGTGGCCCGGGTGCAGGCGGCGCGCGACGGATTGGGCCCGGATATCGACATCATGTGCGATGCGCACGGCACCTTCTCGGTCGTCGAGGCCAAGCGCTTTTGCGATCAGGTGCGCGACTGCCGGATCGCCTGGCTCGAAGAACCGGTGACGGCGGACGACAAACGCGGCATGGCGGAAGTGCGCGCCGCCACCGACATCCCCATCGCGACCGGCGAAAGCGAGTTCACGCGCTTCGACTTCCGCGACCTGATCGAATGCCGGGCCGCGGACATCCTGCAGCCCGACCTGTCCATCGCCGGCGGGATCACCGAGACGATGCGCATCGAGGCGCTGTGCAGCGCCTGGCAACTCCGGTTCGCAGCACATATCTGGGGCGGCGCCACCACCTTCGCCGCCGGGCTGCACGCCTCCGCGGTCGCGTCGTCGGCGTTCATTCTGGAATACTCGCTGGGCGCGAACCCGATGCTGCACCAACTCGCGAAGGAAGACTTCACGGTGTCGGACGGCATGATCGAGATTCCCGACCGGCCGGGCCTCGGCGTGACCATCGACGAAGACTTCGTCCGGGAATACCGGGTGACGCGCTGACAGTCAGTCGGCCGCCGCGACATGCCCCGGCTTCACGTCGTCGGCCCATGCATAGATGCTGAGGGAGAGCAGCAACATACCGCCCAGAAAGCCGAAGGCGGCGCGGTAGGCGATCTCGGGCACCACGCCGTCCGGGGCGTCGAAGGCGCCGATGATGAAACCGGTCGCGGCCTGCCACAGGAAGATGCCGCCGATCGACGCCGTGTTCTGCAACGTCATGCCGCGGCCGATAAGCCGCTCGGGCAACGCCGACCGGGCGTGGGCATGCAGCACCAGCGACCCCGCGCTCGCGAGCCCTAACAACAGCAACAGAACAAGCGCCTGCCACAATGCCGGCTGCGGCCACAGCGCGAAGGTCAGCAGAATAACCGTCAGCGCGACGGCCGACCCGATGACGACCCATTTCCGCGTGTCAAAGACACGGTCGAGCGGCCCGAACAGGAGCGGGCTGACCACCAAGGCGCCGTACAGGACATTGAGCGCGTCCCCGCGTTGTTCCGTGTCGAGCCCATGCACGTCGTTGAGATAGGGGCCGGCCCACAACGTCGCGACCGTCATGACGCTCGGATAGATCGTGAGCTGCATGGCGACAATGCGCCATAGCAGGCGATTCTTCATCACGGTGCCGATGCCGGCCAATATCTCGCGCGGCGACTCCTTCACGCGCGCCGCCGCCGCCATATCGGGCGGGGCGTCGCGGACGACCAGATACAACAAACCCGCCAGCAATACGGTAACAACGGCGGAGATAACGAAAGCCTCGCGCCAACCGATCGTCGCCGACGCCCAGGCGAGCGGCGTCGCGGCGAGCAAAACGCCGATGCTCGACACGCCCATCAAGACGCCACCCATGGTGGCGAATTTCTCGCGCGGGAACCATCGGCCGAACACGACCATCGCGCCCATCAGCCCGGCCGCGCAGCCCAACCCCAACAGCGACCGGCCCGCCGCAAGGCCGAGCCCGGATTCCGCCGCCGCAAAGACCAAGGCGCCCAGCACGGCGATCAGGAACAGGACCGGCATAACATTGCGCGGACCGAACCGGTCCAGCAGCACGCCGACGGGAAGCTGCACCAGACCGAACACCAGAAAGAAGAGGCCCGCGATGCCGCCGATCGATTCCGCGCTGAGCGCCAGGTCGCGCATCAGGTCCGGCGCGATGACCGTCAAGGACGCGCGATAGAACTGGCTGGCGATATAGGTGCCGACCAAGGCCGCGAAGATAAACCAGGCCCGGCGGCGAAGGTGGGGGTCGGCCGCCGGGCTCAATACCCCAGGTCCGGGTCGACCACGTTGCGCAGCGGTTCGCCGGCCCGCACGCGGCGGATCGATTCGCAGACATGGCGGACCGCCGAGTGCGGATTCGTGATGCTGGCGTTGTGCGGCGTGACGGTGACCTTGGGATGATCCCAGAACGCGCTGGTCGCGGGCAGCGGCTCTTCGCGAAAGACGTCGAGCGTCGCGCCCGCGAGCTGGCCGGCGTCCAACGCCGCCAACACATCGTCCTCGACCTGGTGGCCGCCGCGCCCCGCGTTGATCAGATACGCGCCCTTGGGCAAGGCGTGAAACAGATCGCGGTCGAGGATGCCGTCGGTTTCCGGCGTCAGCGGTAGCAGGCAGACAAGGATTTCGCTGCGCGCCAAAAAGGCGGCGCGGCCGTCCTCGCCATGAAAACTCTGCACGCCCGGCAGGTCCTTGGGACGCCGAGACCACCCGGCGACGTCGAAACCGGCGCCGACGAGCAGCCGGGCCGCCTCGCCGCCCATCGCGCCCAACCCCAGAATGCCGACCCGCCGATGCATCGCGGCGGGCGACGCGATCATGCGCCACTCATGCGCGCGTTGCTGCGCATCCAACGTCGGCTGGTCCCGGTGATAGCACAGCACATGCAGCAAGACATACTCGGCCATGCAGGTCGCCAGATCGTCATCGACCATGCGCACCACCGGCACGCCTTCGGGCAGGGCCGGGTCCTTCAACAACGCATCGACGCCCGCGCCGAGGTTGAGGATCGCCCTGAGGTTGGGGAACTGGCGCAGCGCGCCATGCGGCGGCAACCAGACGAGAGCGAACTCGATGTCCGCCGGGTCGCCGGGCGCGTCCCAGGGCCGGACCTCGAGATCGGGAACGGCCGCGCGCAGGGCGTCGCGCCATGCGTCGAACCGGTCACTTTCGGAATAAAAGATCAGGGCCATGGCCGCAGATTACATGCTCACGGTGCCGGCGGCGATGGCTTCTTCCGCGGTTTCGAGATCGAACGCGGCCGCGAGCAGCGCCTTGGTGTAATCTTCGGCCGGATCGTGGAATATCTTGTCGGCGGACCCCTGTTCGACCACCTTGCCGTTCCGCATCACGATGACGTGGTCGGACAGGGCGCGCACCACACGCAGGTCGTGGCTGATGAACATGTAGGCGAGTTTGTGCCGTTGCTGCAACGAGCGCAGCAAGTCGACGATCTGCGCCTGCACCGACCGGTCCAACGCCGAGGTCGGCTCGTCCAGCACCACGAAACGGGGCTTCAACACCATCGCGCGGGCGATGGCGATCCGCTGGCGTTGGCCGCCGGAAAACTCGTGCGGATAGCGGTGCCGCGTTTCCGGATCCAGATCGACTTCCTCCAAGGCCTGGATCACCAGCTTGTCGCGTTCCTGCTCGGTGCCGCCGATCTCATGCACCCGCAGCCCTTCCTCGATGATCTGGCCGACCGACATGCGCGGGCTGAGGCTGCCGTAAGGGTCCTGAAAGACGACTTGAATTTCCCGCCGCAGCGGCCGCATCGAGCGCGCGGACAGCCCTTGAATGTTCCGCTCATCGAAGACGATCTCGCCCTCGCTGCTCTGCAGCCGGATCAACGCCATGCCGAGCGTCGTCTTGCCCGAGCCGGATTCGCCGACGACGCCGATCGTCTGGCCTTCGTGGATCGAGACCGAAATGCCATCGACCGCGCGGACATAGTCGACCGTGCGGCGCATGATCCCCTTCTTGATCGGGAACCAGACCTTCACGTTACTGGCATTCATGACCAACGGCGCGGCGTCGGACGACGGCGCTTTCTCTCCTTTGGGTTCGGCTTCGATCAAACGCTTGGTATAGGGATGCTGCGGCGTCTCGAAGACCGGTCCGGTCGGCCCTTCCTCGACGATCTCGCCATGCTGCATGACGCAAACCCGGTCCGCGACCTTACAGACCACGCCCAGGTCATGGGTGATGAACAGCATCGCCATGCCGAACTTGGTCTGAAGTTCATTCAATAGTTTGAGGATCTGCGCCTGAATGGTCACGTCGAGCGCGGTCGTCGGTTCGTCGGCAACCAGAAGATCCGGCTCGTTCGCCAACGCCATCGCAATCATCACGCGCTGGCGCTGACCGCCGGACAGCTCATGCGGATAGGCGGTCAACCGCTGCTCCGCGTTGCCGATGCCGACCAGGTCCAACAGTTCCAGCACCCGGGCGCGCGCCGCCTCGGGCGTCATGCCCTTGTGCAGGAAGAGAACCTCGCGGATCTGCTTCTCGATGGTGTGTAGCGGGTTCAGCGATGTCATCGGCTCTTGAAAGATCATCGAAATCCGGTCGCCCCGGACCTGGCGCAGGGTATGTTCTTTCGCGCCGACCAGTTCCTGGCCCTTGAACTTGATCGACCCCGACGGATGCGACGCCAACGGGTAGGGCAGCAGTTGCAGGATCGACAGCGCGGACACCGACTTGCCCGAGCCGGACTCGCCGACCAGCGCCAGGGTCTCGCCCTCGCAGATCTCGAAGGACACCCCCTTCACCGCATGCACCGGTCCGCCCGGCAGATTGAAATCAACGGAGAGGTTGTCGACCGATAGGATCGGTTTCTTGCTCATCCTCTTATCCTTGCGTCTTTCGCGGGTCGAACGCGTCACGCACCGCCTCGCCGATAAACACCAGAAGCGACAACATAAGCGCGATCACGACGAAGGCCGTGATGCCGAGCCACGGGGCCTGGAGATTATCCTTACCCTGTTTCAAGAGTTCGCCCAAGGACGGCGATCCCGGCGGTAGCCCGAAGCCGAGGAAATCGAGCGACGTCAGCGTGACAACCGATCCGGAAGTGATGAAGGGCAGGAAGGTCAGCGTGGCGACCATCGCGTTGGGCAACAAGTGACGGAACATGATCGTGCCGTTGTTGACGCCAAGCGCCCGCGCCGCCTTGACGTATTCGAAATTTCGGGCGCGCAGGAACTCTGCCCGCACAACGCCGACCAACGCGGTCCAACTGAACAACAGCATCAGCCCCAACAGCCACCAGAAGCTCGGCTGCACCACGCTGGCCAGAATGATCAACATGTAGAGTACGGGCAAGCCGCTCCAAATCTCGATGGCGCGCTGGCCGAGCAGATCCGTCAAGCCGCCGAAATAACCCTGCACCGCACCGACCGCGACGCCGACGATCGAACTCAGTATCGTCAGCACAAGCCCGAACAACACTGATATTCGGAACCCGTAAACGATGCGGGCGGTCACGTCGCGGGCATTATCGTCGGTCCCCAGCCAGTTCTGCCAGGATGGCGGCGCGGGCGCCGGCACCGGCAGATCCGAAATATGCGTGTCGTAGCTGTAGGGGATGAGCGGCCAGAGGATCCAACCCTTCTCCTCGATCAGCTCGATGATGAAGGGGTCGGTGTAATCGGCCTCCGCCTCGAAATCGCCGCCGAACGTGGTCTCCGGATAGAATTTCAGGATGGGGAAGTAGACGCCGCCATCATATTGAATCAGCAACGGTTTGTCGTTGGCGATGACCTCGGCGAACAGCGACCCGACAAACAGCACGAGAAAAATCCACGCCGACCAATAGCCGCGCTTGTTCGCCTTGAAATTCTCGATTCGCCGACGCGTCATCGGCTTGATGCGAACGCCCAAGACACGGTCCTGAACCGGCATGTCCATGGCGGCGGCGGTCATGTCTCGCGCCCCTCGAAATCGATCCGCGGATCGACCACCATGTAAGCCAAGTCGCCGACAAGCTGTAAGACCAATCCCAGCAGCGTGAACATGAACAACGTGGCGAACATGACCGGATAGTCGCGGTCGATCGCCGCCTCGAAACCGAGCAGGCCGAGGCCGTCGAGCGAGAAGATCACCTCGATCAGCAGCGATCCCGTGAACAGCATGCCGATGAACGCGCCGGGAAAGCCGGCGATGACGATCAGCATCGCATTCCGGAAGACATGGCCATATAGCACCTGCCGTTCGCCGAGGCCCTTGGACCGCGCGGTGACGACATATTGCTGACCGACCTGGTCGAGGAAGGAATTCTTGGTCAGCATCGTCAGGCCAGCGAACCCGCCGATCACCAGCGACAGGACAGGCAACGCCATATGCCAGAAATAGTCGACGATCCGCATCGGCCAGGACAGCGCGTCCCAATCGTCCGACACCAATCCGCGCAACGGAAACCAGTCGAGATACCGGCCGCCCGCGAAAACGACGATCAACAGAATCGCGAACAGAAAGCCGGGAATAGCGTTGCCGACGATCACCGCGCCGCTGGTCCAGACATCGAAGCGCGATCCGTCGCGTACCGCCTTGGCGACGCCCAGCGGAATCGAGATCAGGTAGATGATCAGCGTGCTCCACAACCCGATCGAAATCGACACCGGCATCTTCTCGAGGATCAGACCGACGACATCCTTATCGCGGAAATAACTCTTCCCGAAGTCGAAGGTCAGATAATTCCGCATCATGATTAGAAAGCGTTCATGCGCCGGCTTATCCAGCCCGAACTGCGCCTCCAACTGTGCGATAAAGGCCGGGTCGAGTCCTTGTGCGCCGCGGTACTTGCCCGCCGCGGAATCGCCGCCGAAACCCTGATTTTGCTGTTGGCCGCCGCTGACTTCGGCGCCCTCGTTTCCGGAGACCCGCGCCGTGGCATCGACCGCCGTGCCCTGCAGTTCGGCCAGGACGCGTTCGACCGGGCCGCCCGGGACAACCTGAATAATGGCAAAATTGACGATCATGATTCCGAACAAGGTCGGCACGATCAGAAACAATCGCCGCAGGATATAGGCCAGCATCGTGGCTTATCCGGTCACCGCGGTCACTTCGCCGCAGGGTCCGCTTGACGCCGCTGCGTCGTCGCAGCCTTGGATGAATCGATCCACCAGCTCATGAATTGGACGCCGCTTCTCGGCGTTACCGACGGCCGGGAGAATTTATCCCAGAAGGCCAAGCGGTCATACGGAATATGCCAATGCGGAACCACCAGATGCTGCCACAGAAGCACCCGGTCGAGCGCGCGGGTATAGGTCACCAGACTCTCCCGGTCCGGCGCGGCGATCAGTTTTTCGATGATATCGTCAACCACCGGGTCCTTGACCCCCGCCAGATTCCGTGACCCGACGCGGTCAGCGGCCGACGAGCCCCAGAAACTCCGCTGCTCGTTGCCGGGCGAGTCGGACTGTCCCCAGGTCGTAACGACCATATCGAAATCATAATTGTCGACACGCGACTGGTATTGCGCGGTATCAACCGTGCGGACCCGCATATCGATACCCAGCCGCTTCAGGTTTTGCTTGAACGGCAGCGCGATGCGTTCGAACAAGGGACTCACGAGAAGGAGTTCGAAACTCATCTGTTTGTTGGTTTTCTCATGGGTCAAAATTCGCGTCTTGGGATCGACACGCCACCCGGCCTCGCGAAGTATCTTATTGGCGATGCGAAGATTGGCGCGGATGTTCCCGCTGCCGTCATTCTTGGGATTGGCGTAGGTCTGCGTGAAAACCTCCGCGGGCAAGCGGTCGCGGTATTCTTCGAGCACCGCCAGTTCACCGCCTGTCGGCAGTTCGTTCGACGCCAGTTCCGAATTCTCGAAATAACTGTCGGAACGGGCGTATTGACCGTAGAAAAGCGTCCTGTTCGACCATTCGAAATCAAAGGCGTAGTTGAGCGCACGGCGAACGCGGGCATCCTTGAACAGGTCCCGCCGCATGTTGAAGACGAAGCCTTGCATCCCTGTGGACCGGTTATGCTCGAACTTCTTTTTGGCGATCAGGCCGTCCCGCACGGCCGGCGTATCGTAGGCCGTCGCCCAGTTCTTCGCTGAATTTTCCGAGCGAAAATCATAGCTGCCGGCTTTGAACGCCTCCAGCGCGACCGTTTGATCCCGGTAGAAGTCGTACCGGATCGTATCGAAATTGTATTGGCCAATACGGGTCGGGTGCGTTGCAGCCCAATAATCCGGCACGCGTTCGAATTCGACATACCGGTTCACTTCGAAGGATTTGATTCGATAGGCGCCGCTGCCAAGCGGCGGTTCAAGGGTCGTTTGGGTGAAATCGCGATCCTTCCAATAATGCTTCGGCAGGACCGGAAGCTGGCCAACGATCAACGGCAGCTCACGGTTCACCTTGTCCGGCTTGAACGAAAACTTAACGCTGCGCGGCCCGACTTTCTCGGCCTTGGCAATGTTGCCGTAATAGAATCGAAAGAACGGCCTGCCTTTTTCAACCAGCGTCTCGAAGGTCCAGATCACGTCTTCAACGGAAATCGGCTTACCGTCATGCCAGCGCGCGGCGGGGTTGAGGTGAAACGTAATCGACGTGCGATCGGTCGGCATTTCCACCGATTCCGCGATCAGCCCATACATGGAAAACGGTTCGTCCGCCGACGATGTCATCAGTGTATCGTATAGCAGCCCCTGACGGGCGCCGGACCGCCCTTTGACGATAAAACTGTTGAAGCTGTCGAAGCCGCCGATGGCGCTGAGCTTGACCTCGCCGCCCTTCGGCGCGTTCGGGTTCACGTAGTCGAAATGCTTGAAGTCGGCGGGATATTTCAAGTCGCCATGCATCGCGATACCGTGCCCGCGATACATGTCGGCGGCCGATGCGGCGCCCAGCCCCGCCGTCATCCCGGCAACCGTACAAATCACGGCGATCAGGAATACAGCGGTCGCGTTCTTATATCTCATCGAAGGCGCCTCCCAGTTGCGGCTATTCGTTAGCCCCTCGACCGATCCGAGTATTGCATCCTCGCCAATCGACTCGCGATGTCAAATTAGAAAATTGTAAGATTTTCGTTATTTGACGGGCAATTCACGCCGGATTCCAGGGCTCTCACGCGTCTTTGAGATAGGCCAACGCGGCACTGTGACAAGTTTCGTTGGCCGCCGCCAGCACGTGACCGTCGGCGTGGCGGTCCAGCGGCGCGCCAGTCCAATCGGTCATGATGCCGCCCGCGCCCTCGATCACCGGCACCAGGGCCATGAAATCGTAAATCTGAAGGCTCGCCTCGGTCACGAGATCGACGAAGCCCGTCGCCAGCAGGCCGTAGGCGTAACAATCCCCGCCGTAGCGCGACAGCGATACCTGCGCCAGCAGCGCATCGACGCGGGATCGCTCGTCGTCCGTGAACATGTCGGGGTGGGTCGTGTAATGCGTCGCGGTCCCCAGGGTCGAGTCCTTACGGGTCGCAATCGGCGCGCCGTTCAACGTGGAAGGCCGGCCCGCCGCCCCGAGCCACCGCTCACCGGAAATCGGCTGATCGATAATGCCGAGGATCGGCTTGCCGTTCCGCATCAACGCGATCAGCGTGCCGAAGATCGGCATGCCGCTGATGAAGGCTTTCGTGCCGTCGATCGGATCGAGCACCCAGGTATATTCCGCCTCGGTCCGCACGAAGCCGTACTCTTCCCCAAAAATACCGTGGTCCGGATAGGCGTCTTCGATACACGCCCGCAGCGCCGCTTCGGCCTCGCGGTCGGCAACCGTCACCGGGCTGTCATCCGATTTGGTCTCGACGGGGACGGGCGTCCGGAAATATTGTCGGATAATGGCGCCGCTGGCGTCCGCGAGCTTCCCGGCCAGCGCAATGAACTCGTCGGGGCAGCGTTCTGCCGTCATGAATGGGTCCCGCGGCGGTTACCGGATCATCGTAGAATAAGGTACCGGCCGTCCCGCCGAAAGACGGTCAGGGCAACGGCTTCGGATTATCGCTCAACGACCGCATATAGGCGATCAGATCCGCGCGGTCCTGGTCCTTCCTGAGACCGGCATAGGTCATCTTGGTGCCGGGCAGGTAATCCCGGGGCCTGTAGAGGAATTTGTTGAGTTCCTCGAAATCCCAAACGACCTCCATCCCCCGCATTGCGCTGGAATACCTGAATCCTTCCACCGCGGCCGGTTGCGCGCCGACCATGTTCCACAGATTGGGGCCGATCTTGTTCGGGCCGCCCTGTTCGAAGGTGTGACAGGACGTGCATTTCCGGGCGACTTTCTTGCCGCTTTCGATATCCGCGGCGGCAAGCAACGGACCGATCTCGACGGGGCCGGTCGGTACGGCGGCCGTCTGCACCGGTGCGCTGCCGGCGGCGTCGGCCGCAATCGCAAAGCCGGGCGTCTCCGGCATCTCGGGGTGATAGATTTTACCGGAAACGAACCCCGTCATCATCGCAATCAATCCTGCACCGATCACGGCGCCGGCAACCTTATTCACGAAAAGCGGATCTTTCCCCATAACCTCGACCTATAGTTTTTCACCCTGGCGCACCAAAAATGGCGCCTCAGGAGTATCACCCAAAGCGCACCGCAAACAAGCTGGCGTAACCTAACCCAATGGGCTGTAATGCCGAAAGTCGGGGGGATGACGCGCGGCGAAATGACGCAGGGCCGCCCCACCCGAAACAATCCCGCAATCGTGATACGTCTCGCCCATGTCCGCACCGCAAAACCCCATCGTGATCATTCCCGCCCGCATGGCGTCGAGCCGCCTGCCCGGCAAGCCCTTGGCGGCGATCAACGGATTGCCGATGATCGTTCACGTCATGCGCCGTGCCGAAGAGGCCGGGATCGGCCCCGTCCTGGTGGCCGCCGCCGAACCGGAAATCGCCGACGCGGTCGAGACGGCCGGCGGCGCGGCGATTCTGACCGACCCCGACCTGCCGTCCGGTTCGGACCGGATCCATCAGGCGCTCGTGCGCTTCGATCCAAAGGGCGTCCACGACGCGGTCGTCAACCTGCAAGGCGACCTTCCGACAATCGAACCGGCGGCGATCGCCGCCGCGCTCGACGCGTTGGCCGGCGACGGCGTAGACATCGCCACCCTGGCCGCGGTTATCACGAGGGACGCCGAACGCGACGACCCCAACGTGGTCAAGGCCGTGGTCCCGCTGGCCGAGGGCGCGCGGCGCGGCCGGGCGCTCTATTTCACCCGCGCGACCGCGCCGGCGGGCGATGGCCCCCTGCTGCATCATATCGGTCTTTACGCCTACCGGCGCGCGGCATTGGACCGGTTCATCGCATTGCCGCCGGGCGTTCTCGAAATGCGCGAGAAACTCGAACAATTACGGGCGCTTGAAGCCGGCCTGCATATCGAGGTGGCGCTCGTTGACACGGTTCCGCTCGGCGTCGATACTCCGGCCGATCTCGAACGCGCGGCGCAAATACTCGCGCGATAGGATGGATTCCCGGCCATGACGGCAAACTCGGACAACCTGATCGCGTTTCAGGGCCTCCCCGGCGCTTACTCGGACCTCGCCTGCAGGACCGCCTATCCCGACATGGAGACCCTGCCCTGCCGGACCTTCGACGACGTCTTCGCGGCGGTCCACGACGGTCAGGCGCGGCTGGCGATGATCCCGATCGAGAACTCGGTGGCCGGACGGGTCGCGGATATCCATCACCTGCTGCCGGACTCAGGCCTGCATATCATCGGCGAGCGCTACGAACGGGTGAACCACCAACTCCTGGCCTGCAAGGGCGTGAAGATCGGCGATCTCAAGTCCATCCACAGCCATGTGCAGGCGCTGTCGCAATGCCGCAACTTCATCCGCGATTTGGGCGTGCAGGCCGTCGTCCACGTGGATACCGCCGGGTCGGCGAAGGAACTGTCCGAAACCGGCGACCGCACGATGGGCGCGATCGCGTCGACCCTGGCGGCGGAAACCTACGGCCTAGACATCCTGCGCAACGATATCGAGGACGAAGAACACAACACCACGCGCTTCATCGTGATGGCGATGGAACCGATCGACCCCGATCCCAAGGACGGCATGGTCGTCACGTCTTTCGTCTTTCGCGTGCGCAACGTGCCGGCGGCCCTGTACAAAGCGCTCGGCGGTTTCGCGACCAACGGCGTGAACATGACGAAGCTGGAATCCTACATGGTGCGCGGACAGTTCACCGCGACCCAGTTCTATGCCGATATCGAAGGGCATCCGGACACCACGTCGGTCCGGCTCGCGCTGGAGGAGTTGGGCTTCTTCAGCCGGGAGGTGAAGATTCTGGGCGTCTATCCGGCCTCGCCTCACCGCGCCCGCGTCAACAACGGCTGACGCCGCCTTACACCCCCAACCATTCGTTGATCAGCCGCCGTGAGATCGAATCCTTGCGCGGCAGGCGGAATGTGGCGTCTTCCGGCGAGTTCAGAAGCTGGTCGCGGGTAAACCACTGCGCGCCGTCCTCCAACTCGTTGTAGTCGACGGTCAAGTCGAAGGTCGTCGCCCGCGCGGTATAGCCCAGCATGATATTCGCCGGGAACGGCCACGGCTGCGACGAATGATAGGTCGTGTCGGTGATCTCGAGGCCGACCTCCTCGTAGGTTTCGCGCGCCACCGCGTCTTCCAGGCTTTCGCCCGGCTCGACGAAACCGGCCAGAATCGAGTGCTGCCCCGGCAGCATGTTCGACTTGCGGCCGAGTACGATCCGGTCGCCGCCGTCATGGATCAGCATGATCACCGCGGGATCGGTCCGCGGGAAGCAGAGGGCCCGGCAATCCGCATTGCTGCATTGGCGCACGTGGCCGGCTTCCTTGATCTCGGTCGGGCTGCCGCAAAGGCCGCAAAACCGGTGCCGCCGGTGCCAGGTCATCATCGCCCTGGCATAGGCCAGCAGGCCGCCCTCGTTCGCCGTCATGCGCGGGCCGACGCGCCGCAGGTCCTGGAAGGTGCCGTAATCCCGCAACGGCGGTTCTTCGTGATGCGAGACATCGATGGCGAAATACGCGGCCTCGTCGACAAGCCCCAGGAAAACGACCGCTTCCAGATCGTCGAGCGGCACATGCCCGATCGGCAGGGCCATCGGCTGCGGGATATCGCCCTCGATCACCAGGCTGCGCGACCGCCAGACCGGCACGATCCGCGACGCCGGATCGGTCAGCCGCTTTTCGACCCATCCTTCGTCCCGGCGCAGGTGTCCCGCACGGTCGATTTCGATGCTTGCATAGGTATTTGCGCTTTTCATGATGTGAATTTCGCATGGTTGCCGCAAGCCACGCAACCGCCGGCGGGGAACGTCTGACCGACTCCCCTTGCCTTCTCGACACCGGTAGCTGATATAGTGAAATCGGAAGGTTGGTCTGCGGACGAATCCCTCGCCAACCCGGTCAGGTCCGGAAGGAAGCAGCCGTAACGAGTCAGGTTCGGGTCGCCCGGCCGGCCTTCCACCCGACAATGGGAGCCGAAGGTAAGAACAGTCCCGCCGCATGGCAAAGGACACAGAATCAACGGCATATCGCGTCCTCGCGCGCAAATACCGGCCAAGCACTTTCGAGGAATTGGTTGGCCAGGACGCGCTTGTCCGCACCTTATCGAACGCCATCGACAGCGGCCGGATCGCGCATGCCTATATGCTTACGGGGGTTCGGGGCGTCGGCAAGACGACGACCGCCCGGATCATCGCCCGCGCGCTGAACTGCGTCGGCGAGGATGGCCAAGGCGGCATCACCATCTCGCCTTGCGGCAAGTGCGACCAATGCATCGCCATCGCCGAGGACCGGCATGTCGACGTGATGGAAATGGACGCCGCCAGCCGGACCGGCGTGGACGACATCCGCGAGTTGATCGAAGGCGTCCGCTACAAACCGGTTTCCGCGCGGTTCAAGGTTTACATCATCGACGAAGTGCACATGCTGTCGAAGAACGCCTTCAACGCGCTCTTGAAGACGCTGGAAGAACCGCCGGAGCATGTCCGCTTCATCTTCGCGACGACCGAAATCCGCAAAGTGCCGGTCACCGTGCTGTCGCGCTGTCAGCGTTTCGACCTGCGCCGCCTCGACATGGCGCAGTTGGCCGAACACTTCGGCAATATTGCGAAACAGGAAGACGTCGCGGTCGAGGACGACGCGATCCGGCTGATTTCCCGCGCCGCCGATGGGTCGGTGCGCGACGGTCTGTCGCTGCTCGATCAGGCGATCGCGCTGGGCGACGGCGCCGTAACCGGCGAGCAGGTGCAGAACATGCTGGGGCTGGCCGACCGGGCCGCGGTGTTCGATCTGCTGGACCAACTCATGGGTGGCGATATCAAGGGCGCGCTGGACCGGATGCAAGCCCTGTATCGCGACGGCGCGGACCCGGTCGCCGTCCTGCAGGACCTGCTCGACGCGACCTATTGGATCACCCGGATCAAGATCGCGCCGGAAGTCGCGGACGCCGCCTATACCCCGGAAATCGAAAAAACGCGCGGCGGGGACCTGGCCAAAAAGCTGAGCCTGCCGATCCTGACCCGTACCTGGCAGCTTCTGTTGAAGGGGTTGGAGGAAACCCAGCGGGCGGAAGCGCAACTGCAAGCGGCGGAGATGGTGCTGGTTCGGCTCGCCTACGCTGCGGACCTGCCGACGCCGGGCGATCTCGCGAAACAGCTAACGGAAAAGCCGGGCGCGCCGAATGGCGGCGGCCCGGCGGAACGGCCGACTCCCGGCACCGCATCGCCCGGCGGCGGACCGTCCGGGTCCGCCATGACCGCCGTGGCCATGCCGGCCCCGGCGCCGAACGCGCCACCGGATCCGGCCCCCGCGCCGATGCCGGACGCCATACCCGAAACCAGCGCCGCGCCGACCCCATCGCCGGAAAGCTTTGCCGACGTGCTGGCCTTGTTCGAAGAGCAGCGCGAGGTCGGCATCCGCGTGCAGCTGTTCAACAATGTGCATCTGGTGCAGTTCGAGAAGGGCCGCATCGAATTTCGCCCGACCGAACACGCGCAGCGCGATCTCGCCAACAAGACGGCGTCGATGTTGACGCAGTGGACCGGCGAACGATGGGTCGTCAGCATCTCACAGGAAGCCGGCGACCCAACGATGGCGGAGCAGGACGCCGCCGCGCGTCAACGCTTGTTGGACGCAGCCGAAGAACTACCTTTGGTCCAGGCGGTCAAAGCGGCCTTTCCAGGGTCGGTTATCCGCAAGGTCACGCCGCGCGGCGACCCGTCGGAACTCGATTACCCGGATATGGCCAGCGACGATGCCGGGCTTGGCTATGACGACGATGAAGAGGATTAAGCGATGAAGAATCTCGGGCAACTGATGAAACAGGCCCAGGAAATGCAGACCAAGATGGCCGAAATGCAGGAAAAGCTCGAGACGCTGGAAATCAGCGGCACCGCCGGCGCGGGCATGGTCACGGTGATCCTGAACGGCAAGGGCGCGATGCGGTCGGTCAAGATCGACCCATCGCTCATCAAACCGGACGACGCCGAAATCCTCGAAGACCTGATCACGGCCGCGCATAACGACGCCAAGTCCCGTCTCGAAGAAAAGGTGCAGGACGAAACCTCGTCGATGATGGGCGGCCTGCAGCTTCCGCCCGGCTTCAAGCTGCCCTTTTAAGACCGCAACACGATGAACGATGTCGAACGGCTGACGCAACTGCTGGCGCGATTGCCGGGCCTGGGCCCACGATCGGCCCGGCGGGCCGTCCTGCATCTCTTGAAGAAGCGGGAGACGCTGATGCAGCCGCTGGGGCAAGCGCTCGACGCGGTGGCGGAAACCATCAAGACCTGCCCGATCTGCGGCAACCTCGACACCGATACGCCGTGCAGCATCTGCCGCGACGACGAGCGCGATCCGACAACCATCTGCGTCCTCGAGGAGGTCGGCGATCTGTGGGCGCTGGAACGCACGGGATCGTTCAAGGGCCGCTATCATGTCCTAGGGGGCCATCTCTCGGCCCTCGACGGCGTCGGACCCGAGGATCTGAATATTGGCGGCCTGATCGATCGCGCCGGACAAGCCGCGGTGCGCGAAATCATCCTCGCGACGAACCTGACGGTCGACGGCCAGACGACGGCGCATTACATCGCCGAACGGCTGGCGGAGACGGATGTCCGGGTCACGCGGCTGGCGCATGGCGTGCCGGTCGGCGGCGAGTTGGACTATCTCGACGACGGCACGCTCACCGCGGCGCTGCGCTCGCGCCAATCGTTGCAGATCTAATATAACGATCCATAAACCGGACCCGTTTCGAAAAACCAATAAAGCACCAACTGAATAGCAGGACACCATGTCGGCCATGACGACACGACCCCCGAAATCCGGCGCATCGATATCCATCCCCCGGCGCGCCCGCCTCGCCGCGGCGGCCGTCGCCCTCGCACTCCTCACCGCCGGTGGCGCGTATGCCGAGACGAAGGAAGTCGTCGTCGCGCCCGACGCCCGGACAGCGGTCGCCGTGACGATCTATAACGACAATGTCGCCTTCGTGCAGGAGCAGCGGCGCGTCGACTTGAAGGCCGGCCGCAATGTGCTGGCTCTGTCGGGCGTCAGCCCGTCGATGCAACCGGCGACCGCATCGGTCCTTGCGAACGCGCCCGACACGGCGACCCTTGTGGATCAGACCTTCGCCTTCGATCTGTTGACGCCGGATTCGTTGTTGAAGCATTCGGTCGGCCGCACCGTACGGATCATCAGGACGCATCCGACGACCGGCGAGGAAACGGTCGAAATCGCCAAGGTGCTGAGCACGCGCAACGGCATCGTCCTGCAGATCGGCGACCGGATCGAGACGACGATCCCCGGCCGCATCGCCTACGATACCCTGCCTGCGACCCTGCGGGAGAGTCCCACCCTGTTGGCGAGTTTCGACGTGAAACAGCCGACGACGACAGCCCTCGACCTGCACTACCTGACCGGCGGCCTCACATGGCAGGCCGACTATGTCGCCAAGCTGGACGCGTCGGAAACGACGCTGTCGCTGCAAGCGGTCGCGACGATTACGAACAACAGCGGCGCCGCCTTTGGGGACGCCGCGCTGCGGCTGGTGGCCGGGTCGATCAATCAGGGACCGCAGGACAGACCGCAGGCCGTGCGCGCGTTGTCCGCCCGGAAAGAAACGGCGGCGCTCGCCGCGCCGGTTCCGCCGCAACCCGCAGGCGACATGCATATCTATCGTATTCCGGACAAGACCTCGCTCGACGACCGGGCAACCAAGCAGATCGTCTTGTTCCGCGCGCCGGCTGTGCCCGTTTCCAAGGAGTACCGCATCGAAGGAAACGGCAGCTTCTATACCCGCCGCTTCGGCAATCCGCTCACGATGAACGCCGAACGCCTGTTCCGCTTCAACAACGCGGAGAAGGGCGGCCTCGGGATTCCCATGCCCGCCGGCACGATCCGGGTATTCGGCAAGGCCGACGGCTCGGGCGGCACCTTCTTCGGGGCGGACCGGATCGGACATACCCCCGACGGCGCCGAGGTTCGCCTGCGCCTGGGTCAGGCCTTCGACATCACGGCGAAACGGAAACAAACCGACTTCCGCAAGCAAGGCCTGCCGAAGAACGCCTATGAATCGACCCACGAAATCATGATCGGCAACGCGACCGACAAGGCGGTGACCGTAAAGATCATCGAGCGTATGCCGGGCGACTGGAAAATCCTGGAATCGTCAGGCAAGCACCAGAAGCCGGCATCGGACCGCGCCGAATGGTCGATCACCGTGCCGTCCAAGGGCGAGACGAAACTGACCTACAAGGTACGGGTGCAGCTCTAGGCCGGCCCCCCGACGCCCACGAACGATCCGGTCAGTCGGACCGGCCCGATACGGCATTTCGCAGCGGCAGTTCCGGAACGTCGGTGACATCCGACGCGTCCGGCCCGTCGATCTCGTCGAGTTCCAACTCCTGAATCCGGGTGGCGCGTTTCTGAACCTTCTCGGTCGAAATCCGAATTTGGCGGATGTCTTCCTCGGCCTGCCCGAAATGCCGCTGCAGCTTCGCCACCCGCGAATCGAGCCGCCCCACATCGTCGGTGATGGCGGTGACTTCTTTCTGGATCAGGCCGGCTTGCTCGCGCATCTGGGCGTCTTTCAACACCGCCCGGATGGTGTTCAGGGTCGCCATCAGCGTGGTCGGCGACACGATATATACCCGCGCGCGATGCGACTTCTCGACCACGTCGGGCAGTTCGGCGTGCAGTTCCGCATAGACCGCTTCCGACGGCAGGAACATGAGCGCGGATTCGGCGGTCTCGCCCGGCAGGATGTATTTTGCCGCGATATCGTTGACATGCTTCAGCACATCGGCGGCGAAGGCGCGTTTCGCCGTCACCCGGTCGCGCTCTTCGCGGGCGGCCCGTAGCGCATGATAGCTTTCGAGCGGAAATTTGGAATCGATGCAGATCGCCCCCGGCGGGTTCGGCAAGGTCAACAGGCAATCGACCCGCGAGCCGTTGCCGAGCGTGACCTGAAAGGCATAGGCCGACGGCGGCAAGGCGTTCCGGACCTGATCGGCCAACTGGGTCTCGCCGAACGCGCCGCGCGACTGCTTGTTGGACAGCACCTCCTGCAGGTTGACCACGTCCTTCGACAGCTTGGTGATGTTCTCCTGCGCCTTGCCGATGACCGCAAGCCGTTCCTTCAGATCGCCCATGGTCGTCGCCGACTCGACGGCCTGTTTGTGCAGCGAATCGTTGACGCGCTGCGTGACCTGGCCCAGACGCTCCTCCAACGTGCGCATCACCGCGCGCTCCTGGTTATGGATGCGTTCGGCCAGGGCATTCTGGGCGGCGATCTGGTGGTCGGCGAACTGGCTGAGCCGCCCGGCCAGGTCGACTTGCGCGGCGGCGAGACGGTTCGCCGACTCGCGGCTGTCATTGCGGCTGCGCAGCAGCAACACGACGACCAGCACGGCGACCGATATCGCGGCGACCGAGATCACGACAGGCAGGTCCAGGCCCGCCAACCAATTCAGGATGTCTTGCAGTTTCTGCCCTTCCATCGGCGTTTCGATCCGGATCGGAAGCCGCCGAAGTCTAGCATGGCGGAGTCCCGTAACGCATCAATGACCTTGACGTAGGCCGTTCGGGCCCATACCTAGCTGAGAGTCGACAATAATTCCATGGACCCGCGTAAATGGCTGTATTGCCTATCGTCACCGCCCCCGATCCCCGACTGAAGGTTCGCTGCGAACCGGTCGAGTCGGTGGACGCGGCGATCGCGAAGACCATGGACGACATGCTGGAAACCATGTATCTGGCGCCCGGCATCGGCCTGGCCGCGCCGCAGGTCGGCATCACGAAGCGCATTCTCGTGGTCGACGTTTCACCGAAGGATGGGCCGCGGGACCCCATCCGCATGGCGAATCCCGAAATTCTCTGGCATTCCGACGATTTGGCCACCTACGAAGAGGGCTGCCTATCGCTGCCCGAACAGTTCGCCGACGTGGAACGGCCGGCCCGCATCAAGGTGCGATACCTGGACCAGGACAACACCGAACAGGTATTGGACGCGGACGGCCTGCTCGCCACCTGTATCCAGCACGAGATGGATCACCTGGACGGCGTCATCTTCGTCGACCACATATCGTCCTTGAAGCGCCGCATGATCCTGCGCAAGCTGACCAAACTGAAAAAGCAGGAGGCGATGGCCGGAGACTGACGCCGGCCTTCCGCGCCATCCAATACGATGCCCTTGCGTCTCGCCTTTATGGGAACACCGGATTTCGCCGTGCCCGCGTTGCGGGCGCTGCACGCCGCCGGGCACGATATCGCCTGCGTCTACAGCCAGCCCGCGCGACCCGCCGGGCGGGGACGGAAAGAACGGCCAAGCCCCGTGCAGGCCGCCGCCGAGTCGCTCGGCTCTCCGGTGCGCACGCCATCGTCGCTCAAGGATGAAGCGGCGCAACAGGCGTTCCGCGACCTCGCTCTCGACATCGCCGTCGTCGTCGCCTACGGGCTGATCCTGCCGAAAGCCATTCTCGACGCGCCGCGCCTCGGCTGCCTCAACATCCATGCCTCCCTGCTGCCGCGCTGGCGCGGGGCCGCGCCGATCCAGCGCGCGATCCTGGCCGGCGACACGGAATCCGGCGTCACCATCATGCAGATGGACGAAGGCCTGGATACCGGCCCAATGCTGCTGATCGAGAAGACGCCGATCACCGGCGCGACGACCGGCGAGTCCCTGCACGACACCCTGTCCGAGATGGGCGGCCGGATGATCGTCGACGCCCTCGACCGGGTCGCCAACGGGTCGTTGCCGCCGATCCCCCAACCGGAGGAAGGCGTCACCTACGCCAAGAAGCTGACGCGCGACGAAGCGCGGATCGACTGGCGGGACCCGGCCGACGCCCTGGAACGCAAGCTGCGCGCCTTCACGCCCTGGCCCGGCAGTTGGTTCGACCTCGACGGCCAACGGATCAAGCTGCTGGAGGCCCGGGTCGTCGACGGCGGCGGGCCGCCGGGCACGACACTGGACGACCGGTTGACGGTTGCCTGCGGCGAAGGGGCGCTGCGCCTCCTGCGCCTGCAACGGCAAGGCAAGAGCCCGATGGAGGCCGCCGATTTCCTGCGCGGCTTCCCGGTGCCCAAAGGCCGCACGCTGTCATGACCCGATGGAAACTGACGCTGGAATACGACGGCGGGCCCTTCGTCGGCTGGCAGCGGCAGGACAACGGACCCTCGGTGCAGGAAGCGGTCGAACGGGCGATCCATGCCTTCAGCGGCGAAACCTTGACGCTGCATGCCGCTGGCCGGACCGACGCCGGGGTGCATGCCTTGGGCCAGGTCGCGCATGTGGACCTTGAAAAGTCGACCGACGCCGACACGGTGCAGAACGCGATCAACTTCCATCTCAAGCCCGCGCCGGTCGCGATTGTCGACGTTGCGGCGGTGACCGAGGATTTCCACGCCCGTTTCTCGGCGACGCACCGGGCCTATCGCTATCGCATCCTGAACCGCCGCGCGCCGCCGACCCTGCTGGCGGGACGCGTTTGGCATGTCGCGACCCCGCTCGATACGGCGGCGATGCAGGACGCGGCCAACGCCTTGATCGGCAATCATGATTTCACGAGTTTTCGCGCCGCGGCCTGCCAGGCCAAGTCGCCGGTCAAGACGCTGGATACCCTGCGCGTCGACCGCGACGGCGACGAGATCGCGATTGCCGTCGCAGCGCGGTCCTTCCTGCATCATCAAGTCCGCAACATCGCCGGGACGCTGAAGCTTGTCGGCGAGGGCAAATGGACCCGCGCCGACGTGGAAGCCGCCCTCGCGGCCCGTGACCGCAGCCGGGCCGGCCCGACCGCGCCGCCGGACGGGCTCTACCTGATGCGCGTGAGCTACGATCCGGCCTAGGGCAATCGCTCAGAGCAACATGCCGTTCCGGGCGACGATGATGAACTGGCTCAGCATGAACTCGCCGACCACCAGGGCGATCGCGACATAAGGCGAGACTTCGAGCGCGGTGCGCAGAATGAACAGGTGGTAGAACAACACAACCGCGAGCGCCGCCAAGTTGACCACGACCAGCACGTCACGCGGGAGAAGACCGCTGGCCGACAACAGCACCACCACCAGCAGGATGAGAATCTGCGGCCCCGCCGACCAGTTATAGGCCACGATGTAGCGGCAATAGTTGGCGTCCCTGTCGAGCCCCCGCGCCACCGGCGCCATCAACAACGGCCAGGCCACCCAGCTCACGACATAGGCGATCGCTTCCACGGAGACGACACGGAACCCGCTCACTTCCGCCGGGATCGGGCTGGGGCCGACCGACAAGATCACGATATAGCCGGGCAGAACAACGGCAGCGCAAAAGAAGGATTTAACGACGCCGGGCACGGAATCGTCGAACAGCGCGACGGCGCGGCCATCCCGCAGCAACATCCGCCAGGCCGCAAACAGCCCGGTCCACATTTCCGACATGGTGATCATAGGTGCTCCGGCTATCGCGCTTCGAAGAACCGCGTCAAGACGTTCTGGTATATATCGGTCAAGGCGCGGATATCGTCCAGGCTACAGCGTTCGTCGACTTTATGCATGGTCTGGCTGACCAACCCGAATTCGGCGACCGGGCAATGATCCTTGATGAACCGCGCATCGGACGTGCCGCCGGTCGTGCTGAGTTCGGGACGCCGCCCGATGACCGTCTCGATGCTGCCGCTGATCAGGTCGCTCAACAGGCCCGGCGGGAAGATGAAGGACTCGCCGCTCACCCGGTATTTCAGATCGTAGCCGTCCGGACCGGCGGTCTTGTCCAACGTCTCGCGGACCCATTTCACCAGGGAGTCCGAACTGTGCATATCGTTGAATCGGATGTTGAACCGGCCTTCGGCGGTGCCGGGAATGACGTTCTCGGTCGGGTTGCCGATGTCGATGCTGGTGATCTGCAGGCTGGACGGCTGGAAATGCTCGTTGCCGTCGTCCAGCGGATCGCGGATCAACGCCTCAAGCATCCGCGTCAGGCTATGCGCCGCATTGTCCGCGAGATGCGGATAGGCGACATGCCCCTGCGTGCCCTTCGCCGTCACGATGAAGTTCACGCTGCCGCGGCGGCCGATCTTCATCATCTCGCCCATTTCGGACGGGTTGGTCGGCTCGCCGACGAGACAGGCGTCGATGCGTTCGTCCTGCTCCTCCAGCCAGTCGAGCACCTTGCGGGTGCCGTTGATCGCGGGGCCCTCCTCGTCGCCGGTGATCAGCAGGCTGATCGAGCCGGGCACGGGCCCGTCGGCCGTTACCCGCGCGGTGGCGGCGACGAAGGCGGCGATGGCGCTTTTCATGTCGACCGCACCACGGCCGTACAGGAACCCGTCGCGAATTTCGGCGGCGAAGGGATCGACGGTCCATTCTTCGGCCGGGCCGGTCGGCACCACGTCGGTGTGGCCCGCGAAGCAGAAATTCGGTGCCGCCGTGCCAAGCCGGGCGTAGAGATTGTCCACGTCCGGCGTGTCGGTATCGGAAAAGTTGAGGCGGTGGCAGGTGAAGCCGAGGCCTTCGAGCACGCCCTGCAATTCGTCGAGCGCGCCGCCCTCCTTCGGCGTCACGCTGGGGCAGCGGATCAGATCGCGCGCAAGGTCGACCGCGTCGATCAAACCGGTCAGTCCCGCAACAGGTCGTTGATCGAGGTCTTGGCGCGGGTGCCTTCGTCGACCGTCTTGATGATCACCGCGCAATACAGGCTCGGCCCGATGTTCTGGCCCGGCAGCGGATCGCTCGGCAGCGTACCCGGCACGACGACCGAATAGGCCGGCACGCGCCCACGGATGATCTCACCGGACGCCTTATCGACGATCTTGGTCGACTGTCCGATGAAGACGCCCATCGACAGCACCGCGCCTTCCTCGACGATCACGCCTTCGACAACCTCGCTACGCGCGCCGATGAAACAATTGTCCTCGATGATCACCGGGTCGGCCTGCAACGGTTCCAGCACGCCGCCGATGCCGACGCCGCCCGACAGATGGCAGTTTTCCCCGATCTGCGCACAGGAGCCGACCGTGGCCCAGGTATCGACCATGGTGTTCTTGCCGACATAGGCGCCGAGGTTGACGAAGCTCGGCATCAGGACCGCGCCGGGCGCCACATAGGCCGACCGCCGGACGACGCAGTTCGGCACGCTGCGGAAGCCCGCCTCGGCGAATTGCGCATCGGTCCAGCCCTTGGTCTTGGCGGGCACCTTGTCCCACCAGGCCGAGCCGTCCGGGCCGCCGCCCTGCGCCCACATGTCGTAGATGCGGAAGGACAGCAGCACCGCCTTCTTGAGCCACTGGTTGACGGTCCAACCGTCGGGACCTTTCTCGGCGACGCGCGCCTGGCCGGAATCGAGCAGGTCGAGCGCGGATTCGATGGCGTCGCGGACCTCTCCCTTGGTGGCGGAGGAGATCGCGTCGCGATCCTCCCAGGCGGCGTCGATGGCAGTTTGCAGATCTGCGTGGCTCATGGATCAGTCTCTTGTTGGTACAGCCCTGAAAAGAGCGCCGACTCTGGGCAACAAGGCCCGGAGTGTCAAGACGAGGGCGCGATCCGGCCGGCCACCTCGACGATCCACTCCGACAGATCGTCGATCACGTGGTGGATATGCGGATCGTCCTCGCTGCCGCCGGACCAGTGATGGTCGTTGCGGATCCAGACCGTGGTCATGCCCCGCTCGTGCGCCGGTTTCAGGTTACGGGCGAGATCCTCGACCATCACCGCGCAGGCCGGCTCGATATCGAACAGTTCGATCAACGTGTCGTAGGGCACCGGGTCCGGCTTCGGCACATATTCCGCCGCGACAATGTCGAAGACGCCGTCGAAGTGGTGCGACACGCCGAGCCGGTCGGTCACGCGCTGGGCATGCGGCACCGACCCGTTGGTATAGATCACCTTCCGCCCCGGCAGCTTCGCGAGGGCGGCGTCCAAGTCCGCATTCGGCGGGACCGGGCTGACATCGATGTCGTGGACATATTCGAGGAATTCTTCCGGCGCGACCCCATGCTTGGCCATCAGGCCGTTCAGCGTGGTGCCGTGCTCATGGAAATAGGATTTCTGCAGCTTCCGCGCTTCTTCCGGCGGCAAGTCGAACAAATCCATAATAAATTGCTGGATGTTCTTGTCGACCTGCAGGAACAGGTTGCATTCGGCCGGATACAACGTGTTGTCGAGGTCGAAAACCCAGTGCGTGATATCGGCAAATTCGTCGCTCATAGGAGCAGAGAGTGTCGCAAGCATCGCGATCCGGCAACCTTTTAATCAAAGGCAATCGACCGCTAACACTTAATAAACCCTTACCCGATACCGTTCCCTGCCGCGCGGTTCGGGTGGCTTATCGCCGTCGGGAGGGAGAGTTCTCATGCCATCGAAGATCCGGGGACGCCGCGCCGATAGCGCCCGCGACGACTGGGCGGACATGCCGGCGACGCTGTCCGGCTATCCGGGTCCGGTGCTTCAGATCACCGCCTCGGGCGAACTGCAGCCGCTGAACGACGACGGCCGCTGGCTGATCGACGCGCTCGACCGGCCGGCCGGACAGGACGCCGCCTCCCGCCTGCTCGACCTGATCAAACAGGCCATCGCCGACAGGACGACCACGCGCGACATCCTGGCGCTGCCCACAGACGGCGACGACCGGGTGATCGACACCACCGTCCTGCCGCGCGGCGACAGGCGGGCGTTGGTGGTCGGGCTCGATACGACCGAGTCGCGCGCGGCCATCCGCGCCGACGAGAACCGATATCGGCAACTGGTCGATATCGCCGCCGACTTCGCCTGGGAGACCGACAAGAACGGTGCCTTTACCTTCATCTCGCCGGCATCGGCGCTCGGCCACGCGCCGGGCGCCCTGATCGGAAAGCGGGCCCGCGACATCCTGCTGCGTGAACCGAGCAAGGCGGCGGTCCTGCCGTTCAGCGCCGTGGCCGCGGTCCGCCAGGAGGAGATTTGGGTGCGCAACGCGGACGGCCACCCGGTCTGCCTCGCCGTGTCCGCGCTGCCCATATTGAACGAAAAAGGGCTTCGCTGCGGCGCGCGCGGGGTCTGTCACGACGTCACCAGTTCCCGCCTGGTCGACAGCACCGACGCCCGCCGCCGGGTGCGCGACCGCGTGGTCAATCACATTCTCGATTCGATCCGCGGCCAGCCGAACTCGCAGGCCATGCTGGACACCGCCGCCCGATCCATTTGCAAAGCGGCCGAGAGCGACGCCTGCGAAGCCTTCCTGTTCGGCGACGATGGCCGGCCCATCCGGGTGGCGTCCTTCGGCGATACCGGTATCGCCGAGCGCTACTCCTATGAACTGGTCAAACGCATCGACGTCTCGGACCTGCACCGCGCCACCGTGGCCGGGCGGCCGGCGATCGGCATGCTGACCGGAACGGGCGGCGCGCCGACGGGCGCCTTCCTGATCTGGCGGGTGGAGCCGGGCGCCGACTGGACCGACGACAACGAGTTGTTGCTGGTCGCGCTGCGCGAGCAGATCGGCGTCGTGATGTCGCAGATCGTCGAGCAGCGGAAACTCGAAACCATTTCCCGTTTCGACGAATTGACCGGGCTGATCAACCGACGCTTCTTCTACGAGGAACTCGACCAACGGCTCTCCCAGTCGATCCAACGCGGGCGGCGCGGCTCCTTGATTTATGTCGACCTGGACAACTTCAAGGCGGTCAACGACAAGCTCGGCCACGACAAGGGCGACGCGGTGCTGCGCAAGCTCGCCGATATCCTGCGCGCGAACACCCGCGAATACGACCTGATCGGCCGGCTCGGCGGCGACGAATTCGCGATCTGGCTCGACGACACCGACGCGAATGTCGCGGCCAAGCGGGGCGAAAACATGCTGATCGCGTCGCAGGCCATGAGCGGCATGAGCGCGTCGCGCGACAAACCCTTGGCGATCTCGATCGGCATCGCGATCTACGACCCCCGTAGCGAGGAAACCCGCGATACGCTGATCACAAGGGCCGACAGCGCCATGTATCAGGCCAAGCATACGGGCAAGGGCCGCCTAGCGCTGGCCCCGCCCGTGGAGCGGTTCGCCGAGCAGCGGCAAGCCCGCTGATTGCCGGAAACCGTCCGGCCGCGGCCTCAGCCGTTCCGGATCAGCGTGCCCGACCCGTGTTCCGTGAAGATTTCCAGCAGGATGCCATGCGGCACGCGGCCGTCGATGATCACCGACGCGTCGACGCCGGCCTGCACCGCCTCGACGCAGGTCTCGACCTTGGGGATCATGCCGCCGGTCAGCGTACCGTCCTTGCGGAAGGCCGCCGCATCGGCGAGCGTCATCTCGGAAATCAAGCGTTTGTCCTTGTCCAAAACCCCTTCCACATCGGTCAGCAGCAGCAGCCGCGTCGCCTTCATCGCGCCCGCGATGGCGCCGGCGACCGTATCCGCGTTGATGTTGAAGGTCTGCCCCGCCTCATCCAGACCCAACGGCGCGATCACCGGAATGATGTCGGTATCCCGCAGCGCCTTCAGGACATGCACGTCGATATGCTTCGGGTCGCCGACGAAACCCAGGTCGAGCACTTTCTCGATATTGGAATCCGGGTCGCGCGTCGTGCGTTTCAGCTTCTCGACCGTGATCAGCCGCGCGTCCTTGCCGGACAGCCCAACCGCGCGGCCGCCCGCCGCGCCGATGCTGGCGACGATCTCCTTGTTGATCTGACCCGACAGAACCATTTCGACCACGCCGACAGTCGCCCCGTCCGTGACGCGCAAGCCGTCGACGAACTCGCTCTGTATCTTGAGGCGTTCCAGCATGGCGCCGATCTGCGGTCCGCCGCCATGCACGACGATCGGGTTGATGCCGACCTGCTTGAGCAGCACCACGTCGCGCGCGAAGACGCCGGCCAGGCTTTCATCGCCCATGGCGTGGCCGCCGTATTTGATCACGAAGGTATGGCCGGCGTAGCGGCGCATGAAGGGCAAGGCCTCGGTCAGGATGCCCGCCTGTTCCAACCACTTCGCCCGCAATTTCGTCTTGTTCTCGCTCATCGACCGTCGCTTCCCGCCTTCGTCAACACGGCGTCCCTTGTTCACCAATCGGACGCCGTTTTAGACCATTCGCTGGTCGCCCGCCAGCGCGGCCAGGTCGGCGCGTAGCTCGGGAATACCTGTTTTCTTGATCGAACTGGTCGGCAAGACCTGGGGTAACGCGGCCGTGCGTTTGCGCAGCGCGTCCTCGACCTCGGCGATACGGGCCGTCAACGCGTCGCGTTTCAGCTTATCGCATTTGGTCAGCACGACCCGGTAGGGCACCGCCGCATTCTCCAGCAGGTCCATCAACTCCGCATCGCTGGGCTTGAGGCCATGCCGGCCGTCGACCAGCAAACACAGCCGCCGCAGCCCGACGCGCCCCTTGAGGTAGCTCTGGATCAACCGCGTCCAGGCCGCCACCTCGGTCTTGGCGGCGCGGGCATAGCCGTAGCCCGGCAGATCGACCAGCATCAGCCGACCGCCGAGGTCGAAGAAGTTTATCTGCCGCGTCCGGCCCGGCGTGTTCGACGTGCGCGCCAGCGTCTTGCGGCCGGTCAGCGCGTTGACCAGGCTGGACTTGCCCACATTCGACCGCCCGGCAAACGCGACTTCCGGCAGTTTGTCTTCGGGCAGGCCGCCAAGATCGGCGGCGCCGGTCACGAACCGGCATTCCTGCGCAAAAAGCTTGCGTGCGGATTCAAGCGTTTCGGCGTCGGGGCCGAACTCGTCCGGGCCGGACCCGCCGGTCAGACCGTGCCCATGCGTTTCATGATCACCCATTGCTGCCCCATCGACAGAACGTTGTTCCAAGCCCAGTAGATGACCAGCCCCGCCGGGAAGGGCGCGAGGATGAAGGTGAAGATCAGCGGCATGAAGAGGAAAATCTTGGCCTGGATCGGGTCGGTCGGCTGCGGGTTGAGTTTCTGCTGCAGATACATGGTCACGCCCATGATGATCGGCCACAGGCCGATATTGACCATGTCCAGCGCCGGCGGCACGTTCCAGTCGATCAATCCGAACACGGTCAGCAAGCCGATCGGGTCCTTTGCCGACAGGTCGTTGATCCAACCGTAGAAGGGCGCGTGCCGCATCTCGATCGTGACGAACAGCACCTTGTACAGCGCGAAGAAGACCGGAATCTGCACCAGCATCGGCAAACAGCCCGCCGCCGGGTTGACGCCCTCCTTCTTGTATAGCGCCATGAGTTCCTGGTTCATGCGCTGCTTGTCGTCGCCGAACCGCTCTTTCATCGACTGCATCTTCGGCTGCAGCCCCTTCATCTTGCTCATCGCGCGGTAGGACTTGTTCGCAAGCGGGAAGAACACCAACTTGATGCCGACGGTCAGCGCCAAAATCGCCAATCCGAAATTGCCGAGATAGTTATTGAGCCATAGCAGTGCGTAGAAGATCGGCTTGGTCAGGAAATAGAACCAGCCGAAATCGACGGCGAGGTCGAACCGGGGAATGCCGAGTTTTTCCTCGTATTTGTCCAGCAGCGGCACTTCCTTGGCCCCGGCGAACAGATGGTTCGTCACCTCGACGGTCGCCCCCTCCGGAATTTGCATGGCGTCCATCAGGTAATCGGACTGATACTGCCGGGTGGTTCCGATTGGCCCGCTGTTGAAGCTCATGTTAACCGAAGCGCCCTGATCCGGGACCATCGCCACCAGCCAGTATTTGTCGGTGATGCCGAGCCAACCGCCCTTGGTGCTGAACCGTTGCGGACCGTCTTCGTCCAGGTCGTCGTAATCGATTTCCTGCAGCGTATCGTCGATAACGCCGAGCAGGCCTTCGTGAAGAATATAAAAATCAAGGATGTCCGGCTTGCCCGTGCGCGAGACCAGACCGTAAGGCGCGACGTTGATGGCGTCGGCGCTGTTGTTCCGCACCCGCTGCACCACGGTGAACATGTAGTTTTCGTCCAGCGAGATCTGCTGTTCGAAGAGCACGCCTTCGCCGTTATCCCACTGCAGGGTAACCGGCGATCCGGGCGCCAGCTCCGAATTGTTGGCGGTCCATTCGGAGTTGCGGTTGGGCACCTTGACGCCCGCCATCGGAAGCCAGCCGAATTCCGAATAGTACGGCTGGGGAGTGCCGGCCGGATGCAGCAACTCGACCAACGGGCTCTCGGGATCGAGCGTTTCGCGGTAGTCCTTAAGGAAAAGGTCGTCGAGCCGCGCGCCCTTGAGCGAGATCGATCCTTCGAGCCGGGGGTTGATGACCTTGACGCGCGGCGTCTTTGCCAGCGCGGCCGTGCGCTGCCCCACCGGGTCCGAGGACACGCCGACGACGCCGGACGTGTCGACGCCGAGGCTCGGTGTGTCGGCGATGCCCGGAATGCCCGGCGTCGCCCCGACCGGGCTGCCGTCGACCGGCGCCGGCGTGCCGGGCGTTCCCTCGGTCTGGGACGGCGCGGTCGGCTGCTGCGTCGCTTGCTGCTGTGCCGCCTCTTGTTGCGCCACCTGCTGTTCCCGGCGCGGCATCTCGAAAAACACCTGGTAGACCAGCAGAATCACAACCGACATGACGATTGCGATAACCAGATTCTTTTGATCAGCCATTACCGAGTCACCACTTCTGAACGCGCCGCGGCCCGTTGATCGCGGCAACAGGCACCGGGAACCGGATCATACCCGCTGCCGCCCCAAGGATGGCAGCGCATAATCCGGCGCAGCGCCAGCCAACCGCCGCGAAGCGGACCATGCACCGTCACCGCTTCCAGGGCGTAGTCCGAACAGCCCGGCAGGTAGCGGCAGGACCCCGTGAAGAACAAGGACAGAAAAAGCTGATAGCCACGGATCAATACGCGCAAGAAAGAGGTCCCTAAGCCCATCGGTAATCGATCCTCCCGATCCGGGTTAACGGCTGCGCCATAGGTCGAGACGCTTTAGCGCTTTTTCAAGATCACCGGTCAACGCGCCGAAATCCCGACGCAGCGTCCCCTTCCGTGCAATCAGGACATAATCAAAACCGGGTTCGGCATGATGAGGCATAACCGCCCGGACCACCGCGCGCAAGCGCCGCCGGGCGCGATTGCGATCGACCGCGCCGCCGACCCGCCGACTCGCCGTGAATCCCACGCGAACCGGTGCGTCGGCGTCACGCTGTCGACAAGACTGAAGGACAAGCCCGGGAGCCACCGATTTCCGGCCTTTCGCAGCACGAAGGAACTCGGGCCGCCGCGTCAGCCTGCCGACGGGCGACCGCATGACGTCAGGCTGAGAGCCGCTTACGGCCCTTTTTACGGCGCCGGGCCAGGACCTGACGGCCGGCCTTCGTCGCCATGCGGGAGCGGAATCCATGCCGCCGCTTACGGACAAGGTTGCCCGGCTGAAAGGTGCGTTTCACGATGTTCTCTCCAAAGCGCCTAAGGATAGAGGCCGGTGTATAAAAGGTCGGTCAACCGGTGTCAATCGACGGCTTGGCCAACGCCCGGGACGCCGCTGCGCAGGGCGTCCGGCAGGCCGCTAACCCTAAAGCGAGCGGTACATGTATTGGCTCGGAATCGTCGGACCGAAACCGGCTTTTTCATAGGCCCGGCGGGCCGGCGCGTGGCTTGGGTCGCCGCCGGTCCCGACCGTCGCAACCTGCATTCCCGCCGCCCGCAACCGGGCCAACGCCGCCTCGTACATCCAGGCGCCGACACCACGGCCCTGACACGCGGGATGAACCGCGTTCAACCCGATTTCACCGACTTTCGACGCCCGGTCGCAACGTATCGCACAGAAGGCCACGATTTCCCCTCCATGCTCGACGACGAGCAGGTCCTCCGATGACTCCTTGCCACAGATTTGATCGAGCAGGTTTGCCTGCTCCCGTTCCGCGCCGGCAAGGGCGACCGCCGCGATCCGTTCGCCGAGAATATTCCGGAAAGACCGGAAGACCGGTTCGAACGCGGCTGCGCGAATCGCCTGCAACCGCGCCAAATCCTCCGCTTCAGCCTTCCGAATGGTGCAGTTTTCAATCATGCCATGTCCTCGCCTTCCAATTCGTTGGTTCCGGATTTGCCGCGGCGGCCTTTCAGGACCGCACCCTACCGGTAAACCGAAACTCACAGTAAGGTGAATCGCGAGTGAAACCAGCCCGGTGTAGATACGCACTGCGATACCGTTGGGAGCGGCGATCGGTTTTGAGGAGTTAACCATGAACGTGCAGGAGAATTCGGACGCGGGCAAAAGCGGCGGCTTCGCGTGGAAGCGGCTGATCCCGCTCTTGGTGCTGGCCGCGGGCCTGATCGCCTTTTTCGCGCTCGGTCTGGACCGATATCTGACGTTCGATGCATTGAAGGAAAACCGCACTTGGCTGCTGGAACAGGTCCAACAGTCGGCCGTCCTCGCGGTGCTGGTCTACATGGCCATCTATATCGCCGTCGTCGCCTTTTCCCTGCCCGGCGGCGCCGTGATGACGATCACCGGCGGGTTCCTGTTCGGGCAATGGTTTGGGACGCTCTATGTCGTGCTGGCGGCGACGATCGGCGCCACAATTCTCTTCATCGCCGCGAAAACCGCGCTGGGCGACCTGCTGCGCGCCAAGGCCGGCCCGTTCCTGAAAAAGATGGAAGCCGGCTTCCGCGAGAACGCCTTGAGCTATCTCCTGGTGCTGCGGCTGATTCCGATATTCCCGTTCTTCATCGTGAACCTCGTCCCGGCTTTCCTCGGCGTATCCCTGCGGGTCTTCTTCATCGCGACATTTGCCGGTATCATTCCCGGCAGCTTCGTCTACGCCACCGTGGGCGCCGGCCTCGGCAGCATCTTCGACGCCGGCGGTGATTTTTCCGCGCGCGGCATCCTCACGCCGGAGATCATCACCGCCTTGGTGGGGCTCGCCCTGTTGGCGCTGCTTCCGGTGGCGTACAAACGCTACAAAGCGAAGCGCGGCTGACCGTCGCAAAACCGCTCGGTGTTGGGTAAACTCGCCTCTCGATAACTGGATCGGCGGCTCTTACGGCCATCCGGCCGGGGCTACCGAGATTGGGCCGCACGGAAATGCGAAGTCTTTCTTCCCGCTTGCTGTTGTTGACCGTCGTTTTCGTCATGCTGGCGGAAGTGTTCATCTTCGTGCCCTCGATCGCCCGATTCCGCGAGAACTGGATCGATCAACGCCTTGGCCTCGGTCATCTGGCGATCCTCGCCCTGGACGCAACGCCGGACCGCATGGTCAGCCAGATGCTGCGCCGGGAACTGCTCGATCATGTCGGCGCCTACGCCTTGTTCGTCCGCCGCGACGGCGCGCGCCTGGTATTGAGCGGCGAGATGCCGCCGCCGGTGGCCGCTAGCTTCGACCTGGGCAAGGCCAACATGATGGAACTCGTCGCCGACGCCTTCGTGACGCTGGCGAATACCGAAGAGCGCGTGATCCGCGTGGTCGGGCCGTCGCCGAAGGACCGGTCGGTCATCATCGAGGTGGTGCTCGACGAAGCGCCGTTGCGGCAAGCCCTCACCGATTTCAGTTGGCGCATCCTCGGCCTGTCCATCGTCATCTCGTTGATCACGGCGATGTTGGTCTTCCTGGCGCTGCAGTGGCTGATGGTGCGGCCGATGCGCCGCATTACCGAGAACATGATCGCCTTCCGCGAAGACCCCGAAGACGCGAGCCGGGTGATGCAACCGACCGGACGGCGCGACGAGATCGGCACGGCGCAGCACGAATTGGCCGGCATGCAGAAACGCTTGCGCGCGACATTGAACCAACGCGCCCATCTCGCGGCGCTCGGCACGGCGGTCGCCAAGATCAATCACGATCTGCGCGGCATCCTGGCCTCCGCTCTGCTGCTGTCGGATCGGCTCAGCACGGTCGACGATCCCGACGTCCGGCGGGTAACCCCGAGCCTGTTCGCATCGATCGAGCGGGCCGTCGCGCTGTGCAGCCAAACGCTCGATTTCGTCGGCCAGGACCAGCCGGAATTCGACCGCAGCCGCTTCGCGTTGCACGGCGTGGTCGCCGAGGTCGAAGCCGGAATCGTCGTGCCCGAGGATCAGGTCGCCAGCTTCCGGAACACGGTCGCCCCGACGATCGAGGTCGAGGCCGACCGCGAACAACTGTTCCGGGTGCTCAGCAACCTGATGCGGAACGCGATGGAGGCCGGCGCCGAACAGATCGACGTCGCCGCCACCGCAAACGGCAAATGTATCGAGATCGACATTTCCGACAATGGACCCGGCCTGGCGCCGCGGGCGCGCGATAAGCTGTTCCGCCCCTTCGAAGGGTCGGCGCGGGCCGGCGGGACCGGCCTCGGCCTCGCGATCGCTCGCGAGTTGATGCGCAATCATGGCGGCGATCTACATCTTGTGGAAACCGGCACCGACGGCACCACATTCCGCATCTCCTTGCCCCAGCGCTAATTTTTTGCACCGCAGCAATTGTCCCCGGATGCGCTCTACGCTATAACCGCTCTGCGGCCGTAAGACATGACCTTGCATGGCATGCTGCGGCGCAATCAAGACATTCAGGGACCTATCGATATGACATCGACCAAGCGTCAGGGACGTATCTCCGTTCCCGAGCTTCGCGCCCGTAAGGGCGGCGAACCGATTGTCTCGTTGACCGCCTATTCTGCGCCGGTGGCCGAGCTGCTGGACCCGCACATGGATTTCCTACTGGTCGGCGATTCGGTCGCGATGGTGATCTATGGGATGGACAACACGCTCGGGGTTACCGTCGACATGATGATCGCGCACGGCAGGGCCGTGGTGCGGGCCACCAAGCGAAGCTGCGTGATCGTCGACCTGCCCTTCGGCAGTTACCAGGAATCGCCCGAACAGGCGTTCCGGACCTCGGCCCGGATCATGGCGGAAACCGGATGCCAGGCCGTCAAACTGGAAGGCGGCGGGGAAATGGCGGACACGGTCCGCTTTCTGACCGAACGCGGCGTCCCCGTACTCGCCCATATCGGGCTGATGCCGCAAAGCGTCAACACCGCCGGCGGATTCCGCGCGCAAGGGCGCGATGCGGATGAATCGGCGCGCATCGTCGCCGACGCCTGCGCGATCGAGGAAGCCGGCGCCTTCGGCATGGTGATCGAAGGCACGATGGAAGACGTGGCGGCGGCGGTTACCGAAAAGGTGACGGTGCCGACGATCGGTATCGGCGCGTCACCGAAATGCGACGGCCAGATCCTGGTGACCGACGATCTGGTCGGCATGTTCTCCGCCTTCAAGCCGAAATTCGTGAAACGCTACGCCGAGTTGGGCGAGGAAATGCAGAAGGCGGCGGCGGCCTATGCCGCGGACGTCCGCGCGCGGCGCTTCCCCGGCCCGGAACAGTGTTTCCGCCCCAAGGCCCCACAGGCCGCCGAGTAGCCGGCATGCCGACGACGCCCGAGATCGTCCGAACGGTCGGCGGGCTCCGTGACCGTGTTGCCATCTGGCGCCGGGACGGAGGGCGCGTCGGACTCGTGCCGACCATGGGCGCTTTGCATGACGGCCATCTGGCGCTCGTCCGCCGGTCCCTCGACGAGAGCGACCGCACCGTCGTCAGCATCTTCGTCAACCCCACCCAGTTCGCGCCGCACGAGGATTTCGAGACCTACCCGCGCGACGAAGCCCGCGACATCGCCGCGATCGGCGCGATGGGCACCGACGTCGCCTATCTGCCGGATGCCAGCGAGATGTATGCCGACGGCTTCACCACGACGGTATCGGTGGCCGGCCCCAGTGACGGCCTGTGCGGCGCGGTACGGCCGCACTTCTTCCAAGGCGTCGCCACGGTGGTGTCCAAGCTGCTGCTGCAATGCCTGCCCGACCGGGCCTATTTCGGCGAGAAGGACTACCAACAGCTACTGGTCATCAAAAGGCTGGTCCGGGACCTGGACATCCCGGTCGGTGTCGTCGGCGTGCCGACCGTGCGCGAAAGCGACGGGCTCGCGCTTTCGTCGCGTAACGCCTATCTCTCGGACGCCGACCGCAAGACCGCCCCGTTGCTGAACGCGACCATGCGGCAGGTCGCCGACAAGGTGGCCCATGGCGACGACGTGGCCATGGCCGAAACATGGGGCCGCGTCCAACTGCAGGACAACGGTTTCGACCCCGTCGACTATCTCGAGGTCCGCGACGCCGACACGCTGGCGCCCATCGAGGGCGCGCTGGCGCCGCGCCGTCTCGGCCGCGTGTTCGCGGCCGCCTATCTCGGCAAAACCCGACTGATCGACAACATTCCCGTCGCCCGCGCGCCATAGGCGCGGCCGACCAAAGACCCTATCCGCCGTCCTTGCTGCCGATGGGTTCACGATAGGACGGCATGGCATCCCAGGGAAACAGGATCCAGGTGTCCTGGCTGACTTCGGTGATGAAGGTATCGACCAACGGCCGGCCGGTTTGGCGTAGATGGTCGCGAAATGCGCGCCCGGCAGCATTTCCCGCACGGCCTTGGCCGTGGTGCCGGTATCGACCAGATCGTCAACGATCAGCCAGCCGCTGCCGTCGCCCGCCCCGGCCTTCTTGAGCACCGATAGACTGCCCTTGTCCTTGTGGTCGTAGCTGGCGATGCAGACCGTATCGATCAGCCGGACCTCAAGCTCGCGCGCCACGATGGCCGCGGGCACCAGACCGCCCCGGGTGATCGCAACGATCCCCTCGAACGGCCCCAACGGCAGCAGACGCCAGGCAAGCGCCCGGGCGTGCCGGTGGAGTTCCTCCCAGGAAACCGGAAATTCCTTGCTGTAACGATTGCTGTCGGCCATGCCGGTCGGCGATCCAGAGTGCGGCGCGCGCCGTTTGCCGCATTACCGGACGTAGACGCGCACCTCGTTCGCCTGAACCGTGGCGCTGGACATGGAATTCATGCCGACGCGGTTGGTCGGCAGGCCTTGCTCGGCCAGCGTGCGCATCACGTTTTCCGCGTTGCGGCGGGCGGCCGTGCTGTTCAGCACGATCTGCGCCGGGGACCCTGTCTTCGGATGCACCGCGACCAGATCGAAGGCGGCATCCGGCTTGCGTTCGAGCGCCTTGCTGACCGCATTGTATAGCGCCAATTGGTATTCGACGTTCGGCCGGTCGAACCGGATCACCACCAACGGCCGCGCGTTCCGCGACAACGGCGCCCGGGCCGCCCGGCTCGCCTTGACCTCGGCCTGCGCGAAGGCGCGGTTCACGAGGCTCATGCCATAGCGCTCGCCATTCTTGATCGCGATCGACATGGCGGTGAGGTTACGGCGTTCGCTGCCGAGGTAGCCGGTCTGCCGGTTGAGATCGTCGCTCAACTCGTTCAACAGCCGATCGATGCCGACGACCGTTTGGTTCACGCTGTCTTCCAGCGCGCGCAATTGGACATGGTCCTCGTCGACGGCGCCGCTCAGCGTGAAGGTAGCGCGCACGCTGTCCAACAGATATCCGGCGACGCTGGCTTCGGCGCCGGCGTCGTTCGACAGACTGTTCATTTTCGAGATATTGGCTTCGATTCGCTTAAGCTGTTTCTGCGCTTCGTTCCATTGCTGGACGAGCAGCGGATTACCCGGCGTGGTGCCGACCTGCAGCTTGGAATTCATCGCCGCGACAGTGCCGAGATACCGTTGCGTGGCGTCGGTGTTGTCGCCGCGAATCTGCACCATGCGGTTGTCGAGCCGGTTTACCGCCGCGCGCAGCTTGTTCAAATCCTGACGCATCGCGTCGACCTTTTTGCCGACGAAGGTGCCGGTCGACCGGCCCGTCACTTGCGGCTGCGTCGCCAACGGCCGGGGCTGCACCGCAGGCTGCGTGCCCAAAGGCGCCACTGCCGCGGCGCCTTGCTGCGCCTGCTGCTGCGCTTGTTGCGCGGCACGCTCCGCCTGCGAAGCGGGAATTTCCAGACGTTCCCGGCTCTGTGACTCCGACGCAGGGTCGTCACCGGTCAGCGATGGCCACAGACTAGAGCCGCAGCCGGCAAGCAAAATGCCCCCTGCGACGAACACACCAAAGTTGCGCGTTGATCTCATTGATCTCATTGCGAAGCAGACACCCTGCTCGTTATCTTGGGATACACCCCAAGGCCCCCACGACTCGCCAGCCGTTTCTCTGCAAACCACGACGGGGTACGAGCATTCCAGCGTCACCCCCGTTACGACTGGCGAAAGCTCGATGAGATACTACTTTAGCACCTGACAGGCCACAAGCCGCATTTGCCGCCGTCCCACATTGCCGTATGGGGTGACGCATATTTGCAAACATGCTTGTCATTGCGGGCGGCTTTCTTTAGTGTCCGCGCCGCTTGCAGGCTGTAACGCTTGCATCGCGCGCCCGTAGCTCAATTGGATAGAGTGCCTGACTACGGATCAGGAGGTTGGGGGTTCGAGTCCTCCCGGGCGCGCCATTCCTTTTCGCGCATTTTAATTCCTATGGCGGGCCGGAGCGCCGCGCGCGGCACAAGATGCCGTCCGACTCGTACCTCGGATAGAAACTGATCCAATACCGTCAGCGTACTGGACGTTGCGTTTACGGGAACTCTCCGCTCGATCGCAGCATTTCGGCACGCATCGCATTAGGGAGCTAGCGACCAAAACTTTCAGTTCTCTGCTGCCGTCAAGATTCAAGCAAAAATTGCATTTTTCAACATTCATCAATATTCAAATGATTAAAGGCGATATACTGCAATTTTTACGATAAAAACTTTTATTTATGCTCTTTGAGAGAGTAGAATTTTTATTTTTCAATCTGCATAACTATCAGAATCTTATAACTTTTTTTAGAATATTGCGCCTAGTCTTTTCCAAACTAAAGGTTGATTAATCTCAGGGATGCTTTGCAAGGGAGACCTTTCTTCAGAATCTGGAAGAGGGACTACTCATGCCGCGAAATACTTCACTTACCCACCAAGAACGAACCTTCGACGACGACGATTTGATTGTTAGCAAGACCGACCTGAAAGGTCATATCACCTACTGTAACCCGTTGTTCCTGAGCCTCGCCGATTACACGGAAAAGGAGATGCTGCGGCAACCGCACAGCATCATCCGGCACCCGGAGATGCCCCGAAGCATCTTCAAACGCCTCTGGGAGACGGTGCAAAGCGGCAAGGAAATTTTCGCCTATGTCGTGAACCGATCCCGCAACGGCGACCACTATTGGGTCAATGCGCACGTAACGCCCAGTTTCGACGCATCGGGTCAGATCGTCGGATATCACTCGAACCGGCGCAAACCGGACCGATCGATTCTCGAAGAGAAGGTCATGCCGCTCTACGCCAAGATCCTTGCGGAGGAGCAAAAACACGGCGATCGCAAGAAGGGCATGCAGGCGGGCTACGACCTGTTGCAATCGATGCTGCGGGACCATGGCGTCGACTATGACGAGTTCGTCGCAACGCTCTGAAGCGTCATCGGCCATCGGACTTTCGCAATTCACTTTCTAACCCAGGAAGGCCTTCAATCATGCTTTGGAACACACCCAATGGGAAAGCGATCCGCAAGGCGATCGTCGTCTGCGAAGCGGTCGCACAAGGCGACTTCGAAGCGCGCATCACCGATTATGATCCGGATTCGGACGTTGGCGCCCTGTACACCGCGATCAACGCGCTGATCGACCGCACGGACGCTTATGTGCGCGAATCGACCGCCAGCTTGGACTATGTCAGCCGGAACAAATATTTCCGCAAGATCCAAGAACGCGGCATGCTCGGCTCGTTCCTCATCGCGAGCCGCGCGATCAACGGCTCTGTCGATTCGATCAAGGAACGTGCCGAAGACTTCAAAACCGTCGTTACCGGATTCGAGGAAAATATGCAGAACGCGGTCGAGACCGTTTCGTCGGCGGCCGTCGAACTGGAAAGCTCGGCGAAGTCAATGAACACCACGGCGCAATCGGCGCAGGAACAGTCGGCATCCGTGGCTTCAGCGGCCGAGGAAGCATCGGCCAGCGTCGAGACCGTCGCGTCGGCCGCGGAAGAACTATCCAGTTCGATCGGCGACGTGAAACTGCAAGTCGACCAGGTCTCCGACCTGTCGGCCGAAGCCGCCTCCAAAACCACGGACACGCAGGAACGAATCAAGGTGCTGGAGTCCGCATCGGACCGGATTGGGGAAGTCTTGAACCTGATCGCCGATATCGCGGCGCAAACAAATTTGTTAGCGCTGAACGCGACGATCGAAGCGGCACGGGCCGGTGAAGCCGGCAAGGGATTTGCCGTCGTCGCCAGCGAAGTGAAGACCCTGGCGAACCAGACGCAGACAGCCACCGATGAGATCAGCACGCAGATCACGGATATTCAGGACGCCACCAAGAGCGCCGTCACCGCCATCGCGGATATCTGCGATACGATTGAAGGGGTGAACGACCGCGCGTCGACCGTGCTGGAGGCCGTAGACCAGCAGCGGCTCGCGACCCAGGAAATAGCCCGGAATGTCAACGAAGCGTCAACCGGCACCCAAGACGTCTCCTCCAATATCGTGCTGGTCGCGAAGGGCGCGAGCGAGACGGGGGCAGGGACGACGCAGGTGCTCGGCGCGGCCTCGGAACTGGCGCAGCAATCCGAACGGATGCGCGAAGAAGTCAGCAAATTCCTGACCGAGGTGAAAGCGGTCGTGTAGCGAAACGGACGGGAATACAGGCATAACCCAGGCCGGCGGAGCGCGCATCCTGCCGGCCTTTTACGGTCAGCGGACCGAACGGCCCTCCATCAGCGCCTCGGCGAGGAAATATCGAAGAGGAATTCGAGGGTGGTCATGACAGAATCTTTTGGTCGGCTACCGATAGATGTCGCCGCGGACAGAATACGACCGTGGCGAATCCAGCCCATTTGGCCACCGCCCCTTTCTCTTGCCCCAGGAGACCGTGTAGGGTGACGGGATGACCGATCCGGCCACCCTCGTCATCATTTTCACGACGTTCCTGATCGCCGGCAGCGTGAAAGGCGTGATCGGCCTCGGGCTGCCGAGCGTCAGCCTGGCCCTGTTGACGGCGACGCTGGGATTGCCGCAGGCGATGGCGCTGCTGCTGGTGCCGTCCTTCGTCACCAACCTGTGGCAGGCGGTGGTCGGCGGCAATGGCCTTGCCGTCTTGAAACGGTTGTGGCCTTTCCTGATCATGGCGACGGTCACGGTCTGGATCGGCGCGACCGCGCTGACCCGTGTGGACCTGGCGCTGCTGTCGGCGTTGCTCGGCGTCTTGCTCGTGACCTATTCGGCGCTCAGCCTCTCGAAGCTGCGCATCACCATCGCGCCGCGTTATGAGGCCTGGGCCGGCCCCATGTTCGGCACGATGAACGGCGTCTTGACCGGGATGACCGGCTCCTTCGTCGTGCCCGGGGTGATGTTCCTGCAGGCGATCGGCCTGCCGCGCGACATGTTCATCCAGGCGATGGGCATGCTGTTTACCGTCTCGACCGTCGCGCTCGCCGTCGCGCTCAAGGGCAACAATCTGTTGTCGGCGGATTTGGGCATATTGTCCGCCGCCGGCGTCGTCCCCGCGGTGATCGGCATGGTCGTTGGCCAGCGCATCCGCCAGCGCCTGTCGGAAGACCGCTTCCGGCAGGTCTTCTTCATCGCGCTGCTCTTGATGGGCGTCTACATCATCGCCCGCGCCACCGCCTGACTCGGGGCGCGGCCAACCGCCCTAGCGCACCCGCGATGCCGACACTCACCGTCGCCACCCTCAACACCTGGAAATGCGATGGCGATTATGCCGCGCGGCTGACCGCCATGGCGAACGGACTGCGCGCCGTGCCGGCCGATATCGTATTGTTGCAGGAAGTCTTCCAGAGCGACGACGGCGAACACCACACGGCGCGCCATCTTGCCGCCGCACTGGATGTCGACCAAGTAACGATGCCCGCCCGCGCGAAACCGCGCATCGTCGCCGGCAGGTCCGTCCCGTCCCGCTCGGGCCTCGCCATCCTGTCGCGCTGGCCGATCCGGGACACGGAACGGGTCGACCTGCCGACCCATCCCGACGATGACGAGCGCCTTGCCCTGCGCGCGACTGTCGACACCCCGCATGGACCGTTCGTCGCCGTTAATACGCATCTGACGCATCTAGCCGGCCAGGATGACCTTCGCCGGCGGCAACTCGCGGCGATTGCCGAGCGGCTGGCCACCATCGGTCCGACGACCCCGGTCCTGCTCGGCGGCGATTTCAACGCGCCGCTGTCCGACCCAGCGCCGCAATGGTTCATCGCTCAGTCGGGCCTGACGGTACAAACCGCGCCGGTCACGGACGACAACGGCGCGCCGCTCGGCACGCTGAACCCGGTCGACGGCAAAGCAGGGGCGGATGCACGGCCGGCGATCGACCACCTCATGCTGCTCGGTCCCGGAATAGCCCGCTTCGATCCGGCGACGGCAATACGCGTCCTCGACCGCCCGGATGCCGAGACCGGCGTCTACCCCAGCGATCACGTGGGCGTCTTGGCGACGATGCGATTCGACTAGCCGGTTGCGGAACATCATCAAATAGTAGAAATTCAATGCTGTCACAACGCGATTAGATTGAATTTTCCAATGCGCCCGCCATTCTTCGCCCTTTGCGCAGCGTCGGTTATGCTCGCCGCCTGCCAGACCGCCCCATCCTCAGAACCGACTCGAACCGAAGAAACCCAGATCGTTCTGAAAGCCGACCAATTCCGAACGATCCAACCGGAGATATACGAGCAGTCCGGATATTGCAGCCGAAACGAAGGCGCGGTCTGGAGAGATAACGCCTCGATCGCCATCGTCATCCTCACGATTGCCGACCTGGAGTGCGGGATAGACGAATCCGAAGTCACGGTCGACGCCCTGATCGACAAGGTGGGTTGGCTAAGCAATGCAAACACGCGTCCCGAAGGACAGCCCATACTGAGGCGGCGGCTCAACGTCCCCGTTTGGATTCACTTCCTGCGCCGGAACGATCAGCCCTGTATTCTCTTCAACTTCGGCGTCGGCGATAGCGGCGACCCGCTTTACGAAGCCACCGAATTCATCATTGGCGTCTACTGCAACGACCGTAGCCGCAGCATCTCGCCAGAAGAAGCGAACGCCTTCCTGCAAAGCGTCGACATTCGAAACCTTCAACAGCGCTGAACAGGCCGCATCGAGACGGCCCTATTGGCCTTTCCCTCGAACAAAGCGCCGCCCCAACGGCTTCATCAGGTGCGGCGACAGGTAGATCGGAAACTGGCACATCGCGAAATAGAGCCACGCCATATCCGGCAACACGCTGCCGGTGGCCGCGAGCATCAACCCCATGTTTCGTTGCGACACCATGAAGGCGAGCGCGAAGGCGCGATCCCGCCCGGACCATAGGAAGGCCAGCAGCGAGAAGCCGAATACCGCGAAGGTGACAACAAAGGCCAGAATGCCGATCATCGCCGCGAACAAGGGTGCAGCAAGAAAGGTGTCCGCCACATCCTCCATCACCGCGGCGACGAATACGAACAGGACGAGGATGTTGAGCCCGTCGATCTCATCCTTGCGCCGGGCCACCGCCGCGCGCCCGACGATCCGCCGGATGACCGCCGCGATCAAGGCGGAGCCGGCGAGGATCGCCAGCAGTTTCATCCCCAACGCGATCGGCGCTAACGATAGCGTCCCGTCGAGAAACAGATAGGCGTAGAAACTCGCCGTCAATGGCGTCAGCGCGGTGCTCGCCACCAAGGTGAGCAGAATGAGAGTCGCATCGAAGCCCATCAGCGCGGCGAAGGCCGGGGCCGCCATCATCGGCGACGCGATCGCCTGCAGCATGATCGCCAGATACAGATCGGGAAAACGCCCTTCCAGATCGAACGCCCGGCAAACGCCGAAGAAGACCAACGGCATCACGAGCATCGTCCAGCCCGTCGCCGCCAGCAGGACGCCGGGACGCCGCAACGTCCCGCGCAACGATGCGCCGTCGACCCGCAGGAAGGCAATGCAAAGCAAGACGAAGATCGCTTCGGCGACATACGGCTTGAGCGCCGCGCCGACCACGGGCACGGCGATCCCGATGAACACCAGCACCGCGACCGCACCCGTCCCCTGCCGGCCGAGCCAGGCCAATCCGGCCAGAGGTGATCGAAGAACGGACATCGATGCGACGGCTACCCGGCCAAGGATTCGGCGGCCGCCAAACGGATGCACAGCGCGACGCCTTCCGCCGCCGCCTCCACCTCCGCAAGGGACGGGTAGGTTGGCGCGATCCGGATGTTGCGGTCCCGAGGGTCGCGGCCATAGGGAAAGGTCGATCCGGCGGGCACGAGGGCGATGCCGGCGTCACCCGCCAGGGCGACGACCCGCCCGGCGCATCCGTCCAGAACGTCGACACTGATGAAATACCCGCCGTCGGGATCGGTCCAGTCCGCGATGCCGACGCCGCCGAGGTGTTTCGTAAAGACCTCGTGAACCGCCGCGAATTTCGGCGTGATGAGATCGCGCTGGGCTTCCATATGGCGCAGGATCCCGTTGTGATCCTTGAAGAACCGCACATGCCGAAGCTGGTTGAGTTTGTCGGGCCCGATCGTACGCTTGGACAAGCGGTCCACGAGCCACCGTACGTTGTCGTCGGACGATGCGAAAAGCGCTAAGCCGCCCCCGGCGAAGGTCACCTTCGATGTCGAGCCGAACACGAAGGGCCGGTTCGCATTTCCGGCCTTCTCGCAAACATCCAGGATGTTGAGAATACCGTGCCGCTTGTCCGTCAGGTGATGGACCGCGTAGGCGTTGTCCCAGAACAACCGGAAATCCGGCGCGGCCGCCGGCATCGCCGCGAGCCGCTCAACCACCTCGGCAGCATAGATCTCCCCGGTCGGGTTGGAATATTTCGGGACGCACCACATGCCCTTCACGGAGGGATCGGCCACCAGATCCTCAACCGCCGTCACGTCCGGCCCTGCGCCGGTCAGCGGCACTGGGATCATCTCGATGCCGTATTCCTCGCAAATCGCGAAATGCCTGTCGTACCCAGGCACCGGGCAGAGAAACTTGGTCTCCTCGGGCCGCCAGGGACCGGTGCCGCCGGGCACCCCTTTCAGCATGGCGAAGACAAGGCAATCATGCATCAGCGCGAGGCTGGAGTTGTTGCCGACGACGATCCGGTCACCGGGCGCGCCGAGCATGGTCGAGAACAACGCGCGCGCCTCGGGCAGGCCCTGCACGCGGCCGTAATTCCGCGTATCGCCGCCGTCGTCCTGATGCCAGTCGGCATTGCCGGGCAACCGCAGCAGGTCATTGGACAGGTCGAGCTGTTCCGGCGCGGGCTTCCCCCGCGTCATGTCGAGCGCAACCCCTTTGGCGCAGAATTCTTCGTAATCAGCGCGCGCCTGAACCAGCAGCGACGCCAGGTCCGTTTCGGACAGCGAGCGAAACTCCATTGCAACCCTCGAATCGCGATATCGGTCGACCGGAATACGCCCAGCACTTTCGCGATCAAACGGAAAAATACAAGGACCACCTGTGCGCTTGGTTATGGAACCGATTGCGCCAACGCCGCCACTAGGCCATCACCCTCATAAGATTTGGCGGCAATTGCTCGTGTGGGGACGGGCCTGTTCGGGCCAGTGCCATTTCTCGATCGCTTGGCTTCCGCACGATTGCACACCGCCTCGGGGGCCATCGATCTCACAGACCACGCGGTCTGTGAGATCGACGGAGAAGAGGTTGGCCTCGATCAACGAGGTCGACCGGCTTTTGCTCGACCGCCTCGTCGGCAGGGTTAGGCAGCCTTCACGTTGGCAAGGAACGCCTCTACCTCCGTGCTTAACGCACCCGCCTGCTTGGTGAGTTCGTCCGACGCGGTCAGCACTTGTTGAGCCGCCGTGCCGGTTTCCGAGGCAGCCTGGGTCACGCCGGTGATATTGCTGCTGACTTCCTGCGTACCAGCGGCAGCCTGTTGCGTGTTGTCGGCGATTTCCTGCGTCGCAGCACCTTGCTCGCCCATCGCCGCCGTGATGGCCTCGGCAATCAAGTTGATCTCGGCGATCGTTTCGCCGATGCCTTTGATCGCGCCCACCGCATCGCCGGTGACCGATTGCATCTCCGCGACCTGACTGCTGATCTCTTCAGTCGCCTTCGCAGTCTGATTGGCGAGGTTCTTGACCTCGGATGCCACCACGGCGAAGCCCTTGCCCGCCTCTCCTGCGCGCGCCGCCTCGATCGTGGCGTTCAGCGCCAGCAGATTGGTCTGTTCGGCGATTTCACTGATCAAGTCGACAACCTCACCGATCTTCTGCGCAGCCTCGGCGAGACCTTGGACCGTAGCGTTTGTGCGTTCAGCTTCCGAATTGGCCTTGGTCGCGACCTCCGCCGATTGACCAACCTGGCGATTAATCTCGTTGATCGAGGCCGACATCTCCTCCGAGGCCGATGCCACTGTCTGAACATTGGACGTGGCCTGTTCGGATGCGGTGGCGACGGTGGCGGCACGCCGACTCGTCTCCTGCGCCGTCGCCGACATGGACTCCGCCGTGGTGTTCATTTCGGCGGCCGCCGCAGAGACATTCTTTACAACCCCCATCACCTTCTCGGACAGAGTCACCTGCTCGGTGACCACCGCCCAGGTCAGCATCGGCCCGACATATTCCCCGGTCTTGCCGTAAATTGCGTTGACGTTTAGCGCCAAGTACTCGTCGCCGAGCCGAATGTTCGCATTGTGCGGCAAGTTGTTCGGGTCGGACAGAATACCCCGCTGATGCGCCGGTTCCTTGTGGAAGATGTCGACGCTCTGCCCCACCAGGTCATCGACCTTGCACGGCAGCAATTTCTCCAGCGACTTCAATGTCGTGGCTGTCGACTTGTTCATATATGTGATGGTGAAGTCCTTGGCGTCGCACATCATCACGTTGATCGGCATATCCTCGACCATCTGACCCAATTGAAAGGCCTTCGCCACCTCGGCACGCAACGCTTCGAGCGACTCCGCCATCTCGCCAATTTCGTCGGCGCGATCGCGCGACGGAACAGGTTTATCGACGTTTCCGGCGGCGATTTCGCGCATGGCGCCGGTCATCGAGACAATCGGCTCCGAGATCAGTCGGCCAAGGTACCATGCGATGAAGATGCCCATCGCAAGCGCGGCAACAGTTAGGATAACGCTGATGAATTCGCTGCTGCCGATGATCTCTTTCACATGATCATGCAAGCGCAATTCTTCCTCGGCAGCGGTGGATTCGAGCCACTCGGCATCCGTTGTGATCACGTTGGCCCGTACAACGAGTTCCTTATCGAGGATTCTCTGCAGATCAATTTCGTCTTTATGTACCTTATCGAAGGTCTTCATGTACCTTATCGAAGGTCTTCTGGTAGTCCTGAAACAGCATCTCCGCGTCCTTGAAGAGTTCTGCTTCCTTGGCGGTAAACAGGTTGCTTTTCAGCGCCGTCATCGCCTTCGTGAATTCGCCGAATTCGGCTTCGGTCTTCGCGGCGTAGCTCTCGTCGCGCTGACCGATCATGATATTCGTGTAGACTCGGATCAACAGCGCGTGCTCCAGTGCGACGTTGGCAGCGTCGACAGCGGCCGCGTTGTTCTCGCCCTTCGCTTCGATGATGATCAGTTTCAGGTCCTTGACGATTTTCTCTCCTTGCGGAAACAGGCGGTCGCGGACAAGCATGTCATGTTCAGTCTTCAAGAGCTTTGCCTGGCTGAACAGCGACATGTACTCCCCAAACGCTGTCGCAATTTCTTCCACCTTGGCGCGATGCGACGGCTCCGTCACCACTTCGAAGGCATGATCGATAGATTTCTGAACTTTGCCTGCAAGCGTCTGAACCGCGTCGGCGTCTTGCGTGCGTCCGAGATTGCCGTAGTCCCGCGCATGCGTACCCAGCTTCAGAAAATTAATCTCAATCGCGGCCGCGCTGTTGGCCTCTTCCACTGCTTTGGAGAAAAGATCGACATCATGGTTGATACGGACGAACCCGAGGAATTCGTATGTCGAAACACAAAGGAGGATCAGCAGTACGATGGCGAAGCCGCCGATCAGCTTTGCCTTGATCTTCATCGTATTCAATAAGCCAGAAACACCCCCCTTACTGAGCGATGCGGCAGCGATAGACTTAGCGATAGCGGTCATGGATTTGCCCCCAGAAACAGTGATTCAGAAGATTCCAAGGTGAACTCGAACTTCCGGCACAGTTACAAACGTGGCGTCAGCATCCGTAGGGCAAACTTCTCACCCCCGCTCGCCGAACAACCAGGCCTCTATTGCAAACGCGCCCATCAACCACGCCGACACACAACTCGCGTTTCGGCGGTAGAGACCTAGGTTGTTAAATCCAAAGCGTGTGACGCCTTGTATTTTTTCTATCAATAGATGGTTAAGTGTTGGTGAATACTTAAATTGTGTGCATGTCTTGACGCATGCCCCCTATCCAGGCAGCACTTCCGGCCATGGCCGTTCGCTGAAATCGGCCGAGACGGGCGAGTCTTGGAGCGGCCAGTCAACGGTGCTGAGGGATGGTGCGTCCTTAGTGGAGTCAGCCCGCGATTTCATGCAAGGTATGGCGACGATTGCGTGTGAAAGGGCGCACCTCAGTCGGCCAGCGGCCCTGCTCGATCGCATCCGCCCATTCGCAGCTGGTTAGCACGTCGGGGCTCTCGATCTCGTAAACGGCGCTATAGGTCGGCTCGGCGCTGGTGTCGACCGCCTTCTCCTCGCCGCCGATGCTGAGCGTCAGCGGCGCCTGCTTCAGCCGCGTCACCGAGAGGACGCCCGGCACCTTGAGCAGCATGGGGACGTGTTCCTGGTCATAGACCTCGTTGAACAGGTCTTCTTTATCCGGGTCCACATCCATGCTGGCGGTGAAGATGTATCGCGCCGTGATCGGCATGCCGTTTCCTTCCTGGTGTTAGTCGCGAATCCAGCCCGGGCCCCACAGGTTGAGGCTGCGCTCCTCGAGCGGCCAGACGCGCGGGGCCATTTCGCGCGGCATGATTTCCAGCTCGGCGGAAATCTCCACCTGGTTGCCGTGCGGATCCTTGATCATGAAGAATAGATTGTTGCCCGGTCCGTGCCGGCCCGGCCCCCACCACAGCTTGATATGCCGCGAAGACATGTGGTCGGCCCAATCGCGGATGTCGTTCCACGACGACGCCTCATAGGCGTGATGGTCCGAACCGACCTGCGACGCGCTGAACACGGCGAAACTGTGATGTTCCGGATCGGAGCGGTAGAAGGCGACCTTGCGCGTCGCCGGATCGTCGATATCGGCGCTGCAATAGTCGGACGGCACGTAGCCGAGCACGTCCTCGTAAAAGGACATCATGCGGGCGAGATTGTCGGTCGCCACCACGACATGCTGCAGCCGCCCGGACAGCTTGACCGCCGACGGCGTGTTGACCGCCTTGTGCGACGGCAGGTCCCGGCGCACCAAACCGAACACGTTCAGCCAGCCGTCGGGGTCGCGCACCGCGACCGCGTCGTCCTCGAAGATCGCCGAGGGCGACGGCTCGGTGTTCACGCCCTGACCCTGCACGAAGTCGCGGATATCCTGAAGCTGTTGCCGGTTCTGGACGCGAAACCCATGGTAAGGCCGTTCGCCCGGCGCGCCGGGGCCGACGACCAAGCGCCGGCCCGGTCCCTGAAGGAGGACGGTCCCGTCCGGCATCGGAGAGGCCTGATACCCGAAAGTATCGGCATAGAAATCCGCCAGCATCGCCGGGTCGTCGGAATTCAGCCGCAGATGGTCCAACTGGGACGGCCAGATCGGAGAGTCTTTGCTCATGGAGTCGCTCGCTCTGAGATAGGCCGATGTATTCTAGGCGTTTCAGACCAGACCGCAACGCGCTGCGAAACGTTTCGCCGTAGGCCGCACCGATCTGCATGACGTTTCAACCGGCCGGGCCGTATTGTCGGGCGGGCCTTCGGATCGCTATAATCCGCTGTAAATAAAGACGATAGCGGGAAGGAAACGACCATGGGCGGCAATGACCCCCGCCGGTACACCGGCGACCTGGTCAACATCGGCGCCGGGCGGATCAGCCGGGACATCTTCACCGATCAGGCCATCTACGAGGATGAGTTGGAGCGGATTTTCCCCCGCTCCTGGTTGTTCATCGGCCACGAAAGCCAGATTCCCGACCCCGGCGATTTCATCCTCAGCCGCATGGCAGAGGAGTCGGTGATCTTCAACCGCGACCGGCACGGCAAGCTGCATGTCTTTCTGAACAATTGCCGCCACCGCGGCATGCGCGTCTGCCGCGCGGATACCGGCAACACGCGCAAATTCATGTGCCCCTTCCATGCCTGGGTGTTTTCCGACGAAGGCGCGCTGGTCGGCGTGCCGAAGATGGAGACCGGCTATCACAACGAACTCGACAAGTCGCAATGGGGCCTGATCGAGGCGCGCGTCGCCAGCTACCATGGCTATGTCTTCGCCTGCTGGGACGAGGAGACGCCGGATTTCGAAACCTATCTCGGCGACCTGCGCTTCTATTTCGACGACTACTGCGAATTGCCGGACGGCACCCACGGCGACTGGGAAGCGTTCGGCGGTGTCTTCAAATGGCGGGTGCCGTGCAATTGGAAATTCGGCGCGGAGAATTTCGGCGGCGACTACTACCACAACCCGAGCCATGCCTCGGTCGACGCCATCGTCTTGTCACCCGCCGGTGTAAAGGGCCGCCACACCTACGACGCCGTCACCAAGGCGCGCGAGTTGTACAAACTCAACATCTGCGTCACGCCCGAAGGCCACACCGCGCGGGGCGAGCTGTTCAAGGACGATTATGAGTATCTGCCGACCTACCAGGAAATGGCCGTGGTCGAGGACTATTTCCGCGACTGCTACAAGCAACGGCAATCGCGTCTCGGCGAGAAGGCCCGCTGGTTCGGCCATGGCGGCACGATCTTTCCCAATGTCTCCTATTCCAACGGCGTGCAGAGCATGGGCACCTGGAACCCGTGCGGCCCGCACGAGACCGAAATCTGGCGCATCTTCCTGGCGCCGAAGGACGCCCCGGACGAGGTCAAGAACGTGCTGCGCCATTACGTCATCCGCTACCAGGGTCCGTCGGGCCTGACGGAACAGGACGATATGGAGAATTGGGGCTCGGCGCATGAAGGGGCCCGCGGCACGATCGCGCGGCGCTACGATTTCCACTACGGCATGGGCATGGGCTACGAGCGTAAGGGCTGGCCCGTCGAATGGCTCGGCGGCGACGTCTACGCGACCGAGGATGTATCCGAACAGAACCAGCGCGCCTATTACGCCCGCTGGGCCGAGATCATGGACGACCCGCCGACCGCGCGCCGCCACCCGAAACCCGCCGAAGCGGCGGAGTAGGAAACGGTCATGAAGGCAACACCGCAAAACGCCCTGATCGACGAGCTGCTGCTGCGCTATCGGGTCGAGCAGTTCTATATCCACGAGGCCGAGCTGCTGGACACACGACAGTTCGACGCCTGGCTGGAGTTGCTGGCCGACGATATCCGCTATTGGATGCCGGTGATGCGCAACAAGAACCATGGCGAATGGGACGACGAGTACACCCGCGAGGGCAAGGACCTGAACTGGTTCGACGAGGGCAAGTTCGAATTGGAACAACGGGTCAAGCAGATCGCCACCGGCCTGCATTGGGCGGAGGAGCCGGTCTCGCGGACCTGCCACATGTTCTCGAACCTGCAGGTCACCGAAAACGTAAGCGAGGGGAGCGACGACACGCTGACCGCCCGTTGCCGGTTCATCGTCTACCGTAACCGGACCGAGACGGAGACCGACTTCTTCGTCGGCAAACGCCAGGACACGCTGCGCGACGGCGACGACGGTTTCCTCGTCGCGGCCCGCGAAATCTATCTCGACCAAAGCGTGCTGTTGGCAAAGAACCTGACGGTTTTCTTTTAGACGGCAATTACACGCCGTGCGTCATTCCCGCGAAAGCGGGAATCCAAGCAACCGCAGATTCTACACGTTGCCTCACCGCCAAGTGAATTCACTGGATTCCCGCCTGCGCGGGAATGACAATGGATTGGGACAACTAACCAAGCCAAAGGACGCGCCATGCCCGACGAGAACAGGCCTAAAACCATCATCGTGTCCGGCGGCACCTATGGCATCGGGCGTGGGATCGTGCTCGACCTCGCGCGGCGGGGGTGGAATGTCGTGGCCTTCGGGCTGGACGGCAAGCAGCCCGGCAGCGCCGCCGACAACGGCATCGAGGGAACCCGCGCGGCGCTGGCGGCCGAAGGCCTTGAGGCCGACGTGATCGAAGCCGATGTCGCCGACGCCGGCGCGGTCGCCGACGTGGTCGAGCACGCGCTGTCGCTGCACGGCCGTATCGACGGCGCGGTCAACAACGCGGCGCTGCGGCCGAGCGGCACCGTGCTGGATACCGACGAGGCCACCTTCGACCGGGTCGTCGCGGTGAACCTGAAGGGGCAGTTCCTGCTGTGCAAGGCGGTCATCCCCCTTATGCGCGACGCCGGCGGCGGGGCGATCGTGAACATCGGGTCCGGCGCGGGCTGGGGCAAACCCGGAATCGCCGCCTACTGCGCCAGCAAGGGCGGCGTCTTCGCGCTCAGCGCCGCCCTGGCCTACGACCATCTGCAGGACCGCGTCCGCGTCAACGTCGTGGTGCCGGGACCGCAAACCGCGTCCGGCATGGTCGAGGCGATGGCGGGCGACGGCGTCTCGAAACCGGTCACCGCGAGTGGTCGGCAGACCCAGCCGCAGGACATCGCCAACGCGGTCGCCTTCCTCTTGTCGGACGAGGCCGCTCAAATCTCCGGAACGGTCGTCGATGTCGGCGCCTTTGCGCATCAGGGCGGCGTCGGCCAGCCACGCGTGTAACTGCGGCAACTATTTCGCGCCAAACCCTACCGTCGCCGGAATAAATGGTTACAATTGTCACGTACCGGTAACGTCGTTTTTGCATAATCCGGGCGTCATCTCAGGGGAAAATTCAATGAAACCGAAATTAGTCTCGAAATTCAGCCTTGGCATCGCGGCGACCATGGCGGCTGTCATGATGAGCGCCGGCGTTGTACAGGCCAAAACAGACCTGCTCGTCTATACCGCGGTGGAAGCGGACGAGTTGAAGAAATTCAAGAAGGCTTTCGAAGCCGACTATCCCGACGTGAACATCAAATGGGTGCGCGACTCCACCGGCATCATCACGTCGAAGCTGCTTGCGGAGAAAGAGAACCCGAAGGCGGACATCGTCTGGGGCGTCGCCGCGACCAGCCTGTTGCTCCTCAGCGAGCACAATTACTTCCAAGGCTACGCGCCGAAGGGCGTCGAGAAGCTCGACAAGAAATACTACGACACCAAGAACAACCCGCCGCTCTGGGTCGGCCAGCGCGCCTGGATCGCCTCGATCTGCTTCAACACGGTCGAAGGCAAGAAGAACAGCCTGCCGATGCCGCAGACCTGGAACGATCTCACCAAGCCTGTCTACAAGGGCCACGTGATCATGCCGAACCCGAACTCGTCGGGCACCGGCTTCCTGGATGTCTCGTCCTGGATTCAGATGAAGGGCGAGAAGAAAGCCTGGGCCTATATGGACGCGCTGCACACCAACATCGCGCGCTATACCCATTCCGGCTCGAAGCCCTGCAAGCTCGCCGCCAAGGGTGAAATCCCCATCGGCGTCTCCTTCGCCTACCGCGGCGCCAAGTCGAAGAACCAGGGCGCGCCGCTTGAGGTTATCGCCCCGGCGGAAGGCGTCGGCTGGGACCTGGAAGCCTTCGGCATCGTGCGCAACACCAAGAATCTGGAAGCCGCGCGCGCCCTGGCCGACTGGTCGGTGACCGAGAAGGCGAACAAGATCTATAACGAGGAATACGCCGTGGTCGCCATGCCGGGCGTCGCGAAGCCGGTGAAGAACTTCCCGCCGGGCATCGAAAGCAAGATGATCAAGAACGACTTCCAGTGGGCGGCCGCCAACCGGATCCGTATCCTGGACGAGTGGCGCAAGCGCTACGACGGCAAGTCGGAACCGAAATCGTAGGACCGGCTTTTCGGCCCGAAGCAATCGCCCCGGTTTTCCCAAAAAGCCGGGGCGTCTTCTTTGGGCCGAACCTTCCGGGTTTCTGATACGATAGTGTTGGGAGGATCGGGCGCATGGACGGCACAGGCGGCGGCGCGTATTTACGGATACGGCATCTGACGAAGAAATTCGGCGACTTCGTGGCGCTTCGGGACGTCTCGCTCGACGTCCACGAGGGGGAATTCGTCTGCTTCCTGGGACCGTCGGGCTGCGGCAAGACCACCTTGCTGCGGGCGATTGCCGGCCTCGACATCCAAACCGTCGGCACGATCCACCAAGCCGGCGTCGACATTTCCTCCTTGCCGCCGAGCGAACGGGATTTCGGCATCGTCTTTCAATCCTACGCCCTGTTCCCGAACCTCACGGTAGCCCGCAACGTCGGCTATGGCCTCGAAAGCCAGAAGATGGCGCGGGCGGAAATCGACAAGCGCGTCTCCGAGCTGCTCGGCCTCGTGGACCTCGACGACCAGCGCGACAAATATCCCGCACAGCTTTCGGGCGGCCAGCAACAACGCGTCGCGCTCGCCCGCGCGCTCGCCACGTCGCCGGGCCTGTTGCTGCTGGACGAACCCTTGTCCGCGCTGGATGCAAAAGTGCGCGTTCACTTGCGGCAGGAAATCAAACAGCTGCAGGAGAAGATCGGCGTCACCACGATCATGGTGACGCACGACCAGGAAGAAGCTTTGGCGATGGCCGACCGGATCGTCGTGATGAACCAGGGGTTCATCGAACAGATCAGCACGCCGAATGACGTCTACGCCAAGCCCGTGTCGCCTTTCGTCGCGGAATTCATCGGCACCACCAACTTCATCGACGGCGTGATGACCGCCGACGGCCGCATCTCCGCCGCCGGCGTGACGATCGAGGCGGGCGGCGACAACACCGCCTTTACCGCCGGCGACAAGGTCACGATCTGCGTCCGACCGGAAGACGTGTTGGTGACCGAGACGGCGGACGGGCGGAACGGCAGCTTCGAGGTCACCGTCTCCGACGTCGAATTCCTGGGATCGTTCCATCGCTGCCATGTAACCCCGACGCGTGGAAACGGAACCGGCTTCATGGCGGACCTGTCGGCAAACCACGCGCGCAACCTGCGGCTCGAGGAAGGGCGAACGCTGAACGTCCTGCTGCCGCCCGCATTCGTCCGCGTCTATGCCTCGGGTGAGACCGAGTGACCGCCGCATGACCGACAGCGCCGCCACAACGACCGCACCGGCCTCCGCCCCCACGATCAAGCCGAAAGTCAGCAGCGAAGACTGGATCATGCGCGCGGTCCTGGTCGGGATCGCACTGTATCTGATCGTCTCGATCCTGCTGCCGCTCTACGCCATCCTGTCCAAGAGTTTCAAGGACGTGGACGGCGCGTTCGTCGGCGTCGCCAACTACGCCAAATTCTTCTCGACGCCGGCGCTGTTCTGGTCGATCCAAAACAGCCTGACGGTGACGCTGATATGCTGCGTCATCGTCGTGCCGGTCGCCTTCTTGTACGCCTACGCGCTGACGCGCACCTGCATGCCGTTCAAAGGGTTTTTCAAGGGCGTCGCGCTGATCCCGATCCTGATGCCGTCGCTGCTGCCGGCGATCGCGCTCGTCTATCTGTTCGGCAACCAGGGCCTCATCAAATCCTGGCTCTTCGGCTATGAGATCTACGGTCCGATCGGGATCGTCATGGGCGAAAGCTTCTACGTTTTCCCGCATGTCCTGACGATCCTGCTGATCTCAATGGCGAATTCGGACGCCCGGCTCTACGAGGCGTCGACCGCGCTCGGCGCCAGCAGGATCAAGACCTTCTTCACCGTCACGCTGCCGAGCGTCCGCTACGGCCTCGTGTCCGCCTTCTTCGTCTGCTTTACCCTGGTGATCACCGATTTCGGCGTGCCGAAGGTGGTCGGCGGCAAATACAACGTGCTGGCGACCGACATCTATAAGCAAGTGATCGGGCGGCAGGATTTCGAGATGGGCGCGGTGGTCAGCATGGTGCTGCTGTTGCCCGCCGTTCTGGCCTTCGCCGCCGACCGCGTCGTGCAGCGTAAACAGGTCGCCCTGCTGTCCGCCCGCGCCGTGCCGTTCCAGCCGCAGCGCAACCCGGCGACCGACGGATTGATGTTCGCCTTCTGCGGGGTGGTCGGTTTCATCCTGATATCGATCTTGGGCGTGGCGGCCTTTGCCTCCTTCGCCAAGTTCTGGCCGTATGACCTGTCGCTCGTGCTGAACCACTACAATTTCGACCTGATGGACGGCGGGGGCTGGGATTCGTATTTCAATTCGATCGAGTTGGCCGCCTGGACCGCCGTGATCGGCACGGCCCTGGTCTTCACGGGCGCCTATCTGGTGGAAAAGAGCAACGGTTTTCTGGCCGGACGCGCCGGCCTGCAACTCCTGTGCATGGTGCCGATGGCCGTACCCGGCCTGGTGCTGGGCCTCGCCTATGTCTTCTTCTTCAACGCGCCGGGCAACCCGCTCGGCTTCCTGTATCACACGATGCCGATCCTGGTGATCTGCACGGTGACGCATTTCTACACCGTCGCGCATCTGACCGCGGTCACCGCGCTGAAACAGATGGACGCCGAATTCGAAGCCGTATCGGCGTCGCTCAAGGTGCCGTTCTACCGCACCTTCTTCCGCATCACCGTGCCGGTCTGCCTGCCGGCCATCCTGGATATCTCCATGTATCTGTTCGTCAACGCCATGACGACGGTGTCGGCGGTGGTCTTCCTGTATTCGCCGGATACCTCGCTCGCCTCGGTCGCGATCCTCAACATGGACGACGCCGGGGACATCGCGCCGGCCGCCGCGATGGGCATGATGATCGTCATCACCGCGGCGGCGGTTCGCCTGCTGCACGCGATCCTGACACGCGGCATCCTCGCCCGCACCCAAGCCTGGCGGAAGCGTTAGGCCGCGCCGACGGGCGATTTTCGAAACTGCGGGATCAACGCGACCGCCGCGACGCCGAGCGCCACCGGCGCCGTCACCGGCGTCGGCGCGAGCAGGGCGATCCCGGCACCGGCCGCGAGAAGGCGGCTCCACGCCGGCATCGCGCGCTTGAGATACCCTTCCACCGCAATCGATAGCAGCACCAGCCCGATCGCCGCGCTGAGGCAGATTAGCGCGATCGACCCGGGCTCGCCGATCAGCAGGATTTCGTTCGCATAGACGAAGGCGAAGGGCAGAATGAACGCGCCGAGCGACAGCCGAACGGCGGTGACGGCGATCTTCATCGGGTTGTCCAGCGCAATGGCCGACGCCGCATAAGCCGCGACCGCGACCGGCGGGGTCATCGCCGACAGCACCGCGAAATAGAGCAGGAACATGTGACCGGCCATCAGGTTGACCTGCAGGTCGTCGATCAGCAGCGGCCCGACCAGCACCGCCGCCAGGATATAGGCGCTGGGCGTCGGCATGCCGAGGCCGAGCACGATGGTGAGCGCCGCGGCGATGACCAGCGACAGAAACAGGTCCGCATCGGCGATATAGAAAATCAGATGCGAGAACTTGGCGGCAAGGCCGGTCATGGTGATGCCGCCGATCACCAATCCCGCCGCGGCGCAGGCGCCGGTCACCGGCACCATGCGCATCGCCGTCTCCGCCAACGCCTCGTAGATCGCCCGCGGCCCCATCCGCGTATCGGCGCGGAACAGCGACACCAGCACGATGGTCGCCGCGCCGAACGCCGCGACATAGGTCGGCGTGAAACCTTCGATCAACGCGACGACGATGACGATCAGCGGCACCAGGAACAATCCGCCGCGCTTCATCGTGTCCTTGAGCCTAGGGATGTCCGCGTCCGCGAGCGGCGCCAGCCCCATCTTGAGCGAGCGCAGATGCACCTGCGTGTAGACGCAGAGGTAATAGAGCACCGCCGGCACGAGGCCGGCGATGACGATGTCCAGGTAATCCAGGTCGGTGAAGTCCGCCATGATGAACGCGGCGGAGCCCATCACCGGAGGCAGGATGCTGCCGCCGGTCGACGCCGCGACCTCGACCCCGCCCGCCAATCTGCCGGGATAGCCGAGCCGCTTCATGATCGGGATGGTCACCGCGCCGGTCGTCACCACGTCGGAGGTCGGGCTGCCGGAAATCGTGCCGTACAGGCCAGAGGACACGACGGCGATCTTGGCCGGGCCGCCGGGCGACCGGCCGCTGATCGCCGCCGACAGATCGAAAAAGAACTCGCTGCCACCGGCCCGCGACAGGAAGGTCCCGAACAGCACGAACAGGAAAACATAGGTCCCCGCCACCCGAAGCGGCACGCCGAAGATGCCGTCGGTGGTGAACACCATAATATCGATGAAATGGTCGTAGGTGATCAGGCCGTGATTGAGCGGCCCCTCGAACCGGTCGCCATACAGGTTATAGAGGATGAACACGCCGACCAGCAGCGTCAGGCCGAGGCCCACGGTGCGCCGCGTCGCTTCCAGCGTCAGCACCCAGACGATGGTCGCAAAGCCGATATCCCACCCGCTCAACGGGTCGAGCAGCGTGATCCGGGCCGCGATATCGCCCGCATTCACCGCGAAATAGAGCCCCGCCGCGCCGCTGGCCAAGGCCATCGCGATGTCGTAGACGGGCGGCGAACGATCCTCGTCCACCGCCGTCGCATTGACCGTTAGGAAGACCAGCACCAGCATCAGGGTCAGAAAAATGATGGTCAACGCCAGCGCGTCGATCAACGCCACCGTCGCGGCGTACAGCACCCACACGGTCACACAGGCCGCATAGGCGGTGATGAAGGCTTTCCACCACCCGGTTGTTTGCCGGCGTCCCCCGGTCGAAAACGCCGCCGTCAGCAAATTCATGACACCCAGCCCCGATAAGACCTCGGCGGCACCGGGGCCGCCGAGAGTCTGCTATCCGATAAACCCGCGCGAGAAGGCTATTGGAGACCCGCCGCCTTATACGCCTTCGCGGCGCCGGCATGGTAAGGGGTCGACTTAGAGCTGGCCATCAACTTCGTGTCCAGTTTCTTCATCGCCTTGTGCACGCCCGACAATTTGTTGGAATTGTCGATCAACGCCTTGGCGATATTGAAAGCATCGTCCGCCGGCATGCTATCCAGGGTCACGAGCTGCGCCGACAACGCCACGGTCTTCACGTCGTCGGGGGCCCATTTATACGAGCCGCCCTTCACCGTGAACCGGCCGATCTGCAACTGCTTCGACACTTTCTCGATCGTCGCGTCGGAAACGTTCAGCAGTTTCAGCGGCACCGCCTCGCCGGGCTGGCGGATCGAGCGGTGGCGCACGAAGATGGCGTTCCCGAATGAATCGATGCGGCGATTCTTGATCAGGTTGCTCATTTCCTTCGACGCGGCGAACACCACCTGACCGCCCCAGCCTTCGATATCCTTGTAGGACGCGCCCGCGGCCTTGAACATCGCCTCGATCACCTGCGACACGACGTTGCCGCGCTTGTTCACGGCGATCCGTATCGGCGCCTTTTTCTTGACGATGTCCTCGATGGAGTTGATGCCGTGTTTGTCGGCGAAATCCTCGGTCACGACGAATTGCATCGGCGCCCAATTGTAAAGCACCGCGACGGCGCGTAAATCGTTTGCCGCCTGCTTGAACGGTCGTTTTCCTTCGAGGGCGAGTTTCGCTTCCACGTCATGCACGATGGCCAGTTCGCATTTCTTGCCGCGCAACAGGCCAACATTGGCGAAGCCGCCGCCCGATGTCTGATAGGTCACGGTCGACCCCGGATACGCCGCCTTCATCGCGGAATCCACGCCCGCGCCCAACAGCGACCAAAGTCCCCCCGGGCTCGCGCCGCACAGCGTCAGCGTATAATCCTTGGCCTTCGCCGGGGCGCTGACCGCCGCCGCCAGCGCGGCAACCGCCATGAATGAGAACAGTTTTCTCATCGGAAACTCCCTAGAGTTACGTCGTTTATTATCTTTGTCGCCTCAATTAGTACCGTGATCGTAAGGCCGCTGCCAACCCTGTCCGCTGCCGTCGGGCCTCGCCAAAGCCGGCGAAGCTTCTCTTCTTGTGAGGCTCGGCCTCTGCACCTACGCTGAGCGTTAACAAGAACACGGACCAGCATGAGGGAACGCAGACGCATGCGACGATCCAGATTGCCCGCCGGCGGCGCGAATGTTTTTCAGAAAATCCGCCAGAAGCGGACCGACGCCCTGGCGCAGGGCCTGTCGCTGCTCGACCTGTCGATCGGCGAACCGAAGGGTGCTGCGCTGCTCAGCGCGCGGCAGGCCGCCCAGGCCGCGGTGATGAGCGAAGACGAGGCGATGCACGCTTACCAGTATAACGAAAGCCCGGCGGTGCCCGACTTCTCCCGCCGCTTCGTCACGGCGCATCTGCGCCGTGACCTGTCGGAGTCCGCGGTCGACTATGTGCCGATTCCCGGCATCAAGCCGATCCTCGGCCTGTTGCCGCTGGCCTGCGGTTGCGCGGAACAGCCGGTCACCGTCGCGACGACGACCAAGCCTGGCTATCCGATCCCGGCGAATTGGTGCGACTACCACGTGCATGCGACGCATTACGCCCTGCCGTTGAATTCGGAGAACGGCTTCCGGTTCATGCCGGCGGATATCGAGCCCGGTACTGACTTGATCATGATCAATTACCCGCACAACCCGTCGGGACAGGTCGCCACCGCCGACTGGCTGCGCGCCCTCTGCCAGTACTGCAGCGACAACGACATCCGGTTGTTCAACGACGCCGCCTATTTCGCGCTCAGCCACGATGGCGACAGCGCCGCCTTGGCCGAGGTCACCGTCGATTATCCCGATCTCTCGTGGTGCGAGGCGTATACCGCCGCGAAGCTGATCGGCAACGGCACCGGATGGCATGTCGGCGCGATGATCGGGTCGCCGGACTTCATCGGCGACGTGAAGGAAGTCAAAGGCAAGACCGACGCCGGCTTCGTCGCGCCCATGGCGGCCGGCGTGATCGCCACGCTCGAAACCGACCAGGTGAACATCGACGCCATGCGCGAGACCTACCAATACCGGCTGACGCTGCTGATGGACCTGATGCAAGACTGCGGCATGCGGTTGGCGATCGAGCCCAAGGCCGGATTCTACACGCTGTGGGAGACCCCGACGCAAGCCTTCGGCAAACCGGTGGCGGATGCGGAAGCCTTCAACTTTTCGATGATCGAGACCGTCGGCGTGGTCGGCGTCCATTTTCCGGGCGCCATACGCTACGCGGTCTGCGCCGATGTCGCCGCCATGGCCGGGGATTTGCGCACCGCCTTCGCCAAGGCCGATATCGCATACGATTGAGACCCCCGCCGGCCGTTCGTCGACCGCTCAGGCGTTTTGCAATCCGCCGCCATAGCCGGTGTTCGACCCGTTGTCGGAAGCCGCCGGCGTGGACGCCGAATGGGCCGTAACCGCACGCCACGTCCGCATCAGGTCGGCGTCGAGCACCTCGGCCCAACTCGGCCAATCCTGCTCGATGCTGTGCCGCGCGCGGGCGCCCATTTGCAGGCGTCGATCCGTATCCTTCAAGAGCGCCTCGGCATGATCGGCCCACGGCCGGGCGTCGCCCGGCGGCAGCACCACGCCATCCCGTCCCGATTGCCGGATCAATTGGGACGGTCCGGGGCAATCCGCCACCAACGCGGGCAAGCCGCTCGCCCGTGCTTCCAGGACCACATTGCCAACGGTTTCCGACTGCGATGGAAAGATGAAGAGATCCGCGCTGGGGTAAATCCACGCGAGTTCGCTTTGCGGGAGAATTCCCGGCAGCACCGCGTGCGGCCCGAGCAACGCCGCGATGCTACTGCGTTGGGCGCCGTCACCGACCGCCAGGAACGTCAGATCGCCCCCGCGGTCGAGCAACCGGCGGGCCACCCGCGCCGCCAGCATGACCTGCTTCGATTCGTCCAACCGCCCCACGAACAACAGCACCGGACGCATCGGCGGAATCCCAAACACCGATTGCAACCGCTCCCGATCGCGCGAACTCGGATGAAACCGCTCTTTTTCAACGCCCCGCCGGAGCCGCGACAGCTGGCGTCGGCCAACAACCGGCGCAAGCTCCGCAACGTCGCGACCGTGGGCGTATAAGACGTGATCGCAGCGGCGCGCCAACCGGTGCAACCGCCGTCGCATCCCTCTGGCGTTTCGTTCGGCAAACCGGAGGTCATGCAAAACGAACCGTGCAAAACGGCCGTCACCGAACAATCGCCGGATAACCTCGGCGGTGTAGATTTCCGCGAAATGCGGCAGATCCGTATGGATCGACATCACCAAAGGATTACGCCGCCACCGCGCGACAAAGGCGGCGGTCCGGGCAAAGGCGAAGACATCGGTAATATGGAGGAGATCGAAATGCCGCAACCGACGCGCCAACGCCGGATGAAAAGGCGCCAGATCGGTGTGGCCGGCGCCCTGCGACAAAAACCCGAACCGACGGGTGCCCAGGCACGGCGGCAGCACCTCATATCGGACGTTTTCCGACAGCACGACACGCCGTGCCTCCGGGCCCAGGAAAAAGACCGTCAGGTCGAGCTGGGCGCCGAACCCGGTCGCGGCTTCGGCAAACCGCTGCCAGCATTTGACATGGCCGCCCGCAGCATCCGCGAGTTCCAGGTCAACGAGGACGGCGACCGACAGCGGCTTGGGCGCGTGTTCCGCGTCAGCGCCGTCGGCAACACGATCGTGGCAGATCCAGTTTGTCATGCGCCGACCATAACGCCATGACGCTGCAATCAAATGATCGAGATCAGACCGTTCCGATACGGTTTTGCAACAGGACGATGAACGCACCGGCGCGCGGACGCCAACGACCGCTTGGCACGCGGAATCAGGCCATAGGAACGGCCTAGGGCGGCGGCACGACAATAAGGCCCAACCGTAGCCGGTGCCGTTCCGCATGCAGCATGACGGCGCTCACGTATACCGGCGTTTGACCGCCGAGGGATTTCCCCGAGAATCTCTTGAACAAGTCCATCAGCTTGGTTGGGACCGGGTCGCCCCGCGTCGCGTCCCAGATCAGCAGCGATGGGCCGGACGCCGGGAGCGCGAAATTCGGATATTCCGGCGTGATGACGACCGAGTCCGGAAACTGCATATGGATATTGCCGCCCAGCAGATTGAAAGCGGCAAAGATTCGGCCGTGACGAAAGCCGCTGTCGCGAATCTGCTGGGCCAGTTCCTCGTAAGGGCCGTTGAGCGGGTTGGGCCGGTCGAAGGAGGGTCCGGCAAGCGTTCGCAAAAGGATCAGCACGACAACCGTCACCGCGCAAAGCCCAGCCACCGCGAAGATCGCCCCGATCCGCCATGACGCCAGCCGGGGATACGCCCACAACGCGACGATGATCGGCGTCAGATACAGGAGGGGCAGCAGCCACCGGGCCTTTATCTGGGTTACTTCGAATGCGATGACCAACACAATGCACAGCGCCGCCGCGATGCCGAGGGACCGCATCAACAGGCCGACGAACGCCGATGCCGACGCCTCCAAGGACCGGCCCGGCGCCGACCGCAGCAGCGCCGCCCCATAGACCACGACCAGCAAGGCGAGAAAAATGCCAGCCCCCCAGACCAATCCCCAAACGCCCGACACGTAACTCATCAACAGGCTGTCGGTCTGGGTCATGGTGAGTTTGTGCGCCCGCGACAGGGTGGCGTCCCGGTTCGAAATCAGCCACACCGCGGGCTGCCACAGCACCGCGGCCGCCACGGCCGGTGCGATCAGGAATCGCGGCGCCGCGACCGCCGTCCGGAACCGGGGCATCGTCAACGCCGCAAGGAGCATCGCGATGGCGACGATCGGAAAGTTGAACTTCGCCAGGCAGCCGACGGCGAAGCCCAGGCCGAGCAACGCGTAGTCGATCGCCCGGCCGTCCTGCAGGACGCGCACGAAGGCGTAGGTAAACAGCGCAGTTCCGAAGACCACGAGGACCGAATGGGTCAAGGCGCGCTGCGATTCCCAGGCCACTTCGGGCAGCAACAGCAACGATACGGCCGCCAACGCCGCAACCACGGCGTCCTGCGCGATCCGCCGCACAGCGAAATAGGTCAGCAGATAGCTGCCCGCGAGCAACAGGTTCTTGAGCAGCGCCAGAGCGAAAACGCCTTCCCCGAAAACGCGGAACAACAGAATCGCCATCCAGGTATAAAGCGGCGGCTGCGATCCGTAGCCCCACGCCCATTCCTGCGCGAGCAGCACCTGCTCGGCCTCGTCCTTGCCCAAACTGGGCGAGATGAAGACGCGAACGCCGACCTGCACCGCAAAATACCCGCAGATAAGGAACGGCATGGCAGCGGCGAGCCGATCTAAGAAACTGGGTCGCGTCATGGCCGCTATCCTAAGGATGGACTGTCCGGGCGACGGGCCATGCATGCGGCACCGCCTCAGGTTCAATGCCCGGGGGCCCTTTGAATGCCAACGCGGGGCGATGCGGTCAAGCGGCGCGGTGACAATGCGGCCGGCGGAAGGCATTAGGCGCCCGGCACGGCGGTTGACGAACCGTTAGCGTTTTTTGCGGTTCTTCTTGCGCGACCTGGTGTTGTTCGCCCAAAGCCCACGCCTCGATTCACGGGCATCGGTTTCGTCCACTTGATAGCGGTCGGTCTGCGACAGCACGACTTTGGCCCAGCCCAACCGGACGAGCGCTTCGTTAAGGTCTGTCTCCCCGATGTAGCAGGTCGCATATTCATGTGCGGGATCGACTTTTGCCGACGCATTCGTCGGCTTTTCGCCATCCTCCGGCTTGGATGTTTCCGCCGCGGATTGACCCGAGGGCACCTTCTCGATATCGCAAGAGAGAAATCGGCCGTCGGCCAGTTTGATCAGCTCGGACCATGCGACGATGCCGCAACGGATTTTGACGCCGCCCACGGTGCAGATGTCTTCGAGGCCGGGCGCGGCGATGCCGAACAACCGGACCGCTCGTTTACCGACGATGATCTCATTGCCGGAAACCACCTTGGCATTGCCGCGAATCTCCTGCGCGGCGCCCGGCATCGGAAGCAACAGGCAGCAAGCGAAAAACCCGATCAGAACGGATGGCGATGGACGGCGCATCGGACGCGGCCTTTCTGGCGGCACGGCAACCCTCTTTTCCGCATCATATCATCATATCATCGTCGCGACGGCGCGTCGGAAGCGAAGCGGCCAGCCGCGGTGCATGTAACCATTTCTTCCTACGGCGAATGCGTTAAGGAATGGTAGCCGGCGGACCCGTACGGTTCGGGCGCGTGCCGGGATGAGCCGCGCCGACCAGAAACCACACATGTAGGCAAGACGGGTCAAACCGGACGGCAGCAAGGGCGAGAATTTCTATATCAAGACAGCCGGTTCGACTTCGGGCGACGCCGACCGGACCATGGGCGGCAACGCCATGACGGTAACGTACACGCAAGCCGTTCTAGCGGTTCCCGCCGTTACGGAAAGAGGCGGGCCGCAGGGTCCGCCTCTCTTGTCTACATGGCGAAAACCGGATCGATCGCGCGGCGATGTCACCCGATCAGCCTGCCGACCCGTGAAAGGCTCGCCGGCTGCGCCGCGCCATAGGTTTCGCAGAACGGCGCGACCAGGGCCTGGACCGCCGATTGACCCAATGAATCCATCAACGCGCAGGGCGGTTTCCCGAATTTCAACGCCGCTTCGGCCCCCATATCGATGGCGGCGGGCTCCGCGACGTCCTCGTCCAAGGCCTGCAGCACGGGCAGGAACGTCGCCCCCAGCAAGCGGTCGCCGATTACCTTGTCCCGCGCCGGATCGGGTGCGGACGGATCGCCGATATCCCAGCTCCCCCCCTCGGAACCGACGCGCACCACCGACTCCGCCGGCTTATAGAAATCGCCGTGCGGCATGAGGTTTTCCTGCGCATGCAGCAGGACTTGCGATCCGACAAGGTTGCTGACGACGAACGGACCCGCCGCCGCGCCGACGATGTCACTCGCGACCCGGTCGATCTCGAAAGGCGTTCCCACGCCCTCGTCGTGGAGCCGGATGGCCTCGTTCACGTAGGGGCAGAAAAACCGGTTCAGCGCAAAGCCGTAGCTGTCGCGGCAATCCACCGTCTTCTTGCCGGTCGCTTCGCAGAACGCCAGGGCCGTGGCGACGACCGTCGGATGCGTCTTCTCGCCGCGAACGACTTCGACGATCGGATTGACCGCCGGCGGGTTGAAGTAATGCATGCCCAGGAACCTTCCTGGGCTCTTGACTTCCTTCGCCAATTCCGTGACCCGCAGGCAACTCGTGTTCGTCGCCAGCAGCGTGTCCTTCGAAAGAATCGGCATCAAACGCTGGTATAAGTCAGCTTTGACATCGAACCGCTCGAACACCGCTTCGATCACCAGATCGCATTCCGCCAGGGTGGCGATATCGGTGCTGCCTTTCATACGCGCCCGCGCGGATTTGGCGTCGGGCGCCTGCATCCGGCCGCGATCCACCTTACGGTCGAAATAGGCCGCGGCTTTGCGCAAGGCGGCGTCGACCTGATCCCGCGTGGTGTCGATAAGACGCACATCGAATGCGTTTTCCGCGACATTCATCGCAATGCCCGAGCCCATGGTCCCGGCACCCACGATGCCGACGGTCTTCACACCCATCCTTAAAGTCCAGTTCTGCCATTTGCGCCGCGCCGCATGCTATCCTCCGCGAACAACCGCTTCAACGATGGTCAACGCGACATTTTCGCCCATGCAAAATGAAACGCGAATCGACGCGCCACCAAACCTACCGACGATGGCAGAACCCCTCTCCAACGGCGGACGATCGACCCGAATCGGTGCCTGCCTTCCGACGACGGCCGGCGTTGCAGTGAACCAAAATTCGGCTAACCCTCTTGTATCGAACCGGTGAATCTCCTACATCGAAGCGCATTACCGGTGCACCGGGCCGTTACCCGGCGTGATCGTACGCACTAGTTACGAGGCAGCACTATGATCGAAATCGATCACCTGACGAAGGCCTTCGGATCGATCAAAGCGGTCGACGATGTGAGTTTCAAGGTCGCCAAAGGCGAAGTCCTCGGGTTTCTGGGGCCCAATGGCGCCGGCAAGTCGACGACCATGAAAATGATCACCGGCTTCCTGCCGCCCAGCGGTGGGACGGCCACCGTCGCGGGTTTCGACGTGCAGCGCAAACCGATCGAAGTCAAGAAACGGGTCGGCTACCTGCCTGAGGGCGTTCCGCTCTGGCCCGACATGACGCCCCGCGCCTTTTTCGAATTCATTGCCCGGGTCCGCGGCTTCGCCGGAGAGGAAGCAGCCAGGCATATCGACGCGGCCGTGAAGAAGACCCAACTCGCCGATGTCCTGGATCAACCGATCGAGACGCTGTCGAAAGGCTTCAAGCGGCGGGTCGGCCTGGCCCAAGCGCTGCTGCACGACCCCGAGGTGCTGATTCTGGACGAACCGACCGACGGGTTGGACCCGAACCAGAAACACGAAGTGCGCGAGCTGATCCGCGATATGGCCGGCGAGAAGGCAATCGTCATCTCGACCCATATCCTGGAGGAAGTCGAAGCCGTCTGCAGCCGGGCGATCATCATCGCACACGGCAAGATCGTCGCCGACGACACGCCGGCCGCGCTCGCCGCGCGGTCCGACCGGCACAACGGCGTGACACTGGCGACCGACGCGGCCGCAACGGTCCGTCCCGCCCTCGAAGCGCTGCCGGACGTCGCCGCTGTCGTCGACGCGCCGGGCGGCGCGCTGTTCGCGCGCGCGCGGGACGGCAAATCGATCATTTCCCAGGTTAGCGCCGCCTTGCGCGAGATCGACGCGGAGATCGACCAGATCAGCGTCGAACGCGGGCGGCTCGACGAAGTCTTCCGGCAAATCACCAACACGCCCTCCAGCCATGCATAATGTCATCACGATATTCCGGCGCGAGATGTCGAGCTACTTTGCGACACCCGTGGCCTACGTCTTCATCGTCATCTATCTGGTGCTCACCGGCCTGCTGACCTTTCATATCGGCAACATCCTGGACCGCAACCAGGCCGACCTGACCGCCTTCTTCACCTTCCATCCCTGGCTCTATCTTTTCCTGATCCCGGCATTGTCGATGCGATTGTGGGCGGAGGAACGGCGTACCGGCACCATCGAACTGTCGATGACGCTGCCGATCTCGCAAGGTCAGGCCGTCGTCGGAAAGTTCCTCGCCGCCTGGTGCTTCACCGGCATCGCCCTGGCGCTGACCTTCCCGGTCTGGCTGACGATCAACTATCTCGGCGAACCGGATAACGGCGCCATCCTCGCGGGCTATGTCGGCAGTTGGCTGCTGGCGGGAAGCTTCCTGGCGATCGGGTCGTTCATATCCGCGCTGACCAAGAACCAGGTGATCGCCTTTGTCGTGGCGGCGGCGATTTGCTTCGTCCTCGTCGCGATGGGGTCGACCATCTTCCTCGATTTCCTGAACGAATGGTTCGGCAGCGGCGTGGTCGAGTTCTTCCGGTCGCTCAGCGTCGTCATCCACTTCACGGAAATTTCGAAGGGCGTCGTGGATATCCGCGACATCGTCTACTTCGGCAGCTTGATCGTGCTGTTCCTGTTTCTCAACGTCATCGCGATCGACCGCCTCAAGGCGTCATGAGGAAGGGTTAGAAAATGTTTCGATGGATCATGGATCGTAAGGGCGGCTGGGTCGCGCTCGCCGGTATCGCCGTCGTGCTCTTCTTCGCGGCCAACGCCTCGGTGACCAATGTCGCCGGCATGCGGATCGACCTGACCGAGGACAAGCTCTACACCCTGTCGCCGGGCACGCGCAGCATCCTCGGCAAACTGGAAAAACCGGTATCGCTCACGCTGTATTATTCCGACGCGCTCGGGCTGACCGCGCCGGTTTACGGCAATTACGCCAGCCGCGTGAAGGATATGCTCCGCGTCTTCGAAAGCGCCGGCGCCGGCAAGGTAACGCTCGACATCAAGGAACCGAGACCCTTCTCCGAGGTCGAGGACAAGGCCGTCGAACTCGGCATGCAGGGCGTGCCGCTCGATCAGACCGGCGAGAAGGTCTATTTCGGCCTCGTCGCCGAAGCCGACGGCAAACAACGCAACATCCCGTTCATGCAGATCGAGCGCGAGAACTTTCTCGAATACGATGTGGCCAGCCTGATCTACCGCCTGGGCACGGGCGGCAAGACGGTCGTCGCGGTCTACAGCGACCGGCCGGTGTTCGGCGACCTGCAACTGCAGATGCGCGGCATCCCGACCCAGCCATATGCCGTAATCCAGCAGATGCAGGACCAATTCGACGTGCGCCAGATCTTCGCGCTGGAGGATATCTGGAAAGAAGAACCCGACGTGCTGATGCTGGTCCATCCCGGCGAGCTTGACGACGAGGACTACTACAACCTCGACCAGTACATGTTGCGCGGCGGCAAGGCGATCGTCTTCGTCGATCCGTTCAACGAATCCGCGGCGGCACGCCAACGCGGCATTCCGCAGAGCATCGCATCGGACTTGAACCGGCTGCTCGATCACTGGGGCGTCGAGATCGTGGAGGACCGCGTCGCGGGCGACCGGCGCTTCGCCCCGATGGTCAACGCCGGAAACCAGCAACAGGTGATCCCGGCGCCGTTCCTGACCTGGCTGAACATCAAGCGGGAAGGGGTGTCCGCGACCGATGCGGTAACGTCGAATATCAACCAGCTCAACATCCGAAGCGCTGGCATCTTGCGCCATAAGCAGGATTCGGCGCTGCGCTTCGAGCCGCTGGTGACGACCACGGAGGAAAGCCAGGAGGTGGATCTGGCGCTGCTGCAGAGCGCTCGGCCGGAAATTCTCAAGATCATCGAGAACTTCAAACCGTCCAGCGAGAAACTGGTGTTGGCCGCAAGGTTGAACGGCACGACAACGACCATGTTCCCGGATGGACCGCCGAAGAAAGAAGAACCGGAGACGTCCGACGCGGACACCGAAAAGGACGCGACGACGGCCGCCGATGGCGAAGCCAAGGATGACGCCGACAAGACCGATGCGGACACGGCGAAGCCGGACGCCACGCCAGCCGAACCGGCGGTGAAGACCGACCGGGCCGAGCGTCGTCTGGCGCAGGCCGCGCCGAACACGGAAAACCCGGCGGCGACCACGTCGCCAGCCGAGGCATCGCCCCAAGCCCCCGCCGACGCGCCGGCCGCATCCGAGACCCCCGCCGACGAAAAACCGGCGGATGCGGAAAAAGCCGCCGCCACGGAGGACGAAACGAAAGAGGAAGAGGCGCCGACGGCGCCCCCCTTCATCGCGGAATCGACCGGGCCGATGAACGTGATCCTGGTGTCGGACGCCGACCTGCTGGAAGACCGTTTCTGGGTCCAGACCCGCGAGTTCTTCGGACAGCCCGTGCGCCTTCCCTTCGCCAACAACGCCGATTTCGTCGTCAACGCGATCGAGAACCTGGCGGGCGGCGACGACTTGATCAGCCTGCGCAGCCGGGGCACGGCGCAGCGCCCCTTCACCAAGATCCAGGAACTGCAGCTCGCCGCGGAACAGAAATTCCGCGCCGAGGAACGCGAACTGCAGAAGAAGCTCGAGGATGCGGAAACGAAACTGGCCGAACTCGAACAGAAAAAGGCCGAAGGCGCATCGGAAGCCACGGTGGACAAGGCGGTCGAAGCCACCGCGGAGAAGTTCACGCAGGAAATTCTCGCCACCCGCAAGGAGTTGCGGCGCGTCCAACTGGCGCTGCGCGAGGATATCGAATCTCTCGAATCCTGGCTGCGCTTCATCAACATCGGCCTAATCCCGATCTTAGTGGGGGTCGTGGCGATTGGATTGGGCGCAACCCGGCACCGCCGGCGTCAGCGCGGCCTGCAAGCGCCCGAAGGCTAGCGTGGCGCGGCCGGTCCGGCGGCGCTAAGATGCGGCACGGCATCTAGCCCGCAGCACGGAGACCGGATCGATGCGGATCGTCACCCTCTTGGCCAGCGCCACCGAAATCGTCTCGGCGCTCGGCTTCAAGGACTCGCTCGTCGCGCGCAGCCACGAATGCGACTTCCCGACCGACGTCCGCGCGCTCCCCTTCTGCACCGAACCGAAGATCGACGTCAGCGGCAATTCCCACGACATCGACCAGCGGGTGAAGGCCGTCGTCCGCGACGGGCTGTCCGTCTACCGCGTCGACAGCGACGCGCTGAAGGGCTACGAACCCGACGTGATCGTGACGCAATCGCAATGCGAGGTCTGCGCCGTCAGCGAGAAAGACGTTCTGGCGGCGACCTGCGATTGGCTGGAAAACCGCCCGCGCATCGTCACCTTGAAGCCGGATGCATTGGCCGACATCTGGTCCGACATCGCCCGGGTGGCGGACGCGCTCGACGCGCCGGACCGGGGAGCCGATCTGATCCGCCGCCTCAAGGCCCGCATGACCTCGGTCGAGGACGAGGCGCGTTCGATGACCGCCAAACCGACCGTCGCCTGCATCGAGTGGATCGACCCGTTGATGGCCGGCGGCAACTGGATGCCGGAACTGGTTGCGATGGCCGGCGGCGAGAACCTGTTCGGCGTGGCCGGCGCCCATTCCCCATGGATGGAATGGGCCGACCTCGAACGCGCCAACCCGGATGTCATCGTGATCCTGCCCTGCGGATTCGACATCGCCCGCGCCCGCAAGGATATGCCGGCGTTGACGAACCGACCGGGATGGAACGACCTGCGCGCCGTGCAAAACGGCCGGGTCTGCGTCGCCGACGGCAATCAGTACTTCAACCGCCCCGGACCGCGCATCGCCGAGTCGCTGGAGATTCTGGCCGAGATGCTGCATCCGCATCATTTCGACTACGGCCACAAGGGGACCGGCTGGGAGCCGTTGTGAAACGCGACGTCGCCCGGTACAGTTCGCCGCGCCAAAATCGATCCATCAAACCGCTAGTCGCGCTGAGTCCCATGCTCGCTGTTCTTCACCGTCTTCTTCTCCTCTTCGCATTCGCGTTGGCGACACTGCCAGCAGCCGCGGCAGAGCCGGGCACGGCGCCGGCACAGACCGAAACGAAAGACCTGGAACGTCTCGTCGATACGCTGGAAGACCCCGCTAAGCGGGATGCCTTCGTCGCCGACCTCAAGGCCCTGATTGCCGTCCAGAAAGGCGCCCAGGAAACCACGGAGAAGCCGGTCGGCTCGTTGCTGCTGGAGGCGGTGTCCGGCAAGGTGGAAACGGCCGGCAAGGAACTGGCCGACGCCGCCGCCACGTTGACCGACCTGCCGCAGCTCACGACCGACCTACAGCAGACGCTATCCGATCCGGAGGCCCGGTCGCTGTGGCTGATGGTGCTGCTCAAACTCGCGGCGATCCTGGCGGCCGGGCTCGCCGGCGAATGGCTAGCCCTGCTGGCGTTGCGCCGCCCGCGCGCCGCGATCGAAACGCAGACGACCGACGGATTTTGGATACACCTCGTCTTCGTCATCCTGCGCACCATGCTGGAGCTTGTCGCCGTCGCGACATTCGCGGCCGCCGCCTACGGCATGATGACGTTGATCGCGCCGGCGCACGAAGGACAGGTCATCGCGATCGCGCTTATCAACGCCAGCCTGATCGCCCGCGCGGTCACGGCGATCGCCCGCATGCTGTTGGCCCCGCGCGTCGCAAAGATGCGGCTCGTTCCGATGTCCGACGAGACGGCCAACTACAGTTTCGTCTGGATTCGCCGACTCACGAATCTCTGCGCATACGGCTTCCTGCTGCTCAACGCCGCCTTGGCGCTCGGCATGGCGCAAGTGACCTACGGGCTGTTGTTGAAGTTGCTCGGGCTGCTCGTCGGGTTGTTGCTCGTCATGCTGATCCTGCAGAACCGGCATCATGTCGCGGCGCGCATCCGGGGCAACGGCGACGGCGCCTTCCGTCAAGTGCGGGACCGTGTGGCCGACATCTGGCACATCCTCTTGATCCTTTACCTCGTCGTGACCTACGGCGTCTGGGTGCTCGAACTGCCGGGCGGCTTCGAGTTCGTGCTGCGCGCGACGGTGCTGACCGCCATCATCCTCGCGGTGGCGCGCACGTTGGCCGCGCTGGTCCGGGGTGGCGTGAAGAAGGCCTTCGCCCTGAACGAAGAGCAGAGACGCCGGTTCCCCGGTCTCGAAGCGCGCGCCAACCGTTACCTCCCGATGCTGGTCACGGCGTTGAAGGTCGTCCTGTACGGTGCGGCGGCGGTTGCCTTGTTGGAGGTCTGGGGCCTCGACATCTTCGACTGGCTCAGCGGTCCCATCGGCAGCGTGGTCCTGCAACGGGTGGCCACGATCATTCTCATCGTCGCCGTGGCCCTGTTGGTTTGGGAAGTCGTCAGCGCCGCCATCGAGCAATATCTCGCCGGCCAGGATCGCGACGGCAACGCTGTTGCCCGCAGCCAACGCGCCCAGACCCTGTTGCCGCTGGTCCGCAATGTCGTGTTCGTCGTGCTGGCCGTCATGGTCATCCTGACGGTGCTGTCCGAACTCGGCATCAATATCGGGCCGTTGATCGCTGGCGCGGGCATCGTCGGCCTCGCCGTCGGGTTCGGCGCGCAAACCATGGTGAAGGATTTCATCACCGGGTTCTTCATCCTGATCGAAGACACCGTTGCCGTCGGCGACATCGTGGAGCTGGGCGGCCATTCGGGCCGGGTCGAGGCGATGTCGATCCGGTCCATCCAACTGCGCGATCTGTCGGGGCAGGTCCACCGCATCCCGTTTAGCGAAGTCACGACCACCGTCAACAAGAGCAAGGATTTCTCCTTCGCCACCTTCGATATCGGGGTCGGCTATAGCGAGAACGTGGACCGCGTCATCGAGGTGATCCGCGATGTCGGCAGGGAGTTGACCGAGGACGAGGAGTATACCGGGATCGTCATCGGCGATATCGACATCATGGGCGTGCAGGCGTTGGCCGATTCCGCGGTCGTCATCCGCGCCCGTATCCGCGTCCAGCCGGGCAAGCAGTTCGGCCTGCAACGCGCCTTCAACCGGGCGATCAAGAACCGGTTCGATCAGGAAGGCATCGAGATTCCCTTTCCGCACCGGACCCTTTACTTCGGCGAAGACAGCAGCGGCAACGCCCCCGATGCGCGGGTGCGGCTGGTCGATGCGCGGACGAAGAAACCGGAAACCGCCGCCCCCACCGCCACGCCCAACAAACGCCCGGAAGGCGAGGCGAAAAGCGCCGGCGACACCGGCGGCGATGCGCCGTCCGACGTTTAGCCACCCCGTCCGACAGCCGTCTAACGGTGATTGCGGAGGTGGAAGACCGCCTGCGCCGCCATCAGGTTCGCGCAACTGCCGGTGGCCGAGAATCGCACCGGACTGCCGCTCGAATCCAAGGCGATCGCCCGCTCCACCGCGACCCCAAGATCATCGCATAGGGCGAGAAAATCGTGGATGGTGCAGAGGTGAATATTGGGCGTGTCGTACCAGTGATCGGGCAACGCGTCGGTCCGTGGCATGCGGCCGCCCGTCAGAAGCCCGAACCGCACCTTCCAATAGCCGAAGTTCGGCAGCGATAGAATCGCGTTGTCGCCGATCCGCACCAGATTTTCCAGCACCGCCCGGGGCCGGTGCATCGCCTGCAGGGTCTGGCTCAACACGACATAATCGAACGCGCCGTCCGGATAATCGTCGAGGTCGGTATCCGCATCGCCCTGGATCACCGACAAGCCCTGGCTGACGCATTCGTTCACCCCGGCCATGCTGAGTTCGATGCCGCGGCCGTCGACTTGTTTGAACTCGGAGAGGTAGGCCAGCAAGGTGCCGTCGCCGCAGCCGATGTCGAGCATGCGGCTCGACGGCGCGATCATGTCGGCGATCAATTGCAGATCGACGCGCATCGCGGGGGATTTGCGGTTCATCGATCCGTCCACGTTACGACCGCCCGAGGCCATGATGCTCGGCGCAGCCGTTGATGAAACCGCTCAACACATTGCGGAGCGCCGGCACGTCGAGCAGGAAAGCGTCATGCCCTTGGTCGCTTTCGATTTCGACGAAACTGACATTGGCGGCGACCGCATTCAACGCGTGCACGATGGCGCGATTCTCTGAGGTCGGGAACAGCCAGTCGCTGGTGAAGGAGATGATGCAGAACCGGGTCTCGGTGCCGTCGAACGCCTGCGGCAAAGAACCGCCATGCTCCGCCGCCAGGTCGAAGTAATCCATCGCCCGGGTGATGTAGAGATAGGAATTGGCGTCGAACCGGTCGACGAATGTCGATCCTTGGTGGCGCAGGTAACTCTCCACCTGGAAATCCGCATCGAAGCCGAAACTCGGCATCTCGCGATCCTGCAGGTTGCGCCCGAACTTTTGATGCAGCGCCGCTTCGGAGAGGTAGGTGATATGCGCCGTCATCCGCGCGACGCTTAGGCCCCGCTTCGGCGCCACGCCATGGCTGGCGTAATCACCGCCATGCCAATCCGGATCGGCCATGATGGCCTGCCGTCCCACCTCGTGGAACGCTATATTCTGCGCCGTATGGCGCGCCGCGCCGGCGATGGGAATGGCCGAAAACACCCGGTCCTTGTAGCGGGACGCCCATTCCAGCACCTGCATCGCGCCCATCGACCCGCCGATCACGCAGAAAAGCTGATCGATGCCCAGATGGTCGATCAGCATCACCTGCGCCCGCACCATGTCGGCGATCGTGATGACCGGGAAATCCAACGCATAGGGCTTGCCGGTCGCGGGATTGGTCTCCGTCGGCCCGAGCGTGCCGAGACAGCCGCCCAGCACATTCGAACAGATGACGAAGAACCGGTTGGTGTCCAGAGGCTTGCCGGGGCCGACGATATCCTCCCACCAGCCGGGTTTGCCGGTGATGGGATGCGTGTCGGCGACATACTGATCCATCGTTAACGCATGGCAGACCAGCACCGCGTTGCTACGCTCGGCGTTCAGCGTCCCGTAGGTGCAATAGGCCATGGGCACCGGACCGAGCTCAACGCCGCAGTCAAGGGTCAGCTTTGCCTCCACGCCAAGCTGCACCCGATGGCCGGGCAGCCTCGCGTCCGGTTGGGTCGGTTTGTTCAGCGGCGTTTCGGCCGATTTTACGCGATCAGAAATCGGACCACCCTCACAGGTCGGTTTGGGCGCGATACTTTTGGTCCGATGCCTGCCAGTGTCAATGTTTTCTTTGATTTATGGTCGATCTCGCACTACTAGTTATCGGCTTTTCAGACAGGTGGGTAGGATGAACGAAAGCGGAACCTCGCTGCAGGACCTTCGAAACGAAATCGACGCGATCGACACGGAGATGCATGGCCTGATCATGCGCCGGGCCGCCCTCGTCGAGCGGATTCGCGTGGTCAAGGCGCGGGATTCCGTCACCACGGTGCGCCCGGGCCGCGAAGCGGACATCATGCGGGCGCTGGCCGCGCGGCATGACGGCAACTTTCCCTTCGCGGCGATCGCGCGAATCTGGCGCGAAATCATCGCCAACATCACGCGGATGGAGATGCCGGAATACGCCGTCGCCGTCTTTCCGGGCGGCGAAACGCCCGGCTGTTGGGACCTGGCGCGCGACCAGTTCGGCAGTGCCACGCCGATGACCGCCTTCGGCAGCGCCCGCGAGGTGCTGGGCGAAGTATCGGCCAAACGCGCGGCGGTCGGGGTTCTGCCCTGCCCGCGGGAAGGCGACGACGACCCTTGGTGGATCAACTTGGCAGTCCAGGATGGATTGCGCGTCTCCTATCGCCTTCCGTTCAGCCCGCCCGTCGCCGCGCCGGGCGGCGAGAACCGGCTCGAAGCTTTCGCGGTGGGCCGGATCGTACTGGAAGAGAGCGCGAACGACCGCAGCCTGATCGTGGTCGAGACCGGCGAGGCCTTGAGCCGGGCCGGCCTGTCCGGATCGCTGGAAAGGGTCGGCATCAGCGGGCGGCCGATCGCATCGCATAATCGCGGCGGTTGGTACTATCTGGTCGAGGCGGACGGCTTCTTTGCCGAAGCCGATCCACGGTTGGAAGAACTCGCGAAACTCGAGGCGGTGGACCGCTGCATCGCCATCGGCGCCTACGCCACCCCGCTGGAAGAAGACGAGATTCCCAGGGCCGCATCATGACCACGCCGACGCCCCGCCCCGGAGTCCTGGATATCGAGCCCTATGTCGGCGGCCTGCACAGCGTCGACGGCGTCGAACGGGTCATCGTCCTGGCCTCGAACGAAACGCCGCTCGGCCCGAGCCCCAAGGCCATCGCCGCCTATGAGGCGGAGTCGCGCAAGCTGCACCGCTACCCGGACGGGCATGCCACCGACCTGCGCGCCGCCATCGGACAGCGCTTCGGCTGCGACGCCACGCGAATCGTGTGCGGCGCCGGCTCGGACGAAGTGCTGCAGATCCTGATGCGCGCCTATGCCGGTCCCGGCGACGAGGTATTGTACAGCCGGCACGGCTTTTCGATCTATCCGATCTTCGCCCGCGGCGTCGGCGCGACACCGGTCGCCGCCCCGGAAAAAGTCCTGACCGCGGATGTCGACGCCCTGCTGTCCAAGGTGACCGACCGGACACGCATGGTCTTCCTGGCCAACCCGAACAACCCGACGGGGAGCTATCTGCCCGTCGACGAATTGCAGCGCCTGCGCGACGGGCTGCGCGACGACATCCTGCTGGTCATCGATGCCGCCTATGCGGAATACGTCACGCGGAACGACTACACCGCCGGCAACGATTTGGTCGACCGGCACGACAACATCGTCATGACGCGCACCTTCTCCAAGATCTTCGGCCTCGCGGCGCTTCGGTTGGGCTGGGCCTATTGCCCCGGCGAGATCGCCGACGTGTTGAACCGGCTGCGCGGACCGTTCAACGTGAACGCGGCGGCGCAGATCGCGGGCATCGCCGCGATCGAGGACACGCGGCACACGGACGCGAGCCTCCAGCACAACGACACATGGCTGCCCTGGCTGACCACGACGCTGGGCGGCCTCGGCCTGACCGCGCATCCGTCGGTCGGGAATTTCGTGCTGGTGCAGTTCGGCGACGTCGATCGGGCGTCCACCGCCTATGAGTTCCTGCTGCGCAAAGGCATCATCACCCGATTGATGGGCAGCTACGACCTGCCCGACTGCTTGCGGATTTCGGTCGGTCTCGAGGACGAGATGAAGGCCCTCACCGACGCCCTGGCGGACCATTTGGGGCAATCATGAGCGAGACCCCGCTTTACGACCGGGTTGCGGTGATCGGTCTCGGCCTGATCGGCTCGTCGCTTTGCCGGCGGATGAAACGCGACGGCCTCGCCGGTCATGTGGCCGGCCACGCCCGCAGCGCCGCGACGCGCAACACCGCGATGAAGCTCGGCTTTCTCGACAGCGTGCATGACTCCGCCGCCGACGCGGCCGCCGACGCGGACTTGGTCGTGCTCTGCGTGCCCGTCGGCGCGAACGAGGCCGTGGCGTCGGCGATCGGGCCGGCGCTCAAACCCGGCGCCACGGTAACGGATGTCGGGTCGGTGAAAATGGCGGTGATCCGCGATATCGGCCCGCATCTGCCGGACGGCGTTCATCTCGTGCCCGGCCACCCGGTCGCGGGAACCGAACACTCGGGCCCCGAATCCGGCTTTCCCGAACTGTTCGAAGACCGCTATTGCATCCTGACGCCCCCGGCCGGCACCGATCAGAAAGCGGTCGACCGGGTTTCGGCGCTTTGGCGGCGCGCCGGCAGCAAGGTCGAACTGCTCGACGCGCATCACCATGATCGGGTTCTCGGCATCACATCGCATCTGCCGCATCTGATCGCCTACACCATCGTCGGCACCGCCAGCGACCTGGAGAACCAGCTCCGCCGCGAGGACACCGACAATGGCGACCTGATCGAAACGCGGGAAGTCATCAAGTATTCCGCCGGCGGTTTCCGCGACTTCACGCGGATCGCCGCCTCGGACCCGGTGATGTGGCGCGATATCTTCCTGAATAACCGCGAGGCGGTGCTGGAACTGCTCGGCCGCTTCGTCGAAGACCTGACGGCACTGCAACGCGCCATCCGGTGGGGCGAAGGCGACGCGCTGGAGGAGTTCTTCACCCGCACCCGCGCGGTCCGGCGCGACGTCATCGACATGAAGCAGGCCGGGTCGTTCAACCCGACCGAGCGGGAGGAAGGATAGGCGGCAACTTCAGCAGCCGCACCGGGCCAAGATACAGTCGGCCCTTCTGCGCCGTCAGCGGAACCGTCACGACCCGCCGCCCGCCGCCATTGCCATCCGGCTTGGACAAGAGGTCGAGCGCCAAGCGCGCACCTGACGCCTCGCGCCGACGCAATTTCCCGGTCCGTTCGAGCGCCGACAACATGGCGCGATAGCCCCTGATTTCCGTCGTGAAGGCGCCCAGCGGGCGCAAGGCCGCATCCAGCGCCAACGCCCCGTTCCCGGCGACGTCCAACGCGCCCCACCCCAATGCGATTTGCCGGATATCGACCGTTCCGCCATCCCGCCGCCAAGCGTCGAGCGCGTCGCGCTGAAGCTTGCCGGGCGGCTTGCCGTTCAGCGTCCCGGAGAGCCGGAACGCGCGAAGATCGGGTCCCAACGGCCCGCTGATCTTTTGCGACAACCGGGTGTCCGAGGCGGTCACCGTCAGGTCGAAGGACGGCGGCCGTGCCGGCGCGGTGTCGTCGGGCCACCGTAGACGCACCTGAACATGCCGGGTCGCGGACAATTCGTCGCCATCGGGCTGCCGAATCCGCAAATCCCGAACCTCGGCAACACCTTCGGCCATCCGGCCCCGGTCGTTCAGATGACCGACAAACCATGCCGAGCCCGTCTCGGCGACCCCCTGCACCGATCGTCCCTGCACGATGCCAGCTACATGGTGCGGCCCCGCCGCCTCGACACGATACCGGCGCCAATTCCACGGCTGGATCTCGAAAACGGCCCGGGACGACCGCACGGACCATCCGTCCTTGGTCGATGCGATATCCGGCGCGGCAATCTCAAGCCGTACCGAGCCGGGAAACCCGCCGATGTCCAGCACGCCATGCTTGACCCTATAGCCGTTATGGTTTTGCGCGTCCCGCCAGCGCAGGAAACCGTCTTCGACCTGACCGGCGACGATGAACCAGAACACCGGATACCCGACCCCAAGCAGGAGAATCAGCAGCGACGGGCCCAGCAGGATGGGTCTAAGAAACATGGACATGATGCACGGCAATACTTATAAGTCGCGCGCTTCAGGGTAAAGCGCCCAGCAGCACGTTCGTCCACCCCTCTGGAAATGAAATCCGCGCCATGCCCGATGACAACGCCGATACCGCGACGCCCGAATCGCTGCGCGCCCTGTTGCCGGCCGCGGGCGATTTCTGGGTCTTCGGATATGGCTCTTTGATGTGGGATCCGGGTTTCGACCACATCGCGGCCGAGCCCGCCCTGCTGCACGGCTATCACCGCGCCTTCTGCATGTATTCGAAACGGCATCGCGGCACGCCGGAGCGCCCCGGACTGGTGTTGGCGCTCGACCGGGGCGGCTGCTGCCGCGGCATGGCGTTCCGTGTCGACCGGCGTATCGCGGATTCCGTGTTGGACTATCTATGGGACCGGGAAATGGTACGCTACGCCTATCTGCCGCGCGCCGTGCGCGTCGGCGTTCATGGGGAGCATGTCCCCGGGATCACCTTTGTCGCGGACCGGCGCGATGAGAGCTACGCCGGACGCCTTGCCCCGGCGGCGGCCGCCGCCGTCATCCGCGAGGCCCATGGCGGAAGGGGCTCGAACCGCGACTATCTTGTCAGTACGATCGAGCATCTGCGGGTGTTCGGGATCACGGCGGGCCCGATTCACGAGTTGTTGCCGCTGGTCGACTCGGCGGAATGACACCATGCTGCCACGGCGTTGCAGCAAGGAGGACGGAACGGAATGAGCGCCGCACGACGCATCAGCGCCTGCCAGGCGTCGGTCTGGAGAACCCTGCGGATTCTCGCGTTCGGGCTGCTGTTCGTGCTGTCGGCACCGCCCGTGACGGCCCCCGCCAACGCCCAGGACACAGAGCCCTCACGCCCCTTCGCCCGTATCCTCGTCGATTGGAACCGCACCCTCGACAGGGTCGAGCAATATCTTGGGCAGCCCTCGTATTCCGAAGAGCAGACGAAGCAGCTTCGCGGGTTGCTGGTGCGGTTGCGGGCGGAAACGGCCACGATCGAGAAATCGGCCAGGGACAATCTGACCGCCGCCGAACAGCTATTGGCGACACTCGGCGCGGAGCCTGCCGATACCGAGCCGGTCGAGCCCGAGTCCGTGCAGCAGAAACGGGCGCAATACAATCAGGACATCGCGGATTACAAAGCACGGGTGCAGCAAGCGCAGCTCGCCCGCGCACGGGCGGACCAGTTGGACGATCGATTATCGCGGGCGACGACGACCCTGTTGGTCGACGACCTCATGACGCGCATGCCCTTGCCCTATCTACCGGACACGATCGAGGCCGCGATCGAGGATTATTGGCGGCTTGCCGCCGAGCTATTGACCGCGCCGCAGACGTGGTGGCGATCCTTGCCGCCCGAAAACCGGGATATCGGCGCGTTATTGCTCGGATTGGCGTTGCTCGCGGTGACGCTGGCCACGGGGTTCCTGCTGCGGATATGGGTCCTGCGGCGATTTGGACGCGATCCCGCAGTCGAAGATCCGAGCTATTCACGGCGATTCTTCACGGCCCTGACCGAATGCTTCGCCCGCGGCATCGTTCCGGCGCTGCTGTTCGCCGCGATCCTGCTACGCATCCATAGCGACGACGCACAGGTTACGGGATTCCTGCTCGACACGTTGTCGGCCTTCTGCGGCGCCATGATATTCCTCTTCCTGGCGGTCGCCCTGGTCCAGGCCGTCCTGGCCCCGGATATGCCGGCATGGCAACTGACCACGTTGAAGCGACGCAACGCTGTCATCATCGGCCGCCGCATCATCCTGATCGTCGGGATCATCGCCATCGATTTCTTCATCCGACAGAGCGCCCAGCCGCTGGGTCTGTCACAAGCCTTCTGGTCGGTGCAAGGCGCCCTGTTCGGCACGGTCGAGAATATCCTGATCCTGCTGCTGTTGCTGCGCAGCCTATGGGAACCGGTTCCCGAGACCGAGCCGGCGGCGGAGGGAACGGCGGTCGCCGACACCGAACCCGAGGAGGAGAAGCACAGCCGTTTCTGGACGGGTTTGCGATTCTTGATCGGCTTTATCGCGCTTGCGGGAATCGGCGCCTTCATGGCCGGCTATCCGCGCCTTGGCGACCACATCAACGAGGCCTTGATCGTCAGCGCCGTCATCGCGGCCGTGCTGTTCCTGTTCCGCGGTCTGCTGCGCGAACTGACCGGGATGGTGCTGCGGTCCGACCTGACCAAACGGCATCTCGGGCTGCGCCACACGACGCGCAACACCATGACGTTTTGGGTGCGCGCCTTATTGGACGCAGCGCTTGTCGTAAGCGGCGGCGTTCTGATGCTGATGGTGTGGGGCGTGCCGTCCAACGATCTGTCGCGGCTGAGCGGCCGGGCGCTGACCGGATTTGAAGTCGGCAGCGTCACGATTTCCATCACGGATATCGTGACGTCGCTGCTGGTCTTTGGAATCGTTCTCGGCATTACCCGCGTGCTGCAACGCGCCCTGGCGGACCGGGTGTTACCGGAAACCCATTTGGCCGTCGGCGTGCAGCATTCGCTCGCCGCTGGGTTCGGCTATGTCGGCATCATCCTGGCGATCACGCTGACGTTGTCGACATTGGGAATCGACCTGTCGAACATCGCCTTGATCGCCGGCGCCTTGTCCGTCGGCATCGGTTTCGGTCTGCAGAATGTCGTCAACAATTTCGTCTCCGGCCTGATCCTGTTGATCGAACGGCCGATCCAGGTCGGCGACTGGGTGGTCGTCGGGATGAACGAGGGTCGCGTCAAGCGCATCAGCGTGCGGGCGACCGAAATCGAGACCTTTCAGCGCGCATCGGTCATCATTCCCAACGCGGAGCTGCTCTCCAATTCGGTCACGAACTGGACGCACAAGGACAACCTGGGCCGTGTCGACATTCCCGTCGGCGTCGCCTACGGCTCCGACACCGAAAAAGTCCGCGACATCCTGTTGGAATGCGCGAAGGAGTGCGACGAGGTGCTGGCCTTCCCCGAACCCTTCGTCCTGTTTATGGATTTCGGCAACAGCAGCCTGGACTTTGAACTGCGCTGTTTCGTCGGCGATGTCATCCGGCGGCTGCGGGTCGCGACGGAGATCCGCTTCATGATCGACCGCCGCTTCCGCGAGGAAGGAATAGAAATTCCGTTCCCGCAGCATGTGGTGCATATGGCGCCGCCGAAACGCATAACGCCGCCGGACCCCGACCCGGAAACGCCCTAACCGCCGTCTACGCGCATTTCGAGTAGCCGCAGGACAAGCAGACGTCGCACCCTTCCTGACGGATCAAGGACGCGGCGCCGCATTTCGGACACTGCCGATACGCCGTATCGCCGACGGCCTTCTGCAAGCCCAAGGGACCGTCCGCCGATTCCGACCCGACCGGCATCGTGATGAATCCGATATCGATCATGTGTCGTTCGATCACGCCGCCAATCGCGGCCAGCAGCGACGGCACGTATTTGCCTTCCATCCACTGACCGCCGCGCGGATCGAAGACGGCCTTCAATTCCTCGACGACGAAGGACACATCGCCGCCGCGCCGGAACACCGCGCTGATCATCCGCGTCAGCGCGACGGTCCAGGCGTAATGCTCCATATTCTTGGAATTGATGAACACCTCGAACGGCCGGCGGCGATCGCCGTCGGCGATGTCGTTGACCGTGATGTAGATGGCGTGGTCGCTGTCCGGCCACACCAGCTTGTAGGTCGCCCCGGCCAACGATTCCGGCCGCTCCAACGGTTGCGCCATATAGACGACGCCGTCATCCGATGCCGGCATCGCGCGCGGCGCGTCCGGTTCGACCGACAGGACCGACCCGGTCACGTCGTTGGGCCGATAGGTCGTGCAGCCCTTACATCCCAGCGCATAGGCCCGCCGGTACACATCCTTGAAGGCGTCGAAGGAGATTTCCGCGGGCAGGTTGATGGTCTTCGAGATCGAACTGTCCACATAGTCCTGAACGGCCGCCTGCATGGCGAGGTGATCTTCCGGCGCTAGCGTCTGTGCGTCGACGAAGGTGTCGGGCAGCGCCGCATCCGCGCCATGAAGTTCGCGATACAAGGACCATGCGTAGTCTGCCACGCCGCGCTGCTCGTGGCGGCCGTCGGGCAGCAGCACGCTGCGGCTGTATTCGTAGCGAAACACCGGCTCGATTCCCGACGACACGTTGCCCGCCAGCAGCGAAATCGTACCGGTCGGCGCGATCGACGTGACCAACGCGTTGCGGATCCCGTGTTTGGCGATGCCGGCGCGCAAATCGGGTTCCAGCGCGGCAACCGATTCGCCGGCAAGATAGGCGTCCCGGTCGAACAACGGAAAGGCGCCTTTCTCCTGCGCCAGATCGATCGACGCGCCGTAGGCCGCCCGTCGGATCGCCGCCATCCAGCGGCGCGTCTCCGCCACCGCCTCGCTGCCGCCATAGCGCAAACCGCACATGATCAGCGCGTCGGCCAACCCGGTCACGCCCAATCCGATCCGCCGTTTCGCGAACGCTTCCCGGCGCTGCGCGTCGAGCGGAAAGGCCGAGACCTCGACCACGTTGTCGAGCATGCGCACCGCCGTCGGAACCAGGCGTTCGACCGCGCCGATGTCGAACCGCGCCTCGGCGGTGAACGGGTTGCGCACGAAACGGGTCAGGTTGACCGATCCCAAATCGCACGCGCCATAAGGCGGCAATGGCTGCTCGCCGCACGGATTGGTCGCCTGAATATGTTCGCAGTAGTGCAAGTTGTTGCGCCGGTTGATGCGGTCGATGAAGATCACGCCGGGTTCGGCGTAGTCATACGTCGCGCGCATGATGCCATCCCACAAATCGCGCGCGCCGACGGTCTTGTACACCGTGTCGCCGAAGACCAAATCCCAGGACGCGTCCGCATCGACGGCGGCCATGAAAGGATCCGTCACCAGCACCGACAGGTTGAACATGCGCAGCCGGTCGGCCTGCCGTTTGGCCGCGATGAAATCCTCGATGTCCGGATGATCGCAGCGCAACGTGCCCATCATGGCGCCGCGACGCGACCCCGCGCTCATGATCGTGCGGCACATGGCGTCCCACACATCCATGAAGCTGAGCGGGCCGGACGCATCCGCCCCCACGCCCCGAACCGGTGCACCCGCCGGGCGAAGGGTCGAGAAGTCATACCCGATCCCGCCGCCCTGCTGCATGGTCAAGGCGGCTTCCCGCAAATGCTCGAAGATGCCGCCCATGTCGTCGGGGATGACGCCCATGACGAAGCAATTGAACAGGGTGACCGACCGGTCGGTCCCCGCCCCCGCGAGTATGCGGCCGGCGGGCAGAAACTGGAATCCCGCCATCGCCGCGCGGAATTCGCGCGTCCAATGCTCCGGGTCGTCCTCAGGCGCCGCGAGCGCACGCGCGACGCGGTCCCAACTGTCCTCGATGGAGTGCTCGGCGTGCTCCCCACCGGGCGCCCGGAAGCGGTATTTCATGTCCCAGATTTCCTGGGAAATGCCGGTCAATCGTTCCATGACCACCGTTCCTGATTGTTCCGGACAATCTAGTGCCAGATGGCGTTGGGGTCAATGAATGTTCGATTTTTGTTCTTGACGCCGAGATAGGCGGGCAGCGTCGTGCAACGCGGCGCTAGATCGTTATGAATTTAGTTTTGATCATATCCGGCGTTCCGGAAGTAGTTTGAGCATTCTTGCGGTGTAACGGTGTTTAGGATTCGCCCGATTTC
>JANQKC010000025.1 GCA_028281325.1 Alphaproteobacteria bacterium
GTCCGGGGTTCAGCCACGCCGACGTCCCCTTCGTCTAGTGGCCTAGGACGCCGGCCTCTCACGCCGGAAACAGGGGTTCGACTCCCCTAGGGGACGCCAAATTTCCTTCATCCCATCTCTGGTCCCGCTGCTTGCGCGTTCAATGCCGCGACATCGCCATCCTGTTCCACAGGGTGATCATCCCCACCGTCGCCGTCAGCACGCCGATCTCCTTTTTCCGAAAAGTTCTCCCGCAGCCGGGCGCGGAGGAGGCGAGGGCGCGTTAGATTGGTTCCCGATTGAGCTGCTGCGCAAATCTGCAGAAGGCATCACTGTCGGAGCCTGTCGATAGCACTAAGGGAGCGAAGGAGGTGTGGTTTTGAGTTGCTGGGAGGCACATCATCACCGGATACGCATCGCTGGACGGCACGTTGTGAACACCAGGAATGAGCATAATCGAATTTGCGGAATTTTTGCTTGACCCTTGTAATTTGATTGAATGCCCCCATATCTAGAGTAATTACTTATATATTTACAATATATTGATTTGCGATCCTTGGTTGATGATGGCTCCTTCTGGATTAAAAATATCCAACTCAATTGGCGTTGATATCGAGTTCTTGCCCGTCGGCAAAGGCCAAAAAGCTGGCGACGCAATCGTGATTCGGTACGGAGATCCCGAGAATTATCAAGTTATGGTCGTCGATGGTGGCACTGAAGAGGCAGGCCAGCTTATCGTCGAGTACATAGGCATGTATTGCGGGAACGCTTGTCCAATCGCCCACATTGTGTGTACGCATCCGGATGGTGACCACGCCTCCGGACTACGAACCGTCATTAAGCACCGTCGGGTTCAGAACCTGTGGATTCATCGGCCGTGGTTGTACGCAGAGGCAATAGCATCGCTATTTAGGTCGGCCAATTGGACTTCCGGCGGACTGGATCGGGCATTGCGGAGCCAATATCCTTTGATAGAAGAACTTGAATCGCTGGCACTCATATCTGGTACTGCGATAAATGCACCGTTCGAGGGAGCCACGATAGGCCCTTTCACCGTTTTGTCGCCCTCGACATGGGCTTACGCGCACCTACTCCCACAGTTTCGACGCACTCCGGACTCTAACGTCGATGCAATAAAGGCCGCGAACATGTGGCTTGGCGAACCAGGGCAGATCGCCACATTATTTGCCGCGGCTGGTGCGAAGGTCGCAAACTGGCTGCCGGAGTGGTGGGATTTCGAGCTTTTGAGCGAATTTGCTGCGACGTCAGCAGAAAACGAGACTAGTGTCGTACTACACGGTGATTTTGGCACTACATCGGTCTTGTTGACAGCTGACGCTGGCGTTAACGCTCTTATGTGGGCACACAAATTTGCTGTAGCTCAAGGAATAGACCTGACAAGGACGGCTCTTGTCCAAGTTCCGCACCACGGCAGCCGCCGGAATGTCACGCCGACCGTCCTCGATTTGATCGTCGGGCCGAAATTACCATCCGGCTCGACCACGAAGAAGATTGCGATAGTGTCGGCTCCAAAGGATGACGAGGTTCACCCTCGCCGGGTTGTTGCGAATGCCTTTCTTCGTCGCGGAGCACCTGTGTACGCTACACAGGGACGACCGGTCCGTTGGTATCGTGGAATGGAAGTACGGCCTCACTACACTTCAATGGCCCCTCTTCCTTTTTTTGGGGCTGTCGAGGCCGAAACCTAGGAGAGAAGGAGTGTTGGGCAGGAAGGATCGTGAACGAAGGTAAATTCGACGCATATGCCTATGTCGGAGTGATCGCGCCTGGAACCGTGTTGGCATTCGGCGGCTTATCGGTTTTTCCGGATTTGAGTCCCTTCTCGTCTAAGGCCACTTTTACCGTTGGTGATTTTGGCCTTTTCCTTCTGATCGCTTTTGTCCTTGGACACTTGGTTCAGTCCGTCGGCAATGTTGTAGAAAATTTGTGGTGGTTTCCATTCGGAGGCATGCCGACCAACTGGGTCCTAGAGAAGCCTGACAGACTTCTCGCAGCGTCTCAGGTTGAGAATCTGAACGCTAAACTTGCGACCGACTTCGGCATCGAAAACGGGTTGCTCAGCCTCAGTAAGCACAACTGGATTCCGATTACCCGCCAAGTCTATGCGAAGGTCAACGCCGCCGGCCGTTCGGGGCGCGCCGACACCTTTAACCAGATCTACGGGTTGACGCGGGGCGTCTCGGCTTCGTTTTTTGCTTTGGCGATCGTCGTCCTAGCTGTCGACGTTAATGATTGGAAGACTGCGCTAATTCTCACGATCCTCGGAATGGTAGCATTGACCAGAATGCACCGATTCGGGAAGCATTACGCCCGTGAAGTATTTGTCCAGTATTTGGATTTGTGAGTGACTACCATGTGCCGATATGGGCACCGTAACCTAATCTTGGAGTGAGATGCCTCAGACAACCACCCTATATCGAGTACTGATTGCGTCACCGTCGGACGTAAAGAAGGAAAGGTCGATCATACCTGAGGTGATCGCTGCCTGGAACGCGACTTTCATCGACGAGTATGATGCGGTGCTGCACCCTGTTTTGTGGGAAACCTCTGTATATCCGGAGATGGGTGAGCGGCCTCAGGCTATCGTTAATAAGCAAATCGTTGATCGTTGCGACATTTTGGTGGGTGTCTTTTGGACGAGGCTTGGAACGCCGACGGGTGTAGCGGAATCGGGAACCGTGGAGGAGGTTGACGAATTTTTGAATAGCGGAAGACCGGTCATGCTGTATTTTTCGCAAGAGCCGGTGGCACTTCAGAGCATCGATACCGAACAATTGGAATCGGTCAAACAGTTCAAAGCAAAATGCATGGGCCAAGGCATCGTTTCAGAGTATGAAACAATCCATGAGCTTCGGGAAAAAATTACGCATGATCTCTCAAGAGCCATGCAAGTATTACAGGATAACGCAGGTGCGAAACCCTCTGATACGGAGATGGGTGCAGTCGAAAACCATCTTGTTACCCTGAGGTCATTTGTTTCTGAATTTGGGCGATTCTATCGTCGACTTGATTCTGAATGGCAAGCCGAGAGGGATAGCGAACCGCTTAGCATCGACGAGGGCAAGTATATTTTGGAGCGTGCGTGTGATGACTTGCTCGACTACAAGTCGGACGTTGCGCAGGATCGAGACGGCAAATTGTCGAAGCTACTAGGCGAAGTGATCCAGGAATTAAAGGCCCTTCAACAGCACCAAGTGTATATTGATGGTGGCATTTCGTATCGGCAATTTTGGCAAGATGGTACTGTCACGATTGATAAAATCAAGGACGCGGTTGGCTTACTAGAAAGCGCGCTTGCGAAATCTGAGGTGCCATAAATATGTCCCTTTGGCAGATTGGAGTTTTTCCGGTTCCATATGGGACATGAGAGACAGTATCTGCGTATCGTTCCGAACAGATTCCCGGCTACTGAATCGCCACGCTTAGTCGAACCAGCCCGAGCTATTCGTATCTCCAAACCGACTTTGAAAATAATCCCAAATCAAACCTATAAATAGATTGCCTCCATGCCGAATGACATGGACTTCCTGATTTCGAGGTGCGTCTACATACATTCTTTAAGTTTTCTCACGACATCCGAAAGCCATCATGGCCGCCCACCCCTCAATGCCGCGAGATCGCGATCCCGTTCCACAGGTTGATCATCCCCACTGTTGCGGTCAGGACGCCGATCTCCTTCTCCGAGAAATGCCCCCATAGCCGAGCGCGGAGTGTCGTCAGGTCGGTCTTGGGATCGAGGGCGCCGAGGGCGGCGCTATTTTGACCATCGTCACCCGCCGGAGTCTCACAGAACGGGTGGATCTCTGCGATTAGACTGGTCAATCCTGTTATCCTTGGCTAAGTCTAGAACCAAGACCGCGTATGACACCTGCAATTTCGAAGGCTTGGCCCATGCCCCTGCAAATTCATCAGTTCCCGTGTCGAGAGGACAATTACGGCTTCCTGGCGCATGATCCCGAGTCGGGATCGACCGCGTGCATCGACACGCCCGACGCCGACGCCACCAACGCCGCGCTGGAAGAGAAGGGCTGGCGGCTGACCCACATCCTGAATACGCATCATCATGGCGATCACACCGGCGCGAACCTGCCGCTTAAGGAGCAATGGGGGTGTACGATCGTGGGGGCCGCCAACGATGCCGAGCGCATTCCGGGGATCGATGTGCGGGTGTCGGAGGGGGACGAGTATACGTTCGGCTCCATGACGGCCCAGGTGTTCGAGGTGCCCGGTCATACGTCCGGACACATTGCGTATTACTTCGCGAGCGAGGGCGTCGCATTCGTCGGGGATACGTTGTTTGCGCTTGGCTGCGGCCGCCTGTTCGAAGGGACCCCCGCGATGATGTGGAGCAGCTTGCAGAAGCTCATGGCGCTCCCCGACGACACCGTTGTGTACTGTGCGCACGAATACACGCAGGCGAACGCCCAGTTCGCGCTGTCGGTCGAGCCCGGCAATGAACGCCTGGTGGCGCGCAGTAAGGAAATCGATGAGTTGCGCGCGCGAGGCTTGCCGACCGTGCCGACGACGATCGGCCTGGAGCGCGCCACGAATCCGTTTGTGCGCCCGATGAGCGAGAATCTTCAGGCGACGATTGGCTTGAGCGGGGCCGACCTGGTGGCGGTGTTCGCCGAGACCCGAAAGCGCAAGGACAACTTTTAAGCACAGCGCCTTACCCGCGGCGCTTTGCGCTCGAAACGCACCCGCTATTTCCCTAGGCGTTTCCGCTCCGTTCGTTGCGGGACGCTCTCGCGGCTTGGCGGTACGCGGACCGTTCGGAGGGCGTCCTCCCCGGGCGGATGCGCCGGCACGGTCAAGGCCGCTTGGAGCATAAGGGTGCCGGCGAGCAGGATGACGAGGCCACCAAGGACACCGACCAGATCGACCGCGACGGCAAGTCGCGCCGTCCGACCCGGCACGGGCACCGCGCGGGCGCAGGCCGATCGAAGCGACAGTGCCCGGATTGCCCCCTCAAATCACCGGCGGCCCGACCACACCGTTGATGGGGTGGTTTCGCCGGACCGTCAGCGGAAACGGACGCCGGTTAGGCGATGTGCCGTTCCGCGGCGTCGATCATGGTCGTAGACAGCAGGGTATAGGTGTCGGTCCAGGCTTTCCGGACATCATCGGTGAACTGCTCGCCGAGGCCTTTTTCCAGCGTCCACAGCAGCGCCGCGCCGACCGTGTCGTAATGGTCCCGCGTCACGCCGTAATCGACATGGCGGATGCCCAAGTCCTGCACCGCCGGGACGATCGCGTCGAGATCGTTCAGGCCGTCCACGGCGACGGCGATCATATCCATCAGCTTTTCGCCCTGCGCCTTCATGTCCCCCTTGAAGAGCGGGCGCAGGCTCGGGTCCAGTTCGAAGAGCCGGCCGTAGAAAAGCTCCGCCGCGGCGTCGGTCGGCACGCATTCGAAGCTTTTCTGAACGAGTGAAATCTGGTCGGGAGTCATTGGCGGTTTCCTTCCTTGCGTCGGGCGCCGGCCATCGGGCGGCCCGTTTATCGCGAGCGAGGGTAAAGGCCGGCTGTGTCCCGCGCATTTCCGGCAATCCCGGATTTTGTTTCAATTGTTTCACGGCGACGAGGGGCCACCGGCTTGGCCCGGGGCGGCCGGAGCCGGTACAAAGGCGCATGCGCCGCCCATCCGACCACCGTTGAAGGACGTTCGAAGTCATGAAAATCAGCATCCTGGACGACTATCACGACACCGTTCGCACGCTCGACTGCTTCCGCAAGCTGGACGGGCATGACGTCACGATCTGGAACGACCACGTGCAGGATACCGACGCCCTGGCCGAGCGGCTGGCGGATACCGAAGCGCTGGTGCTGATCCGCGAACGGACGCATATCCGCGCGCCGTTGCTGGACCGCCTACCGACGCTCAAGCTGATCAGCCAGCGCAGCGTCTACCCGCATATCGACATCGCGGACTGCACGCGTCTCGGCGTGATCGTCTCGTCGAGCCAGCATCCGGGCACGCCGTCCTACGCCACGGCGGAGCTCACCTGGGGGCTGATCCTGGCGTCGATGCGGCAGATCCCGCAGCAGATGGCGTCGATGCGCCGGGGCGCGTGGCAGATCGGCGTGGGGAATACGATCCGCCATAAGACCATCGGCCTGTATGGCTACGGCCGGATCAGCAAGGCGGTCGCCGAATACGCGACGGTTTTCGGGCTGAAAGTGCTGGTCTGGGCGCGGGAGGAGTCGCGGGCCCGGGCGCGGGCCGACGGCTACGCCACCGCCGAGACCAAGGAGGCCTTCTTCGAAAGCTGCGACATTCTCAGCCTGCATATGCGCCTCGTCGATGCGACGCGCGGTATCGTCACCGCCGACGATCTGGCGCGGATGAAGCCGACCGCGCTGCTCGTCAACACCAGCCGCGCGCCGCTGATCGAGGCCGGGGCGTTGGTCGACGCCTTGCGCGCCGGGCGGCCCGGCATGGCGGCGGTCGACGTCTATGAGGAGGAGCCCGTGCTCGACCCGAATCATCCGTTGCTGACGATGGACAACGTGATCTGCACGCCGCATATCGGCTATGTGACGCGCGACGAGTATGAAATCCAATTCACCGATATCTTCGACCAGATTCTCGCCTATGCGGAGGGGACGCCGAGCAACGTGGTCAACCCGGACGTGTTGCGCGGGTAGGAGAAAACCAGCGTTGCAATAGACACATAACAGTCATGTTTGCGCTGCAACAATTGAAACACTTCAAGACATTGTCCGGAAACCTTTAGGTGCCATATTCACTGCGTAAACCGGATTCAACGCATCTCTGCCTTGGATTTGGGCAACGCAGTGAAGGAGCGAGATCATGCTGGCATTCGTTGGCAAGATGGGACGGGCAATCGCGAGACGGCGGCGGCAACAGGCGGCGATTCGGGAGCTTTCCGCGCTCGACGACCGCATGCTTGCCGATCTGGGACTCCGCCGGTCGCAAATCGTTAATTCGGCGATGGGCCACGACCCGTGGCGCCGTTCCTGATCGGTGATATGCCGTCCGTCGTATAACCGGATATACTCATCGGGCTGACGCCTCCAGTGTCGGAGCGTCGTATCCAGTCAGGAGTCGCTCATGCCCGATGACGTGGTGCTGCATCCCGAGATGCAGATTCTGATCGATATCAAGAACTCTCTGCCGCCGGCCACGACGATCGAGGAAATGCGCGCCGGCTGGGACGACTACTCGTCCTCGACGCGCGCGCCCTATCCCGACGGGATGCAGGTCGACGACATCCAGGTACCGCGCGATGGGGGAACCGTACCGGTGCGGGTCTACCGGCCCGCGGCGGCGCCCGAAATCGCGCCTGTCGTATTGTACATCCACGGCGGCGGGTTCATGAAAGGCGACCTGGACAGTTCCGATTCGGTGGCGTGGGGCATCTCCCACGAAACCGGTGCGGTGGTGGCGAGCGTCGACTACCGGCTTGCGCCCGAGAACCCTTATCCCGCCGCCTTCGACGATTGCTATACGGTCCTGACCTATGTCGCCGACGGCGGTTTGGGCGACGGCGTCGATACCGGCCGGATCGCGGTTTGCGGCGACAGCGCCGGGGGCAATCTGACCGGGGCCGTCTGCCTCGCGGCGCGTGATCGGAACGGTCCGAAGATTGCCGCACAGGTGCTGATCTATCCCTGCTTGACGGACGCTTGCGATCTCCCCGCCTATAGTGCGTTTAACGACACGCCGGGCCTGACGTCGTCATCGATGCAGGCGTATTGGGACTGGTATCTCGCGGGGCAGACACGCCCCTGCACCGATCCGTATGCGGTGCCGCTGAAGGCGGGCGACCTGTCCGGATTGCCGCCGGCATTCGTGCATATCGCCGAGATCGACCCGCTGGCCGACGACGGCCGGACCTATGCCGACATGTTGACGGCAGCGGGGATCGAGACACAATTCCGCTGCGCGGACGGGATGATCCACGGCTTCCTGCGCTGCCGGCTGCAGGGGAAGGATTCGGCCCGCGAGTTTGCGAGTTTCTGTGGCTTTTTGAAAGAGAAGCTTGGCTAGCGGCGACGATCTCGGCCCGTGTCCTGTCTGCGGACGCCGGATGATCGACGGCCCGAGCGTCAATCGTCATCATTGGGTGCCGAAGTCGAAGGGCGGTCGCGAGGCCGCCCCGATACATGTCGTTTGTCATCGGATGCTGCATCGCGTATTCAGCGAGGCCGATTTGGCGTCCACCTATCGCACGCCGGAAGCGGTGCGGTCGCAGCCCGAGATGGCGCGTTTCGTTGCCTGGGTGCGCCGAAAACCTGTCGAATTCGTGGATTGGCCCGATGCGCCGGCGGGGCGGGAAAAACGGCGCCCGCACCGCCGGCGGAAGGGTTAGGTCGGACTTCTAGAAGCGGTAGCCGACGCCCACGCCCACGATCCACGGATTGATATCCACGTCCGCGTTGATGGCGCCGTTGTTGATGCTGACGTCGGTGTTGATCCACAGCTTCTTGACGTCCAGGTTCAGCAGCCAGTGGTCGTCCAGCATGTAATCGACGCCGAACTGCACCGCGTAGCCGATGGTGTCCTCGAAATCGACATCGGTGACGGTGCCGCCGGCGGCGCTTTCGTCGAAGAAGACGGTGTAGTTGATGCCGGCGCCGACATACGGCTTGAAACCGGTTTTGGTCGGAAGGTGATATTGCAACAGAAGCGTCGGCGGCAGCAGCCACACGTCGCCGATATTCACGCGCCCGAGGGAGGTGTTGGTCGCCTGGGCGTTATGCGGCGTGATGGCGAGAATCAACTCCGCCGCGATATTCTCCGTGAAAAAATAGGAGATATCGAGTTCCGGGATCAGGGACTTATCGATATCGATATCACCGCCGATAACCCCGATATCCGCGCTCTCTTGCGGAATCACCACGGCGGCGCGTCCTCTGATCATCAGGCCATCGAAGACCGACTCGCTGGCCTTGACCTTTGGTATATCGACAATAATGCCCGCAACAATGAGCGCGCAAACCTGCAGCAGCGTTAACACTCGCATATTGTTTCTCTCCAAGCCGTACTGAAAGCGACCCCAGGTATTCGGGTCAAGGATTCTTATGATATGAGATTAATATCCTGCTACCTTTGCGGGTGCCTTGATTCAAGTCAAAAAAATTGAAATGGGAGAGATTTTTGGCCGGTGTTGCAGTCAGCGCATCCGGACGGGACATCAGCCGGGTTTCAGGTAGGACAGGATCACCTCGCGGGCGTGCCGTCGACGCCGGGCGAGCCAGTTCTTGTCGTCCAGTCTTTCGCCGAAAGTGATGGATAGCGTGTGCTTGTTCGAGATATGCACATAACTCAGGGATAGGATCGAGATGTAAAGCTGCACCGGGTCGACGCGCTTTCGGAACACGCCGTCCTTCTGACCGCGCCGCAACAGCGTTCCGATCGACTTCACCAGTGGCAGGGCCGCGGTCGGGACCGATTTGGATTTCTTGAGATGGCGTCCTTCTTGGATGTTTTCGACGGTCATCATGCCGATGAATTCCCGGTGTTCGGCCAGGTAATCGAAGGTGAAGTTCATCAGCGCCGTCATGCCCGATACCGGGTCCAGGTGCAGCAGGTCCAATTCCTCTTCCTTCGCGCGCAGGTCCGCATAGACCTTCTCCAAAGCGGCGAGATACAGGCCGCGCTTGCTGCCGAAATAATGATAGATCATGCGAATGTTACAGCCCGCGCGCTTGGCGATGGCGTCGGTCCGCGCGCCGCTGAAGCCCTTGGCGCAAAACTCCAAGGTCCCGGCCCTGAGGATCTTCTCCTTTGTGGCGGCGGCGTTGCGCCGTTGCCGTCGTGGGCGGGCCGCCTTCGCGGATTTGGTTTGGCGATTCAAGAGTTCGATCCCGTGTGACGGCCGGCCGAGGCCCGAGTACCCGAATATGGGTGGATTTTGCGCACCTTAACCCCAACCGGGCCCGAAAAATAGGCGTTGGCGCATCCGTTGACAGGTGAATTTATAAGTAAGAGAATACTTACTTAACCGATTCCCCGCCCTTATGCGCCCTTGGTTTGACGCGTATGGATCGGCGGGAAAGTTGGTATTGCGATTGCATGTTCCGGGTTGGATTATTCAGGGGATCCGCGCTGGTGTTCCGAGAGTGTGGGCGATGGAAACTAAGACGGCGTGACGCGGCTTGGTCGGTAAGCAGAGATCATGGATCTGATCCTTCGAAATCTTCGATTGGCGGATGATGAGCGGACATCGGTCGATATCGGAATCGACAAGGGCTTGATCGCGGAAATTGCGCCCAATATCAGCGTAGAGACGGAAACCATTGATATGGCGGGGCGGCTCGCGATCCCCGGTTTCGTCGAATCGCATATCCATCTGGATAAATCCTGCATCCTGGAACGCTGCACGTCCGACGAAGGCACGCTCGACGAGGCCATCCGCGAAGTGTCGCAGGCCAAGGCGGGTTTCACGGTCGAGGATATCCAGGCGCGGGCGCGGCGTACGCTCGAGAAGGCGATCCTCCAAGGGACGACGCGTATGCGCACGCATGTGGAGGTGGACCCGGGGATCGGGCTCAAGGGAATCGACGCCATTCTGCCCTTGGCGGAGGAATACCGGTGGGCCATTGACCTGGAAGTCTGCGTCTTTCCGCAGGAAGGGTTGCTCAACAATCCCGGCACGGATGCGCTGATGCAGGACGCCCTGGCGCGCGGCGCGCATGTCGTCGGCGGCTGCCCCTACACCGATAGCGATCCGCGCGGACAGATCGAGCGAATCTTTGACCTCGCGGTGAAGCATGACGTCGACATCGATTTTCACCTGGATTTCGACACCAACCCCGACGGCATGACGGTCGAGGATGTCTGCGAACTGACCGACAAACACCGACATGGGGGCCGCGTGACGATCGGCCATGTCAGCAAGCTCTCCGCCTTGCCGGTGGAGCGCTTCGATGCCGTGACACGCCGGTTGGCGGATGCGGGGGTAGCCGTCACCGTCCTGCCGGCGACCGACCTTTTTCTGATGGGCGGTGACCGCGACCACGATATCGTGCGCGGGGTGGCGCCCGTCGACCGCCTGTCGCGTGGCGGCGTGACCTGTGCGCTGTCGACCAACAACGTGCTCAATCCGTTCACGCCCTTCGGCGATTGTTCGCTTGTCCGGATGGCGAATCTATACGCCAATATCGGACGGATCGGCACCGATGCCGGGATGGACGGCTGTTTCTCCATGGTGACGCACTGCGCCGCCGATGTGATGCGCTTAACGGACTATGGAATCGCGATAGGCAATCCGGCGGATATCGTCGTGCTCGATTGCGAAACGCCGGTGCAGGCGGTTCAGGAAATTGCGCCGCCGCTCTACGGATTCAAACGCGGTCGGCGGACATTCACGCGCGCGCCGGCGCAACTGCATAAACCCTGATGCGAGATGACATGAAAAAAGAAATCGATGACGGCCTGCTGCGCGATCCGCTTTGCGTGGTCAATGTCGGGCTTGAGGGATTTGCCGCCGACTTGGAAGCGCAAGGCCTCACGGTGACGCAGGTGGATTGGACACCGCCGGCCGGCGGTGATGCGCGGCTTGCCGATATCCTGTCGAAACTCGGCACCTGATCGGACGCGCCATGGAACGGATCGAACAAGCGAACGAGGAAGCGGTCGGACGGATGCTTGCCGCCGACCCGGTCCTGATCGATGTTGTCACGGCGGGCGACGTGATCGACGGCCTTGGCGAGAAAGTCATCCTGCATGCCGGGCCGCCGATCGATTGGGCGGATATGTGCGGCCCGATGCGCGGCGCGATCACCGGTATCGCGGTCTTCGAAGGATGGGCGCCGGATCTGGAGGCTGCGGAGGAGATGGCGTCGGCAGGCGCGTTCGAGTTCCGGCCGAACCATCACGCGTCGGCGGTCGGTCCGATGACCGGCATGACCACGCTGAGCCAGCCGGTGATGGTCGTGGAGAACCGCAAATACGGGAACCGCTCCTACTGCACGGTCAACGAAGGTCTCGGCAAGGTGATGCGGTTCGGTGGGAATGATGCCGAGGTGCTCGACCGGCTGCGCTGGCTGCGCGACGTGCTGGGCCCTGCGATGGGCGTTGCATTGCGGGACACCGGCGGTATTCCGCTCAAGAGCCTCGTGGCGCGGGGGCTGACCATGGGCGACGAGATGCACCAGCGGAATGTCGGTTGCTCCGGGTTGATGCTGCGGGCGCTTGCGCCGGCGCTGGCGAAGACGTCCACCGATACGAAAGCGCTTTCCGAGTCCTTGGCGTTCATCGGCGGCAACGACCAATTCTTTTTGAACATTGCGATGGCGATGGGCAAAGCGATCATGGACCCGGTGCGGGATATCGACGGCAGTTGCGTGGTCACCGCGATGTCGCGCAACGGCACGACCTTCGGCATTCGCGTCAGCGGCACCGGCGACCGATGGTTCACCGCGCCGGTCGAAATGCCGGAGGGGCTCTACTTCCCGGGCTTCACCGAGGCGGATGCAAATCCGGACATGGGCGACTCGACCATCGTCGAAACCATCGGGCTCGGCGGATTCGCGATGGGCGCGTCACCGGCCGTCGCCGGATTTGTCGGGGCGGGCACCGCGGCGGACGCCGCCAACTACACCCGCACCATGGCTGAGATCACCGTCGGCGAAAACCCGGAATGGACGATCCCGGCGCTGGATTACCTCGGTGTGCCGACAGGAATCGATATCCGGCTTGTCGTGGAGACGGGGCTGGCGCCGGTCATCAATACCGGGATCGCGCATCGCGAACCGGGCGTCGGCCAGGTTGGCGCCGGGGTGGTGCGCGCGCCGATGGCGTGTTTCGAGCAGGCGCTCGTCGCCTTCGCGGAAAGCGTAGGTGTGGCATGAGCGCCGTGATCGTCAACGAAGTGCTGCGCGGGTTCTATCTCGACTCGGTCGCGCTGTTGCGGATGTCGCAGTCATTGGTGGCGCTCGATGGTGTCGACGAGGCCGCGATGATGATGGGCTCGCCCTCGAACCGTCAGATCATGGCCGATGCCGGGATTCTCGATGCGACGGGCGAAGCGGCCGAGGCCGGCGATCTGGTGATCGGCATTCGTGCCGACAACCAGGATGCGGCCGATCTCGCTTTGAAGGAGGCCCGCGCGATTCTGGAGCAGTCATCCGCGGCGAAGGGAGATGGCGAGGTCTGGCGGCCCCGTTCGGTCCGGTCGGCCGTGAAGGCCATGCCGGACGCCAACTTCGCGCTCATCTCGGTGCCCGGCGATTTCGCGATTTCGGAGGCCCGGAAGGCGCTGCGCCGCGGCCTGCATGTGATGATCTTCAGTGACAATGTTCCGGTCGCCGACGAAGCGGCGTTGAAGCAGGAAGCGCTCGACCATGGACGGCTGGTCATGGGCCCCGATTGCGGGACGGCGATCATCAACGGTAAGCCGCTCGCCTTCGCGAATGCCGTTGCCCGGGGATCGGTTGGCGTCATCGGCGCGTCCGGGACGGGCATACAAGAGGTCACGAGTTTGATCGGCGAGAACGGGGGCGGCATTTCGCATGCCATCGGGGTCGGCGGACGCGATCTTTCGGATGCGGTCGGCGGCTTTACCACCATGATGGCGTTCGACCTCTTGGACCGCGATCCGGCGACGGAACATATCGTCCTGATTTCCAAGCCACCGAGCGCGGCGGTTGCCGCCAAGGTCGTCGACCGGATCGGTGCCAGCTCGAAACCCTGCACCGTGTGTTTCGTGGGCGGTTCGGAGATGTCCTTGCCGGCGAACGCGACAGCCGTCACCACCTTGAAGGCGGCGGCGGAGAATGCCCTGGGCGGTTCCGCCATCGGCGCCGGGTTCGATCCCGCCGCGATGGCCGTGCCGGCAAGCGGCGGTCCGATGATCCGAGGCCTGTTCAGCGGCGGTACGCTTTGTGCGGAAGCGCAGGTCGTTCTGCAGGCGGCGGGCGAAGCGGTTGGGTCCAATGCGCCGGTGCCAGGGTCGGGCGGTCTTGATAGCAAGGGGGCGCATCAATTGATCGATCTAGGCGCGGACGAATACACGCAAGGCCGGCCGCACCCGATGATCGAGCCGTCGGTCCGGGACGATGCACTGACGGCGGCCTTGGGCGATGACTCCATTGGGGTCATCCTTCTCGATCTGGTGCTCGGCTTTGGCGCACACGACGACCCGGCAGGGTACCTGATCAGGTCTCTGGGCGGTTCGGCGGGAAAGCCGGTGATCGCGTCGGTCACGGGGACGGAACAGGATCCGCAACGGCGGTCCGCGCAGATCGCGAAACTTGAAGACGCAGGCATTACCGTTGCGCCGTCGAATGCCGATGCGGCGGCGCTGTCGCTGGCCTGTCTTCGATCGACGACGTAATCGGGATCGCGACGATGCCCGACATCGACGACATTCCGCGACGTTTGCTGGTGGCGATCGGCGGTAATGCCACGCATCCGGAAAACATCGAGGGAACGTCGCAAGAGCAGAAGGACATCGCCGCCGCGACCGCCGAGGCGATCTTGCCGCTTGCCCTGCTCGACAATGAGTTGATCGTGACCCATGGCAACGGCCCGGTGGTCGGCAAGATCATGATGCGGCAAGTCCTGTCGCGCGACCGGATCGCGCCCATGTCGATGGATATCTGCGTCGCGCACAGCCAGGGCGGCATCGCCTATCTGTTGGTGCAGGCGATGGAGAATGCGTTGCGGGAGGCGGGCAGCCGCCGGCATGTCGCTTGCTTACTGACCCAGGTCGAGGTCGATCCGGACGATCCGGCCTTCGACGACCCGACCAAGCCGGTCGGCCCCTTCTTCGATGCGGAGGAAGCGAAGCGGATCGGCGATGAACTCGGATGGCCGATGAAAGAGGAAGCCGGCCGCGGCTGGCGGCATGTCGTGCCGTCGCCGTCCCCGCAGCATGTTTGCGATATCTCCTTGGTCCAGGTCCTCGCGCGGCGCGGCACGGTGGTGATCGCCGGCGGCGGGGGCGGCATTCCAGTGGTGCGCGGGCCCAAGGGGGTGCGCAACGGCGTTGCGGCCGTGATCGACAAGGATCTGACATCGGCACATATGGCGACTGTGCTGGGCATCCGCTGGATGATGATCCTCACGGCGGTACCGAAGGTCGCGATCAACTTCGGCACACCGGACGAAGAACTTCTGGACCGTCTGACGCTGTCCGAGCTAGAGGCGTACCATGCCGAAGGCCATTTTCCCGCGGGCAGTATGGGGCCGAAGATCGACGCGGCGATCCGTTTCCTGAAGACGGGTGGCGAACGAGTGGTCATCTGCCATCTCGGCGACGTTATGGCCGCCCTGCGCGGTGAAACCGGCACGCATATCGTGGCCGCCGATGGTTGAGCCCGGCACACCACACTGCATTCCTATCAAGATGATGGGACCGATGGCGCGGCGGACGGTCGATCGCATGAGCGAGGGCCGCGTTTCGGCGCTCTTCGAGCGGAGTTTCTATGTCGACTGCGGCGACGCCTTCATCTGTATCGGAGTTCCGGAACTGGTGCCCGGTCCCTTGACTGCATCCGCCGATGTACCGAACGGTACGAATTGGATGTCGAGCGGTCTCCGTGTCGATACGCGGGCGATCGGCGCGGGTGGGATCGTTACCGTGGGCGGCCGGTTTCGGTTCGACGCCCGGTATGCGGTCGACTGGTCGCCGCCGGCGTTTTCCCGTCCGGAATCGGTCGCACCACCGCCGGAGTCGATGTTGTCGGAAATTCGTTCTTTGGCGCCTGAGGTCGGCCTCGCGCCGTTGGTGTTTCCGGCCAGGGAAAAGGCGGTGGTCTCGCCGGTCATCAAGGCTGCCCTGCCGGCGCATCAGCAGTTAAAGGATTGGGTGCGGCTGGTCACCGGTGGTGTCGATGCATCGCCGCCCTTGGACAGTGTCTGCCGATTGCTAGGGCTGGGCCCCGGTCTGACGCCGTCCGGCGACGACTACCTAGGCGGTATGATGATCGCCCTGCGCGCCTTCGGATATGGACAGGCGGTGGCGCGGCTCTACGCCATCATCCAGCGCGAAACGCCACGGCGGACGAATCCGATCAGCGCCGCCCATCTCGCGGCCGCGCGGGAAGGGTGGGGCGCCGCCCCGCTGCACGCCGTGCTCACTCATTTGGCCGCGAAATCCGACGCGCCGCTATCGTCGTTGATACCTTCCGTTGACCGTATCGGACATACGTCGGGCTGGGATGCGTTGACGGGACTCCTGACCGTCGTTCAGGCAAGGTTCTCGACGGCGTCTTGCGGCGGCAGCCGAGCGGCATGACGCGTTGTTGAATTCGTCACGAAGGAACCGATAGCCATGTTACAGACGGCTCAATCCTATCGCGGCATGGTGACCGCGCCGCATCATCTGGCGGCGCGCGCTGGGCAGCGGGTGTTGGAAGACGGCGGCAATGCCATCGAGGCGATGATCGCCGCCGCCAGCACGATCGCCATCGTCTATCCGCACATGAATGCGCTCGGCGGCGACAACTTTTGGCTGATCCATATGCCGGGCATGCCGCCGGTCGGAATCGATGCCTGCGGCGGGGCGGCCGCGGCGGCGGATATCGACTATTACACATCGCGGGGACTGGATGCCATCCCGTCGCGCGGCGCCGATGCGGCCCTGACGGTCGCGGGGGCGGTGTCGGGTTGGGCGGAGGCCTTGCGGGTCAGCGCCGAGTGGGGCGGCACGTTGCCGCTCGCGCGTTTGTTGGAGGATGCGGTGTTCTACGCCGGCGACGGCGTCGTGGTGACCAACACGCAGGCCGACAATACACGCGCGAAACTGACGGAACTGGAAGATGCGCCGGGTTTCGCCGGCACGTATCTTATCGACGGCAAGCCGCCCGCGCGCGGCGCGCGGTTCAAGCAGCCGCGCATGGCGGCCACGCTGAAGGCGCTCGCGGCGGATCTGTCGCGCGCCGGTAGCCCGGTCGCCCTCGAGGATCTGCAGCGCCACAAGGCTTTGCGCCTGCCGCCGTTGTCCGTGCAGGCCGGCGGCCATTCGATCTACAACATGCCACCGCCGACGCAAGGACTGGCGTCCCTGATGTTGCTCGGCGTTTATGCGCGGCTTGGGATCGCGGAAGCGGACGGCTTCGACTATGTGCATGGATTGGTCGAGGCGACCAAGGGCGTGTTCCGAATCCGCGACCGCACCGTTACCGATCCGGACTATATGACCGACGATCCGGCGACTTTCCTGACGGACGAGACCTTGAACGGCATCGCGGCTGATGTCGATCGTGCCGCCGCGGCGCCGTGGCCCGACAAGACGCCGGGCGGCGATACGGTCTGGCTCAGTGCGGCCGACGGTGCCGGCCGGATGGTCAGTTTCATTCAAAGCATCTATTGGGAGTTCGGCTCGGGCACGGTGCTCGACGAGACCGGCATCACCTGGCAGAACCGCGGTACCAGTTTCAGCCTGGACCCGGCGCACCATAATCACCTGCGGCCGCACCGGCGGCCCTTCCACACGATCCAGCCCGCGTTGGCGCAGCTCGGTGATGGCCGCGTGATGGCCTATGGCACGATGGGCGGCGAAGGGCAGCCACAGACACAGGCGATGCTGTTCTCGCGCCATGTGTTTCATGGGCAGGAGTTGCAGCAGGCGGTGACCGCGCCGCGCTGGCTGCTGGGCCGGACCTGGGGGGCCGAGACGGCGAACCTGCGCATCGAGAACCGGTTCGACCCGTCGGTGATCGGCCGCTTGCGCGATGCGGGGCATGATCTTGAGGTCATCGGCCCATTCGATGAGGTGATGGGCCATGCCGGGGCGATCGTGCGCTATCCGGACGGGCGGATGGAAGGGGCGGCCGATCCCCGTGGTGACGGTTGCGTCGCGGCTTTCTAGTTGGCTGCTGAAAAAGCCATGGTTTCAGGTCTCCATGGTTCGAGACGGCGCTCTCGCGCCTCCTCACCATGAGGCGCTTGTTTGTTTCCCTCTTCCTGAGGAGGACCGACAGGCCCGTCTCGAAGGATCCAAATGACTCTTCAACAACCTGCTAGGGCGTCTCGTCTCGCCGACCCGGCAGCAAACCCGTGACAAGACGGTCCGTGGCGGTATCCTGTTCACGAGCGTAACGGTGGACAGGGTTGCCCTACGGGATGAAGACGCGCGATGCATGACGGCCAATCGCCGGCGGAGGACGCCGCCGTCGACCATGAGTCACTTGATGCGTTGGAAGCGCAGCTTCGGCGCGATCTGTCCTACCTGAACTACCCCGCCAAGAATTGGGTGAAGCCGTTGGATCCGTCGGGGGAAGACGAAACCTTCGACGTGGTCACGATCGGCGCCGGCATGGTCGGGCTGGCGATCGCCGTGGCCTTGCGCCGCGAAGGAATCCAAAACACCGTGTGTCTGGACGCCGCGCCGACAGGGCGGGAAGGGCCGTGGGTGACCACCGCGCGGATGCGCACGCTTCGCTCGCCGAAGATCTTGCTCGGCCCGGCGATGGGCATCGGGTCGCTGACCTTCCGGGGCTGGTTCGTCGCGCAGTATGGCGATGCCGCCTGGGACGCGCTCGACAAGATTCCCCGTGTCATGTGGATGGATTACCTGCGCTGGTACCGCAAGGTCCTGGACCTGCCGGTGCGCAACGAGGTGCATGTCGAGTCCATCCGGTGGGAGGGCGACCGCTTCCTGCTCGATACCACGGGTCCGGAGGGCGCGAAGGTCATCGGCGCGCGCCGCGTCGCGCTGGCCACCGGGCGGGACGGCTTGGGCGGGGAGAGCCTGCCGCCGGAAGCGGCGAATATCGATCCCGCGCGCCGGGCGCATAGCAACGAGGATATCGATTTCAAAGCGCTTGCCGGCAAGCGGGTTGCCGTGATCGGCGCGGGGGCATCGGCCTTCGACAATGCCGCGGTGGCGCTGGAAAGCGGCGCGGCCGAGGTCCGCGTGTTGTGCCGCCGACCGGATGTTCCCCGGATCAACAAGCTGACCGGCATCGGCAGTCCCGGTATCGTGCACGGGTGGTACTCGTTGCCTGACGCCTGGAAGTGGCGCTTGCTGCATTACAACGACAGCTGTCAGACCCCGCCCCCAGGCACGTCGATCCGCCGCGTGACCGATTTCCCCAACGGGCATCTTCATACCGGATGCCCGATCCGGTCCATGACGGACTCGGGCGATGACGTCGTGATCGAAACGCCGCGCGGAGCCTATACCTGCGATTTCGTGATTTTCGGTACCGGCTTCCAATTCAATGCGTCGCGCCGGCCCGAACTCGCGGCGTTCGCGAACAACATTCTGACCTGGGCCGACGCCTTCGTGCCGCCGCCGTCGGAGCAGGACGAAGCGCTTGCCAGCGCACCCTATCTCGGGCCAGTCTTCGAGTTCCGCGAGCGCCGCGCGGGCGCGACGCCGGGCCTCAACCGGCTGCATTGCATGAACTACGCGGCGACCCTGAGCCACAGCAAGCTGACCGGCGACATCCCCGCGGTGACACAGGGGGCGACCCGGTTCGCGCAAGGCGTCGCCACGGCCTTCCTGGCCGAGGACATCGACCATCATTATGAGCGGCTGCTGGCCTTCGATACGCCGGAAGTGACCGGCGATGAATGGACCGACGAACCCTTGCCCTGAGCTGGACCCGAAAAAATCACCGGCAATGGCGCGCAGCGCATGGTGCGCTTTCGGCGAGATGGTATAGTGGTAGCCATCCGCAACGTGAAGACTCTAAAGGAGCGTTATGGCACTTATCGACGTTGGCGCGGCCGCGCCGGGGTTCAGCCTGTCGAATCAGGACGGAACGCCGGTCGATCTCGCGCAATACGCCGGGAAGAATGTTCTTCTCTGGTGGTATCCGAAAGCCGATACACCCGGGTGAACGGTCGAAGGCAAGGGGTTCCGTGATCGAATCCAAGATTTCAACGACCGCAACGCCGTCATCATCGGCGTCAGTTTCGACCCGATCGAGGCGAACAAGAAGTTCCAGCAGAAGTTCGAGTTTCCGTACGATCTGTTGAGCGATCTGGACGGATCGATGTCCACGGCCTACGGCGTCACCGAACCGGGCGCCGCAAAGTCGCCGCGGAAATCGGTGCTGATCGGGGCGGACGGCAAGGTGCTCAAGTCCTACGCCACCGTCAAGCCGCCCGAGCATCCCGACCAGGTGCTGGCCGACCTGGACAAGTTGACCTGAGACAACGGACTATTGGCCACACGACAATGGGGGCTGCCGATCGGCAGCCCCCGTTCTTCTTTCGCCTGAAAGAAGGCCGGAGGTTACAATAATCCCGCCGAGCGCGCCCAGCGGTATTTCGCGCCGAGCACGTTGACCGGCAGTTCGGTCGTGTAGGGATAGGCGACGATGTCCCGTTCGTAGAGATACTCCGAGGCTTCCTCGACCTCCACGTCGCCGACCAGTGAGGCGACGACTGGCTTGTCGATGCCCTTCTTGCGGGCGGCCTGGACGACTTCGGCGGTCAGTTTCGCGAAGACCATCGGCGGCGTCACGATCGTGTGCCAATAGCCCAGGATCAGCGCGTGGATGCGCTCGTCCTCCAGCCCCAGCTTGATCGTGTTCGCATAGGTCTGCGGCGGTTCGCCGCCGGTGATGTCCACCGGGTTGCCGGCCGCGCCGAAGGGCGGAATGAACTCGCGGAAAGCGGCATCCAAATCCTTCGGCATGCGCATCAGCTTCAAGCCGTTGTCGACACAGGCGTCCGACAGCAGCACGCCGGAGCCGCCGGCCCCGGTGATGATCACGACATTCTCGCCCTTCGGCGTCGGCAGTTTCGGGATGCCGCGCGCGAACTGCAGCATGTCGTTCAGCGTCTGTGCCCGGATCACGCCCGACTGCTTGAGCACGTCATCGTAAATCTTGTCGTTGCCCGCCAGCGCGCCGGTATGCGACGCGGCGGCGCGCGCGCCCATCGAGGTTCGGCCGGCCTTCAGCACGATGACCGGCTTGGTCTTCGACACGCGTTTGGCGACCTCGGCGAAGGACCGGCCGTCCTTCAGGTCCTCCAGATGCATCGCCATGACCTGGGTGTTCTTGTCCTGCTCGAAATAGGTGAGCAGGTCGTCCTCGTCCAAGTCCGACTTGTTACCGAGGCCGACGATGGCCGACACGCCCATCTTGGTCGACCGGCTGAAGCCGATGATCGACATGCCGACGCCGCCGCTCTGCGACGACAGGGCGACCTTGCCCTTCACGTCATAGGGCGTGCAGAAGGTGGCGCAGAGGTTCTGCGGCGTGTAGTAGAAGCCGTAGATGTTCGGCCCCATGACACGGACGTTGTACTTCCGCGCGACCGCGAGCATTTCGTCCTGGAGTTCGACTTCGCCGGTCTCGGCGAAGCCCGACGGGATCATCACCGCGCCGGGGATTTTCTTCTGGCCGACCTCTTCCAACGCGCCGGTCACGAAGGGGGCGGGGATGGCGAAGACGGCAACATCGACCTTGCCGGGGATGTCCTTGACGCTCTTGTAGCACTTGTAGCCGAGCACCTTGGCCGACTTCGGGTTGATCGGATAGATGTTCCCCTTGTAGCCGCCGTTGATCAGGTTCTTCATGACCGAATTGCCGATCTTGCCGTCTTCCGACGACGCGCCGATCACGGCGACCGATTTCGGGTTCATGATCCGCTTCATCGCGGTCAGGATGTCCTTCTGCGACGGGCGGTAGGGCGCTTCCCGCGGTTTCAGGTCGATCAGGATGCGCACGTCGACGGCGGTCGCGCCCTTCTTGCGGGCGAAGACCGGGTTGAGGTCGAGTTCGGTGATCTCCGGGAAATCCGAGATCAGCTTCGAGACGTTCTGAATCAAGACCGCCAGGGCCTTGCGGTCGACCGGGTCGGACCCGCGCACGCCCTTCAGCATCTCGGCGCCGTCGATGCCGTCGAGCATGGACAGCGCGTCGCTGCGGCTCGCCGGGGCGAGGCGGAAGGTGATGTCCTTCATCACCTCGACCAGAATACCACCGAGGCCGAAGGCGACGAGTTTGCCGAAGCTCGGGTCGGTGACCGCGCCGATGAGGACTTCCTGCGCGCCGTCCGACGGCAGCATCTTCTGCACCTGCACGCCGTCGATCCGGGCGTTCTTGTTGTATTTACGCGCGTTCTTGACGATCTCGGTATAGGCCTTCTTGGCGGCGCTGGCGCTGTCCACGCCGACCACCACGCCGCCGGCGTCGGTCTTGTGCAGGATGTCCTCCGAGACGATCTTCATGACCACCGGAAAGCCGAGCCGCTTGGCCAGCGCCGCGGCCTTGTCGGCCGACGCCGCCATGCCGTCGCGCGGCAGCGGAATGTCGTAAGCGGAACAGATCTTCTTGCATTCCGCGGCGGATAGGACGGACCTTTTCGCCTTGATCGCCCTGTCGAGCACGGTGCGAACCGCTTTTTTGTTAATTGCCATAAGCCTCCTCCCTGAGGTGTGAAACTTGGAAAATAAAACGCCGCGCGTCCGGATCGGCCCATGAGGCGCGAGAAAGGAGCGCGGCGTTCGGGATTTATTCGGTCTTGCGTCGGTTCCTTAAGTCTTGGCGGATCAGTCGCCGGCCACGGTGGCGACCTCGCCGACCGCGCCGGATTCGACGACCTGGTCCAAATCGTCGCCGGCATAGCCGAGCACGTCGCGCAGGATTTCCAGCGTATGCTCGCCGAGCAGTGGCGACCGTTTCACATCGGCCGGACTGTCGGACAGCTTCACCGGGCAGCCCACGGTGAGGTATGGGCCGCGTTCCGGGTGGTCGACCTCGACGATGGTGCCGGTCTCGCGCAGCGACGGTTCTTGCGACAATTCCTTCATCGACAGGATCGGCCCGCAGGGAATGTCGAGCGGGTTGCAGGCGTCCATGACCTCGCGCTTGGTCTTGGTCTTGGTCCATTCCTCGATGCGGTCGAAGATTTGCGGAATCTTGTCGAGCCGGGCGTCGGGCTTGGCATAGGCCGGATCGTCCTTCCAATCCGGTTGGCCGATCAGGTCGCAGATGTTGCCCCACACCGCCGCCTGGGTGATGAAGTAGACATAGGCGTTGGGATCGGTCTCCCAGCCCTTGCATTTGAGGATCCAGCCCGGCTGGCCGCCGCCGGAATCGTTGCCGGCCCGCGGCGTCGTGTCGCCGAACTCGATGCCTTGGCCATACTGGCTGTATTCGGTGAGCGGGCCGCGTTCGAGCCGCTGCTGATCGCGCAGTTTGACGCGGCACAGGTTCAGCACGCCGTCCTGCATCGCGGCAAGGACACGCTGGCCGCGCCCGCTATGTTCGCGCTGGAATAGGGCGGTGACGATGCCGAGGGCGAGATGCAGACCGGTGCCGCTGTCGCCGATCTGCGCGCCGGTGACCGTCGGCGGACCGTCCAGGAAGCCCGTCGTCGAGGCCGCGCCGCCGGTGCACTGCGCCACGTTCTCATAAACCTTGCAGTCCTCGTAAGGGCCGGGGCCGAAACCCTTGACCGACGCCATGATCATGCGCGGGTTCAGTTCCTGGACACGCTCCCAGCCGAAGCCCATGCGGTCGAGCGCGCCTGGCGCGAAGTTCTCGACCATGACGTCACAGGTCTTGATCAGCCGTTCGAGGACTTGCTTGCCGGTCTCGTTCTTCGTGTTCAGTTCGATGGACCGCTTGTTGTGGTTCAGCATCGTGAAGTAGAGCGAGTCGGCGCCCGGCACGTCGACGAGCTGTTTCCGGGTGGCGTCGCCGACGCCCGGTCGTTCGACCTTGATCACGTCCGCGCCGAACCAGGCGAGTAGTTGGGTGCAGGTCGGGCCGGACTGCACATGGGTGAAGTCCAAGATCTTGACGCCTTTGAGCGCTTCCATGGCGAGCTCCTATCGTGCCTTGCGTTGAACGCGGAGGGTTAAAATCATTTCTTTTGCTGTTGGGCGACGACACTCGTCGGGTTGAGGTTGCCGATGCGGCCGCTCTCCGTGCCAGCTTTCTCGTCGATCACCGCGTTGACCAGCGTCGGGCGGCCGGAGGCCAGCGCCTTCTCGACCGCTTGCCGCAGCTCGTCCGGCGTCGTCGCGTAGACGCCGTCGCCGCCGAAGGCCTCCATCATCTTGTCGTAGCGGGAGTCCTTGACGAACACCGTCGGCGCCGCGTCCGAGCCGCCGGACGGATTGACGTCTGTCCCGCGGTAGATGCCGTTGTTGTTGAAGACAACGACGCAGACCGGCAGGTTGTACCGGCAGATCGTCTCGATCTCGATGCCGGAGAAGCCGAAGGCGCTGTCGCCCTCGACCGCGAGCACCGGCTTGCCGGTTTCAACGGCCGCCGCGATGGCGAAGCCCATCCCGATCCCCATCACGCCCCAAGTGCCGACATCCAGGCGTTTCCGGGGCTTGTAGATGTCGATGATGCTGCGGGCGAAATCGAGGGTGTTGGCGCCCTCGTTCACCAGGATCGTGTCGGGCTGTTCCTTGATGACCTCGCGCAGGGCGCCGAGCGCGCCGTGGAAATCCATCGGCACGTTGTTGTTGCGCAGCCGGGGGGCCATGCGTTCGACATTGGTCTGAACCTTGTCGCGCACGGCTCCGACCCAGTCCGCCGGCGGCGCGGTCCAGTTCTCGCCCATCTGCTCCAGCATGGCGGTGACACAGGATCCGATGTCGCCGACCACCGGCGCGGTGATGGCCACGTTGCTGTCCATTTCCTTCGGCTCGATGTCGACATGGATGAAGGTCTTGGAATAGGGCTCGCCCCAGGCCTTGCCCTTGCCATGCGACAGCAGCCAGTTCAGCCGCGCGCCGATCAGCATCACCACGTCGGATTCCTTCAGCACCAACGACCGGGCGGCGCCCGCGGATTGCGGATGGTTGTCGGGAAGCAGGCCCTTGGCCATGCTCATGGGCAGGTAGGGAATGCCGGATTTTTCGACGAAGGCGCGGATCGCGTCGTCTGCCTGGGCGTAGGAAGCGCCCTTGCCGAGGATGATCAGCGGCCGCTTGGCGCCTTTCAGAACGTCGAGGGCGCGCGTCACGGAGTCCGGGGCTGGCGGCTGCGCTGGCGCTGGATCAACGACTTCGACCAAAGACTTCTGGGCGTCCTCGTAATCCATGGTCTGGCCTAGGAGGTTGGCGGGCAGGTCGAGGTAGACGCCGCCCGGGCGGCCCGAACAGGCGGCGCGGATGGCGCGGGCGATGCCGATGCCGATATCCTGGGCGTGCAACACCCGGAAGGCGGCTTTGCACAGCGGCTTGGCAATGGCCAGTTGGTCCATCTCCTCGTAGTCGCCTTGTTGCAGGTCGACGATCTCGCGCTCGGACGAGCCGCTGATCAGGATCATCGGAAAGCAGTTCGTGGTCGCGTTGGCGAGCGCCGTGAGCCCGTTGAGGAAACCCGGGGCCGAGACGGTAAGACAGATGCCCGGCTTCTTCGTCAGGAAGCCCGCGATGGCGGCGGCCTGTCCCGCGTTCTGCTCGTGACGGAAAGAGATCACGCGCATTCCCTGCGCCTGGGCGAAGCGCCCCAGATCGGTAATCGGAATGCCGGGCACGTTGTAGATCACGTTGATGCCGTTCAGCTTCAGCGCGTCGATGACCAGATGGAACCCGTCGGTCAGCTGGGCCTCTGCAACAGTCGCGGAATCCGCCATGTGTGTTCTCCCTCAGAGTCGTCTCGCCCTGGCGCGGCGAGCGCCGGCGGGCTTACCTATCAATGTCAGTCCAGATAATGCGCGTGCTGCTCCACATGCGCGGCAAGGCCGAGCGTGTGCTCACGGACCAGGCGCTCGGCCAGGTCCGCATCGCGCGATTCCAGCGCCTCGATGATGTTCATGTGGTCGATGATCGACCGGCTGGCGCGGTCGTTCTCGGAAATCGTCCGCATGCGGATCCAGCGCATATGGACCAGCAGATTTTCCGCCATCTGGTTGAGCAATTCGCATTGGCTCATGCTCAGGATCGCTTGATGGAATTGGATATTGTGTTCGGAATACTCGTCGATTTCCGCTTGGACGCGGTCGTTGTCGAATGTCGCGAACATGTCCCTCAGCGTTGCGATCTCGGCGTCCGATGCATTCTGCGTGATCAGCCGGGCCGCCATGCTTTCCAGCGCGGCCCAGACGGTGATCATCTCCAGGATTTCCTTCTTCGACTTGCGGACGACGAAAGCGCCCCGTCGCGGATACACCTTGACGAACCCTTCCTGTTCCAACCGCGTGATGGCCTCGCGGATGGGTGTGCGGCTGACTCCGAACTCTTCGGAAAGTTGCCGTTCGTCGAGCCGGGTATCCTCGGTCTCGGCATAGATGTTCATCGAGGTGATGGCTTGCTTCAGCGCATCGTAAACCTTGTCCTTCAGGACGAAGTTCACCTCGATGGGCTTGATCACCAGTTTCGCAGTAGACATCTTTTCATACTGAATATGGGCGCAGCGACGCCGCCTCAGGGGGCTTTCGGAAGAGGCAGAGCCGTATGATCTGTCGTATCTGGTATCTAGTATACCAGATACGATTGGGGCGCAAGGCCAATATCACGGTTTCGCGCGAGACAATTCCTCAAATGCACCGAGACGCCGACATTCACGCGCCGTTCGGTAGGCGTCAGAGTTCCGCGCGCCGCCTCTTCACGAGTTTGACGATCGGTAGGACGAACAAGACCACGGTGATGGCCATGATGACGGCGGAAATTGGCCGTTCGACGAAGATGCCGAAAGATCCGTGCGACATGATCAGGGATTGTCGGACCGAGGACTCGGCCAGCGGCCCTAGGACGATCGCCAGCACGCCCGGCGCTAACGGATAGTCGAGTTTGCGCATCAGATACCCGACGACGCCGAAGATCAGCATGAGCCAGACGTCATGCATGTCCTTGGTGGGGGCGTAGCCGCCGACGATACAGAGGATAAAGATGACCGGCGCCAGGATCGTGAAGGGCATCCGCAGGACCATCAGAAAGGCCGGGATGAAGGCGAGGTTGATCAGCAGGGCGAACAGATTGGCGGCGTACAGGCTCGCGATCAGGCCCCACACGAATTCCGTATTGTTCACGAACAGCATGGGACCCGGCTCCAGGCCCCAGATGACCATGCCGCCGAGCAGGATCGCGGTGGTCGGCGAACCCGGAATGCCGAGCGTCAGCATCGGCAGCATGGATCCCGTGCTGGCCGCGTTGTTCGCGGCTTCGGGGGCGACGACGCCGTCGACGTTGCCCTTGCCGTAGGAGTCGGGGTCTTTCGAGACGGTCTTGGCGACGCCATAGGCCATCAGCGAGCCCGGCGTCGCGCCGGCCGCCGGCAGGATGCCGACGAAATACCCCAGGAACGATCCCATCAGCATCGTGCGGATCGAATGCCGCAATGCGCCGATCGCGCGCATGATCCTGCGGAATGAAATCTTCGCCTGGCTGATGATCACGTCGCCCTTGTTCGTCTCGATGGTCCACAGCATCTCGCCGATGCCGTAGATGCCGATGGCGAGGACCAGGAAGTTGATGCCGTGATAGAAGCCCGGCAGGTCGAAGAATATCAGCCGTGGGTCGCCGCTGACGATATCGAGGCCGACCGCGCTGAACACGAGGCCGATGAAGATCGAAAAGAAGGTCTTCGGAATGTCGTCGCCGCCGAGGCCGATAAAGGTGGCGAAGGCCAGCATCATCAGCGCGAATTCTTCCGGCGGTCCGAAGGCGAGGGCGGCCTCCGCGAGCGGCGGCGCGAAGGCGGTGAACAGGGCGACGGAAATCGTGCCGCCGACGAAGGAGGCGGTGGCGGCCGCGACCAGCGCGCTATCCGCCTTTCCCTGCAGCGCCAGCGGCCGGCCGTCGAAGGTGGTCGCCACGGCGGTCGATGCGCCGGGGATGCCCAGCATGATCGAGCTGATCGCGCCGCCGTACATCGCGCCGTAATACAGCGCGCCGAGAAAGATGATCGCCGAGGTGGGGGGGACGAGGAACGTCATCGGCAGCAGGATCGCAACGCCGTTTACCGAACCCAGACCCGGCATCGCGCCGATGAACAGCCCGACGGTGCAGCCGAAGACGATCAGTGCGAAGTTCAAGGGCTGGAACGCGATCAGGAATCCGTCAGCCAGGAATTGAAATATCTCCATGCCCTAAATCACAGAAAGATGTCGTACAGCGGGTAGAAGGCCGGTTCCGTGTACCCCTTCGGCAATGTGATCTTGAGCGCGATCTCGAAGAAGAAGAAGGTCGCGACTGGCATGCCGGCCGCCAGGGCGCCGGTAACGCCCCAGCCGTGCTTGCCCATGATCCGCATATAGAAGACGAGGAACAGCGGAATGGCGATATAGACGCCGACCACATGGATCGAGCCGATCATCACGGTCAGCGATCCGGCGCCGAGCAGGAAGAGCTGCAGCGCTTTGGGACTCATGAAGGGATCGGTGGACCGGGACGGCGGGCTACGCCGCCGCGCCCAGCGGATGATGATCGCAATGCAGCAGACCAGCATGCCCGCGCCCAGCCAGAAGGAGAAGGCGCCGCCGCCCGGTCCTTCGCCCGGAATCCAACCGATGGGAAGCTCGGTGCTTTTCCACATAATGCCGGCGGAGAAGATCGCCAGGCACACGGCCATTACCAGTTCCGCCATGCGCATTACGACAATCCTCCCCGCCCGGCAGTTATCCTAGAAAGCCAACCTTCTGCTACTTGATCTCACCGGCCGCCTTCAGCAGCTTCCGGTGCGCCTCGCGCTCTTTGGTGAAGTAGGCGGTCAGTTCCTTGCCGGTGAGCCATCCGGGAATAAGGCCCTTCTTCTGCAGGTAGTCCTGCCATTCGGCCGACTTGTAGACCTTCTCGAACACGCCGACATAAAACGCTTGTACGTCGGGCTCGGTCTTCGGCGGCGCAACGATGCTGCGCTGCATGTAGTAAACCATGTCCGTGCCGTAGCCGAGTTCCTCGAAGGTCGGGATGTTGCCGAACTTGCCAGACAGCTTGCCCTTTGGGGTGAAGCTGGCGAGGGCGCGCGATTTCCCGGCGTCCCAGAAGCCCGCCTGCTCCGACGGGTTGTTGACGGTCGAGTTGATGTGCTTGCCGATCAGTTGTTTGGCAACGGTTCCGCCGCCTTTGAACGGCACGTAGGTCATCTTGATGCCGAACTTCTTCTCGAGCATGCCCGTCACGAGGGAGTCTTCTTGTCCCTTACCGGTACCGCCCATCCTCCAGGATTGCGGTCCGGCCTCTTTGACCGCTTTCACATAGTCGTCGACCGTTTTGATATCGGTGTCGCTGTGTACCCAGAGCTGGAAGGTATCTTCGGCCAACCGGGCGACCGGGGTGAACTTCGCGATGTCAACGTCGATGCCCGGATTGCGGAGCGGCGTCGTGTAGTAGCTGTTCAGCGTCGCCATGATGACATGCGGGTCGCCCGCCTTGTCCCGGACATAGCGCAATGCCTCGGCGCCCGACCCGCCGCCCTTGTTTACGGGCACGAATGGCTTCGGCGAATAGTTATGCTTCTCGATAATGCCTTGGATGAACCGCGCGAGCCGGTCGGCCCCGCCGCCCTTGCCGGCCATGATGACGAACTCGACAGGCTTCCTGGGTTCCCAGGCGGCAAGGGCGTCTTCCGACGTCGCCATCGTACCGGCGCTGGCGATGAACCCTGTTGCAAGTCCTAGCAGCCATGCCCTTCGTGAGAGTCGCAATTTCAATTCGGCCATTTTTTCCTCCCTAGCCAATCGATGAACAATCGAGACGTTTGTTTTGTTTTTATTGAGGCAATTTTTCTGCGCAGACTTAAAGAATACTCTACCCAAGGTATGCTGCATGCGTCACCATGCAGCGGCATTGTTGTTCTTAGGGGTGCTTGTCCACGTATCGAGTTTGAAATACTGTATACCAAATACGGCATTCATATCTACTGCGATGTTTCGTGTATGGGAATTGGCATGAGAGAGTCGCGCATGCGCTGCGCGACATCCTTTCGGCGGGATGGCGGCGCTGCGAACCGGCCCTTGACTGACATTGCCAGCCGTTGCGGCGCGGATCATGCGGATGAAACGCCATGAATATTCATGAGTATCAGGCCAAAGCCTTGCTCAGGCGGTACGGCGTCAGAGTGCCGAACGGTCAGGTCGCGTTTTCGGTTAGAGCCGCAGGGGACGTTCCGAAAAAACTGTCGGGCAACGCATTCGTCGTTAAGGCGCAGGTGCATGCCGGTGGACGCGGCAAGGCGGGCGGCGTGCGGTTCGTGGAAGGCAGCGAACAGGCCGCCGCTGCGGCGGCAGACCTTTTGGGGTCGACCCTGGTGACGGCACAAACGGGTGATGCGGGCCAACGGGTCCACCGGGTCTATGTCGAGGAGCGATGCAACGTCGTTCGCGAGTTGTATTTGGCGCTGCTGGTCGACCGCTCCGTGGGGCGCGTGTGCATTGTCGCGTCCGATGAAGGCGGCGAGGAGATCGAGGACATTCTCGCGCAAGCACCGGAGAGACTACAACGTGTCGCGATCGATCCGGACAGTGGATTGCAGCCCGATACGGTCCGGCACCTTGCCGCCGACCTTTCCCTTTCCGGCGGCGCGGCCGAGATGGCGGTCCCGTTGCTGTCCGGTGTGTATGACGCTTTCATCGACAATGACGCCAGCCTGATCGAACTCAATCCGTTGGCGGTCACGCCCGGCGATGATCTTGTCGCGCTCGACGTAAAAATGGTCATCGACGATAACGCATTGATGCGGCATGCGGATCTTGAGGCGCTGCGCGACGAAGTGGAAAGGGACGCGGCGGAGATCGAAGCGCGCCGGTACGCGCTGAACTATCTCAAGCTATCCGGCACGATTGGATGCATGGTCAACGGCGCGGGGTTGGCGCTGGCGACGCATGACCTGATCGTGCAAAACGCCGGCGCGCCGGCGGATTTCATGGACATTCGGCCGGAAGCGACGCGCGCGCAGGTCGCGACGGGGTTCGGCATGCTGCTGACCAATCCCAATGTGAAATGCGTGTTTGCCAATCTTTGCGGCGGCGGAATTCTGCGGTGCGACACCATCGCCGACGGTATCGCCGATGTCGTGCGCGACGTCGGCTTGCCGGTGCCGCTGATCTTCCGCGCCACGGGGACGAATGCCGATTTGTCTCGCAAGGTGTTAGCGGACCGGGGCGTGGACGCGATGTTCGTCTCGGATTTTGCCCAGGCCGCGTCGCTTGCGGTCCAAGAAGCGCGAGGCGTCGCCTGATGCCGGTCCTCGTCGATGAGAGCACCAAAGTGATTTGCCAGGGCATGACCGGGGGCCAAGCGACTTTCCATTGCGAGCAGGCGATCGCTTACGGCACCCGCCTTGTTGGTGGGGTGACGCCGGGCAAGGGCGGTGCTCGGCATCTCCGCCTTCCGGTCTTCGACACCGTGGCCGCCGCCGTCGCGGCCACGGGGGCGACGGCGACGCTGGTATTCGTGCCGCCGCGCAATGCGGCGGATGCGATCATCGAAGCGATCCGGGCGGAAATGCCCTTGGCCGTTTGCGTCACCGAACGCATTCCGGTTCTGGACATGGTGCGGGTCAAGAAGGCTTTGGAAGGGGCGAAGACGCGGCTTATTGGCCCGAACTCACAGGGGATCATCACACCCGGTCAGTGCAAGATCGGCGTCATGCCGGGGCATATCCATCGTCCGGGTTCGATCGGCATCGTGTCGCGGTCGTCCAGCCTCACCTATGAAATCGTCGAGCAACTCAACGTCGCCCGGCTGGGGCAGTCGACCTCGATCGGCATCGGCGGCGACCCAGTTTACGGCATGGGCTTCGTTGATTGCCTGGACTTGTTTCTGGATGATCCGGAGACAGAGGGGGTCGTTTTGATCGGCGAGATTGGCGGGTCGGATGAAGAGGAAGCCGCTGCCTACATCGCCGGGCGGAAACCCGGGAAACCCATCGTCGCTTATGTTGCGGGCCTGTATGCGCCAAAGCAGCGGCGTATGGGGCATGCCGGGACGATCGACACGCTTGGCGGCGGCGACGCGGCCACGAAGATCGAAGCGTTGGAAAACGCCGGCGTTTGCGTCGCGGCGTCGGTTGCAACGGTCGGGGCGGAAATGCGACAAGCGCTTGCCGTGCGACCGCACCCGGCTAACCTATTGGACGGGTGACCTTTGTTGCGTAATCTATGCTGGCCGCCCAAGAAGAACGAAGAAAGAAATCACCACGATGGTTGAAAGCAAGACATCCAACCGCCCGATGGAGCGGCGTATTCATCCTGGGTCGGGGCGGCGAAAGGCCGCGATGTTCCCCAAGGGCCGCCAATTGGAGTCCTCGGCCCGCGCAGAGGTGCGGGCGCTGTTGGCGGACCGTCCGCGCGACCGGGACTTGCTGATCGAATACTTGCATCTTATCCAAGACAAATACGGCTGCCTCTCGGCCGGTCATCTGCAGGCGCTTGCGTCTGAATTGTCCCTGGCTATGGCCGAGGTCTATGAAGTGGCGTCCTTCTATGCGCATTTCGACATCGTGCTCGACGACGAGACACCGCCGCCGCCGGTCACGATCCGCGTCTGCGACAGCCTGACCTGCGAAATGATGGGTGCGGCGACGCTGTTGAAGGATTTGCCGGGGGCGCTTGGGTCGAATGCCCGCGTGGTGCGCGCGCCCTGCATGGGGCGGTGCGACACGGCGCCCGTGGCGGAAGTCGGCCATCATCACGTCGATCGGGCCGACGTGGCGTCCCTCTCGGCGGCGGTTGCGGAGAACCGGACGCATCCCGCCATGCCGGATTTCAAGGGCTACGATGCCTATGTCGCCGATGGCGGCTATCGGTTGCTGAAAGACTGCCGGAGCGGCGCGCGGGACGTGGAAGACCTCGTCTCCCGGTTGGAGGAGTCCGAACTGCGCGGTCTCGGCGGGGCTGGGTTCCCGACCGGCCGGAAATGGCGGTTCGTGCGCCAGGAACCCGGCCCGCGCCTGATGGCCATCAATGCGGACGAGGGGGAACCCGGGACGTTCAAGGATCGCCATTATCTCGAACGCGATCCGCACCGTTTTCTCGAAGGGATGCTGGTCGCCGCCTGGGTCGTCGAGGCGGAAGCCGTGTACATCTACCTGCGCGACGAATACCCGGCGTTGCAGCATGTCCTTGCCGAAGAGATCAAGCGCGTCGAGGCGGAAGGCCTGAACGGTGATTGCGCGATCCATCTGCGGCGCGGCGCGGGCGCGTATATCTGCGGCGAAGAGTCGGCGATGCTGGAAAGCATCGAGGGCAAGCGCGGTCTGCCGCGCCACAAGCCGCCGTTTCCCAGCCAGGTCGGGCTGTTCGGCCGGCCGACGCTTATCCACAATGTGGAGACGGTCTATTGGGTCCGCGATATCGTCGAACGCGGCGCATCTTGGTTCAGCGGCGAGGGGCGCAACGGTCGGCAGGGGCTGCGCAGCTTCTCCGTGTCCGGGCGCGTCCGCGAGCCCGGCGTGAAACTGGCGCCCGCGGGGATCACCGTCCGCGAGCTGATCGAAGAATATTGCGGCGGCATGGCCGACGGGCACGCCTTCAAAGGATATCTGCCCGGCGGCGCATCCGGCGGGATTCTGCCGGCAAGCATGGCCGATATCCCGCTGGACTTCGGCACGCTGGAAGAACATGGGTGCTTTATCGGGTCGGCGGCCGTTGTCGTGCTGTCCGATCAGGACGATATGAAGGCGGTGGCGTTGAATCTGATGCGCTTTTTCGAGGATGAAAGTTGCGGCCAATGCACGCCCTGTCGCGTCGGTACGGAAAAGGCGGTCAAATTGATGTCTGAGCCGGCATGGGACATGCCGCTGCTGCGGGAGTTGAGCACGGCGATGGCGGACGCATCGATTTGCGGGTTGGGGCAGGCCGCGCCCAATCCGTTACTTTGCTTGATGAAGTATTTCCCGGAGGATCTGAAATGACCGGCACCGTCACCTTCACGCTCGATGGGAAAGAGGTCGAGGCGTCCGAGGACGAGACGATCTGGCAGGTCGCCGACCGGCTCGGGCAAGAGATTCCGCATCTGTGCTACGCGCCGGAGCCGGGCTATCGGGCGGACGGCAACTGCCGGGCCTGCATGGTGGAGATCGAGGGCGAGCGCGTGTTGGCCGCATCCTGCATCCGCAAGCCGGCCGAGGGCATGGTCGTGACGACTGCTTCGGAGCGGGCGAAATCGGCCCGCAACATGGTCATGGAACTGCTCATCGCCGATCAGCCCGACCGCGAGGTGGCGCATGATCCGAAGTCCAAATTCTGGACCTGGGCCGATGCGATGGGCGTGGCCGACAGCCGTTTCCCGGCGCGCGCGAAGGTCGACGCCGATCCAAGTCATGTGTCGATCGCGGTCAACCTGGATGCCTGCATTCATTGCAACCTGTGCGTTCGCGCCTGTCGCGAGGTTCAGGTGAACGATGTCATCGGCATGGCCTACCGTGGCGACCAATCGAAGATCGTCTTCGATTTCGACGACCCGATGGGGGAGTCGACCTGCGTGGCCTGCGGCGAGTGCGTGCAGATCTGTCCGACCGGCGCGCTGATGGAAGCGAACCTGCTGGACGAAAACGGCGTGCGGACCGAGTTCGAGGACAGGGATGTCGACACGCTGTGCCCGTATTGCGGCGTCGGGTGCCAGACGACGGTTCACGTCAAGGACGACAAGATCCTGTATGTCGATGGCCGCGACGGCCCGGCGAACAATAACCGTCTCTGCGTGAAGGGCCGGTTCGGCTTCGACTATATCAATCATCCGCACCGGCTGACCAAGCCGATGATCCGCCGGGACGATGCGCCGAAGGACGCCGATCTGGAAATCGATCCGGCCGATCCGTTGACCCATTTCCGCGAGGCGACGTGGGACGAGGCGCTCGACGCGGCGGCGGCCGGCCTGAAACGCGTGATCGATGCGCATGGCGGTTCCGGGCTGGCCGGGTTCGGGTCGGCCAAGGGGTCGAACGAAGAGGCGTATCTGTTCCAGAAGCTGGTTCGCACCGGCTTCGGGACGAACAACGTCGACCACTGCACTCGGCTGTGTCATGCGTCTTCCGTCGCCGCGCTGATGGAGGGGATCGGGTCCGGCGCGGTGACCGCGCCATTCACGGCGGCGAAGGATTCCGACTGCATCATCGTGATCGGCGCGCGGCCGGAACAGAACCACCCGGTCGCCGCGACCTTCCTGAAGAACGCGGTGAAGAACGGCGTCAAGCTCATCGTCGCCGACCCACGGCGGCAGGATGTATCGCGCCTCGCGACGCATAGCCTGCAGTTCAAACCGGGCACGGACGTGGCGCTGCTGAATGCGATGATCCATGTGATCATCGAGGAAGGGCTGACGGACCAGCAGTATGTTCAGTCGCATACCGAAGGGTTCGAGGCGTTGAAGGCCCGGACCCGGGATTTCGCGCCCGAAGCGATGGCCGAAGTCTGCGGGATCGATGCGGACACGATCCGCAGCGTCGCGCGGCTCTACGCGACATCGACGCGGTCTATCATCTTCTGGGGAATGGGCATCTCCCAGTCGGTGCACGGCACGGACAACGCGCGCGGCCTGATCGCCCTCTCGCTGATCACCGGCCATGTCGGGCGTCCGGGCACCGGGCTGCATCCGTTGCGCGGCCAGAACAACGTGCAAGGGGCGTCGGATTCCGGTCTTATCCCTATGGTGTTCCCGGACTACCGCTCGGTCGAGGCCGATGACGTGCGGGCCGAGTATGAGGAATTCTGGGGCACGGAACTCGACCCCAAGGCCGGCCTGACCGTGGTGGAGATCATGGATGCGATCCTGGCCGACCAGATTCGCGCCATGTACATCATGGGCGAGAACCCGGCGATGTCGGACCCGGATCAGGCGCATGCGCGGGCCGCGTTGGCGAAACTCGACCATCTGGTGGTGCAGGATATCTTCCTGACCGAAACGGCGTGGCAGGCGGACGTGGTGCTGCCGGCGTCGGCGCATGCCGAGAAGTTCGGCACCTTCACCAATACCAACCGCGAGGTTCAGCTTGCCCGCGAGGCCGTGCCGATGCCGGGCGAGGCGCGGCAGGATTGGTGGATCATCCAGGAGATCGCGCGGCGGATCGGCCTGAATTGGTCTTACTCGCATCCCAAGGACGTGTTCGCCGAGATGGGGCAGGTCATGCCGTCGCTCAACAACATCACGTGGGAGCGGCTGGAGCGCGAGGATGCGGTCACCTATCCCTGCGACGCGCCGGACCGGCCGGGCAACGAAATCATCTTCGGCGACGGCTATCCGACCGAGAGCGGCCGCGCCCGGATCGTGCCGACCGACCTGACGCCGCCGGACGAGTTGCCCGACGACGAGTATCCGATGATCCTGAGCACCGGGCGATTGCTCGAACATTGGCATACCGGCGCGATGACGCGGCGCGCAACGAACCTGGACGCGCTGGAGCCCGAGGCTTTTGCCGTATTGTCGCCCGGGGAGCTTAGAAAGCTGGACCTCGACGCCGGAGATATGATCATGGTGGCCACGCGGCGCGGAACCATCGCGTTGAAGGTGCGGCCGGACCGTGACGTCCCGCCGGGCATGGTTTTCATTCCCTTCTGCTTTGCCGAGGCGGCGGCCAATCTGCTGACCAACCCGCAGCTGGACCCGTATGGAAAGATTCCCGAGTTCAAGTTCTGCGCCGCACGGGTCGAGCCGGTGCGGGCCGCCGCGGCCGAGTAGGTCGGGTATAAGGAATCCCTTGGCATGTCCGGCAAGGGGATAACCGTGTCTGATCGTTCCGCGACGGTGTTCAGCATCCTGATGGCGGCGTTCGTCGTCGTCTTGGTGCTGACCAATATCATCGGCGTCAAACTGTTCCTCGCCTTTCCGCAATCGCTGCCGGACGGTTTCTTCGGCGAGGCGATCACGCTGACGACGGGGTTGATCACCTATCCCATCACCTTTCTGCTGACCGACGTCGTGTGCGAGGTGTATGGCCGGCGCAAGGCGAACCTGATGGTCATCACCGGTTTCGTGATGAGCCTGCTGATGCTGGTGCTGGTGCAGATTTCCGTCATGCTTCCCGGGTCGCCGGCCTGGCCTGCGGGCAACCCCGATTACGGAACCGTCGGGGAAATGCAAGCCGCCTTCGAATCCGTATTCACCTTGCCCGGTGTGCTCGTGTTGGGGTCGATGTCTGCCTATCTGGCCGCGCAACTCCTCGATGTCCGGCTTTTCCATTTTTGGAAACGGATGACGGCCGGCCGTCATCTCTGGCTGCGCAACAACGCATCGACGATGGTTTCGCAGCTTGTCGACACGATCATCGTAAATTCTATATTCCTCGGCTTCGGACTGGGCCTCGATTGGGATTTGGTCGCGAAGATCATCGCCGCGAACTATGTCTTCAAGCTGCTGATCGCCATCATCGACACGCCGTTTATCTATCTCGGCGTTTGGGCCGTGCGGCGGCAGATCGGCGACCAGCCGGAAAGGGCGGCCGTTGCCGATTAGTGCGGCGGAATGCCTCGTACTCCGGTCTTGACGTCCCCATATGCCAGGAGTACTCCGCACCGGTAACCGCAGCAGGCATTCCATCCGTGCACGCCTTCAAGACAATCGGACTGACGAAGGTTTACGGCGAGGGCGAGGCCGCCGTTCACGCCTTGCGCGGCGTCGATTTGGAGATTCCCGAAGGCGAGTTGGTCGTCTTGCTTGGGGCCTCCGGCAGCGGCAAGTCGACGTTGCTCAACATTCTTGGCGGATTGGACCATCCGTCCGACGGACAGGTTTTCTTCCGGGACCAGGAGATCACGACCTTCGACGACAAGGCGTTGACCGCCTACCGGCGCGATCACGTGGGCTTCGTGTTCCAGCTCTACAACCTGATGCCGAGCCTGACGGCGCATGAGAATGTCGACTTGGTCACCGAAATCTCGCGCGATCCGATGCTAGCGGAAGAAGCGCTCGAAATGGTCGGCCTCGGCGACCGGATGGACCATTTCCCCGCGCAATTGTCCGGTGGCGAGCAGCAACGCGTTGCGATCGCACGGGCCATCGCCAAACGCCCGACCGTCCTGTTCTGCGACGAGCCGACGGGCGCCCTGGACAGCAAGACTGGGATCGTCGTTCTGCAGGCATTGCAGGACATCAATCGGACCCTGAACACCACGATCATCGTGATCACCCATGCGATGGCGACGGCGGCGCTCGCCGACCGGGTGATCATGTTCGGCGACGGCCGGATAAAGGATGTTCGTTTGAACGAAAAGAAATTGGCGGCCGACCAGATCGAGTGGTGATCGAATGTCCTTCCTGCTGACATCCCTCGACCGAAAGCTGTTGCGCGACCTCTGGCGCATCAAGGGGCAGGGGATCGCCATCGCCTTGGTGATCGCCTGCGGCATCGGGCTGTTCATCATGGCGAACGGTATGTTGTCGTCGCTTCAGGAAACCCGGGAAGCGTATTACGATCGTTACCGTTTTGCCGACATCTTCGCCCCGGTAAAGCGGGCGCCGGACCGCGTGCTGGCGGAAATCAAGACATTCCCCGGCGTGCGCGCCGTCGAGGGCCGGATTTCCGCCGGCGTGCTGATCGACGCGCCGGGGACGACCGAGCCGATCACCGGACAGGCCGTCTCCTTGCCGAGGATCGGCCGGCCCGTGCTGAACGACATTTTCCTGCGTAAGGGGCGCATGCTCGACCCGACCCGCGAAGACGAAATTCTGTTGTCGGAACCTTTCGCGAAGGCGCATGGGTTCGAGCCGGGCGATACGATTTCGGCCACGATGAACGGATCGAAACGCAAATTCGAAATTGTCGGGCTCGCCCTTTCGCCCGAATTCACCTACGCCATCGCGCCAGGCGCCTTGGTGCCCGATCCTTTCCGTTACGGGATACTCTGGCTCGGCAAGGACGCGCTGGCTGCGGCGTTTGATCTGGACGGTGCGTTCAACGAGGTTCTGATATCGCGATCGTATAACGCCAACGAGAGCGACATCATCGCGTCGCTGGACCGGCTGCTCGAACGGTATGGCGCGACGGGCGCGTTCCTGCGGGCCGACCAGATTTCCGACAAGTTCCTGGAGAGCGAGTTGAACCAGCTTGCGACGATGGCGACGGTCCTGCCGTCGATCTTCCTCGCGGTGTCGGCGTTTCTCTTGAATGTGGTGGTTGCGCGGATTGTCGATGCCGAACGGGAACAGATCGGGTTGCTGAAGGCGTTCGGTTATTCCAATCCGGCCATCTTGTTCCATTATCTGAAAATGGTCCTGGCGATCACGTTGCTTGGCATCTTCGTCGGCTCCGGTGTCGGGATGTGGTTGGGGCGGTGGATGGCCCTGCTGTATCAGGAATTCTATAAGTTCCCCTTCCTGATTTTTTCCCTGGGTTTGGATACGCTGGCCTTTGCCTTCACGATCGCCGTCACGGTGGCCGTTCTCGGAACGCTTACCGCGGTTCGCCGGGCGGCGGTCCTGTCGCCGGCGGAGGCGATGCGCCCGCCCGCGCCGGCGAAGTACCGTCAGGCCAGCGTGATGCCGCTTTGGTTCTCGGAGCGGATCGACCAACCGACCCGCATGATCCTGCGCCGCATCGCCCGCCATCCGGTGCGGGCGTTGCTGACCAGTGTCGGCCTGGCCTTCGCGACCGCGATCTTGATTACCGCCCGGTTCAACTGGGACAGCGTGCTCTACATGATGGACGTCAATTTCAACGTCGCCGAACGGCAGGACCTGACGGTCACCTTCGTCGAGCCCGAGTCGGACAAGGCGATTTTCGAATTGCGCCGGATGGACGGCGTCCTCTATGTCGAGCCGTTTCGCAGCGTGCCGGTACGGCTTCGAAACGGGCATATAGAACGCCGCCAAAGCTTGACCGGCCTGGTCGAACGTCCCTTGCTCAGCCGGGCCGTGAACGCGGACCTGGCCAGTCTTCAGATACCGCGAAACGGACTGCTCCTGTCGAAGGCGCTCGCCGATCTGATCCAGGCCGAGGTTGGCGACGTGTTGCAAGTGGACGTCCTCGAAGACCGCAAGCCCCGGCTGAACCTGACGGTTGCGGGTGTCGCCGAGACGTTTATCGGCACATCCGCCTATCTCGAAATCGGTGCCCTCAACAGGAGCCTGAAAGAGGGCCCCCGCGTGTCCGGCGCCTTCCTGATGATCGACCCCGCAAAACAAGACGCCATCTACGAACGGTTGAAGGACATGCCGTCGGTCAGCGGCGTCGGCATTGTCGCGGCGGCGCAGCGCTCCTTCAATGAAACGATGGATCAAGGGATCGGCACGTTTATCGCGATCATTTCGACTTTTGCCGCGTTGATCGCCGTGGGCGTGGTCTACAACAGTGCGCGTATCGCCCTCGCCGAGCGGTCGCGCGAGCTGGCGAGTCTTCGCGTTTTGGGATTTACCAAGAACGAAGCCTCGTACATTCTTCTGGGTGAAATCGCATTGTTGACCTTTCTGGCGCTGCCGATCGGGTGCGGTTTCGGATATCTTCTGGCCTGGTTCTTGGCGGCATCCTTTACGACTGAGCTGTATCAAATCCCCTTGGTGATCGAGTTGGCGAGCTATGGCTATTCCTGCGCCGTCGTCGCCGGCGCGTCGCTTGTGTCGGGGATCCTGGTCGATCGCGAAATCGGCAAGCTGGACTTGGTGGTCGCCCTGAAAACAAGAGAGTAACAAGGAGCATTGAACATGAACCGGCGTCTCTTTCGCCGTGTACTGACGATCGGATTGCTGGGCCTGTTCGCCGGGTTCCTGGCCTTTGCGTTTCGCCCGCAGCCGGTTCCGGTGGATATCGGCGCCGTCACGAAGGGGCCGATGGCCGTGTCGGTTGCCGAAGAAGCGAGAACCCGCGTGCGCGACGTCTACGTGGTATCGGCGCCGGTGACCGGCCGGCTGTTGCGGATCGAGCAAGAGGCCGGCGATCCGGTCGAGGCGCGGTCCACGGTCGTTGCCGCGATGTTGCCCAGCGACCCGTCGTTTCTCGACGTGCGGTCGATGACCGAGGCCGAAGCCGGTGTCCGCAGCGCGGCGGCGGCGCTTGCCTTGGCGAAAGCCGAGGTCAACAAGGCCGTGGCGGAGGTCAATTTCGCCGAGTTGGAGTTGAAACGCGCGCGTGAGCTGGTTCGTAAGAATGCGGCGTCGAAGGCGGCGTTGGACCGCGCCGAACTCGAGCTTCGTTCGTCGGAGGCGACGCTGCAAATGAGCAACGCCACCGTTCAAGCGCGGGAAGCCGATTTGGAGACGGCACGGGCCCGGTTGATCGATCCGGCGCGCGCCAGCGAACTCGACGATCCCGAACAAGACGGCATTGTTTCCGTTCGGGCGCCGGTCAGCGGCCGGATTCTGCGGCTGCTGGAGGAAAGCGAGACCGTGGTAACCGCAGGGACGGCGCTTATCGAACTCGGCGACCCGCGGGGCGATCTGGAAATCGTCGTGGAATTGCTGTCGACCGATGCGGTTCAGGTAAAAGAAGGCAATCGGGTCATTATCGAAAAATGGGGCGGCGAGGGGGATTTGGCCGGCGTTGTCGACCGGATCGAACCCTTCGGCTTCACCAAGGTGTCCGCCTTGGGTGTCGAAGAGCAAAGGGTTAACGTCATCCTGCAGTTCACGGGGCCGGCGGAACGCCGGGCGGCGTTGGGCCATGGGTTCCGGGTAGAAGTCCGTATCGTGGTCTGGGAAGAGGACGATGTCGTCCGCGTGCCCGCGAGCGCGCTTTTCCGGGATGGCGAAACATGGGCCGTCTTTAGATATGACGGTGAAACGGCCCAGCAGGTCGCGGTGCAGATCGGCCGGAACAACGGCATGGTAGCGCAGGTTTTGGAGGGGCTGTCGGCTGGCGATCAGGTTGTTTTATACCCCGGCGACCGCGTTTCCGACGGCGTGCGCGTTACGCCGCGGTCCGAAAGCTAAATCAACTTGAAGAATAAATTCAAATTGAATCCGAATTTATTCGGAATGATATAGTTAATATTAGGAATATTGATCATATATTAAGGTTAATCAAAATAAAAATACATAATTTTCAAATTAACTAAAAATTTTACTAGTATTTTTCTGAGAGTGGAGTAAAGTACTAACACTTAGTGGGAGGGGTGCTTGCGTTGGGGGAGATCATGTCTCAAGCACCTCTTATGATTGTCGGCGGTACCAGCCTCTTCCGCCGGGGATTGGGCAGTTTCATCGAGGCAAGCCCGCTGGACCTTGTCGCCGAATACGATGATCCGGCGAGTTGTATCGCGGGAACCGCGGATCAGTCCGCGCCGGAGCCGGAGTTGATCGTCTACATTTCCAATGGCGATCCTGAAGAGTCCGCGGAGTCGGTGGAACTGTTGCAAGACTCTTTTCGGTCGGCTCGGATTTTGGTTCTGTCGACGGAGCTGTCGGTGGACGAGTTGGGAGCCTGTCTCCGGGTGGGAGCGGGCGGATACCTTCTCAGCAACCTGTCGAAAGACGTCCTCATACATTCGGTTCGCCTGATCCTTCTGGGAGAGACCGTATTCCCGTCCCAATTGGCGACGGCTTGGGCGACGGGCCAACTGCGGCGCAGCGACCAGTGCAACACGAAGCTTCTGGGCGACCTTACGCCGCGTGAATTGGATATCCTGGGCTGCCTGACCGAAGGCGCGTCGAACAAGGTCATCGCCCGCCAGCTTGGCATCACCGAAGCGACCGTGAAGATCCATATGAAATCCTTGATCCGGAAGATCGGCGTGCAAAACCGGACCCAGGCGGCGCTTTACGCCCTGCATAGCGGTTTTAGCCGCGAACCGGCCGCGTTGGCCGCGTAGGGAGCCCCCGCGCCTAGTCCGAAAGGGCTAATCCGGAAAAGGAAAATGGACCAGTGATGGCAATGCTTTAGAGGGGTACTCTCCCAGGTGTGGAAACACTCCACATCAACTCACATTGATAAACGTCACACACACTCCCAAAACCCCGCTTCGGCGGGGTTTTTCTTGGGCGATATAGGAAAATATCCTGATTTTAGGGGGTGCCGCAAAGTTGCCATTTATTCTCCCCTCGATTGCCCAGACGCGCGCCCAATTTCGACATGCGGCGGCGATACGGTTTCCGAGTACTCCCTCGAAGGATCCCCCTTCACCAACACCAACATCGACCACGGCAAACACCGGGCCCCATCGAAAGATGGGGCCCCTCCCGTTTTGGCCTCCGGTTTGCGCCGGTCTCAAAAAAACGGCCCCCTGCTTACGCAGGAGGCCGATTCAACAGGGAAGCTCCGGAAATGAAGTGAGGTGTTGCTAAAGCCTACTTGGCCGGCTTGCTCGCCTCACGAAGGCACTGAGCCTTCAACTTTGCGTCCTGGATCTTGGCGCATTTGGCGCTCGCCTTGTCGCCACCGGCGGCAATGGCCGGGGCAGCGACCGGGCCAGCGATGAATGCGGAGAGGAACAGGACAGGAAGTACTTTGCGAATCATAGAATGCTCCTATGTAGAGAAAGTTGCGGGTTGGGACGTGCCGTCAGAAAGGTCCGTGTGCAAATTCACCCTAGAACAACGGATCTTCGTGTCGCCACTGGTCGGGCCGGTCGGTTCCCCGCGATACCGGAGCCCGGGCGTCGGATTTCAGGCGCGTGAGTTGCGCCTGGACGAGTTCTTCGCGCGTCAGGTCGATGCGGATCACCGTGACGTTCGCCCCCGAGACGGAAACGACTTCCGCGCGGTAGGGCGAGATCGGAACCGGCGATCCATCCATGTCGGTGGATTCCTTGAGGGCGATCAAAACCTGGGTGACCTTGCCCTCGTTATCGATGATCAAGTCGTCCACCTGGCCGATGCGTTCGCCCGATAGGTTCAGGACGTAACTGCCGATCAGCCGATAGGCTTGGTAATACAGTTGCGTGTCGTCACGGGCGGCGAGCTGTAGTCCGGTCGCGGCGCGCGGCGCGTCGACGGTGTTCGTCTCCATCACGCTGGGGGCCGCGACGGCGGACCCTGCGCCGGCGGCGATCAACGCCAATGCTGCTATGTCGGTTCGGCTTGGCTTCTTCAGTAGTCGCATCGCTCGATACCTCGATACCCTGTACTCTTGCCATTCGGTCGCGCCGCGTTCGAGTAACAGTGTCGATCGTGCAACGCGCTGTTCTTGACCACATAGACGGACTGCCGCCGCGGTTATTCCCGGACGAGTGCCGGAAATCCGGAAAATCTTAATTTTTGGTGAATTGCCATACCGTCACCGTCTTTGATCACGATGTCGCCGCATTTCCGTCCGAATTGCTGAACACGTTTGGAATAAATCCGCTTCAACGGCGTCTATGATTCTTGAAGCGCGTGTGTTCATGAACCGTGCGATGCGCAGACACAGAGAACCGGTTGAGAGAACCGACAATGGAAAATGTCAAAACGCGTCGAATGTTTGGTGGGAAGCGGCATGAACGCATGGAAGAGAGGGGGCACTTTGTTGTTTGGACGGAGTCAACAAACGGCGTCGACCGTTCCGTACCGGACAATGCGGGAAGATTCGGTTTTGATCTTCGAGGGACTTGGCTGGGCGATGGACAACGCGTTTCGCCATTGCCGACGCGTCATTGGAACGCTCTTGCCGTTACAGGAGTACCTCAACGTGCCGGAAACCGGTCCGACCCTCTCATTGCATGTCGCCTCTCTACGACGGTACGCTCAAGCGCTGTCGGGAAATCGCGAAGAAGCGGACGATCTCGTCCAGGAATGCCTGACCCGCGCGCTCGCACGGACGAAAGCGTGGAACGAAATCCGCAACATCCGCGCCTATCTGTTTACGATCCTTCACAACGTTCATGTCGATCGCGTGATCCGAAGTCGGCGCCGTGGCACGGTCGTGCCGCTCGACGTGGTCGAGAACAAGCTGTCATCCCAACCGAACCAGGAGAACAGCCTCCGCATCCGGGACTTGGAGCGCGCGCTCCGCATCCTGCCGGAAGACTATCGGCAGGTCGTTTTGCTCGTCGGGTTGGAAGGGATGAGTTACAGGGAAACCGCCGCAACGCTTGGAATTCCAGTCGGGACGGTAATGTCGCGTCTGTCGCGGGGGCGCGAGACCCTGCGCCAGTTGATGGCGACTGAGTCCCACAGCAATCTGCGAATGGTAAAATGACCGATATCCATCGAACCGCCAATTCGTCGATCACCGACATCGATCTGCATGCCTATGTCGACGGCGAATTGACCGCCGCGCGCCGCGCCGAGGTCGAAGCCTATTTGGCCGACGCGCCGGACGCTGCCGAGCGCGTGGAAGAGTTTCGCGCGCTGACCTTGGCGTTGCATGCCCTCGGCGACGAGGCGGAAGCGTCCCGGAACCCCGAGATCGACGCGTTGACCGCGACGCTGGAGAAAACCATCGGCCGGCGGCGCCTTACCCAGCGATTGATGCGCGTGGCGGCGGTGTCCGCCTTCATCATCGCCGGGTTCGGCGCGTTCACGACCTATTCGGACCGGCAGGACACACCCGAAGACCGCTTCGTTGCGTTCACCCAGCAGGCGACCGATGCGCATATCCTGTTCGCCGGCCGCATGGCCGAGCCGAAGGAAGTGCGCGGGGATGAGAGATCCCGGGTGGTTTCCTGGCTCTCGCAGCGGTTGACCGGCATTCCCTTGCGCGCGCCCGATCTGGCGCCTTTCGGCTACCGGCTCACCGTCGAGCGGATTCTGCCGTCGCGAAACGGGCCGGCGGCGCAATTGATGTACGAGCACGAGAAGGAGAAACGGCCGGTCACCTTGTTCATCGGCAAGAACCGGGATGCCGGACAGACCGCATTCACTTATGTCCAGAATACGGATGTCGCCGTCTTCTACTGGCAGGACGGCCCGTTCGCCTATAGCTTGGCCGGCGGACTGGAACGGCAGCAGCTACTGGAACTCGCCGAAGAGATCAGCGCGCAATTGAACTCGGTGCCGCCGTTACCCAACGCGTTCGTGCAGCGGCCGCTGACCGACACCAAGCAGGCGGCGATCATCGAGCCGCCCGCGCCGCCCATTACGGAAAAGATCGACGCGGTGCCGCAGACGACATCGGCAGAACCGATAACGGCGGCGCCTGCGGATAAGTCGATGATTCAGCCGGTCTCGGATCCGCAGCCGTCCCTGCCGCAAAGCGGCGCGGCGAACGACAATGCGCCGGAGGCGACGCCGGATGCGGAAAAGACGCCGGCTCTGCCGACGCGTCCCGTACCGTCAACGGTACCGGCGGACGCAGAGGCGCCGAAGAATACGTGATCGCTAACGGAGCGACAGGGTGCGGAGGCGCAGCGCGTTGCCGATGACCGAGACCGAACTCAGGCTCATGGCGACCGCCGCGATCATCGGATTCAACAGCATGCCCGTCAGCGGGTAAAGGATGCCCGCCGCGATCGGGACGCCCAGGCTGTTGTAGACGAAGGCCAGGAACAGGTTCTGACGGATGTTGCGCATCGTGGCGGCGCTGAGATGGCGCGCCCGGACGATGCCGTTCAGGTCGCCTTTCACCAACGTCACATTCGCGCTCTCGATGGCGACATCCGTTCCCGTGCCCATCGCGATCCCGATATCGGCCTCGGCGAGGGCCGGGGCGTCGTTGACGCCGTCGCCCGCCATCGCGACGCTGCGGCCTTCGGCGCGCAGACGACGGATAAGATCGCCTTTCTCCGACGGCAGGACGTTGGCATGGATCTCGTCGATGGACAGCCGGCGCGCGACGCTTTGCGCGACCAGATCGTGATCGCCGGTCAGCATGACGATGCGCAACCCGTCCCGCCGCAGGGCATCGAGGGCGTCGGCCGTCGTGGATTTGATCGGGTCGGCAACGGCGATCGCGCCGGCGATTCGGTCCGCCTCTATGACGAAGACGACGGTCGCCCCGTTCCGGCGCGCGGTCTCGGCCCGGTCGGTCCATTGTACCGAAAGGGTCGGATTCTGCAGGAGTTTCTCGCTGCCGATGGCGATGCGCCGGCCGTCGAGCATGCCGCTGATGCCCTTGCCGGATTGGGCGGCGAAGTCGGCGGGATCGGTCAGCGCCAGGCCGCGGTCCCGAGCCGCGGTCACGATGGCGGTCGCGAGCGGATGCTCGCTCTGTTGTTCCAGACTGGCGGCGAGGGTCAGGACCGTGTCCGCGTCATACCCGTCCGCCGGGTCGATCTGCGTGACCGCCGGTCTGCCTTCCGTCAGCGTCCCGGTCTTGTCCAGAACGAGCGTGTCGATCTTTTCGAGACCTTCGAGCGCTTCCGCGTCGCGGATCAATACCCCGGCCTGTGCGCCACGGGCGACGCCGACCGTAATCGACATCGGCGTGGCGAGCCCCAAGGCGCAGGGACAGGCGATGATGAGGACCGAAACCGCGGCGATCATCGCGTGGGTCAGCGCAGGCGCCGGGCCGATTGCCGTCCAAACGATGAACGCAACGATGGCCACGGCTATGACCGTCGGGACGAAATAGCCGGCGACCGTGTCGGCGATGCGCTGGATGGGTGCGCGGCTGCGTTGCGCCGTCGCGACGAGTTGGACGATCCGGGCCAGCATCGTGTCGCTACCCACATGATCGGCGGTCATCACGAAACTGCCCGTTGTGTTCAAGGTGCCGCCAATGACGGCGTCGCCGGGGGTCTTCGAAACGGGTGCGGCTTCGCCGGTTACCATCGCTTCGTCGACATTGCTACGGCCGTCAACCACATGACCGTCGACCGGCACTTTCTCGCCCGGTCGGATACGCAGGCGGTCGCCGACCGCGACCGTTTCGAGGGGCACTGTCTCTTCGATGCCGGACTCCCGAATGACGGTGGCGGTTTCCGGGGCCAGTTTCATCAGCGACCGGATGGCCGCGCCGGTGCGGTCGCGGGCCCGTAGTTCCATGATCTGCCCCAACAACACCAGGACGATGATGACGCCCGCCGCCTCGAAATAGACGTCGACCGTCTGCGCGGTGTTCCGGAAGGTGTCGGGGAATAGGCCCGGCGCAACCGTCGCGACCACGCTATAGCCGTAAGCGACCCCGGTGCCGATGGCGATCAGCGTGAACATGTTGAGGCTTCGGTTCACCACCGATGCCCAGCCGCGTGTGAAGAAGGGCAGGCCGCACCAAAGAACGATCGGGGTGGCCAGGACGAACTGAATCCAATGGTTCATGCTTTGCGGCATGACGTCGTTCAGTCCCAAAAACGGCAGATGCGCCCCCATGCCCAGGATGACCAACGGTACGCCCAAGATCGCGCCGACCCAAAACCGTCGGCTGAAATCGACATACTCGGGGTTCGGGCCGGTCTCGGCGGTGATGTCCTCGGGCTCGAGCGCCATGCCGCACTCCGGGCAGTCGCCGGGGCCGATTTGCCGGACCTTCGGATGCATCGGGCAGGTGTAGATCGCGCCCGGATCGACCGTCGCGGTCTCCACGGACATGCCGCAGACCGGATCACGACCGGTCATTTGCGCCTCGCGGTGGCTCGATGCATCCATGCGGGAATTCGACTCCCAATAGGTTTTTGCTGAGCTATAAATGGCCCTTCCAGTGACTAGAAGGTCAAGCGCTTTCGGGGGACGGAACGAACTCACGATCCCGAAAAATCGCGCACCGGGGGAAAATCCCTGTTGACCTGACCCCAAAGGCAGCCCCGATAAGAATACGCAGTTTCCATTTGATGAGGTAAATGATGACGTCTTCCGATGAATTCCTGAGCCCGTCCGAGGCTGCCGATAAGCTCGGCATTTCCGTCAAAGCCCTCCGTGTTTACGAGCAGCGCGGTTTAATCTTCCCGATGCGCACCGAAATCGGGTGGCGGGCCTATGGTCCGGATGCGATGCGCCGCGCCGCCGAGATCGTGGCGTTGCGGTCGCTTGGTTTCAGCCTGACGCAGATTGCGCGGGTGCTGAACGACGAGGCCGACGGGTTGGAGGAGGCATTGGCCGCCCATCAGGTGACATTGGAAAAGCGACTTCAAGAAATCGCCGAGACGGTGGGGCGAATCCGCAGCCTGCGCGACGGCCTCGCCGCCGGCCGCACGCCGACCGCCGGTGACTTGACCGGGTTACTATCGCAGACGCCCGATCCCGTTGCCGCCATCGACCTCCCGTGGCCGTGGGGCGGCGAGCGGTTCGTCCTGCGCGTTATCCGGCCGTTGAACTACATCATCGGCCCGTTGTTCAGCGGCAAGACCAAACTGGCGCAGCGGCTTGCCGAGACGCTGCCGAAGGCGGCTTTTCTCGGCCTGGACCGGCTGGCCGACGACGGCGCGGCGGTGCGGGCGCGGTTGGAAGCGGACAAAGATCTCAAGTCCCGCGTCGATCGGATCTTGGGCTGGCTCGTCGAGGACGGCGCCGAGTCGTCGGATGCGCTGACCGCGCTTCTCGTTGCGCTCGAGGCCGATGGGCCGGGCGTCTGGGTGATCGACATGATCGAGCAAGGCCTGGATGAAGAGACCCAGCGTGCCCTCATCGCCTATCTACGCCGCCGGGGTGCGGACGCGACGCCGTTATTCCTGATCACCCGGTCTTGCGAAGTCCTGGATATGGCATCGGTTGGCCCGCACGAGTCGATCATCCTCTGCCCCGCCAACCACAGCGTGCCCACCTATGTTGCCCCGCATGTCGGCGCGCCGGGCTACGATTCGGTGATGAGCTGCCTTGCGCCGCCCGCGGTGCGCGCCCGGACCGAAGGCGTCATCGCGTGGCGGCCGGCGGCGGGGTGACGGTCGGCCGCGTGGGGCCGGCAACATCGCCACAGGAGAAAAGACGACGGCGCGCCGTCGCGGTACACTTCAGGCTCTCAAGCGTTGAAGGAACCGTGCCATGCAGAACCGCCGCATCTATTTCGTTCAACCGCCCGACGGGCCCGTGACGCCGGCCTGTTATGACACGCGCGACGAGCCTGTGCCGGAACCGGAAGACGGCGACGTTTTGGTGCGTAACATCTATCTGTCCTGCGATCCGTATATGCGCGGGCGGATGGGCAACACCGCGAACTATCCGGGGACGGGCGGGTTTAAGCTCGACGCGGTGATCCCGTGCCGCGCGGTGGGGCAGGTCGCGGCCTCGCGGAACCCGAACTTCACCGAAGGGGATTTCGTCTGGGGCTTCCTCGGATGGGAACTCTATTCGCTGGCGAAGGGCGGCGGCGATCTGCGGGTGATCGACCCGTCGCTCGGCCCCATCTCGCACGCCATCACGGTCATCGGCATGCCCGGCCTGACGGCGCGAGTCGGCATCCTCGACATCGGCAAGCCGAAACCGGGCGAAACCGCTTTCATCTCCGCCGCCAGCGGCGCGGTGGGCAGCGTCGCCGGGCAGATCGCCAAGCAGGAAGGCTGCACCGTCATCGGCAGCGCCGGCAGCGACCGCAAAGTGCGGCATATCGTGGACGTGCTCGGCTTCGACGCCGCCTTCAATTACAAGACCGTATCCTCGATCGGCGCGGCGCTGGACGCGCACTGCCCGAACGGCATCGACATCTATTTCGAGAATGTCGGCGGCGAAACTTTGGAGGCGGTGCTCGACCGCATCAACCAGGGCGCGCGCATTCCCGTTTGCGGTCAGATTTCGCAATACGACAAAACGGAACGGTCCTTACCGAAGAACATCGGCAACGTGGAGGCCAAGGGCGCGGTGATGCGGAAGTTCAGCATCTACGATCACATGGACCAATACGACGCCTTCCTGCCCTGGATGTCCGAGCGCGTGAAGGACGGGCGGATCGTCTATGTCGAGGACATCGTCGACGGCTTCGACAACACCATCGACGCTTTCATCGGCATGATGCGGGGCGAGAATCTGGGCAAGCGCCTGGTCCGCGTCAGCGAGGACCCGACGCTTGGTTAATCACTCGATATTCCGAACAGTTTCGCGGCGGTTCCCCCCAAGATTTTCTCCTGGTCGGCGTCGCTTAGGCCGGATTCCCGGATCACCCTGGTCGGGGCCGGGTCGCCGATGGGGAAGGGATAGTCCGAGCCGAGCATCACCTTGTCCACGCCGACTTTGTTGCAGAGGTAACGCAGCGCGTCGGGTTGGAAGACCAAGCTGTCGAAATAGCAGTGCCGGAATCCCTCTTCCGGGTCGGCGTATTTGCCGGGGTTGGCGTCGTAGTTGCGGATCAGCCGGCCGAGCGCGAAGGGCAGGCCGCCGCCGCCGGTGCTGAGCACCGCCTTCATACCGCTGTATTTCACGAAATGGCCGGAGAACAGCAGCCGGGCGCAGGCGGTCGTCATGTCGTTGACCCGGACGATCGTGTTGACCAGGTCGGGGGCCTGGACACGCGGGTCGCGCAGGTCGAACACCGGGTGGATGACGATGACGGCGCCGCGGTCGGACGCTACCTCCCAGAACGGGTCCAGGTCCGGGTCGTCCAGGTTGCCGCCGTCGCCCTTCGGCTGCGCCGCGATCATCAGGCCGGGGAAACCGGCGTCCATCGCCTCGTTCAGGACCGCGGCCGCGAGCTTGCCGTCTTGCATGGGCACGCTGGCGAGCGGCGTCAGGCGCGGCTGGTCCTTGGTCGCTTCCAGCAGATGCTCGTTGATCATGCGGCTCCACTCGGCCGCTTCCTCGGCCGGGAGGTCATAGCCGAACATGTCGAGCCAGCCGCCGTTGATCTGATGGTCGATGTCGCGCTCGGTCATCCACTGCAGCCGGTTCTCGGTGTCGCGCAGGTTCGGCATGACCGGCCGCGTCGGCTTGCCGCCGGCGAAGGCGAGCTGGAACTTGCCGTCCTCGTGCAGCAGGTCGACCGACGGGAAGCGCCCGATATTCTTGAGCAGGGCGTCGAACATCTGCTGCGGGGCGAAATGGGCGTGGATATCGATATTCATGGGTGTGCCTTCAAAGCAAGGAACGGGTTCAGTCTTTGCCGTCGAGGGTGCGCAGCATGTCGCTCAGCGTGCCGAGTTTGATCGGCAGGCTCTCGGCGGTCAGGCCGTGCGGGGCAAGGGCGTCGTTGACGGCGCTGACGACGGCGGCGGGCGACCCCATATACCCGGCTTCGCCCGCGCCCTTTTGGCCGAGCGGGGTGAGCGGCGAGGGCGTGCAGTGTTCGTCCATCTGCACGTCGGGAATCTCCATCGACGATGGCAACAGATAGTCCATGAAGGTGCCGCTGAGGTGCTGGCCGGACTCGTCATACTCGAATTTCTCGTACAGCGCCGCGCCGATCCCGTGCGCGATGCCGCCGAGCAGCATCCCCTTCACGATGGCCGGGCTGATGACGGTGCCGCAGTCGTGGACGATGAAGTAACGCGGGATCGCGACCTTGCCGGTTCCCGGGTCGACGGTGACCAGCGTGATATGCGTCTCGAAGGAGAAACAGGGATACATCTGCACCCGGCCGTCGGCGGTCGGCATCGTGCCGCCGTTCGGCACCTGCATGGTGTAGCTGGCTTGCAACCCCGGTTCCATGCCCGGCGGCATTAAATGGTATTGCCCATGGCAGATGCGAATCAGTTGCTTCCAGTCGAGTTTGGCCGCGTCGTCGTCCCGCGCGTGGATGGCGCCATCGGCGTAGACGAGATCGGCTTCGTCGCGCTCTAGGTTATGCGCCGCGATCGTCATCAGCCGTTCGCGCAGCATCTCCGCCGCCCGCTGCGCCGCGCCGCCCAGCATGATCGCCATGCGGCTGGCGACCGGGCTGTTGCCCGGCAGGCTGGAGAGCGAGTCCGAATGCACGACGCGAATGTCCGCCGGATCGATTTCCAGGATCTCGCCGACGACGGTGGCGACAAGCGTCTGATGGCCTTGGCCCGAACTCGACGTGCAGATCAAGGCGGTGACGGTGCCGAGCCGGTCGACCTTGACCGTGCAGGATTCCATCCAGGTCGTCGTGTCGTTCTTCGGATTGAACAGCGGCTCGAACGCTGCGTTGCCGCCGCCGGGTTCCAGACAGGTCGCCACGCCGATCCCCGCGAGACTGCCTGAGCCGCGTAGGGTATCGCGCTCGGCGATCAAGGCGTCGTAGTCGGAGAGGGCGCGGGCCTTCGCCTCGACCGTTTGATAGTCGCCGCTGTCGTATTCGGTGCCGCTGGGGATGGTGTACGGGAACTCCGCCGACTGGATGAAGTTGCGGCGGCGCAGGTCGAGCCGGTCGAGTTTCAGATAATCCGCGACCCGGTCCATCATCCGTTCGATGGCGACATTGGTCGGGGCCTGCCCGAACCCACGAACGGCGACCTGTCCGGTCTTGTTGGTGCAGACCGAAATCGCTTCATACGCGACGCTGCCGATCTTGTACGGTCCGACGATGGACCCCACCGGCTTACCGAGTTGCAGCGGCGCGCGGCCGGGATAGGCGCCGCAATCGTCGAGCGCGCGCATCCGCATCGACCGCACGGTGCCGTCGCCGTCGAAGGCGACGTCCACGTCGAAGATGCGGTCGGGACCGTGGGCATCGCCGCCGGACATGTTCTCCAGCCGGTCTTCCAGCAACCGCACCGGACAGCCGAGCTTGCGCGCCAGATAGCCGGTCAGCACCGCATGCTTCAACCCGCGCTTCACGCCGTAGCTGCCGCCGACATCGACGTCGTAATGCACGCGGATCTGGTTGCCGGGGAGGCGCAACGCTTCGGCGATCTGGTCCGCGTATTTCGGCATCTGGACGGATGCCCAGACGTCGAGCATTTCCTGTCCCGGATCCCAGTGGGATACCACGCCGAAGGTCTCGATCGGGACGGTCGAGTTGCGGCCCCATTTGACCCGGAAATTCAGGCTGTGATCTGCGGCAGCAAAATCGTCATCGACGCCGCCCCAGACGAACTTACGATGAAACAGGATGTTATCGCCGTGATCCGGGTGGACCAGCAACTCGGCCGAGGCGAAAGCGTCTTCCGGGTCGACGACCGCGGGCAGGACCTCGTAGTCGACCTCGATCAACTCGATGGCATCTTCCGCGATATAGCGGTTGTCGGCCACGACCGCGGCGACCCATTCCCCGGCGTAGCGCACCACGTTCTGCGCCAGCGGCCGCCAGATGATGTTGGGCGCCTCGACGCCATGCTGTAGCGAGTTCGTCGCCTCGGCCAGTTCGTCGCCGGTCAGCACCGCGTACACGCCGTCCAGCGCGAGGGCCGCGCGCGCATCGATGGATACGATGCGGGCGCTCGCATGCGGGCTGGTCAGCAGCGCCACATGCTTCAGGTCTGGAACGCGAATGTCGGCCACATAGCGGCCGAGCCCCGCGATGAAGCGCCGGTCTTCCTTGGTGCGCCGGTTCCGGCCGACGAAACGGCCCGCGCCTGCCCGATCGGTCATCGTGCCGCCTTTCCGGTGCGTTGGTTCAGCCGGTCGGCGGCAAGTTCGATGGCCTCGATGATCTGGCCGTAGCCTGTGCAGCGGCAAAGGTTGCCGCTGATCGCCTCGCGGATGTCCTCGCGCGACGGGTCCGGGTTGCGTTGCAGCAAGGCTTGCGCGGCGATCAGCATGCCCGGCGTGCAGTAGCCGCATTGCAAGGCGTGGGTTTCCCAAAAGCAATCCTGCACGAGGCTGAGGCTGCCGTCCGGGTCGGACAGCCCTTCGACCGTGGTCAGCCGTTCGCCGTTCGCCTGGACCGCCAGCATCAGGCAAGACCGGATCGGAACGTCGTTGAGAAGGACCGAGCACGCGCCGCAAACGCCATGCTCACATCCGGTATGGGTGCCGGTGAGATCGAGTTCGTCGCGCAGGAAGTCGAGCAGCGTCATGCGGGGCTCGACGTCGGCGGTGATTTGTGCGCCGTTGATCGTCATCGACACGGTCGTTTTGGGGCGGGAGTCAGTCATCGGCGGCTGCGTCCTCCGTGGCCTCCAGGATGGCGCGTTTCACCAGGGTTTTCGCGATATGGATGCGCGCCGTACCGGAAGCGTGCAGGTCGGCTTCCGGTTCCAGAACGCTTTCGAGCGAGGGCAGCAGAGGATCGACAACGGCCGCCGTCGGTTCTTGGCCGACCAGCCCGTCCTCGACGGCCGTAAGCCGGATCGGTGCGGGCGTTGCGTTTGCGACCGCAACCGCGGCGCGGCGACAGATGCCATCGTCGTCGATCGCGACCTGGGCGGCGGCGGCGACGATCGCGAAATCGCTCTGCCGCGAGCTGACTTCTTGAAATCCGGTGCCGACGCGACCGTCGGCGGCCCAGATCGGGAAGGAAACCGCGGTGAGGATTTCATTCTCCTCTCTTGCGGTCGTCATGGGGCCGAGGATGAAATCGGACGCCGCGAGATCGCGCTGTCCTTGCGCGCTCGTCAGGGTGATCTTTGCGCCCAACGTCACGGCGGTCAGGCATATCTCCGCCGACGGGTCTGCGTGCGCCAAGCTTCCGCCGATGGTGCCACGGTTGCGCGTCTGGTCATGCCCGACGAAACGCAGCGCCTTCCTCAGGAGGGGAAGCCGCCCGGAAACGACCGGTGATGTTTCGGCATCGGTTTGGCGTGTGCACGCGCCGATCGTGACGCCGCCGTCTTGTTCGACGACGCCGCTCAACGTCTCGATCTTGTTGATGTCGATAACCAATCCGGGCCGGACCAACCGCATCGCCAACATCGGCATCAACGACTGTCCCCCCGCGATGATCTGCGGGTCGTCCGCCGCGCGCGATAGATGCTCGCAGGCCTCGTCGAGGCTGGACGGCTGGACAAAGTCGAAGGCGGCGGCCTTCATCGGTCACACTCCCAAGGATTGCCGGATCGCATAGAGGGGCTTCTGCAGGCGAGAACTTTCCCATTATACTATTGTGTGTTCGGTCACCAACAGTCCTACCCTGTCCTTTGCAACCGTAGAGGCGAACCGACTCATGACACAGCAGCATCACGTACCCGCCAAGCCTTTCGAATCCGTCCAGGATCCGGCGGGATGGACCGCGTCGGACATGGCGGCGAGCGGCGAATTTCTTTTCCATCTTGATCCGGCGCATATCGTGGAATTGGATGCGGCCGTCAGGGCGCTGCAGGATAACGCCACGCCGATCATGGAGATCACACGAGAGCGGTTTCCGTTGGATACCTTGGCTGACGCATTGCGGACGGTCCGGTCGGACATCACCGACGGGCGCGGATTCGTGCAAATCCGCGGATTTCCGGTCGATCGGTATACCAACGAACAATCGGCGATCGCTTTCTGGGGCATCGGCATGCATCTTGGCGACGGTGTTTTCTCCCAGAACAAGAAGGGCCATGTGCTTGGCCATATCACCGATATCGGTGAGACTGTTCACAACCGGAGCCAGCGCGGACCGTATTCCAGCGACACGATCCCGTACCATGTCGACTGTTGCGACATCGTCGGGCTGTTGTGTCTGCACACCGCGCGATCCGGGGGCGAAAGCAGCCTGGCCAGTTCGGTGACGGTCCATAACGAAATGCTCCAACGGCGGCCCGATCTGGTGCGGGTGCTGGCGGAACCCTACTACCGCGACCGGCGGGACGAGGTGCCGTCCGGCATGCCCCCTTGGTACAGTTTGGCCGTGTTCCACTATCACCAGGGATATCTCAGCACCAGCATCGAACCGACCTATATGGGATCGGCGCACCGGTTGGACGGAATCCCGGAGATGAGCCCGGAACAGAAGGAAGCGCTCGCTTTGGTACAGGAGATTGCGGACGAGCAGCGGCTTGATATCGCTTTCGAGCCGGGCGATATGCAGTTCATCAACAATTACGTCATCATGCACACGCGGCAGGGGTTCGACGACGACCCGGACCCGGCGCGTCGCCGTCACCTGCTGCGGCTTTGGCTTAAGAACAAGGGAAACCGGCCCTTGCCGGAAGCGTATTTCGCGCGCCACGGGGAGCCGAACGAGGTGGATTGGCCCGGCGGCATCGTCGGTCCCGATACGGTGCTGAATGCGCCGCTGACGCCGCGCTGAGGATAACCTGGCGTCTAACCGCCCTTGTTGGCTTTCTCGGCCTCGTCCCAATTGAACAGAAGCGGCTGTTTGTCGAGAAACCGGCCGACGGCGTCCGCATGAAACTGGGAGTCATACGCGACCGCCTGGCCGAACGCTTCGAGTTCGCCGAGGCCACGGAAGTCCTGGTTGAAGGACTGGTTGAGAATGTTTTTCGAGATGCCGATGGCGTCGCGTGACGAATGGCGGAACCGCTCGGCGAGCTTGACGGCTTCGTCCATCAGTCGGTCGGGTTCGTAAATCTCGTAGACGATGCCCAAATCCTTGGCCTCTTCGGGGCCGAAGGAGCGGGCCGAGAAGATCAGCTCTTTCGCCTTTTGCAGGCCGACGATGCGCGGCAATAGGAATAAACCGCCGACGTCGGGCACCAATCCGATCCGCCCGAACACCTCGCAGAACCGTGCCCGGGTCGAGGCCAGGACAAAGTCGCCAGCCAGCGCGATATTCATGCCCGCGCCGTAGGCCGCGCCATCCACCGCGGTGATCACCGGCAGTTCCAGGCTGACCAGTTCGTAGAGCCAGACATAGATATTCTGGATGCGGCGGCGTGTTTCCGCTGGCGTGGCTTTATCCTCGGATAGCCCTTGCAGGTCACCGCCCGCGCAGAACGCGCCGCCGGCGCCGGTGATGATCGCGGCGAAAAGCGATTTATCGTTCCGCATTTCAAGGACTACCCGAGAGAGTTCGTCGCGCATGGTTATATCAAGCGCGTTCCGCTTGTCCGGCCGGTTCATCGTGACATAGGCAATTCCGTCGCGGGTCTCGTAGGTAAGCGACTCGAAATTCATAAGGGCCCCCCGGTTGTCTATTGGATCGATACGGATCGCGCCGAGCGCGATGCGGCGCACGATATCATGGGAAGCCTTCGAGATAGAAACAGAAGAGGGAGCAACTCGGTTTCCGAGCACTCTTCTTATGCCGCACGCAATCGAAAACGGCCGCCACAAGGGCGGCCGTCCGTCGATAGGATCTTCAGTAACAGAACATGGAACGGTCTAATCGTCGCTTCGCGGCGGTGCCCCGCCGCTATCGTCCCCGCCGCCGCCGGAGATGCCGCCCGCTTGGTTGAGCCAGAACGACCGGCGCGCCTCGCGGCACGACGCCCGTGAGCCGCCTCTGGCGCGGCAATCGTCGAAAATGTTACGCGCCTGTCCGCGAAGATCACGCATTTCACGATGCGCTTCACGGAAGCAAACGCGCCGGTTCGGCTTTTCGGCAATCGCGCGGCAGGTTTCCCGCAAATCACTTCGGATGGACCGTCGTGCGTTGCGCGCCTCGTCGCGGGAAATGGCGGCAACCGTGATGACCGTCGCGTGGGACGGCGCCGCAGCGGCGACGGTCATACCCTCAACGGCTTTGGCGGTACCCGTCGTCGGCGCGAGCATCGTCGCCGTGAACAGCGCAGCCGCCACCGATAGCGCGGCCTTGGGGGGAAGGCGGAATAAACTCAAACGCATGGTGTCGTCTCTCCCTTTGTTGCAGTCCCACCCCGTTGCGCGGGCCCGGAAATGCGGGTTGCACAGGACTGTGGAAGGAGCGTGGCAGGCAAGTCTTAATGCGCCGTTAATTCTTCCTAAAATGCGTTAAGATATTTGCCTAAACTGTTATAATAATTACAAATTTTTGAGAAAGCGACTTATGGCAACAACGAGGGCTGGGAATCGAAAAACGGCCGCCCGAAGGCGGCCGTTTAACCGTTAGCGTTGTGCGTGACCGGGTCAGTCGTCGCTGCGCGGCGGCACGCCCGTGTCGCCACCGGGGTCGGTATCCCCGCCGCCGCCAAGGGCTTCGCGAAGCCGGTCACGGGCTTCGTCCCGGGCATTCCTGTAGTCCTCCCGCGCATCGCCGCGCGCTTCCCGGAACTGATTGCGGGCCTGTTGCCGGGCGTCCCGCAATTGGTCGCGCGCGTTCCGAACCTGGTCCCGGAATGCTTCGCGGGCGCTTCGCGGATCGTCCCGCCGGCCGTCCCGGAAAGAACGACGCGCATCGCGAACCGACCGGCGGAAATCCCGTGCCGCACTCCGGGCGGCCTGACGACGGTCGCGTTGCGCATCGCGGGTGGCCCGCCGGAAATCTCGGCGTGCGTTCCGCCGTTCCCGTTGGAACTGCCGGCGCGCCTGTCGACGGTCCCGTGGCGAGAGCACGGCCACTTGGACCGCGTCGACCGGGCTTGCCGTTGCGACCTTCATTTGCGGTTCGATACCGCTAACGGCCTTCGCGTCGGCATGTCCGGGTGTCACAAATGCTGCCGCGAATAATGCCGCGGCGGCGATGGCCGCCCGTGTCGGCGACCCTCCCGATGTTGAAGTACGCATGATGCAATCTCTCCCTCATTGCACTGTCCCCATACCGGTGCGCGATCAACGCGCCGGCCTACAACTGGTCAGTGAGGTGAGCGTTGCACCCAATTCTTAATGAAGTGTTAGCATCTCCTAACGCTGTCTTAATTCTCATAACCGTCGGAATTCAAAAAGAAATTCTTCAGGAATATGATGCTAAACGGATCAGACGGGGGTCAGCGGCGCGTTCAGTCGCACGCCGGGCGTCATGATGCCGCCGCGGTTGCCCGGTTCGACGCCGCCGTAGCGGGCCGCGAACCAGGACGGCAGGGGACGGCCGTCGGGCGGGCACAACCACAATCGTAGTAGATGCCGTTTGCGGTTGGGTTCTTCCCAATCCACATAGTCGGTTCGATCATGCAGAATTTGGTGGTTGTGCAGGAATTGCAGGTCGCCCGGCTCGAAATCCATGTTGAGATGAACCTCGTCCTCTTCGGCGATCGCGTCGAATAGGTCTAATGCCTCGATCTGCCGTTCGGTCAGCGGGTCTACGTCGTCGAAGCGTTGGGCGGATTCGATATAACGGCGGATGTAGTAGCAGGTCAGCCGCCCTTCGAACCAACTCATGATAGGGACGGTGAAATACGGGTCCATTCCCGCCGGCACCTCGCCCCGCCGGTCCACCTTGAAGGGCTGGAACAGTTCCGACGTGAGATCCGGATCGCGGGACAGCATCTCGTTAAAGAGCGTCGTCGAGCTGATGATACTGCTGAGGCCGCCGCTGCGTGCTTTCTTCAGGCACATCAGCCCGACGATATCGCAGGAATCGGCGTGATAGAATTGCCGCCGGTGGGTCTGATAGGTTCGGGCGTTCGGGTCGTCGACGTCGTATCCAAGGTCCCGGACGTGGCCCAGTACGTGACCCTTGCCGTTTTGCGAGACCGCCTTGCCGAGATAGCTGCCCAAGCCCCAGAAGATCGTGGCGGCATCGGCAACCGGTCGATCTTCCATCGAGATGCCGCGGATCAGAACGAAGCCGCGCCCGGACAGCAGTTCCCGCCGGATGCCGTCCAGGGCGGTGCCAAGGGTTGGGAGTCGGAAGGTCTCCCGCGTCACCTGGATCAAATCGGTTTCTTGCTGGCGGAATGCGGCAAGCGCGGCTTCGATCTCCGCAAGTTCGTCGGCATTGAGCCGGTAAATCCAAGGCGTGTCCTTCGCAAAGTCGCGACCGTACCAGGCGGCGGGGCCGGTGATGGGCCCGGGCGGCAGGGGATTCGGGGCGGCGGCGTTCGGTTGCGATGCGGTGTGGGCCATGTTTCAGATCACTCCATCCTGTTCCATTGCGTCAATCTCGTCGGCGGCGAGTCCCAGCCATTCGCCATAGACTTGGCGGTTATGCGCCCCCAGGTCGGCGCTGGGGTCGATGGGCATCAGGGGCGAGTCGTGAAACCGCAACGGACTGTTCTGTAAGGCGATCCGTCCAAGTTCGGGGTGGTCGACCCATTGCAGCATACCGCGCTGATGCAAATGCTCGTCGTGGACCACCTCGTCGAGGCCCCGCACCGGCGCGCAGGGAAAGCCGTGTTTGCGCGAAATGTCGAGCAGGTCGTCCTTGTCGAGCGTCTTTGTCCAGCCGCCGACCAACTCGTTGACCTCGTCGAGAATCAAGGCGCGGTCGTGGTTGGTGGCGTAACGCGGGTCGTCCTTGATGTCCTCGCGGCCCATCGCGCGCAGCAGGTTGTGGAAATGACCGTCGTTGGTACAATTGATCGCGGCGTAGCCGTCCCGCGTGGGGTACACGTTGTAGGGCGAAATCGACAGGCCGCCATGCTGGTTGCCGGTGCGCGGCGGCTCCTTCTGGCCCATGCTGTAATACATGCCCAGATTGGACGCGAGCGAGGCGAGGATGGCTTCCTGCATCGAGACTTCGACCATGCGGCCCTTGCCCGTCCGCTCGCGTTCGACCAGCGCCGTGACGATGGCGGCATAGAGATGCACCCCGCCGGAGAAGTCGCAGACCGCCGCGCCGGCCTTCAGCGGCGGGCTATCCTCGGTTCCGGTCACGCTCATGATGCCCGATGAGGCCTGCACGGTAAGGTCCATCGCCAGGTCGTCGCGACGCGGGCCGCTGCGGCCGTATCCGCTGGAACAGCCATAGACCAGGCGCGGATTCGCCGCGCGCAGCACGTCCCACCCCAGGTTCATGTTGTCCATCGCGTCCGGTGCGAAGTTTTCCAGGACGACGTCGGCCTTCTTGACCATCTCTAGATAGATTTCGCGACCACGGGGCGCTTTTAAGTTCAAGGTGACGCAGCGTTTGTTCGAGTTGAGCAGGGCGAAGGGGACGGAATGGTTCTTTTCCTTGCCGCGGTGCCGCAGATGCTCGCCCTTCAACGGTTCGATCTTGATCACGTTGGCCCCGGCCATGGCCAGCAGGAAGCCGGCGTAAGGGCCGTTGTAGATGTGCCCCATATCGAGCACCGTTATTCCGTCCAGCGGATAGGCACGCTGTTCCATGGGGTTCAACTCCTCCCTTTTTGTTGGCGCAGCAAGTCACGGGCGATCACCATGAAACGCCGCACCGTGTCCTGCGGCATGGTGAGTTCTTCGGACAGCTCCCAACTGTCGGTATGGGTCATCCGATGTTTTCTCCCGGTGGCGACACTTGAGCCGTGTCGCGATTGTTGGTTGGTCCACGGACGGGCAGGGTATGTTTAATTATAGCAAAGATCGGAAATCGCGGCAGCTAGGCCTCGAATAGGTGGCGTAGCTTGCGGACCGCGGCCTCGGGTGCGCCCAGGGTCGGGCGGCCGGTGCGCTGCTCGACCAGCGGCCGCGTCGGTCCCATGGAGAACTGACCCAGCAGAATCGCGTCGCATGCGCCGGCGGTTTCGGCGGCGTCGACGACCAACGCGTCGTGGCCCGCCCGGTCGCCGGCATTCAGCAGGGCGGTGGCGTCGGGCACATGCGTTTCCGACAGGGAAACCGTCTTTCCGGCCTCGGCCGCGCAGCGTTCCAACTGGGCCCGCAACATGCGGTTGGTGCCGGGGTCCGTCGCCACGGCGGCGAAGGAACTGCCGGCGGCGAGCGCTTCGTCGATCAACCCGTCGAAAGAGGTGAGGACGGGAATGTTCAGCCCTTTGCGCCCTTCGAGGACGGCAGGGCCGAACAGCGAGCCGGTCACCAGGATCGCGCTGGCGCCGCTATCGGCGCTGTAGGCGAGCAACCGTTCCATCCGCTCGTAGATCGGCGGCGTGAGGGAGCGGTCCGGCGCCAGATCGATGTACAGCGATTCATCGTAGAGACTGACCGGGCGCGCGTCCGGCCAAATCTCGGCGAAGGCCGTCTCGACCGCGGCAATGGCGGGAATGACAGAATGGATCAGACCGATTTTTATTGTCATTGTGCATGTCCCCTGGTTCGGCAAGGCAGGTGGCGCAGTGTTGCGCGGAACGGCGCGTCGGGCAAATAGCCCTCGCTTTCAGGCATTCTGCCGGATATACAAGGCCAAAGCGGCTTAATGTGGCCGCGACGCAATCGAACAAAGGAAGAGCCCCATGGCCGATCAAGTGCGCGCATCGCACATTCTTCTCATGTATGCCGGTTCCGAGCGGTCCACCGCGACGCGGACCAAGGAAGAGGCGCTAACGCAGATCAACGACCTGAAAGCGCAGGTCGATGCCGGCGGGGACTTCGGCGAGCTTGCGAAGGCCAATTCGGACTGCCCGTCCTCAAACGACGGCGGCGATCTCGGTGCATTCGGTCCGGGCATGATGGTGCCGGAATTCGACGCGGCGGCTTTCGCGCTCGACGTGGGCGCGTGCAGTGACGTGGTCGAAACCGCGTTCGGCTATCACCTTATTCACCGCACCGGGTAACAGTTGCGCCGCTGCCGCTTAGTCGGCGGAACAGATCGTAATTTTCCGGTCGACGATCATGTCTTTGTATTTCTCGCGGGTCTCCGCGAGGATCGGCGACTTGCCGTGGACCTCGAACGCGGCGGCGTCTTCGTAGCATTCGAACAACAGGACCTTGTTCTCGTCCCGTTGCGGGATGAGCACGTCGAACTGCACGCAGCCGCTTTCCGCTTCCTTGGTGCGGCTGGCGTGGCTGCGGATGATCTCTTCGAAAGCCTGACGGTGTTCGGGTTTGACGTCGAACTCGACGACGAGGGCGACCTTGCTCATGATGTTTCTCCCTGATCCTTTTGTGGCGGGAGCCTACATCGAAAGACAGGGCTCGGCCAGTCGGGCTAGTGCTGTTCGTGTCCGCGCATGCCGAGCGCCCACATCAGCCCCATGATGCTGCCTTTCACGCGCGGCAGGAACCAAAGCGTCAAAGCGAGGCCGAAGGCGGGCCAGAAAGCAACCTGCAGCCAGATGGGGGGCGCGGCGAACTTTTCGACGGCGAGCAGCAGCGGGATTACGATATGGCCGACGATCATGATCGTGAAATAGGGGGCGATATCGGCGGTGTAGATGTCGCCGGTTTCCGCGCCGCATGCGCAGCAGGAGGATTTCGGTTTCAGGTATCCGGCCAACAGCGCGCCATTGCCGCATCTCGGGCACTTCCCGCCAAAGCCGCGCCGCATCGCGTTGACCACGAACGAAAGGCCGTAGTTGGGGTCGTGCGTTGGCGAATTCACCATAATCGGTGCTCCTCGATGCGGCCTGGCGTCGGCGATGCAGGCCCTGTCATGGCTTGTCATTGTGGCCGGGAGAGCGGCCGTCCCGTCGCCCCGAGCCCCGAGAAAACCAGGCTCGCGAGGAAAAGAACGAACGCCGCCACCACAACCGATGGTCCCGTTGGCGTATCCCAATGCAGCGAGCCGATCAACCCCAATAGGACCGACAGCGCGCCTATGCCGCAGGCAAGGATCGCCATGCTTTCCGGCGTTCGGGCGAACCGCCGTGCCGTCGCCGCCGGGATGATTAGCATCGATGTGATTAACAAAATGCCCATGATCTTCATCGATATGGCGATCACGACGGCCAGCAGCAGGGTAAAGATCAACCGGGTGCGCAATGCCGAAACCCCCTCGGCGCGAGCCAACTCCTCGTGCACGGTAACCGCCAGCAGGTCGCGCCACAACGCAATCAGCACGATCAACGCGACGAGGCCGCCGCCGTAGATGACGATCAAATCCTGCGGCGTGACCGCGAGGATGTCGCCGAACAGATACCCCATGAGGTCGACGCGGATCGTCTCCATCAGGCTGATCGCGATCAGGCCGATCGAGAGCGAGGTATGCGACACGATCCCGAGCAGCGTATCGGTGGCGATCCGGTTTTGCTGCTGCAAGGCGACAATGCTAAGGGCGAAGATGACGCAGGTGGCCGCGATCCCAAGCGTCAGGTTGACCGACAGCAGGAATCCAAGGGCGACGCCGAGCAAGGCCGAATGCGCCACCGAATCGCCGAAATACGCCATGCGCCGCCAGACCACGAAACAGCCCAGCGGCCCGGTGACCGCCGCCAGACCGATGCCGCCCAAGAGGCCGAGGATCAAAAAGTCGTCGATCATCATGTGTCTTGTCCGGCGCCGCGACGCGGTGGATGACCGTGCCCGTGTTCATGCTGGTGTTCACGATCGTGATGGTGGTGTTCCACCACGCCGCCGGACAGGTCGTGTTCGTGATCGTGGTCATGGGTATAGACCGCCAGCGTTTCGGATGCGCGCGGGCCGAAGATCCGCATATAGGCGGGATGGCGGCTCACGGTTTCGGGGCGTCCTTCGCAGCACACATGACCGTTGAGGCATATCACCCGGTCGGTCGCGGCCATCACGAGGTGCAGATCGTGCGAGATGGTCAGCACCCCGCAGCCGCGCTGGTCGCGGATCCGGCCGATCAGTTCGAACAACGCGATCTGGCCGTTGAAGTCCACGCTCGCCGTCGGTTCGTCGAGGACAAGGAGGTCTGGAGTCCGGAGCAAGGCCCGCGCGATCAGGACCCGTTGCAACTCCCCACCGGAAAGATCGTGGACCGCAGCGTCTATCAAACCGAACGCGCCGACTTCGTCGAGGGTCTGCTGCATCGCCTCCACGGAGACCTTGTTGGTTAAGCCGAGCAGGCGGCGCACCGGCAGCGGCAGCACGCCGTTGACCGACAGGCGTTGCGGCACGTAGCCGATCCGAAGGCCCGGCCGGCGTATGACGGACCCGGCGTCCGGCTGGAGTATTCCGAGGAGAATACGGGCCAGTGTCGATTTGCCAGAGCCGTTGGGCCCGATCAGCGCGACGATCTCGCCGGGATGGACGGAGAGCGTGATTTGGCTGAGGACCTGCCGGCGGCCGAAGGACATCGTGATGTCCGACGCCGAAATCAGCGGCGATTGATCAAGCATGGCCGCGCCCGGCGCCGTCGAGTTCGACGCAGTCGCGGCAAAGGCCGGTCACTTCGACCACCGGTGCCTCGACCGAAAACCCGGTGGTTGCCGCCGTTTCTTTGATCGCCGTTATGATGCGGGCGTCGGACAACTCGCCGACGACGCCGCAGGTCCGGCAAATTAGGAACTGCCCGCGATGGGACTCTTCGGGATGGTCGCAGCCGATATAGGCGTTTTGGCTGGTGAGTCGGTGGACGAGCTGGTTCTCCATCAGGAAATCGAGGGTGCGGTACACAGTCATCGGCGCGGCGCGGCGGCCACCGTCCTTGAGCCGGTCGAGAATGTCATAGGCCCCGATCGGCCGGTGGCTCTGCCAGATGATTTCCAGCACGCTACGGCGGAGATCCGTCAACCGTAAACCATTCTGTTTGAACAGTTTCTCGGCGCGGTCGAATGCCTCTTTGACGCATCGGTCATGGTCATGGGCGTGGTCGGGGAAGGGATCCTGGATGGGTTTGCCGGGCATTAAGTTGGCCTTTGCACCGTTCGACCGTACTGGCCGAACGGCATCACTTAGTGGATTTCCGCACAAAACTGCAACGATATCTTCTAACGCTTGAATTGATATATTATAACATTCTAGAACTTCGCTTAAGCGTTGAACTCACAATATGCACTCAAGGGGCATCGCAGTGATCCGTACACTTGTCTGGTTTGTCGCCTTTTCCGTTTTGACGGTAACGTCGCCGAGCGCTGCCACGTCGCCGAAGGTCGTGGCCAGTATCAATCCGGTCCATTCGCTGGTTGCCGGCGTGATGCAGGGCGTCGGCGAGCCCACCTTGTTGCTTAAGGGCGGTGAGTCGCCCCATACGGCTGCGTTGCGGCCGTCCGAAGCGCGGGCGTTGCGCCAGGCCGATCTGGTTTTTTGGGTCGGTGACGATTTGGAGACGTTCTTGCCGAAGGCGCTAAGGGCGCGCGGCAAGAAGGGCGCGGTGAAATTGTCGGCGGCGGAGGGCGTCGGGCTGCTCAAAATCCGGGCCGGCGGCGCTTGGGAAGCGCATGATCATGGACACGGAGACCACCACGATCACGGCCACAGTCACGGCCACGACCATGGCAAGAAGGATCATCACGATCACGGCCATGCGAAACACGACCACGGGAAGAAACACGATCATGGCCACGCGAAAAAGGGCCATGACGATCACGCCGGGGAGCATGACCTTCATCTTTGGCTCGATCCGGTCAAAGCCAAGGCCATGGTTCGTGCGATCGCGGCGGTGCTTGCAAAGACCGATGCCGCGAACGCCGCGCGGTATCGCTCCAATGCCGACAACGTCATGGCGCGGCTCGACGCCTTGGATGGCGAGTTGCGCAACAGTCTGGCTCCGATCCGCAATAAGCCCTTCGTCGTGTTCCACGACGCTTATCAGTATTTCGAGCGTCGGTACGGCTTGAACGCGGTCGGGTCGGTGACGCTCAGCCCGGAGGTCCGGCCGGGGGCGAAGCGCTTGCATGAAATCCGGTCGAAGCTCATTAGCAGTAAGGCGGCCTGCGTCTTCAGCGAACCGCAGTTCGAATCCAAGTTGGTCCAGACGGTGGTGCGGGGCACCGAAGCGCGGACCGGCGAACTCGATCCGCTCGGGGCCGATGTTCCGGAAGGCCCGCTTGCGTATGACAATCTGTTGCGGAACTTGGCGAGCAATATGATCGCCTGCCTCAAGGCGCCTTCCTAGGAGCGGACGAGTCAGGGGAAACGCCCATTACTGGCACAAAAACGATACAATATAACATAACAAATTGGTGTTGACATGAAGACTTGCTTGAAGCGTGGGGATGGACAGATTCAGCGGATTTGCACCGCGGTCGTTGGGGCTTACATGGTTGTTGCCGTGCTCGGTGGGGGGACCGCTCTCGCCCAAACGGCGGACCAGCGCATTCAGTTGCTGGAACAAACCGTCCGCGATCTTCTTGAGCGCGATGCGCAGAAGGACAAAATAATCGATAGCCTGCGTGGGGACATTAAGGCGCTGAAAGAAGGAAACCGTGGCAGTGTCGGCGGTGTCGCGACCGCACCGGCAACGCCGCAGCCGACAGCGCCGGCCTCGCAACAGCCAGTGCCGAAACGGGCGCATGAGCATGCGTCGGGACATGGCCACGATCACGACCACGGCCATGGAAAAGCAAGCGATGGCGGCAATCCCGACCTGTACGCGGTCGACGTCGCCGGCGGCACCCTGCGCCTGCGCGGAATCGGCGTGAACACCGCGTTCGCCGCTGGTTACTCTTCGGAGAAGAAGGCGACGATAGGCTTGCTGCAAGGCGGGGATCATGATCCGCAGCAGAACGGTTTCGATCTTCAGTCAGTCGATTTCGGTTTCCTGGGGGCGTTCGACCCGTATTTCGATGCCGAAGTCCACTTCGCCTTGAACATCGATACGGAAGGCGAAACAAAGCTCGAACTGGAAGAAGCCTTCATGCGGACGCAGGATGGCGTCCTGCCGGGCGGTTTGGAACTGGAGGTCGGTCAGTTCTTCACCGAGTTCGGCGCCTACAATCCGGCTCATTTCCATGATCATGCCTTCATCGACCAACCGGTCATCGTCGGCCGCCTGTTCGGGGCCGACGGATTGAGAGGGCAAGGCGTCCGCGTCGGATGGAAAGTTCCGGTGCCGTGGCGCAGCAAGCTGCATGTCGGCGCGCAGAACGCGACTGGCGAAACCCAAGCGAGTTTTCTGGCAAACGACGAAGTGTTCGAAGAGCGCGCCGTCGGCGGCCGGGCTTTCCGCGACCGCGAGGTGGACTCGATCGACGAACTGACCTATCTCGCCCGTTTGGAAAATCGCTTCCAGGCCGGCGCGGACACGGCCGTTACGGTCGGGGCGTCGGGCTTGATCGGCCCCAACGCAACCGGGTCCGATGCGAATACCTATGTTGCCGGCGTGGATGTAAAGGCGCATCACGATCTGCACGGTGGCCGTTTCGTGGAATTCCAGGGAGAATTCATGTACCGGCACTACGAAGCCGCCAGCCAGTTGAATGAAGGGTTTGCCGCGGCGGATCTTGAGGATTATGGGATTTACGCGTTTGCCCGTTACGGATTCATGCCGCGTTGGTCGGCCGGTTTGCGCGGCGAGTATGCGACCGGTGATGGCGCGAGCGTCGGCGACTTCGCCGGCCGGTCCCAAGACCCGTTCCGTTCCGATCGGGTCCGAATCTCCCCGTTGCTGGCATGGCAATTTGCACCGACCGGGAACGTTCGTCTTCAGTACAACTACGACAATGCGGACTTCCTGGTCGACGACGACGCCCATTCCGTATGGCTTGGCTTCCAATGGGCCTTCGGCGCGGGCGAAGCGGTGCATGTCGCCGGCGAAGGCGGACATCACGACCACGATCATTGATGCTCCCCAAGCTCTGCCGGAAATCCACACGGTGGAGACTACGTAAAACGGGGCGGATGGGAAATGCCATCCGCCCCGTCTTTTCAATGCGTTACGTGGCTATGTGAAGGTAACGTCGTCATCCACGGCAAGCTGCGCGCCGGAGCTGTGCGCATACAGCGTGTAGCTCTCGCCCTCGATCGACGCGTCGCCGGTTTCCGTCCAGCCCAAACCGGCGTCCAGCTCGTCGCCGGCCTCGCCGGTCACGACCAATGTGTCCGCCGTGCCCGTCAGCGCGTTCACGCCATTGGTCAGGTCCAGAACGATGGACGCGTCCAGCGTCAACGTCGCATCGGTAATGGCGGTGAGGTCGATTTCTTCGATGTTGGTAACCTGACCCGGCGTCAGCCCGCCAAGGTCGAAACTCGCGCCCGGTCCGGTGAAGGTGAGCGTGTCGGTACCGGCGCCGCCGTCGACCCGCTCGAAGGTCAGGTCCGAGACTTGAATCAGATCGTTGCCGTCGCCGCCCAACAGGACATCCGCGCCGCCGTTGCTGATCAGGGTGTCGTTGCCCGCGCCGCCGATCAGCGTATCGTCGGATCCGGACGGGGCGGGGGCGATATCGACGCTGATCAAGACGTCCTCGAAATCGTTATCGCCGCCGCCGAGCAGGTCCTCGAACCCGATCACCAACTCGCCGGTTTCGCTATCCAGGCCGCTGACGGCGTGCTGGACGCCATCGGGGTTCAGGTTGGTCGCCGATGAGTGGAAGATATCGCCGCTCAATTCGATTTCCGTCACGCCGTCGTCGGATACGAAGAAGAGCTGCGGATTGACCGTATCGATCGTCGCCGGCTCGCCGTCCGGGCCGCGGAATTCGAAACTGCCGCTGCCGAAAGAGGCGAAGTCGTTCTCGCCGAACCCGTCCGCGATGATGAAGAAGGAGAAGGTGTCGCCGGCGCCGACGTCGAGCGTGGCCGTATCGCCGATTGTCAGGTCGCCGCCGCTGCCGGTCTCGGACGCGTTGGTCCAGATGAACTCGACGTCGCCGAGCGTGCCGTCCGGACCGACCGTGTAATAGCCGATGGAATTCTGGAATCCGGCCCCTTCGCCTTGGAACGTTACCGTGACCGGGTTATCCGCCGCCAGCGTCAGGTCGGCCAGATCGACGCCGTTCCGATCCTCGGCATCGACGGGGGCGCCATCGGCGAGATCGGGAAGCGCTTCGGTGGTGACGAATTCATGCGCGATCGCCGCGCCGCCGGCCACGCTGTCGGCCGTCAACACGTCGTCGCCCGCGCCGCCGAGAACGGTGTCGCCGCCCGGGCCCGCTACGACGACGTCGTTGCCGCCCCGCGTATCGATGGTGTCGCCGAACGCGCTGCCGATGACGATCTCGTCGCTGTCGTTACCGACGAAGTTGATCGGCCCGCCGGCGCCGCTGAAATCGAAAACCACAGGACCGGTCGGCGGGGGCGCTGTCGTTGTCGTCTCCACGGGATCATCATCACCCGGGACATCCGCCGGCTCGGCCGGCCCGCTGTCGGTATTTTCGTCAAGCAACGCTTGTAGTTGCGCCGCCAGATTCGGATCTTGGTTCAGCAGGTCGAACGCGCCCAACCCGACGACACCGGCCCCGAGAAGCTGGGTCCCGCTTTGTCCGACGCTGCCGCGTTCGACGGAGCTGCCTTCATCCGTCGGCGCATCCGCCCCGAGGCCGTCCTGGCTGTCCTGCTCGTCGGTTTCCCGGCGGCGTGGCTGCAGGAAGGATCCCGGCGCGATGGTCGAAACCGCCTGGTAGATCGCGGCGTACTCGCTCGGCGTCAGGATGAAGATCGTCGACGGCGGCGCGTTGATGTTCGTGACCTGGGTGGTGGCCCCGGCCTCGCTGAGCTGGACGCTGCCTTCGTTGGTCACGACATTGATCGCGCCGTCGAGAATGGTGAACTGCCCGCCAAGTTCGTCCAGCTTTCCGGTCACGACCGTGCCGCGGATACCGATTGTCGCGACCGGCGTGTTGACCGTCATCTGCGACGGGTCGGTCTTGGCGACCTGGCCGCTGGTGAAGATGAAAACGCCCTTGAGGATAGAAACCGACAGGTTGCCCGCTTGCGTCTGCGGGTCGAAGGTCAGGTCGTCCAATGCGATGCGGGCGTCCGAACTCAGGGAAAAGGTGGTTTGGTCGGCGAGCAGCATGCGGATCGCGCTGTCGCCGTCACCGGTCTCGACTACATCGCCTTGAAACAGCGGGTCGCCGGTGCCGAGTTCGACGCGCGTACCGTCGGCGCGCACGGCGAAGGCGCGGCCGGTTAGTTCGGCGACCTGTCCGATCGGCGGGCTGCTGGGCGCCGTGCCGAGCTGCGCATACTGCCCCGGCGCCATCGGCATCGCGAACGATTCGACCAATTCAGCATTCGCGGCGCGGGTGCCGTCCTCGCTGGTCAGGTCGGGGCGCGGGTCGGCCGCGAAATAGTTGCGGACCGCGACCGCGGTGCCGTCCGGCTTGGCCAGAATCAGGTCGTTGCCGTCGCGGACATATTGGGCGTCGGAGAGAAAAGTGCCGTTCGGCACGGTGATGGCGGCGTCGGCCAGCGCATCGGCAACCACGACGGTCGGCCCATTCGTTGAGGGGCCGTCGCCGAATGCTATCGCTTCCTCTGCCGCGGTTAAACTACGCGCGGTCATCTTGATACCTCCACGTCTGTCCGAAGCCCCTCTGTACGGACAGACACGCTCCTTTTATGCACTATTGCACTGGAATGCGCCAGCGGTTGAGGAAAGTTTGACTACTCAATCGGTGCGTCGCGCTTATCCGAACGGCCGAGGGTGTTTGGGTTAGTCCAAAGGGCTAAGCGGTGGGAGGTTCGGTAACGCCGCGTCGATATCGGCACGGTCGGGAAGGCTTGTCTGTGCGCCGATCCTCTCGCACGCGAGTGCGGCGCCGACGCTGGCGCGCCGAATGGCGTCTTCCAGGGAGGCATCGGCATCCAATGCCGCGGCGAGGATGCCGGCAAAGGCATCGCCGGCGCCGGTGGTGTCGACGGCATCGACGGGCAGTGCCGGAACGTGAACCCCGCCGCCTGGGCCAACCGCGAGCGCGCCTTGTTTCCCGAGCGTCATCACGGCCGTGAGGCCGAAGCGGGCGGAGAGGTCCGACAGAAGGCGTTGCGGATCGCTGGGCGGCAGCCCCACGGCGTCGGCGACGGCCCGGCCCTCTATTTCGTTGACCAGCAGAATATCGATGTCGGCCAGGGTCTCTTCCGGCACCGGCCCGGCCGGCGCGACGCTGAGGATGACATGCGCGCCCCGCGCCTTGGCCTCGCGGATGGCGGACCAATTCTCCTGCAGCGGGATTTCCATCTGCAGTACGAGCCAATCCTGCGGTCCGAATGTGAGACCTGAAAGCTGGCTGGCGGCGGTGTCCAGATTCGCGCCCGAGGCGACCACGATCGAATTTTCGCCGGCGCGGTCGACCCACACCGCCGCGCAGCACGTCGGGCGGCTGGATGTCGCAACGGCCGAGAGATCGACGCCGCCGTCGCGGAGCAACGCCAACGCCGCTTCCGCGAACGCGTCGCTCCCGACGGTGCCGACCATTCGAACGTCGGCACCGGTCCTGGCGACCGCGGCGGCTTGGTTCGCACCCTTGCCGCCGGGCAGAATCAGGTATTCGGGACACAGAACCGTTTCGCCGGGCGCGGGGAGCGCGTCGACCCGCATCACCATATCCACGTTTATCGAGCCGAATACGGTGATCATGGCGCAGTTATTCCATGCGGAAGACCGCGTGGTTTCGTACTCTCCGATCAGTGCGACATTAGCACGGGCACGGTCATATGCTGCAACATGTGCCGGGTTACGCCACCGAGGATGAATTCGCGGAAGCGCGACCGGCCGTATCCGCCCATAACGATCATATCCGCACCGGTTTCGGTGGCCCGGTTGAGCAACGCGTCGCCCACGGAAACGTCGCTGGCCGGCGTCTCGTAGACCGTGATGTCGATGCCGTGCCGGGCGAGATGCGCGGCGATATCCGCGCCGGGCAGGTCGCCGATATCGTCGTCGCGGGCGATGAAAATCTCGACCTCTTTGGCGTTGTCGAGGATCGGCATGGCGTCGGCGACCGCGCGGGCGGCTTCCCGGCTGGCGTTCCAGGCGACGATGACCTTATTCCCGATGACGTCCGGTGCGCCGATGAAGGGGATCGCGAGCAACGGCCGGCCCGCGCTGACCAAGACGTCTTCCGCCAGATCGGCGAAACGACCGTCGCCGCCGCCGGGTTCGTGCTGGCCGACGATCGTCAGATCCGCATATCGGGCGTGCAAGCCTAAAATCTCATGCGGGCTGCCCATGGCGGTGCGCCACTCGCTGCGGTCCTTGAGCCCGGCATGGGCGGTTGTCGAGTTGAACGTCTCCTCCGAGGTCGCAAGCAGCTCTCTTTCCCGCTCTTCCATGATTTCCACGACGGATTCGGGAAGCCGGACGCTCGCATACCGGGGCATATCGAGTGGAGGCCTGATGCCCAGGCCGACAATGTGAGCGTTGTGGCGATCGGCGAGAGACGCCGCCGCGGCGACAGTCGACTGAGCGCTGCGCGCGACGCCAACGTGAACCAGTAAATCTTTCAGCGCCATGGATTTCACTCCTAAACGGAAAATCACTGATGTCAGTCTATAGGATGGTCGCTGAAAGCGACATTGACTTTAATCAATGAAGTATACCGTTGGCGCAAGCCGCTCCGGCGCAAAAAACCGGCATCGCAGGTCCATCCGTGCCGGCGATTGCCGAACGTCGCGGCGTCAGGAGTCGAGAAACTCCCGCTTGCCGACGTTGCACATGTCGAGCACGTCGTCGATATCCAGGACGTCGTATTCCTCGCCCATGAAGGCGATGTCTTCCTCGACGTCGAAATCGCTGTCTTCGTCGAGCACGGAATCGAACTTGTCCGAGAGGTCCGCGTCGGTGTTCGCGGCGAGTGTTTCTTTTTCGGCGAGACCCGCCACGAAGTTTTCTTGTGGTCCGGTCTCGATCGCTCCAGTTCTTGGGCGGCCCATTTTCCAGTTCCCCGGTTGAAAAATCTCTTTGTCAGCGTTCTGCTGTTAACCAAGCTATCGGTGTTTTGTTTAAAATTCTGTAAACAGCAGCTGACTGTAATCCGCAGTTTTCTGGGGTTCTTCCGTGGCGATTTTCCGGTTCCGGAACAAAAAGAGAGAAAATTCACAACAAAGGGAGGCGGGCCATGGCGCCCCGGGCTCACGGCGCCGTTAGCCGATCAGCGCCTTTACCGCCTCCCGAAATGCCGGTTTCAGCGATGCGTCTTCCGCATGCTTCCCATCGTCGATGACCTTGCGTCCTGCAACATACACATCGCGTATCGCGCCGCCGCCGAAGACGTGGCTGTCCAACAGCGTGTCCCCTTGACGCCCGGTCAGCATCGGATGATCCGGGTCGAGGACGACGAAATCCGCCCGGTACCCCGCTGCGATCGCGCCCATTTTCCGGCCGAGCGCCCGGCCGCCGCCCTGGGCCGCGGCGCGATAGAGGCCCGCGCCGGTATGTGCGTGGCCGCACCCCAGGATACCCCGGCGGCCGTGTATCAGGCGCTGGCCGTATTCGAGCAGCCGCAGCTCCTGCGCCGGGTCGAGGGAAACGTGGCTGTCCGTACCGATTCCGAATGCGCCGCCGGCGTCGAGGAAGCGCGGCGCGTCGAAGATGCCGTCGCCCAGATTGGCTTCGGTGGTCGGGCATAGTCCGGCCACGGCGCCGGACTGGGCCAGAGCGACGGTCTCGTCGGGGGTCATGTGCGTGGCGTGGATCAGGCACCACCGGTCATCCACCGCGTGATTGTCGAGCAGCCAGTCGACGGGACGGGCGCCCAGATGGGCCAGGCAGTCGTCGACCTCCTTCGGCTGTTCCGCTACATGGATATGTATCGGCATGCTGGCCGCTGCGGCCATCTCCGCCGTGTCGGACAATTGGTCCGGCGTCACCGCGCGCAGCGAATGCGCCGCGATCCCGATACGGATGTCTGGGGCGTCGGCAACCGCGTCGGAAAGGGTACTAACCAGTTTCGCATAACCGCCGACATCGTGGATGAATCGGCGCTGGCCGTCGCCGGGCGGCGCGCCGCCGAAACCGCCGTGCGCATACAGCACGGGCAGATGCGTCAAGGCGATCCCGGTGCGCCGGGCCGCCTCGATCGCCGCCAAGGACATCGTTTCCGGCGCGTCATAGGGGTGGCCGTCCGGTGCATGATGAAGGTAGTGGAACTCGCCGACCGCGGTGAAGCCGCGTCGCAGCATGTCGGCGTAGAGCTGGGCGGCGACGGCGGCGAAACTGTCCGGGCCGACGGCGTTGGTCATGCGGTACATGACGTCGCGCCAGGACCAGAACCCGCCGGCGTGTTCGGTTTTTTCCGCCAACCCGGCCATGGCGTATTGGAAGGCATGGGAATGCAGGTTCGCCATGCCGGGAAGGACGGGACCGCGTGCCTTGGGAAACGTGGCATCGGCGTCGACGGTACGCGCGACGCCGGCGATTGCGCCGTCCGGGTCGAACCGGACCGTCTGGTCGGACGCCCATCCGTCGGCCAATAGGACCTGACCGCATCTCAATCCCTGCTCGATGGCCGGCTCGTTCATCCTGTAGCGCTCGCTAACGACAATCCCGTGATGGGCCCAAACGAATTCGTGACTTGTTCCGCCCGCTTCCTGCTACCATGTCGAAAATGGCGCATTACTTCCAGCGATAGGAGCGAGCAGGTGGCGGAGATACAAACGGCGATATTCGGAGCGGGCTGTTTTTGGGGCATCGAGGCGTCCTTCCGCAAGGTGGAGGGCGTGAAAACGACGTCGGTCGGCTATTCCGGCGGCACCAAGACGAACCCGACCTATGAAGAGGTCTGCAGCGGCACGACGGGCCATGCCGAGGTCGTGCGCGTCGAGTTCGACCCGGATGAGGTGACCTACGAGGCGCTGCTCGATGTGTTCTGGCAGATTCACGATCCGACCACGATGAACCGCCAGGGGCCGGATGTCGGCACCCAATATCGGTCGGCCATCTTCTATCTGGATGAGGAGCAGGCCGCGGCCGCCCGCGCGTCGAAGGAGGCGTGCGACAAGTCCGGCCGGTTCGGCGATCCGATCGTGACCGAGGTGACGGCGGCGTCCGACTACTGGATGGCGGAAGACTATCACCAGCAGTATTTCGAGAAGCAGCGCGGCCGGTTCGGGCGTCTCTTCTAGTCTGCCGATCGTTGCCGTAATTGGCGGCGTGCGGCCGATGCTCTAAGGTTGGCGATGGGACACGCAAGATGAGAATAAGCGGCAAAGGGTAGTCGGCCGACGCGCGAGGTTGCCTTCATGCCGCAGGAGACGCGGATGAACGACAACACGCCGACCGAAACGCGCCAACGCAGCTACAACGATCTTCATGAACATATTGCGGCCCTGGACAAGGCCGGATTGCTGACGACGATCGACGCGCCGATCAACAAGGATACGGAAATGCATCCGTTGGTCCGCTGGCAGTTCCGGGGTGGCATTCCCGAGCTGGAGCGCAAGGCTTTCCTGTTCAACAACGTCACCGACAGCCGCGGCCGCAAATACGACATTCCGGTCGTGATCGGCGCGCTGGCCGCGAACGCGGAAATCTATCGCATTGGCATCGGCGTCGACCGCGTGGAGGATATCGGGCCGCAATGGGACCATGCCTTCGGCAATCCGGTCGAGCCCATCGTCGTCGAAGAGGCGCCGGTGCAGGAAATTGTCCTGCAGGGCAATGAGGTCAAAGGCGAGGGCAAGGGGTTGGACGCCTTGCCGATCCCGATTTCCACGCCCGGTTTCGACATCGGGCCGTATTTCACCGCGGCCACCTGGATCACGAAAGACCCGGACGACGGCGTGCAGAATATGGGCGTTTACCGCGGCAACTTGAAAGCGCCGGACCGCGTCGCCGTCATGATGCTGATGTCGATGCAGGCGGGCGGTTATTACCACTGGAAGAAGTACCAGGAACGCGGCGAGCGCATGCCGGTGGCGATCATCCTCGGCTGCCCGCCGGTGGTCGAATATACCGGGCCCGCCAAGGTGAAGTTCGGCGTCGATGAAGTGTCCGTGGCGGGCGGTTTGGGTGGCGGCCCGATCAATGTCGTCAAGGGCAAGACCGTCGATCTGATGGTGCCGGCGGAGGCGCAAGTCGTCGTCGAGGGGTATATGGATACCGAATACCTCGAACCGGAAGGTCCGTTCGGCGAATCGCACGGCTACGTGGCGCTCGAGGAATACAATCTCGTCATGGAGGTGACGGCGGTGACCCGTCGCAAGGACGCGGTGATCAGTTCGATCATCTCTCAGGTCACGCCCAGCGAGTCGAGTGTCATCAAGCGCGTCGCCTATGAACCGCAATTCTTGAGCCATCTGCGGGACACGCTCAGCATCAAGGGCGTCAAGAAAGTCTCGATGCACGAGCCGTTGACGAATCTGCGCCGCGTGGTCTTCGTGCAGTTCGAGCGGGGCGTGCCGCGCACCGAGATTTGGCGCGCGCTCTACGGGATTTCGGCGTTGCAGCCGGCCGTCGGCAAATACTGCATCGCCGTCGACGAGGATATCGATCCCGACAGCGGCGATGCGGTCTTCTGGGCCTTGTCCTATCGCGCCAACCCGGACCGGGACGTGCAAATCCTGAAGCACCGGGCGCGCGGTCATGGGCCCGTGCTGAAAGGGGTGGAGTCGGATTCGACCATGCTGATCGATGCGACCTTGAAGGCCGACCTGCCGCCGGTGGCGCTGCCGAAGAAGGAATACATGGAGCATGCGAAAGAGCTTTGGGAAAAGCTCGGCTTGCCGCCGCTGAAGCCGGAATCGCCGTGGTACGGCTATTCCCTCGGCGACTGGAACGACGATTGGGACCGGGCGGCCGAGCGGGCCGCGCAGGGCGAGTATCTCCGGAACGGCGAGCGGTCGGCGCAGTGGAAGCGCAAGCTGGGGAATCCGCAGGTTCCGATCCGCGACGTGCTCGGCGACGATTTCTTCGATAAGGATTGAGCCGACATGGCCGACAAACCCCGCCTCATCGTGGGCATCAGCGGCGCTTCGGGCGTGATCTACGGCATCCGGATGCTCGAAGCGCTGCGCAAGCTGCCGATCGAGAGCCATCTCGTCATGTCGAAATCCGCCGAGATGACCGTCGCCTACGAAACCGACATGAAATCGTCCGATGTCAAGGCGTTGGCCGATGTTGTTTATCCCATTTCGGATATCGGCGCGGCGATCTCGTCGGGCTCGTTCCGGACGATGGGGATGGTGGTGGCGCCCTGCACGATCCGCAGCCTGTCGGAAATCGCCAGCGGCGTGACGTCGTCGCTGCTGAGCCGGGCGGCGGACGTGGTGCTGAAGGAACGGCGGCGGCTGGTGCTGATGCTGCGGGAGACGCCGCTGCATGCCGGGCATATCCAATCGATGCTGCGGGCGACCGAAATGGGCGCGGTTATCGCCCCGCCAGTGCCGGCTTTCTACACCCGGCCGCAGTCGCTTGACGATGTCGTCGACCAGACGGTGGGGCGGGTCCTCGACCTGTTCGATATCGACTCCGGCCTGCCGCGGCGCTGGGGCGAGGACGTGGACGGCGGCCGCAAGGTGTAGCAGGCTGCTGAAAAGTCATGTGTATCCTTCGAGACGGGCCTATCGGCCCTCCTCACGATGAGGACAACAAGCACAAGCCTCATGGTGAGGAGGCGCGATAGCGCCGTCTCGAACCATGGAGACCTAAAATTATGATTTTTTCAACAGCCTGCTTATCCCGGGTCCATTTGACGGGGTGTCGTGCCCGGCAGTAGATTCCGCCTATATCAATACTTTGAACGGATATGGAGAGGTGATGTCTGACCTTCGGACAGACGACGTCAAGGTCGTCGGCACCCCGACGGAAATGCTCGACCGCGATGTTGAGGGCGACGCCGCCTGGGTGGGTGAAACGCCGTTTCCCGGTGATGGGAAAGTTTTCTTGTCGGACGCGTGCTTGGGTGAATTGCGCGCGGTCGCGCAGACGTTGCGGGAAAACCCGCTGCCGCTACTGGCCCTCAGCCAGGACGATTTCGCTCTCGATGCCTGCAGCACCCTGATGGCGGAGGTAAAGCATACCCTCGACGACGGTCTCGGATTCGCGATCATCGACCGGCTCCCCTTGGATGAGTTGAGCACGGAAGAAGCCGAAGCCTGCTATTGGCTGTTGGGCTCGATGCTCGGCCGGCCCGTGGCGCAGAAATACGACGGCCTGATGAAGTACGACGTGCGGGACACCGGCGCGCAGCCACTCGCGGGAAATGGCGTGCGGTCGTCCATCACCAACAAGGGCCAGAGCTACCACACCGATAACGCCTTCGACATGGCGCCGGACTATGTCGGGCTGATGTGTTTCCAGCCGTCGATGGAAGGGGGCGTCAGCGGCCTGGTGAGTTTTCAGACGGTTCATAACGAACTGCGGAAACGGCACCCGGACTTGCTCGAACGCCTTTACAAACCCTTCTATTTCGACCGTCAGCGAGAGCATGCGGAGGACGACGCGCTGATCTCTCAGACGCCGGTGTTCCGGTGCATCGATGGGCGGCTGTCGGTGCGCTTTTCCGAGCGGTTGATCGAACAGGCCTTCGAGATGCGCGGCGAGGCGTTCGACGCCGAGGGCCGGAAGGCGATCGACGCGATGCTCGAGATCATGAACGCGCCCGGCATGGACAAGGAATTCGCGTTCGAGCGCGGGCAGATCCAGATCGTCAACAACACGCGGCTGGGTCACCGGCGGACCGCGTTCAAGGACTGGCCCGAACCGGAGCGCAAGCGGCATCTCGTGCGGCTGTGGTTCCGGAACAGCGGCCGGCCGTTCTACGCCGGGTAGCCGGCCCCGCCGGTCGCTTCTGATAGGGTGGTACAACAGAAGGAGGGTGACATGTCGGAACTGGTGGAAGTGGATGTGGACGGCAGCACCATGCGGATTTGCACGGCGTCGCCCAAGGGCGATGGCCCGTTTCCGGCGGTGCTCGTCACGATCCACGGCGGCGGCCTCGATGACTTCGAATTCGACCTCGCGGACAAGCTGGTCTCGGAAGGCTATATCACGGCCGCGCCGGACATCTTCCATCGTCAGCCGGAAGGCCTCGACCGGAATGCGCGGCGCGAGGCGCTGACCGATGACGGCCTGATCGCGGATGCGAATGCCGGTGTCGCGTGGCTGGAAAGCACGGGGCGGGCCGATCTCGGCCGCGCCGCGATCCTCGGCCATTGCATGGGCGGGCGGCACGCCTATCTGGGCGCCAGCGCGAACCCGGTGTTCCGCTGCGTCGTCGCCTATTACGGCGGCAACATGTTCGTGCCCTGGGGGCATGACGGCCCGTCGCCCTTCGACCGGCTGAGCAACCTGAAGGTTCCGGTGATCGGGTTCTACGGCAACGATGATGCCAACCCGTCGCCCGACGACGTGAACAAAATCGACGCGGAGCTGGACCGACTCGGCGTGACGCATGAATTCCATCGCTACGATGGGGCGGGGCACGCCTTCCAGAATTTCACGTCGGAAGAGTCCTACCGCGACGGCCCGACGAAGGATTCCTGGCGCCGGACGGTCGAATTCCTGAAACAGCATATCGGCTGACTCCAGGATCGCCGAACCTCGATGTTCAAGGGCGTCTACGAGCGCGTCCGGTTGCAGCGACGCGGGACCTAACCCGCATTGCGCCGTCAGCTGTAGCCTCGTACCGATGCTTCGACAGGCTCAGCATGAGGTGTTCGAATTATGGTCGTCGTCCCCGTGAAAATGGGGACCCATGTGCGCGAAAGTCTGGATTCCCGCGTCCGCGGGAATGACGGTTGGTTTGGTGGACCTCGTCCTGAGCCTGTCGAAGGACGATGGCGCAACGCTCATGCGTGCGCGCCGCCGCGCAGCGCGCCGGCCTCGACGCTGCCCCAGACCACCTTGTGGCTCTCCGGCAACGGCCGGCTGTTCGGCATGGAAAGCCAGATCCGCAGCAGCAGGCGGTCGAGGCGGTCGCCGGGCGAATCCTCGAACGGGGTGCGCCCGTGGTAGATCACGTGATTGTTCAGCAGTTGCAGGTCGCCGGGGGCGAGTGGCATCTCGAAGCACAACTCCTCCGCCAGGTCGGTCAGCATGTCGAGGGCTTCGATCTGCATTTCGGTAAGCGGCGGCACGCCGGGGACTTGTTGTGCTTGCTCGATATAGGTGCCTGAGAAATGGCTGGTGAAATGGCCGTCGCGCCGGGCGAAGATCGGCAGCGGATAGGACAAGGATTCCAAACCCACCTCGTCGCCCACGGTGCTGCGGTAATAGTCCTGGTAGAGCGTCGCCAGAAGGTCGGGGCGGCGGTCCAGGATGGCGTCGTGAATGGCCACCGCGCTGACGATCCGACTGATGCCGCCCGCCTTGGCGCGCCGGACGCAGAGCAGGCCGACCACATCGGTCCGGTCGGTATGCCAGCGCAGCGGGCCGTTCGAGTCGACCCGTTTACCGCCGCTGTCGCGGATGTCGCGCATCAGGCCGCGCCCGCCGTTCTGCTGCACGGGCGTGCCCAGATGGGTGCCGATGCCGAACAGCAGCCGGCGCAGATCGATTTCCGTGTAGTCGTCGACCGGGATTCCGGTCAGTTTGACGACGCCCTGTCCGTTTTCCAGTTCGTTGGCGACCGACGACAGCGTGCCGGCGAAGCGGTCGAGCGGAAAATCCTCGCGCGTGATTTCGGACCAGTCGCCGCCGCGCAGCCGGACCTGTCCGAGCGCCGCATCGATTTCGGCCAAGGCGGTGCTGTCCAGCGGGCGAATCCAGCGGGTATCGTCGAGAAGCGTTTGGCCGCGCCACGCGGCCGGCCCGCCGATAGGATGAATGGATCGGGTCATGGCAGGTTTCCTCCCATGTCCCCATCATGACATCACAGGCGCGGCGGCCCGGCAAGGTTTGGGATGATTCGCTCGGGCCACGTCGCTCGCGGGTCGAGCGGGCTACATCCGCGTTTTACTGGAATAGGCGGTGACCAGAAGGGAGTCGCCGACCCGTTCGATGATGAAGTTATCCTGCGTCACACCGGTGCTTTGCCGGTCGCCGACTATGATCGTTTCGATAAGACGAGAAGTAACGGCTACCGTTGTGGGAGATTTTACTTTGATTTTAATGTTCTCACGTGTCAGCTCATAAGCATCGAGTCGAATAATACTTTGATACAATGCAGTCAAAAAATCCTGCTTGCCCATCGTGCGCCGGTAAATATTACCTTGATTCTGTAAATCAACGACCATCTGTATATCGTCACTTAGGTAGTCGCCGAATTTGTTCATATCCTCGGCCAGGACTGCGGCGTCCATTGCCGCAAGCATTTCCCGGACTTCTTTCTTGGTAATCGGTGCCGCCTGCGCGACGGCAGGGAGTAATGAGATAGTAATCACGAGTATATATCGAAGAAATTTCATGATTTTCTCCAACATATTCAGGGTTTTCATCATATATAAAATATCCGTCTCGAATATTTAAAATGTATGAATCGGTGATTTCATTAAGTTGTTAAGACTTTGGTCAAATCACCACGGTCGCCACTAATGAAAGATATATCTCCCGAAGTAATCGAAGGGGCGCTTTCGCCCGGGCCTTGCAACTTTCCGCTCCATTCGTCACTCTGGTCGCTTCTGGAATGCAAAGGTTCCGAGTGGCCCGCGACAAAGAACGCATTGAATCCTACCTCGACAGGCTGTACCGCTATGCGTTGAGCCTCACGCGTGACGAGGACCAAGCGCGTGAACTGGTGCAAGCGACGGCGGTCAAGGCCCTCTCGGCGCGCCGGGTGCCGCGGGACGAGCCTGCCTACCGGGCTTGGTTGTTCCTGGTCCTCCGGAATGATTTTCTCGATCGGCTGCGCCGGAACCGTCGCGCCGAAGAATTCTTGCTCGACGACCCGCCGGACGATACGGAGAGGGAATATTGGGGCGGTGACGATCGTTTCATCAGTATCGTGAGCGTTCGCCTTGCCCTCGACCGGCTGCCCGCCCTGCATCGGGAAATTCTGGTACTGGTAGATGTTGCCGGTTTCAGCTATCGGGAGGCGGCGGCTATGTTGGACGTTCCGGTCGGAACGATTATGAGCCGTGTCAGCCGGGCCCGGCGCCGTCTGCTGGAGGCGATGGAAGATACGAACATTCGCGCGCTGCCGTCGCGCCGTCGCGAGTGGTGTTGAGATGCATGCGTTCGGATTAGCGAGGGACGTTGAGGCGTGAGCCGTAGATCGATCGATTACGAAACATTGACCGCCTATGTCGATGGCGAGCTTGACACCGCGCGCGCCGCCGACGTCTTGGCGGCGGCCGCCCGGGATCCGGCGGTGGCCCGCGAGCTCTCCGCGCTGAGCCGGCTCAAGGCGACAATCGCGTCTGACGCACCGCCGGTCGACCTTGAAATCGAGGCTCCGCGTCGCAGCCCGCGCATGATCGGCGCCGTGGCGGCTTGCCTCGCGCTCTTCATCGCCGTGGCGGCGAGCCTCACCATAGTGTTCAAGTACGAAGGCCATGGTGTGGATACCGCGTGGCTCCAGCGCGCTCATGGCTCTTGGAGCCTTGCGGCGATGCCCGTCGCGCCGTCCCGCATATCAGGCCGCGCGGCCGTATTGGATCCCGCCGCTTATGTGCCCGATCTGACCTCTGCGAAGCTGTTCATCGCACATGTCGGTTCCGTGCCCGGTCCGACGGGCGGGCACGCGACGCTGATCGGATACCGCGGCACGCGAGGCTGCAAGGTGAGCCTGATCGTCGTCGCCGATGCGGACGCATTCTCCGATGAGATGACGGCGCTCAATGTATCATCGCACCGGGGGTATGCTTGGCGCGCCGGTACGCGCGGCTACGTCGTGTTTGCCGAAGGCATGGCGGAAGACAGGTTCACCTTGATCGCCCGCAGCGTGCGCGACGCGAGCCTGCGTCATCTGCCGTTGGATTCGGGCACGCAACAGGCGCTTGGAGAAAGCCGCGCGAAAAGCGTGCCTTGCCTCGCCTAGAGATTTCATTTTCGGATGCTGGAATAATTCGGCGCGGCCACGCGTTTCTTCCCTTATCAGCGGTTTGTGGATACCGCGCATCGTTCGTCAGAAACGAGGGAGGAAACGGAAATGCCAAGAGATATCGAGAAACAGGAAGCGGACCTGTTCGAGCTGTACGCCGATGATCCGGACCGTGCGGATGAAGTGGTGTTCGGCCGGGTGCCGCACGACGACCGGCGGGGGTTTCTCCGCGGCGCGGGGCTCGCCAGCATGGGCGCGTTGCTCGGCGCCGCCATTCCCTTTCACCGCAACATGCCGGCCGGCTTCATTCCCGAAGCGCTTGCCGCCGAACCGGTGAAAATCGAGGGCAAGGATGGATTGACGATCCTCAACGATCGGCCGGTCAACGCCGAGACGCCGCCGCATTTGCTCGATGACGCCGTCACGCCGACCGCGCGTCATTTCATCCGCAACAACGGTATCCCGCCGGAGGACACCGACCCCAAAACCTGGAAGCTTAAGATCGATGGCTTGGTGAACTCCCCGATGGACCTCACCATCGACGACCTGAAGCAGAAGTTCGAAGTGGTCACGCATCGGCTGACGATCGAATGCGGCGGTAACGGCCGCTCCTTCTTCGATCCGCCCGCGCGCGGCAATCAGTGGACGTTGGGCGCGGTGGGCTGTTCGGAATGGACCGGCGTGCGGCTTGCCGATGTTCTCAAGGCGGCGGGCGTGAAGGACAATGTTGTCTACACCGCGCATGTCGGCGCCGACGAGCATCTTTCCGGCAACCCGGACAAGCTCCCGATTTCGCGCGGCGTGCCGATCGCGAAGGCGATGAACCCCTACAATCTGATCGCCTTCGGCATGAATGGCGGGGCGCTTCACCCGATGAACGGGGCGCCGTTGCGTCTGGTGGTTCCCGGGTGGCCCGGCTCGTGTTCGCAAAAGTGGCTCACGCGGGTTTGGCTGCGCGACACGGTTCACGACGGACCAAAGATGACGGGCTCGTCCTATCGCGTCCCGAAATATCCGGTCGCGCCGGGACAAAAGGTGCCGAAGAAGGATTTCGAGATCATCGAGGCGATGCCCGTGAAATCGCTCATCACCAGTCCCAAGACCGGGCTGAAGACGAGCGACCGCACGTTGACCGTGCGGGGCCATGCCTGGTCCGGCGACAATGCCGTCTCAAGCGTCGACGTATCGATCGATTTCGGGGCGACCTGGATGAAGGCCGATCTCGCCAAGCCGCATAACCCGTATGCCTGGCAGCAATGGTCGGCCGAGATCAAGTTTCCGATGAACGGCTACTACGAGGTTTGGGTGCGGGCGACGGACGATGCCGGTCAGAGCCAGCCCTTCGCGATCGCCTGGAACCCGAAAGGGTATCTCAACAACTCGATGCACCGGATTTCCGTGACGGTGGCTTGATGTCGGCACGAAAATGGACCGGCGCTCTGGTTTGCGCCGCGGCGCTGGCATGGGGGTGGCTCGCCGCCACCCCCGCCGGCTTCACGCAGTCGGCCGTGGCGTCCGACGAAACCGACTTTCAAGGCATGCCGCCGGGCAAGGGGCGCGAGGAGACGTTTTACGCCTGCGTCGTGTGCCACTCCATGCGGCTGGTGACGCAGCAGGGTTTATCCCGTGACCGTTGGGACGAGGCGATCGACTGGATGGTCGAGGAGCAGGACATGCCCGAGCTGGAACCGGCGGACCGCGCGTTGATCGTTGATTATCTGGCGGAATTCTATGGGCCGGATCGCAAGGCCGACACGCAATCCACGCAATAGTGCAGAACTCGGCTTTGGGGACCGGTGACGCCATGGACTAGGGCCTCATCCCGGACAATGCGGGATGAGGCCCTAGTCTGGTTACGGAACCGTGCGTCCTAAAGCGTGTCTTCGCTGCCGAGGATGACGGTGCACTGGCTGGACAGGACGCCGCCGTTGCCGTGGGCGATCGCCAGGTTGACGTCGTCCACCTGTCGGTCGCCGCAGACGCCCTGGATCTGTCGGGTTGCCTCGATCAGCAGGAACAGGCCGTACATGCCGGGATGGCAGTAGGACAGGCCGCCGCCGTTCGTGTTGACCGGCACCTCGCCGCCGGGGCCGATGCGGTTGTTCTCGACGAACGCGCCGCCTTCGCCCTTGGCGCAGACGCCCAGGTCTTCGAGGAACAGCAGCGTGTTGATCGTGAACGCATCGTACAGCTCGAACACGTCGATATCCTTCACCGTCACGCCCGCTTCCTTGTAGGCGATCGGGCCGGAATGCGCCGCGCCCGATACCGTCATGTCCGGCATGGCGCTGATCATGTTGTGGCTGATGTGTTCGCCGGTGCCGAGCACGTAGGCGGGCTTGGTCTTGAGGTCCTTGGCCCGTTCCGGCGTGGTGATGACGATCGCGCCGCCGCCGTCGGTGACCAGGCAGCAGTCCCGCACCGTGAAGGGATAGCTGATCATCGGCGCGTTCAGCACGTCGTCGACGGTCAGGTCGTCCTGGCGGTAGGCGACCGGGTTCAGCTTGGCCCAGTTGCGCGCCGCCACGGCGATCTCGGCCAACTGCTCGCGCGTCGTGCCGTATTCGTGCATATGCCTGGAGGCGGCGAGGGCATAGGCGCTCGGCGGCATCATCGGCTTATACGGGTCCTCATAGGCGTTCGGCTCGCGCGCCGATGCCGCGGCCCGGCTGACCGAGCGTTGCGTGCTGCCGTAGGCGATGACGACGACCTCGCAGACGCCGGCCGCGATGGCCGCCTGGGCATGCGCCACATGCGCCATGAAGGACGAGCCGCCGATCTGGGTGGAGTCGAAATATTTCGGCTGGATGCCGAGATATTCGCACATCGCCATGGCGACCATGCGCGACTGGCTGGTCGCGGCGAAGTAGCCGTCGACGTCGCTCAGTTTCAGGCCGCAGTTGTCGAGGGCGCGCATCGTGCCCTGCGCCATCAGGTCGAAGGGGGTCATGTCGGGGGCGACGACGCCGAGGTCGGATTCCGCCGTGCCGACGATGGCGATATTTCCGCGATGATTGCTCATGATCAGCCCTCCACCGGATCGAAGACGGGATAGACCGGCTGGTCGTCGGTGCCGGGGATCATCCGCACCTTCACGCGCATGCCGATCTTGACGTCGGCTGGGTCGATGTTCTCGACGCGGCTCATCATGCGAAAGCCTTCGTCGAGATCGATCATCGAGACGTCATACGGCTCGCCGTTGCGCGGGTGCAGGGTGGTGGTGGCATAGACGGTGCCGAGACCCTTGCTGACCTTCCATTCCAGCGCGCCGCCGGTTTTCGGGGCGACCAGGCGCGGATAGAACACCGCCTCGCCGTCTTCGGTGACTTGATACGCAAGGTCGCCCTTGTCGCAGTATTCCCGGAATACCGCGAGCGGCGACGTTTCCGCCCTCTCGGACATACTCAGTAACTCCCTCATTGTGGTTGCGGACGCGCATTGCCGCGCGCCCCTGGTTGGGCCGGCCCGATTATGCGGCGGGACCGCCCGCTTGTCACATCGCGGGGCGGTGGTCTGTGATAACGGGCCGTGCGTTTACCCCGCCACTGCCGCCCGGTCGTCAGAACAGGAAGGCCCACACCTCGCCGAGCCGGGTCGCCACTTGCGGCCAGGCCCACACCATCACAATCGCCGTCGCCGCGACGGCGGTGATGTTTTGCGCCGCGGCGAAGAATTTGAACATGTTACGCCAAAATACATAGTCGCCGCGTTCGGTTTTGCCGGTAATAGCATAACTGCGATGCATTCCGGCGCGCGCGGCCCGCGTCGCGAAATAGCACAGCACGAAGATCAGCAGCGACGTGAGCAGCAGTTTCGGCGTTGTAATCTTGGGCAACGCGGCGAGTATATCCGTCGTTCCGCCCGGCATGGCGCCGACAATGGCATTTGCAACGGGTTTCGCCCAGGCGGTTCCCTGATGATGCAGCAGCCCCACCAACGCGCCGCCGCCCAGCATCGCCATTGCCAATGTGGCCGGTGTTTTCTTCAGCCAATCGGCGGCGGATTTATCGGCGGTGGCATCCCGGTCGATTTGCGCGTCGTCGTCGAAACGATGGACCAGCAGGAATGGCCAATAGATTAGACAGCTTGCCTTCAGCGAGAACCGATAAAGCCAAGCAAACAAAAAGAAAACGCCGAGGAATGTAAAGCCGATCCCGCTCACCAGACGATTTTTCATTCGATATTCAAGAATCTGATGTAGATATTTCGGATTGGCTGCAAAGTTCTGCCGCAAGTCGGACATGGTCAGCAGACCGTCCCGCTGGGTCGCATAGTTATCCTCCGCGCCCGGCACGAGTTCGGGCGGATAGAACAGGTCGGTTTCCCTGACGAGGCGGCCAAGGTTTGCGGGGATTGCGGCAAAGGATTGCCAGCGCCAGCCGAACTGCAGCGCCGTGAGCGGCTTGATGAAAAGCGAAGCGATCCCCATGACCAGAATGACGCCGGCGAGTTTCAGCGGTTTTCCTTCGAGGTCGCCGGATCGGATGCCGAGGCAGCGGCCCAATCCCGCGAATCGTTCCACGCCGCAAATGATCGACTCGTTGGTGCGCATCAGCAGCAAGGGCGCAACCGCTGCGCCCGTTAGCAACGGCCAAGCGAATTCGAACGCGATGGCGGTCATTAGCAAGCCAATGCAAATCGCGGTTTCCGTGACCGCCCAAACGCTTGTTTTTCGATCCTCCGGATTTGCCTGGGCTGCGTTCACCGCGCGGCTTATCGGCGTGGAGCGCTTCACCCATCCGCCGCCCGATTTCTTCATGTCGAAATAGTTCCTGATTGCGGGCAGCCCGGCTTCGGCGACCTTGGCGGGCGGATCTCGGAGAGGATTGCCTAATAAATAAACGGTTTCCAAAGCGGGCATTGTGGCGAGCTGTTCCGGCAACCGGTTTAGCTGGTTGTGGCTCAGGTCCAGGGAGGTCAGCGCAGTGAGGTTGCCGATGCGGTCGGGCAGGGTTCGGAGATGGTTGCCGCTCAGGTCCAGGGTTTCCAGCGCGGTGAGGTCGCCGATGCGGTCGGGCAGGGTTCGGAGATGGTTGCCGTACAGGTCCAGGGATGTCAGCGCGGTAAGGTCGCCGAGGCGGTCGGGCAGGATTTGGAGATCGTTGCCGCCCAGGTACAGGGAGGTCAGCGCGGTGAGGTCGCCGATGCGGTCGGGCAGGGTTCGGAGACTGTTGCCGACCAGGTCCAGGGTTTCCAGCGCGGTGAGGTCGCCGAT
>JANQKC010000026.1 GCA_028281325.1 Alphaproteobacteria bacterium
AAAACAACCGTCGTGACATCCAAACCTCCATCTCAGATAAAGGTTTGAATCACATTTCAGACCCAGCCGGAATCCCTAATTGAGTACAGACCCTAGATCTCGTCCAGCTCGGTATCCCAATACAGGAAGTCGCGCCAACTCTCGTGCAGGAAATTCGGCGGGAAGGCCCGGCCGTTTTCCTGCAATTCCCAGACGCTCGGCGTCCGGGGTTGCCGCAGCAGGCTGACCGCGCTGTCGCGCAACAAGCCGCCGCCCTTCTTCAGGTTACACGGCGCGCAGGCCGACACCACATTCGCCCACGTCGTGCGCCCGCCGAGCGCGCGCGGCACCACGTGATCGAATGTCAGCTCCTGGGCCGGGAAACCGCACCCGCAATACTGACAGACGAACCGGTCGCGCAGGAACACGTTGAACCGGGTGAAGGCGGGCCGGCGAGCCTGCGACACGTATTCTTTCAAGGAAATGACACTGGGCAGCCGCAGTTCGAAGGAGGGCGAGCGGACGACCTGTTCGTAATGCGACACCACATGCACGCGGTCGGTCACCACCGCCTTCACCGCCTCCTGCCAGCTCCACAGGGACAACGGGAAGTAGCTCAGCGGCCGAAAGTCGGCATTCAACACAAGCGCCGGGCAATCTTTAGCGGCAAGGTTCACGGTCGATCGCACCCCTTATCCAGACTGCGCCGTCCGGCAGCTTCCGGCCCATAGAGTCGGAGCCCGTGACGAACGACGCCATTCTGATAACCGAAATCGACGACTCCGACAAGATGCCGCCACCGGTTTCTCACTAAACTTCATCGCCTTGTCACATTCATCCACAGATTATTCACAGCTTATCAACAGCTTCTCCAGCCCCTTATCAACACGGCCGATAGCCGCCCCGCAACGCCCCGACCGACGCCGGCGGGGTCAGCACGGTCACCGTTTCCCGCGGGGGCACCGAGACCGCGTCGCCATATCCCTGGTGCGTCCAGGGCAGGACCTGTCGGTCGCGCCATAGACATGGGTGCCCCGCATGGGAAAGGAAAGTGCCGTCCGGGAGGTCGTCCAGCGTTGCCTGCCAAACCTTCTGCCGCCGCGTATAGGGTTCGACCCGCTCGCGATGAAGCCGCGCGTCCATTTCCGGCGCGCGCGGCACATCCGCCTCCCCGTTGCCATCGCGCCAGGCCGCCTGCCACTTGTAAAAATCCTGCCGGCGGCATTCGAAACAGGGCCGATGCCCCGCCGCGATGGCGACCGCCTCGTCGTGAAAGAACAGTTCCGTGTACCGGCTTGGCGTCATCGGTACCCGATGCCGGCCGCGAAAGGACAGGCGGCAGATGATCCAGGCCTTGTGCTTCCACCGGCTGACGCCGAGCCGCCGGTTGTCGTCATGCAGGATGCCGCGGTTGCCCATGAAGCCGCCGCGCGCCGCCACGGCGACGATCTCGCCGGTCGGCGTCACGCGGTTCTGCAGCGGCATGGCTCGTTCCGTCGGTTAGGGTTGTCCGAGCACTTGGTTGAGGAATTCGGCGCCCCGCACCAGGCCGTTCTGATCGATCCCGTGGCCGACGCCGGGACACTCGATCGTGTCCACCGAAATGCCGGCGGCGGTCAATCCCGCTTCCGCCTCGGCCATCGACTCGAAGGGCACCACTTCGTCCGCCGTGCCATGCGCCAGCAGGACGGGCGGGCGGGTTTGGATTTCCTCGGCGAGAAGGTCCGGCGCGATCAGCCGGCCCGAGAAGCCGACGATGCCGGCGATCTGTTCCCCGCGGCGCGGCCCGACGAACAGGCTCATCATCGTGCCCTGGCTGAACCCGACCAGCGCCAGCTTGCTGTCGTCCAGGCCGGTGCGTTCCAACTCGGCGTCGATGAAGGCCTCGAGCGCGGGCGCGGCGGCCCGGACACCGCCCAGCAGCGACTCCGGCGTGCGGTCCTGCACGCTGAACCACTGATACCCCATCGGCGCCATGTCGCAGGGAAAGGGCGCGTTGGGTGACGCGAAGGCGGCGTTCGGCAAGACCTGCGCCCAGTGCGGCGCGAGGCCGATCAGATCCTGCCCGTCGGCGCCCAGCCCGTGCAGCAGGATGACCAGTTGCTGCGGGTCGCCCCCGGCGGCAGGGCCGAATCGCGGCCCATCGAGTTCCATCAGTCCGGCCATGGTTTTCTTCTTTCGGTTTAAAGGCGCAGGCAGTCGCGCGGTCAGGGTGCGCCCTTGTAATAATGCCACAGGAACACCGCCGCAACGCCGCGAAGAAACCACCGCGGCGCGACGAAGACTTCAGGGGCGGCTCAGGGCTTCCCGCATCGCCCAACCGTCGGCGGGCCGGATACTACCGCCCAACAACGCTTTCTCGTCCCGGTCCGACGCGTTCACCCTCGATCGGTCGGACGTTGTCGGGTCCGCCACCACAGCGATGCGATGAATATCGTGACAAACAGACCGATGTAGTATTCCCGCAGTTCGACGCTGCGAAAATGCTGGGCCGGCAACCACCGGGCGATTCGAATCGCCAGATAAATCGTCGCCGTGGGCAGACACGCCACCGTCGGAAACGCCCACCAAATCCGCCCCTCGAACCAGGGCTTCTTCCGGATCAGCATGATCAACGGGCCGATGAACCCCATCACCACGATCCATAACTCCAGCAGCCTTCGCGGCGCCCGGTTCAACCAAGGATACGTATTGTGGAGGTTGGTCTCTTGCTGCTTGTTGTGTTCCAGGAAGAACTCCGGCGAGTCCCATCCGAAGTACCACTGCCCCCAACTCGCCTCCTCAAGGGCAAAATACAAGGCGCCCAAGGCCCATATGACGAGCCATGACGCCAACCATGCGTCCTGACGACAGACGCGTTTGGCGGCCAAGCATCCCAGAACGAAGCCCGGCAACAAGACCACCACCGTCCCATGCTCGGCGAGCCCGCCGCCGGCATCGTCATGATCCTGCCGAATGATCATGTCCGCGAAGTCCGGCGCAACGAACATGGATATGAGCAACAGGATGGCGAGGGCTGGCGGAAAATAGAGCCACAGCCAGCGCGGAAGATCTTGATGTTGATTCACAAATAGAAGCCCAGCATGATTCTTCGGAAGCCCGAAGGTCATTATTGAATTTCGAATATATTTCGCGTTTTTCAATCCCAGGTCGGCCGGATAGAGCGAGACCGTCGAACGTTCCCAGACCGTGGAGATTGGATTTATGAAACATGAATCCTGAGATCACACTGTACTTTGGCGCTCTCGACGAGTCCGTTTACTTTTTTACCATGCGATCAAATTGGCGTGATGCAACGCGGCGCTGGCCGGATCATCAGGTTGGTCCGCCGTATTCATGCAGGAGATTCTAAATCCGCAAAGGCATCCAACCATTCATCTCACCGGTCTAAGGGGCGCCCTTGTAATAATGCCACAGGAACAAGGCCGCGACGCCGCGCAAGGGCCGCCACGGCTCGACGATCGGTTCGGAGGCGGCGCGCGACGGCCGTTCGTCCAGGTCCTTGAGCCGACGCAGGGCCTCCTGGATGGCCAAGTCTTCCGCCGGCCAGATGTCGGCCCGCCCCAACGCGAACAGCATGTAGATTTCCGCGCTCCACCGGCCGATGCCGCGCAGCGCGGTCAGCGTCTTGACAACCTCGTCGTCCGGGGCGTCGCCCAGCGCATCCGCGTCGAGGCGGCCGGTGACGAATTCCTCCGCCAAGCCCTTGCCATATTCCACCTTGCGGCGGCTCAGCCCGGCGCCGCGCAGCACCGCGTCCTCCGTCGCCAGGAAGACGTCCGGCGTGAAGGGGTCGACCGCCTCGATCACCCGGCTACGGATCGCGGCGGCGGCCTGGGCCGACACCTGCTGGCCGATGATGATGTTGAGCAGCGCCCCGAAACCGGGCTCACGGTTGCGCGGTTCCGGATAGCCGACCAGCCTGACCGCCTTCTTGATATCGGGGTCGGCCTTGCCGAGCGCGTCGAGCGACTCGCGGATGAAATCGGGCGTCATGCCGATTGACTTACCCCATGCCCGGCGGTAGGGCCAGGGGCATGAGCGTGACTGCTGACATCGTGACGCGATTCGCCCCGAGCCCGAGCGGCCGGCTGCATCTCGGCCATGCCTACAGCGCGTTGGTCGCGTGGCGGGCGGCGCGGAAAAACGGCGGTCGCTTCCTGCTGCGGATCGAGGATATCGACCCCGGCCGCTGCCGCCCGGAATTCGACGCGGGAATCCTCGAAGACCTGGCCTGGCTCGGCCTCACCTGGGAGGAGCCGGTGATGCGCCAGTCGCAGCGGATGAACGCCTACGCGGCGGCGCTGTCCACGCTAGAGAAGCAAAATCTGCTGTATCCCTGCTTCTGCACACGGAAGGACATCCAGCGCGAGATCGACGCGGCCGGGCACGCGCCGCATCCGGCCGGCCCCGACGGCCCGGTCTATCCCGGCACCTGCCGTCGGCTGGGAGAGGACGAGCGCGCCGCCCGGATCGCCGCGGGCGAGGCCCATGCGATCCGGCTGCGCATGGACGACGCGGTCGCGGCGGCCGGCCCCCTCGCCTTTCACGACCGGACCGCCGGCACGGTGCCGGTGGACGCCGCCGTCTTCGGCGATGTCGTGCTCGCCCGCAAAGACGTGCCGACGAGCTATCACCTCGCCGTGGTGGTCGACGACGCGGCGCAGGGTGTGACGCTGGTGACGCGCGGCGAGGACCTGCTGCCCGCCACGCATGTGCATCGGGTGTTGCAAACCTTGCTGGATGTGCCGGAACCGGATTACGCGCATCACGCGCTGCTGACCGACGGCGACGGCCGCCGCTTCGCCAAGCGCGACCGCAGCCTGACGCTGCAGGCGATGCGGGAGACGGGCAAATCGGCGGCGGATGTGCGCGCGGAAGCCGGGTTCCCGGACGATCCGCCGGCGGCCGGTTAGGGCCGCACGCCCCTAAGGGCGGAACATCCGCGCGCGCCGCCGGTTCGCCCCCATGAAGATGATCGCGCCGACGACAACGAAGAAGACCGTCAAGATCGCGATGGCCTGCCACACCGGGCGCTGCAGCAACGGCACGGCCACCCAATCCCACAGGTCGGGGTAGAGATAGCGTTGTACGATCGCCTGCGTCGTGTTCAGGCTTTCGCTGTCGAGCGTGAACCAAAGCTGCCCGGCGGCCTGGGTCATGTCGTTGCCGGCAAACCACAGCCCCGCGCCAAGCGCGAGAAGCATCACGCCCAGAATGGCCAAAACCTGTCCGAAAATCCGAATAGCCCGCATGGGCCGCTCATCCCCCGCCGAAAGAGGGCGAAACTATCACGCGGCGGCAAGTCAGGCCACCACCCCCGGCACCGCTTGCCTGACCCGGCCCGCTTGGGTAATGTCCCCCTCGCCTTCGAGGCCGGAGGGGTGGCCGAGTGGCTGAAGGCGCACGCTTGGAAAGCGTGTAGGCGTTAACGCGTCTCGCGGGTTCGAATCCCGCTCCCTCCGCCACCTTCTATTTTCATTTAAATCAATGCCTTAAATGACATCCACTGCATATGTCACACACTCTAACTGGTCTTACGTGATACTAATGTGCGAGAAGCATTTTCTGCCTTGCATCTAGCGAACCGCTTTACCTTTTCGGTCTCGGCACTCAGCAGCAGTAAGATTGAAGACGACAAAACCCTTGGGAAGCTCGCATTTGGAAAGCTCCTCTAGGTCGCCCCTTGATTCACTAAATACGTCGCGGGAGCGTTCGAGCGCTCGGCAAGTGTTTCCCTGATACGACCACTTCGTGACAGTACCGTCCACCAGAGTGAAGCTAGTAGTGCAGTAATCGTGGTACGGGATGTGGGTGTATCCACCGGTCGTGGTGCCATAATAAGGTATGTTTCCGACCATGCCTTGGTGCGATTGAGTGTTTAGTATTGGCACGGAGCCTCTGCTCTCTTGATGAAATGTAAGGATGCGAGTGCCACTCCCGGAATCGTAGGTCCGATGCGGTGCTCCCCAACTGGAAACTAGTGCCGCCTCACTGTGTCCAACCCAAGCGTTGAGTATCTTTTCGTATCCAGCTCGAGTGGCACATGCTGCCAATGCCAACGTTGCTGCAATTGCGACAATAGTTTTCTGTGTCATCGTTTTCGTTCCTTCCCTTCCTTCTTTCTACCCGGCAAACTCAATGCCTCGTCCCTTCAGTCACCCCTAGCTCTTCGCCAACCCGCAACATCCGTTTTCAGGCGACCGCACCGTACCGCCCGACATGCAACTTAGCACTGCGGTAATTATCGGTATTTTCCATCACATGATAGTATCACCCGCAAAACACACTGGCCAGAATGTTCCGGCTATGTTCTGTTTAGCCGATCTCAAAACCGCAGCCGACCGATGATGACGTGCTAGACGTTCTTGTCCCGCCACTCTTCCAGGCTAAGAAAACCCCGTGCTTCCCGAAGCGTGCTCGTCTGGTACATTCGACACACGGCGCGCTTGGGAGCCTGAAGCGATGCGTCGTGCAGTCTCACGCGGCGGTCTTCCGGATCGCCCAGAGTGCCGGGACCACCGGGCCGACCATCAGCGCGACTTCCTCGAACTGTCTGGCGACATATTGGTCCATCGCCTCTTTGAGGTCCGGATGCCGTTTCGCGAGCGCTGCGGCGCGCTTGGGAATGGTCTTGAGCGAAAGCGCATTGAACGCCCTTCCAGCGGGGCTTCGCGTCCGCCGCGCGACGATCGTATCGCCGAAACGCGTCAGCCCGGCCTCCATCGCGTCCCGTTCGAGACAGCCCTCATAGGCCGCCGATGGGGGCACGCCGTCTTCCAGATATCCATCGCCGATGACGATCCAGCCGCCCTCGCGCACGACCGCGCGCAGCATGCCTATCGTCTCGGCGGGATCGCCGAGCACCGGTCCGACCGCGATCATCAAAACGGCGTCGAAGCGCGCCGGTTCGGCCAGCGACTCGCGCAGATCGGCCGCGACGAATCGACAGCGCCGTTGCAGTCCCGCTTGCTCGGCCGCCTGCCGCGCAATCTCGATGAACGGCGGATGAGCGTCTACGCCCGTAACCTCGGCGTCGAAAGCCCGCGCCGCCCGGATCGCGATGTCGCCTCGGCCGCACCCAAGATCCAGGACAGTCCCGCCCCTCGGGAAGCCGACCTCTTTCAGCATCTCAACAACGTCGTCTTCCGCGCCGCTCAATGAGGGCAAGTCCTGAAGCAGATAGGGCAAATGCGGCAGCAGGCATTCCGGCGCCTCCATCGCAAAAGCCACTTCCTTCAACAAGGTCTTCGTCACGGTGTTTCTCCGTTCGCTGCTCAATTCTTCCGATGCACATCGGTCCATGACCGTCCGGGGGTCGCGTGATGCTCTAATCGTTGCGGATCGACTCGCGTTGACTCTTGCCGAATTCCGCGACGCCGCAAGCTGGCGCCCCGGAACCGACACCTCAGGCGACCACACCGTCATCGCCCGCCCGACCCGATCACCATGCGCCGACAAGCAAACCTGGCGATCGGATCGGGGCCGGTCGAAAAAAGGCGTCAGCGCGCGGTATAGCCGCCGTCGATCACAAGCTCCGAGCCGGTTACGAATTTGGATTCGTCCGAAGCAAGATAGACGATGCCGGCGGCGATATCGTCCGGTTCACCGACAGAACCGACCGGATGCCGGGCGCCCAGTTCCTTTTTGAACTCTTCCGCCGTGAACCCCAGGCTCTTGCCGAGGTCTTCCACCAGCGGGGTCCAAATGTAGCCTGGATGGACCGAATTCACCCGTATGCCCTCTTCCGCGTAAAGAAGCGCATCGGTCTTGGTCATCAGCCGGACCGCGCCTTTCGAGGCGTGATACGGCGGGATGTCGGGGGCGCTGATGATACCGTAAATCGACGACAGATTGATAATGCTGCCGCCGCCGGCGTCACGCAGATATTTGATGGCGTGCTTGGTGCACAAGAACACGCCGCGCACGTTGATGGCCATGACCTTTTCCCAGTCATCGACGCTGATCGAATCGGTCGGATCGGTCGTCCCGGCGATGCCCGCATTGGCGACGATGGTGGTCAGCGAGCCGAAGGTGCGGGCTACATCCTGATAGACCGCTTCGACCTCTTGCTCGCTGCTCACATCGAGGTGCCAGTACCCCGCCGCGCCCCCGGCTTTCTCGATCGCCGCGACAACCTTTCGACCCTCATCATCCTGGATGTCGGTAACGGCGACTTTTGCGCCTTCCTTGGCCATCATGATGCAAGCCGCCGCGCCGATGCCCACAGCGCCGCCCGTGACGATGGCAACCTTTCCGTCCAGTCTACCCATCAATACAACTCCCTTATAAGAAGGCGATCCCTTTCGCCGTTAAAACAGTCACTTGGGCTGCAAGTCCGGCTTCACAGAAGCCCTGGCGCCAACGTCACGCACACCTGCTTCCCTTATGCGTCACCGGCCGGAACAGCCACGTCGTGATGCGAGCCTAGAGAACCCGGAACGACCGCCCGTTGATGACGATCAAGCGCCGGACGATTTTTTGCGCGAAAGAACCGTCGCACCCATCAAAAGGTCAGTGCGTAAGCGCTTGACCGCGATGCAAGACCCGTCAGGCGACTGCCGCCGCGCCTGCCTCGTAACCGCGGCGGACGCCGGACGGACGGAAAAGTTCGTACCGCCGCCATCCGGCGCGGCCACGTCAGGGGACGGCGGGGTGGCAATTCCTGCGTTTGTTGAACACCATACCGGCAGTGGTTTCCCGTGGGCGCTTCGCCAAGTCGCTGAGCGACGGTTGACGCTCCCACCGTGGATGTCGCTTTTTTTAACGGACAGGGAGGGTTGAGGATGTCGAATTCTGAGTTGGTTGCGCTCGTCGGTTTCGCCGCCGCCGCCGTCGCAATGCTGCTCATCACCCAGACCAAGGAACGGGTTGCCGCACCGGCCTGGCTCGTGCCGGTGGTAGTCGTCGTGCCCTTTGCGGTGTGGACCGGCCTCGCCATCGCCGAGGAAGGGCTTTTCGGCTTCCTGCCGATGTTCAAGGAATCCCATTGGGGACTGCAGGTCTGGTTCGACCGCCTGATGAGCGTGACCGCGGCCTTCTTCCTGCTGCAAAACCGCGCGCGGGCGGCCGGCATGAAGTCGGAGGTCTGGGTGATCGTCGTCATCTTCACCGGCAGCATCGGGCTGCTCCTGATGCTGGCGCGGACGGTCTACCGGGAGCGTAAGACGGCAGCCTGAAACCGATGCGGCGTGGCGGCCAGCCGCCCGCCAATTGTCCAAGCCTTCGGGTCCGCGTTGCGCCGACGAAAAGTCGGCGAACCACGGCGGGTTAACGTGTCCTTGCCGAAACGAATCGTCTATATGAAGCCCTAACGCGCTCCACGCCCGTCGGCGTACTTGCGCCGCTGATAGGGAAACCCGAATGAACCTGCAACTTGCCCCTTTCTGGACGGGCCTGTCTCAGTTCTTGCTCTTCTTCGTTGCCGCCGTGGCGCTGACGCTTGTCTTCGTCGTCATCTACACCCGCGTGACCCGGCACAACGAACTGGACCTGATCAAGCAAAACTCGATGGCCGCCGCGCTGGCGTTTTCCGGCAGCCTAATCGGATTTGCCTTGCCGCTGGCCTCGATCATGATCCATACGCCCACGGTCATACAGGTGGTGATGTGGGGATTGGTCTCGCTGATCGTGCAGATATTGGTGTACCTGCTGCTTCGCCTGCCTATGCCGCGGCTTTCGGAACGCATCGACGACGGCGAGACGGCCGCGGGGGTTTGGCTGGGCGCCTGTTCGATCGTCGGCGGTATTTTGAACGCCGCCGCCATGACGCCTTGAAGCAGGATCGCCGCGGCGGCGTCAGACCCACCGCCGCCTAAACCGAGCCGGGACGATCCCCGCGCCGCGCCGAAATCATCGCAAGACCAGATAGGCTCCAAGAACGATCAGTCCCCATAAGATGACCTTGCGGAACATGGTCTCGTCCATCGCGCGGCGGAGGCGCGTTCCGGCGGCCATGCCGGCAAAGGCACCGAGTGTCGCCGCAACGATGCTCACCGGGGAAACGCCTTCGAAGTCACCGGACAGCCCCAGAGCGCCGATGAGCGCGAAGGCCGACACGGAAAACGACAGCCCCATTGATTGAATGAAGGCATCTCGGCGAAGCCCGAGTGACTGCAGAAACGGCACGGATGGCATCGACGAGACGCCGGTCAACGCCGTCACGATTCCGGTTACCGCGCCGGAAAGAGGGCCGAGCCAAATCTCGGTTTTCCGGGACAGATGAACAACCGAGCCGCGCAGGCTGTAGGCGCCGTACACCACAAGCAGCGCACCGAGAATGGTGATGGCGATATCGGCGTGTGCACTCATGACGCCGGCGAGAACAAGCGTTGCGGCGCCCGTTGCCAGAAGCGTTGGCCAAAACCGCTTCAACAAGCTCGACAATTCAGGGCCGGCGACGGCCTGCCAGATATTTGTGAGCAGAGCGGGAATCACCATGATCGCGGCCGCTTCGACGGGGCTCATCGCCAGCACAAGCAAGCCCATGGCGATTGGCGGCAGGCCAAGACCGACAAGACCCTTGGAGAACCCCGCAATACCGAGCGCTGCCGCCGCGAATACGAATTCAGGCACTTGTTCCTTCCTGTCGGTTCACCAGCCGGAGGCCGGCCGCTATCAGAGTCTCCGGAGCGCTCGCCTCTGTTCAAGCGCACGCCATGGAGATTACGCCACACACCCCATAGGGCTGTCCGAACCACGGACAGCCTGTGTAAGTCGGATTCAAAGCCGTCGCAGAGGAAAAGCGTTTGGAAAGATCACCGTCACTATACCGGGATCCCGCGCCCGCACGCCATGCCGCATTCCCGTCTCGCATTTCCCGCCGTCATTTTTTGTACAAACCGAGGTCTCAAAAGAGACTCGGCGGCGGCGAGATGGACTTCCAAACAACCGCCCCGTCCACCGACGATTTCGGGGTTGGGAGACAACCGGCGGCGCGGTAGATTAGCGGGATCGGCTTCGAGCCAACGACGAGGGTCCGGTCATGGACGCGGAGATCACGAGACTGACGGCGCTGTCCCACGGGGGCGGTTGAGGCTGCAAAGTAGCACCGTCGGTGCTTAAGGACATGCTGTCGAAACTGCCGCCCGCCGCGGCGAATCCGGCGCTGCTCGTCGGGTTCGAGACCGGCGACGACGCCGCCGTCTACAAGATCAACGACGAGCAGGGCGTGGTCGCGACCACCGATTTCTTCATGCCCATCGTCGACGACCCGTTCGATTACGGCCGCATCGCGGCGACCAACGCGCTGTCGGACGTCTACGCCGTCGGCGGCACGCCGATCATGGCGCTGGCCATCGCCGGCTTCCCCGTCAACAAGATGTCGCAGGAACAGATCCAGCAAGTGCTTGCCGGCGGCACCAGCGCCTGCGCCGATGCGGGCGTGCCCGTCGGCGGCGGCCATACCATCGATGCGCCCGAGCCGATCTACGGGCTGGCGGTGGTCGGCCTCGTGCGGCCCGACCGGATCAAGCGCAATTCCGACGCCCGGGCCGGCGACATGCTGATCCTGGGCAAGGGGCTGGGCGTCGGCATCCTCGGCGCGGCCCTGAACAAGGACGAACTCGACCCCGACGGCTACCGGGAGATGCTGGAGAGCACGACGAAGCTGAATGCCATCGGCGCGGATCTGGCGGGGATGGACGGCGTGCACGGCGTCACCGACGTCACCGGTTTCGGGCTCGGCGGGCATCTCTTCGAGATGTGCGAGGGGGCCGGCCTCGCCGCCACGCTCGTGTGGGAAAAGCTGCCGATCCTGCCGAAAGCGCTACACTACGCCAGGGCCGGCTACAACACGGGCGCGGCCAACCGGAACTGGCAGAGTTTCGGCGAGCACGTCACCGTACCCGGCGACATGGAGCAATGGCAGAAAAACATGCTGATGGACCCGCAGACCTCGGGCGGCCTGTTGGTGTCCTGCCCGCCCGACCGGGCGGACACGGTGACCGCCCTCTTCCATGAGCAGGGCTACGCCTTCGCCTCGGTGGTCGGGGAAATGACCGCGGGCGCGCCGCACGTCACGGTGCGCTGAGCCGGTCAGGCAACCGCCCCAAGCTGTTCGGCCGAGGCGAGCGTTTCGACCGGCTCCCATTTCAGATCGCCGGCATAGCGGTAGGCGAGCCGCCCCTCCCCGTCCATCGCGAACAGATGCAGCCAACGGTTATCGAACAGCGCGCGAACCTCCGCGTGGCGGCCGAGGATGTCGGTCATCGCCTCTCGCGGCGCTTCGATACAGATCGACAGGCGCAGCGGCTCGTGCACGGCATCCTCGCCGTCATGCACCGACTGCCAGGGCAAGCCGGCGCGCAGCACGCCGCCGTTGCCCTCGACGACGCCGATGCCGCCGACCACATTGTGCAGCAACTTGTTGCCCGAGCCGAAGGTGTCGGGCGCCACGGTCGAGCCGTAATACTGCAGGCTGATCCAGCTCGCGACGACGACCGGCGCGGTCATGATCAGTTCCAACACGCCGAAACCGTTCTCGCCGTCCTGCTTCCAGTCGTAATCGTGCAGGAAGGCCCGGCCTTCCAGGCTGCGGCCGGCGGTGCGCCCGCGCGGCGCGGCGATGAAGGCCTTGCAGCCGGCGAGCGCCCATTCCGGCCGCACCTCGGCCCAGTCGCGGGCGCGGGACGGGATGTCGTCCTGGTCCACCGCGCGGGGCAAGCGCAAGGCGCGCTCGCCCCGGGTGACCACGCCGGCCGCCGCGAGCCATACGCGCGCCTGTTCGATGTCCGCGGCATGGTCCGGCGCGGGCATGTCCTGATCGTAGAGCGTGACGGCGTCCGTCGTCGTGTCGTGCAGCGCCCCGACGAACAGCGTGTCGTCGGGCACGGCGATCCCGCGATCCACCAACCCTTGGCGGACCGTCGGATCATTGAGCAGCGAGGCGAGCAGCCGGGCATTGACCTCGCCCGAATAGCCGCCGCACGCGCCGCAGTGAAGGCCGCTCGCATGCGGGTTGTTGACGACGTTCGCGCCATGCCCGGCCAGCAGGACGAGGCGCGCGAAACCGTCGGTCAGCGACATGGCGCGCAGGACGGTTTCGGCGGCGCCGATCCGGGTGTCGAGGTCGAGCGGCGGATCGAAACGCGGCGCGGGGTCGTCCGGCGTCTTCATCGGATTGAGCCCGAGCGCGTCGCGGACCAGCTTGCCGACATAGACCGGCCCCATCGCCTCGACGAAGGCGAAGGAGGAGACGGCGGCGAGCTTGAAACGGCCCCAGGCCCGTTTCGCCCGCGCCTTGTATCGCGCCGCAAGGTCCGTGGCCTCGGTCTCCGGGCCGGTCGAAGATGATTCCACGGTCGGGTTGAGCAGCACCGGCAGGCGCAGTTCCTCGACATCGGACGCGAAGGCCCGGTGCTTGGCGAAGACCCCGAAGAAACCGGCGAAACCCAGGGTGCGGATGCACGGGTCGACGGCTTCGAGCGCACGGCGGAAAACCTCGGACCGTACGTCGATACAGAAAGCCGCCTGCAAAGCCGGCCGCGAGTCGCCCGATTGCGGAATCGGCGCGGCGAGCGTCTCGGCGAGGCCGCGCTGCGCGGCCCGCTCGAGCGCTTCCTGCAGGATCGCGTCGACGATTTCGGCACCAGTCGGCTCGACCGGCTTTTCATGCGCATCCCGCGTCTCTTTCCATTGCGCGGCGATCACCGTTTCCTGCTGCGCGAACAACGCTTCCTCCCACATCAAGCGAATCGCCAGGAAGTCGATGATCGTCGTATCCGTGCCCTCCGCAAGTTCGGCGCGCCACAGCGTATAGCGCGCCACCTGTGCCCAGCCGCCGAGCGACAACAGGAGTTGGTGGAAGTAGGTCGCCCGCGCTTGGTCGCCGAGACCGAGCCGCCGCGCGGCGCGGGCGATCATCTTAATCGGGTCTTCCGGCGCGTCGGCGACGAAGGCGGCGAAGCCCTTCAGCCCCATCAGTTCAGGCGTCAGGTCATGAATCGCATGCGCGCGGAAGGCGGCCCAGGCGCGCTTCCCCTTTGGCGCGGCCCAAAGGGCCTGCCCCTTGTCGAGATAACCGCCCGCCCAAGCGCCGAACCGCTCCGCGATCAGGCCCGGCCAGTCCGTGCCCTCCACCTCCGCGACCAGATCCGCGACGGTCGGCAACGCCCGGGGCGCGGATCGCGTCTCTGCCGATGCGGCCTTCAAGGCGTCGACATCGGCGGGTTTGTCGCCCTGGGCGCAGGCCGCCAGCGCGGCGGCAAGATCGGCGTTTGTGATCTCGCCCGACGCGATGCGGTCGAGATACCGCTCGCGCGGCATGGCCACAGGAATACCGCCGACCCGCGCCAAGCGCGCGCCCACATCGGCCAACGTCTCCTGCGTCTGACCCAGAAACGGATTGACCGCAACATAGGACGCGAGCGGCCAAAGCGGCGGGATTTGCCGCGCCGCTGCATCGGCGGCGGTCTCGAAACCCGAAAGGTCGTCGGAGGGGATGGAGGAGTCGGGTGTCGTCATTTCGGTTTCCTCTCGACGATAAGGGCGTTCGACCAATTGCCGACCATCCGGTCGAACACAGCGTTGGCGTAAAGCCCGTTGGAAAGATGTACGCGTAATCCCGCGGCCGCCGGATGAGACGCCCAGAGCGGGAACATCGCCTGGGCGACCGCCACGACGCCGAAACTGACCACGGCAAGGACCATCAGGGTCCATTCGAGACCGCTCGGCGCGGGCGTCGCCGGCAGCGTGCCGGCCGTCAGCCATTCCGCGCCGGTCTGCAACGCGAAGTAACTGACCGACGCCGCCAGCGCGTAGAGCGCGGTTCGCTGCGTCAGGGCGCGCGGCGCTTGGTCCGCGAACCCTTGCGCCAGCAGATAGGCGATACCGAAGATGAGGATCGCGCCAAGCGCGATGGCCTGCGGCGACTTGGCCTCCAACCCGAAGATGAAGGCGGTCGCGGCGTAGATCCCGAGCGCCAGCATGAAGGCGCGCGCCACCGCCTTACCGTCGGGGATCGCTACCGGACCGGGCCGCCGGATCGCCGCGACCACATCCACGGCCGTCCCCGACGCGAGGAAGGCATGCGCCTTGTAGAGCGAATGGGCGACGATGTGGAGCAGCGCCAGCGGGAAAAGGGCCAGGCCGCATTGCATCGTCATGAAGCCCATCTGGGCAATGGTCGACCATGCAAGCGAGGTCTTGACGGCGGGTTGGGTCAGCATCGCGAGCCCACCCAACACCGCGGTGAAGCCGCCGATCATCACCAGCACCGCGAGCACGCCCGGCGAGAGCAGCATCACATCGGCGAAGCGGATCAAAATGAAACCACCCGCATTGATCACCCCCGCGTGGAGCAGCGCGGAAACCGGCGTCGGCGTTTCCATCACCTCGGTCAGCCAGCCGTGAGTCGGGAACTGGGCCGATTTGAGCAGCGCGGCGAGCGCAATCAATCCGGCGGCCCCGCCCACTCCGGCCGGCGCCGCGCCCTCGCGCGCGGCGGACAGCATTGCCGCGATGTCGGTGGTGCCGTAGCCGACGAACAGAAGAACGGCCGCGCCGATCAGCGCCGCGTCCCCCATCCGCGCGACGACGAACTTCTTACGGGCGGCCCGGATGGCTTGGATGCGGTCGGTGTAGAAAAGCAGCAGCTTGTGCAGGAACAAACTGGTCGCGATCCAGGCGACAACGAGATGAACGAGATTGCCCGCCTGAACGAGCAGCAGCACAGCGGCGAGCGTCGCCGCCATCCAACCCAGGAATGCGCCCTGCCGGGCCTCGCCATCGAGATAGGACGCCGAATAGCGCACCACCACCCAGCCGACGAAGGCGACCAGGATCAGCATGGTGACGCTCACCACATCGATCCGCGCCGATATCCCGACGCCGCCAACGCCCAAGAGCGAACTGGTCCCGGCGCCGTGGATCATCAGAAACCCGGCGGATGCGAGGGCGACGGCAAGCGCGATCAGCGCCGCGGCTTCGGTAAGTTTCGGCACGAGGGCCGGTCGACGGCCGGGCCGGGCCAGGGCGACCATCGCCGCGAGCAGCAGGACGGCGGGCGCGATCAAGGGGATCAAGTCATACGGCATGAAGGGTCGTCTCCGGCGCGTTTCAAAACAGCGCCGTTTCTACGTCACCCTCTAACTCAAGAAAAATACATTGTTCTTGGATTAATGTTCTGTTTAATAGAACGATATGGCAGAGTTGAACTACAATCACTTGCGCTATTTCCAGGCGGTCGCGCATGAGGGCAACCTGACCCGCGCCGCGGCGCGGTTGAACGTGTCGCAATCCGCTGTCTCGACGCAGATCCGCCATCTTGAGGAACGGCTGGGCCAAACCCTGTTCGAGCGGCGCGGGCGGTCCCTGTATCTCACGGAAGCCGGGCGGATCGCCCTCGACCATGCCGACGCCATCTTCGCGACCGGACAGGAGCTGCTCGCCACCCTGCAACAAAGCGGCGCGCAACGGCAGGCGCTGCGCATCGGTTCGCTCGCGACGCTCTCCCGCAATTTCCAGCTGACCTTCCTGCGCCCCGTGCTCCGCCGGCCGGACGTCGAGGTGATCCTACGTTCGGGCAGCGCCGCGGAACTGTTCAGCGCGCTGGCCGCCCTGCATCTCGATCTCGTGCTGACCAACCAGCCGCCGCCCGCCGATGCGCTGACCTCCTTCGTGGTTCAACGTCTCGACGAACAGACGCTCAGCCTGATCGGCGTCCCCGGGCTATGCCCGCCGGACCTTTCCCTCGCCGACCGACTCACCCGCTCGGCGCTCATCCTGCCGACCGCCGCCAGCAGCTTGCGAATGGGCTTCGATGCACTGATGGACCGGCTCGACGTCCGGCCGCAGATCGTGGCGGAAGTCGACGACATGGCGATGATGCGCCTTCTGGCGCGGGAAGGGATCGGCCTCGCCGTGTTGCCGCCGATCGTCGTGCGCGACGAACTCGCCAACGGCGCGCTGATCGAAAGCGCGCAACTGCCGACCCTGACGGAGACCTTCTACGGCGTGTCGGTCGAACGACGGTTTCCGAATCCCCTGCTCGCAGAACTGATGCACGACCCGGCATAGCCGCCAGCATTGACTTGAGATGCCAAAACTCTGGGCGCGAATCGACAACGGCAAGATGGCTGCGGGGACTTGGCTGGGCCCTTGTTCGATCGTCGGCGGCATCTTGAATACCGCTACGGCGCCCTGAAGCGGCGGGACTGCGAGATTGTCTGCTCAGTCCTACTTGAACCGGGCAAGGGCGGTCCATAGCGTCGGCGGAAGTCAATCCTTACTCCCTCCGCCAGCGCTGATTCTCAAAGGGCATCGGTTTGTTTTGTGGTGGCTACGACCCGCCCAGCGCATCCGAACGCTAATCTTGTGCGATGCTGAGCTTTACAATTCCCACCACTTTATATTGTATATTTACGCCACGTTCATTTTCTTGCTTATCGAGGAAAGAGCCAAAAATTGTCAAAAGTTTTAGCGACTTCTTTCGCCACCATGGCGCTAATTCTGCTTGGCGCATGCTCGTCTCCATTGCAGGTAGACCGCATGACCGACCAATCGCTCGCGGAGGAACCGAAAACCCTGGCTCTCCTAACCCGCACTGCGTATGACGCAGACGTGCGGCGTTATTTGTCGAGGCGCGGTTTCAAGGTGAAACGGTATGCCACGCGCAAGAAGATCGAGGAGGAAGTTTCGTCCACTCGGAAAGAGATTTTTAAGGAAGCGGAAACCAAGTACGGCCTTTCAGTTTACCCAGGCAATCAGGTCGATTATTGCGTCGTAAGCGCTGGCCGCCAACTTGGCAGGGCGGTTTTCGAGGTCACGGACCTGACCACAAACGAGGTGATAATCTTCGCCGAAGCGGGCGGCTGGACATCGCCCTGCGCATATCACCGGGACATCGTTTGGGACAAGCTCGCAAGCGCCCTTGCCGACCAGTGGAAGTAACGACTCCCCCCTGAACAAGCCACGGCGAACACCTCCGAGCGCGATGGCGGATGCCCGGGCCGGAAGCGCGGTCTATACATAAAATTGCCCTTTAGTGGTTTCCCACATTGAGGATCGATCCTCATAAGAGGCAGAGTCACATGAGCGACAGTGTTGCCCACTCGGTGCGCCAGCTTACCGCGACAGACATCGGATTGATGCGGAGCCTCCTCGACCTTTTCGGGGACGCGTTCGAGGAGATTGAGACCTATACCGGGGCGCAGCCCGGCGACGGCTATCTCCAGGCGCTGCTCGGCGGCGATAGTTTCTTTGCCGTGGCGGCCCTGAACGGGGATGAGGTGGTCGGCGGCTTGACCGCCTATGAACTGAAGAAGGCCGAACAAGCGCGCAGCGAGATTTATATCTACGACCTGGCGGTCGCGGCGGCGTACCGCCGGCAGGGCATCGCGACGCGACTCATCGAGCAGGTGAAGACAATCGCCGCCGCGCGCGGGGCCTATGTCATCTTCGTGCAGGCTGACTATGTCGACCCGCCCGCCATCGCCCTGTATTCGAAACTCGGCGTCCGAGAGGAAGTCCTGCACTTCGACATCAAGGTCCCGTAAGCGCACCGCCCATCCATCGTTAAAAAAACGCAAAGGGCGGACCAACGTGGTCCGCCCAGAGCGCTCACAGGGTGGGTAACGCCTTTTCGGATCAGGCGACGTCGAACCGATCCAGGTTCATCACCTTGGTCCAGGCCGTCACGAAGTCCTGCACGAAGGTCTGCTTTGCATCGTCGCAGGCATAGACCTCGGCAATGGCCCGCAGTTGCGAGTTCGATCCGAAGACCAGGTCCACACCGGTTGCCGTACCCTTGGCCTTGCCGTTGGCGTCGCGGCCTTCGAATACGGTCTCGTCACCCTCGGATTTCTCCCACGTCGACCCCATTTCGAGCAGGTTGACGAAGAAATCGTTGGTCAACGTCTCCGGCCGATCCGTGAACACGCCATGCGCGGTCCCGCCATGGTTCGCGTTCAGGGCACGCAACCCGCCGATCAGAACGGTCATCTCCGGCGCGGTCAGGGTCAGCAGTTGCGCCCGCTCGACCAGCAATTGCTCGGCCGGACGCTTATGCCGCTTGTGCAGGTAGTTGCGGAACCCATCGGCGGTCGATTCAAGATACGCCACCGACTCGACCTCGGTCTGATCTTGCGTCGCGTCGGTCCGGCCCGGCGTGAAAGGAACCGTCACGTCATGACCGGCCTTCTTCGCCGCTTCCTCAACCGCCACGTCGCCGCCCAGCACGATCACATCGGCCAGCGAAACCTTCTTGCCGCCGGACTGCGCGGCATTGAAGTCGGCCTGGACCTTTTCCAGGACCGGCAGCACCTTGGCCAGCTGGTCGGGCTGGTTGACATCCCAGTCCTTCATCGGCGCGAGCCGGATGCGGGCGCCGTTCGCGCCGCCCCGCTTGTCGGACCCGCGGAAGGAGGACGCCGACGCCCAGGCGGTGGCGACCAACTCGGAGATGGAGAGCCCCGAATGAAGGATCCTGGTCTTGAGATCCGCAATGTCCCGATCGTCGATCAAGTCATGATCGACCGCGGGAACCGGATCCTGCCAAATCAAGGATTCCGCCGGCACCAACTTGCCGAGATACCGGCTGGTCGGCCCCATGTCACGATGGGTCAGCTTGTACCAAGCCTTGGCGAACGCTTCCTCCAGCTCGGCCGGATTCTCCAGGAAACGGCGCGCGATCGGTTCGTAGATCGGGTCCATCCGCAACGCCATGTCGGCCGTCGTCATCATCGGCGCGTGCCTCTTCGACGGATCATGCGCATCCGGCACGGTGCCCGCCGCAGCGCTGTCCTTCGGCGTCCACTGATGGGCGCCGGCCGGGCTCTTGGTCAATTCCCAATCGTAGCGGAACAAGACCTCAAGATAGTTATTGTCCCAGGTGATCGGGGTTTCGGTCCAGGCGCCTTCGATCCCGCTGGTGATCGTATCGACGCCCTTCCCGCTGCCGTAGCTGTTCTTCCAGCCGAAGCCTTGCTCTTCGAGGCTCGCGCCTTCGGGCTCAGGGCCGACATATTGCGACGGATCGGCCGCGCCATGGGCCTTGCCGAAGGCATGGCCGCCGGCGACGAGCGCGACGGTCTCTTCATCGTTCATCGCCATCCGGCCGAAGGTGTCGCGGATGTCGCGTCCCGACGCGACCGGGTCCGGGGTGCCGTTCGGTCCTTCCGGGTTCACGTAGATCAATCCCATCTGCACCGCGCCGAGCGGGGTTTCCAGAACCCGGTCGCCGGTGTAGCGATCGTCGCCGAGCCACTCGGTCTCGGAGCCCCAGTAGATATCCTCTTCCGGTTCCCAAACGTCCTCGCGGCCGCCGGCGAATCCGAAGGTCTTGAAGCCCATCGTCTCCAGGGCGACATTGCCGGCGAGAATCATCAGGTCGGCCCAGGACAGGTTGCGCCCATATTTCTGCTTGACCGGCCACAGCAGGCGGCGCGCCTTATCCAGGTTGCCGTTGTCGGGCCAGCTGTTCAGGGGCGCGAAGCGTTGCGTGCCGGAGGATGCGCCGCCACGACCGTCGGCCACGCGGTAGGTGCCCGCGCTATGCCACGCCATGCGGATGAAGAACGGACCGTAATGGCCGTAATCCGCCGGCCACCAATCCTGCGAATCCGTCATGACCTTCTCCAGGTCTTTGACCACCGCATCCAGGTCGAGGGATTTGAACGCCTCGGCGTAATCGAAATCCGCGTCCATCGGATCGGACAGCTCGGAATTCTGGTGCAAAATCTTCAGATTGAGTTGATTGGGCCACCAGCGCTCGTTCGCCGTGCTACCGCGCGTCGTGAGGTTACCGTGCATTACCGGGCACTTGCCCGCACTGCTTTCCGCCGTTCCATCCATGTCTCGCTCCTTTCACGTCCTGCGTTAAATTGAGGTGCCCGAAATACGCATGTGCATCTAGACCGATAAGGTAAGCCCTAACGTTAAATAAGAAAAATAGTTTAAAATGATATTTTTTATCGCTTTTACCGATTAATAGAGATAGAATGATATCCTCAACAAACGAGCGGCATCCGAACATGAATACACGGGATCTTGAGTACCTCGTCGCGGTCGCCGAGGAATTGCATTTCGGCCGGGCCGCGGAGCGCTGCAACGCCAGCCAGCCGGCATTGAGCGGCCAATTGCAGAAGCTGGAAGACCGCCTCGGCGTGAAGATTTTCGAGCGGACCAAACGCCGCGTCCAACTGACGGATATCGGCGAGCAAATCCTTGTTCGGGCGCGGGAAATCCTACAGCATGTCGACGCGCTGGAAATGGTCGCCGCCGCCCATAAGGGCCCGTTCGTCGGCACCTGCGCACTCGGCATGCCGCCGACGATCGGCCCGTACCTCACGCCGCTCCTCCTCCCTGCGATTAAGCATTATCTGCCGGATCTGCATCTCGATCTGGTCGAGGATTTCACCGACAATCTCGAAAAACAGCTTACGGCGGGCGATTTGGATATCGCGGTCCTTGCGACGAGTCCGATGCAGAAGAACCTGTCGGAAATTCCTCTTTATGACGAGCCGTTCTGGGTGGCGATACCGAACGGCCATTCCCTGGCGCGGCACGACGCCATCGATATCGAGCAAATCGAACCCGGCGAGTTGCTGCTTCTCGCGGACGGCCATTGCCTGCGGGATCAGGTCTACGAGGCGTGCAATCTTAAACGGGGCGGCGGGGGCGACGGCCGAGGTCCGAAGACCCAGAAGACCAGCCTCGCGACCATTCTTTCCCTTGTCGGATCCGGCGAGGGCATCACCCTCGTACCGGCGATGAGCCTGTCCGGCGCTTGGGTCACCGATTCAGGCATCGCGCTGCGGCCGGAACGGAGCGGAACGGCGGGACGAACCGTCCGTCTGGCCTATCGAAATGGCTACCCGCGCATGGCGTTGGTCGAGAAACTGGCGGATATCGTGGCCGGGATCGTGCCGAACACGGTCCACCCCGTCCGGCGGTAACAACGGTCGCGAACGGCCCTCCGTTGTTTCCCCCACCAACCTAAAACGCTAGCCTGCCGGATCGGACTTCGGCCTAATACGGTTTTCATGAAGGTGACGACGATCATCCTGCTTGCCGTTCTCGCGGCGCTCGTCCTGGCGGCCTTCTGGTTGTGGACGCCGGATAAGCCGCGCGCCGATCTGGAGCGTGACTATCTGGCCAATCCGGCCGATATGGTCGACGTCGGCGGCGCGGTGCTTCATGTCCGCGATGACGGGCCGAAGACAGCGCCGGCGGTGATCATGCTGCACGGTTTCGGCGCCAGCCTGCATACGTGGGAGCCCTGGGCCCGCACACTATCCCGGACCCACCGGGTGCTCCGGCTGGACTTGCCCGGTTCGGGGCTGTCCCCGCCCGATCCCGAAAACGACTACCGCGACATACGGGTTATCGCACTGCTGCTCCGGCTCATGGATCAAAAGGATATCGCGCAAGCGACCTTGATCGGCAATTCGATCGGCGGCCGTATCGCCTGGCGGACCGCCGCCGAGCATCCCGGGCGCGTCGACAAACTGGTGCTGATCGCGCCCGACGGGTTCGCCAGCCCCGGCTTCGATTACGACAAACCCTACGACGTACCGGCACTGATGAGCCTGATGCGCCACGTACTCCCGAAACCGTTGTTGCGCCACAACTTGGCGCAGAGTTACGGCGATCGGTCGGCGCTGACCGACGCGACCGTCGACCGCTATTACGACCTGATGTTGGCGCCCGGTAGCCGGCAAGCCCTGCTCGACCGCCTGGGACAAACGGTGCTGACGGATCCACGGCCCGTGCTGAAAACGATCGCCACCCCGGTCTTGCTGCTATGGGGCGAAAAGGATGCGCTGATCCCCGTCGGCAACGCGCAGGACTACCTCGACCACCTGCCGGATGCGCGGCTGGCGTCATTTCCGCATCTCGGCCATGTACCGCATGAAGAAGCGCCGGAGAAGACGCTGTTGCCGGTCATCGATTTCCTGTCCGAAGCCGAATAAGGCCGCAACCGCAAACGCGCGTCGGGAATCCGCCGTGAGCCTTCGTCAGCTTTTGCCATGGCGGGCAAGATGCCGCCGAAACGCATTGGCCAGATAAGCGCGATCGTTCGGTCCGGCGAGAATACCCTGCCTTTTCCCGGCCGCATCGAACAACAGCAGCGTTACATGGCCCACGCCATGGGCCGAGGCGAGCCGGCGGCCTTCGGGGCTTCGAATGTTGGCGACGACGAATTGCAGCCTGTCGTCGCCGACTTCACACACCGCGTCGCGCGCCTCGCGCTGCAACGCGGTGCATTGGGGGCATTGTGGATCGTGGATCTGGACGACCGTCGGGTTGCCGTTGCCGATCTGCGTCAGGTCTTGCTCGCGCATGGTCGCGCGCACCTTGCCGATGAGCAGCCATCCCCCACCGCCGACGGCAACGGTCGCGATGGCGCCATTGCGCAGTTTCCGCAAAAATCCTCGTCGTGCGGCATCGTTCGGGGCGTTTCCAGCGGTCGACCGCTGCTTGCGCGTCGCCCCGTTCGGGCGTTTGCTTTTGCGCTTCTGCCGTTTCACCGATTCCATCCCCCTTTGAACGGATAACCAAGAACCCGCGCCATCCGAGCGACTGCGGACCCGTAACGACCTCATTCTAAGGGTCGGACCAGGTTCACGTCTGTTCTCTCTTTTTCACGTTGTCGTGACGCCGGTATCCCGGCAGAACCGCGGACCGCGTCAATCGCCGGCGCATGGCCTGATGCAAATCGACGCACGGCGCGAAATCGAGCCTATTTGGGTAATTATCTCGCCCCATTACCCCTTTAGGGATGTCCCCATCGGCGGAAATTCCGGATACATTCAGGCCGGTCACGAGGTTTTCCTCAACGATTTCGGCGCCATGACCCAAAACAACCTTTTCGTTATCGGCCTGGATTCTGCGGATAAGGACCTAATCGAGCGTTGGGCCGCGTCCGGGGATCTTCCCGTATTCCGATCTCTGCTGGACAGCGCGGTCCAAGGCGACATCGATAACCCATACGGACTAGAAGCCGGCGGCTGTTGGCCCGCTTTCTATTTCGGACGGTCTCCGGCGGAAACGAGCCAGTTCGACGGCGCGCGTCACTTCGACCGCGACCGCTACGACCATGTTTCCTTCCGCCCCGACGCGACCCGGCATGACGCGATTTGGACGACGTTGAGCCGGGCCGGCAAGCGATGCGCCGTGATCGACGCGCCCTATAGTTTCCCGACCGGCGATATCGACGGTCTGAAGGTCGTCGACCGCGGCGCCCATGTACCGGCCGGCGGCGGCGATTACATGGAGTTCCGGACCCATCCGCCCGCCTTGGCCGCGGAGATCGAAAACCTCTTCGGTCCGGACCCGGCCGGCGGACATTCAAGCGACTTTTTCCCGGTCGATACCGCCGAACAAGCCGCCATGTTCCGGGACACCTATCTCGCCCGGATCGACAACAAGACCGACATGACGCTGCACTATTGGCGCGATCAGCCGTTCCAGTTCTTCCTGACGGTGTTTACCGAAGCGCATTGCGCCGGCCACCGTTGCTGGCATATCCACGACACGGCAAGTCCCGATCACGACCCGGCCATCGCGGCGGAAATCGGCGATCCGCTGAAGGACATCTACATCGCGCTCGACCGCGCGGTCGGCCGGATGATCGAGGCGGTGCGCGACGACGCCCGTGTCGTCGTCTACCTCAGCCATGGCATCGGTCCCGGCTATAGCGGCACCCGGCTGCTCGACCGGATCCTCGCCCGGTTGGACAGTTTCGGCACCGAAACGCAGTCCAGCCCCGCCATGGAACTGGTCCGTGGCATTTGGCGCGGCATGCCCGACGCCGTCCGGCGGCCGTTGAAACCGCTGCGGGACCGAGTCTCACGGGACGGGTTTCAGCCGAACCGGAAAAACCGGCGCTTCTTCGAAGTCTTCGCCAACGACCGGACCGGCGGTGTCCGAATCAACCTGGCCGGCCGCGAATCGCACGGCATCGTCCAGCCCGGCGAAGAGTACGAAGCGGTCTGCACGCAATTGATCGCCGATCTCCGCGACATGAAAAACGCGGAAACCGGCGAGCCGCTCGCCGCCGAAATCCTCCGGGCGCGCGATCACTATGCCGGCGACTGCCTCGATTACCTGCCCGACATCCTCGTGACCTGGAACCGGTCGCACCCGATCAACGCGGCCACGTCGCCGAAAATCGGCACAATCGACAAGACCGGCTTGCTGCTGACCCGGTCCGGCGACCATCGGCCGACCGGCCGTTTCTTCGGATTGGCCGACGATTGGCCGCCGCAACGCCTGAACGCGCCGGTCGACGTAAAGGATTTTGCCCCGACCTTCGCGGCGCTTCTTGGCGAGTCCGCGCCGACCGGCGGCAAAATCATCTCCGCGCTCTGCCCGGAACCAGCCACGGATACCGACGCGGCGCCGAAACCGAAATCGGCGTTGGCAGGATGACGCCCATGACGGACCAGCCCAAAACGCCACGCGTCTCCATCATCATTCCCGTCCATAACGGCGAGGCGTTTATTCACACCGCCTTGGATTCGGCGCTCGCACAGACCGAGTCGAACGTGGAAGTGATCGTTGTCGACGATGCCTCGACCGACGGGACCTGCGCCGTCGTCGAGCGGTACTGCCGCCAAGACCCCCGCGTCCGCCTTATCCGGAGCGAGCGCCAGAGCGGTCCCGCGCGGGCGCGCAATACCGGTTTCGACGCGGCACGCGGCGAATGGCTCGCCATCCTCGATGCCGACGACTGGTATACCGAAGACCGCTTGAGCCGATTGCTGACGGAAGCCGAGTTGGAGGATTTCCCCTTCGTCGCCGACAATCAATTCTTCATACGATCCGAATACGCGGTCCCGCACCGGCGGCTCGTCCGACAGGGCCGGGGCAGGTCCCGGCCGATCGACGCCGAGGCGTTGCTGGAGCATGACCGGCTCGGCAAGACGGCGAGCATGGGGTTGTTGAAGCCGATGATCCGCCGCCAACTGCTGATCGACCACAATCTCCGTTACGACGAGAGTTTGACGGTCGGCGAGGATTTCATCTTCCTGCTCGATTGCCTGCGCTGCATCGGACCGGCGCTGCTGATCCTGGAGCCGCTTTACTATTATCGAATCCATCAGAAATCGATCAGCACCTCGCCGAGCGTGGACCGAATCATTCCCCAACTCGATGCGTTGAACCGGCAGATCGAGCATTTCGACGCGGAATGCTATCCGGGAACGCGACGACGACTCGATAAACGCCGGAAGAAACTGGTGCAGTACATTCGATACAAATCAATCGTCGAACCGTTGCAGCATGGCGACCTTGCCGGTGTGTTTCGACGCTTGGCCGCCGATCCCGGCGCGACCCTGCTGCTGCTCCAATCTTCCTTCCGCCATTTGGAGCGGGCAATGCGGGTGGTCTTCGCGCAACTCCAACAATTGCGCCATCGGCAACGCAACCGTCCCCGGCACAGCGGTCCGACACTCCCCGTCTCGCCCAAGGCGACGAGCAAGACTTGAGCAAAGTCCCGCCGCCATACCGATGTCGACCCAAACCGTTCGGGGTTATGGACGGGCCATCGCGGAACCCTAGCCGAATTTTCTCAGGCGCTATACGATCTTTCGGAGAACTTATCTCAAAGAAGTAGTGCCGATGCACATTGGACGTACCTCGAATACAGCCGATACGGTAAGGCTGACAAAAGGAACACAACACGCCGGACGGTTGGTAAATGGCCGGACCGGCGATTGGGAAAGGTCAGGACCGTGACGGTCACTCGGACGACGACACATATGGCCAAGATGGCTGCTTGGGCGGTTTTCGCCGGTTTCCTCCTCGTATTCGGCGCCTTCCTGCCCGGCCCTGCTGGCACGGCATACGCCATGACGATCGATTTCGAGACGGACGACAACGGCGCGCCGCTGTCCCCCGGCGCCTTCAACGGGGCGACCGCCTTCGACGGTTTCGGCATCACCATCTCCAGCACCGGCTCGCTTAGCCTGTTCAACAGCAATTGCGGACCGGATTTCGGCGTGGCATGCACCGGCGGCGACGACGACTTGGGAACGGGTCCCAGCTTCGGCACGCAGCCGCAGGGTAATGTGCTGATCATTCAAGATCCCAGCGTGGCGCCGACACCGGGTGATTCGGGCGGCGGCGGCTCGATCACCTTCGATTTTGCCAACCCGACGACGCTGACCCAGGTCACCCTGTTGGACAACGACACCGACGAAGGCATCTTCCTTGAGTTGTTCAAGGAAGGCGTCGGCGCACCGACGGTCGTTCCCGCGGCTATTGGCGGCGACAACATCCTGCAAGTCATCGCCTTCGGCGCCGAAGCGGTCGGCATCGTCAAACTGGTTGTCAATTTCCCCGGATCGGGCGCCATCGCCTCGCTGTCCGTGACCGCGGTACCGCTTCCGGCCGCGCTGCCGCTGCTGCTATCCGCGCTAGCATGGCTCGGCTGGATCGCCCGCCGCAAGCGAACGGCCACTGCCGCCGCGTAAGTTGTTTCGAACTCGACTCCCGGGATGCGCCATCCACCGCCGATGCGCATCCCGCTAGCGAACGTCAAGACGACCCGGTAAACTCTCCGTCGTATTCCTAAGATGCCGCCCGCACATTCTGCGGGCGCTTTCGCTTTAACGACCAGCGGATTTCCGACATGACGACTCTCAAGCTCGTGACATTCGACGTCTACATGGCCCTGCTGGACATCGACGGCAGCCTAACCCCGGTTGTTATGGATGTGTTGGACCTGCCGCGGGAGTCGGCAACCTCCTTCGTTCAAAGCTGGCGGGCCAAGCAAATGGAAAGGGCCGCGATAAGCAATTCCCTGGAACGGGAACGCACGTCATTCCGCGACGCGACCGGCATGGCGCTGGATTACGTCGCGGCCCGGAACGACGTCGCGATCCAGGCCGATACCCGGGATGCGCTGATCCTGGCCTGGGACGAATTGCAGCCATGGCCCGAAGCGAACGCAGCCGTCGCAGCGGTGAAGGCCAAAGGCTGCGCGACCGCGATTTTGTCGAATGGCGATCAGGACATGCTGGAGGCGGCCGCCCGGACCTTCACCGCCGGCTTCGATCATATTTTGTCCTCGGAAACGGCCGGCAAATACAAACCGCATCCTGCGGTCTACGACCTGCCGACGACGGTTCTCGGCATCGACAAGGGCGACGTGCTGCATGTCGCGGGCAGCGCCAACGACGTCCTGGGCGCCGTCGCCGCCGGCATGACCTGCGCCTGGTCGAACCGGCACGGCGACCGGATCCTCGACCCACGCTATCCGCCGACGCAGGAGCTACCGGACCTGAGCGGCGTGGCGGACCTACTCTAGATCCTCCAATCTCCTATGAATCAGGGCGTACCCTATCGGCCGTCGATCATGCCTACTTCGACCGCCTTGATCTGCAACGCGAGGTATTTCGAATAAATCCGGCACTGGGCGAGGCTACCGGCGATGAACCACAAGCCGTCCTGCGCCGTGCGCTTGTACAGGTTGCGCAACTCGCCGTCTTCGCCGATGCCCCAAATCTCGCCGACCGCGTCCGCCACCGCGTCGCCGAGCAGGCGGCGCACGAGTTCCTGCTGGGTGAAGTAGCCGGTCGCGAGGACAATTAGATCGGCCGGTACGACAGCGCCGTCATTCAGCACCGCGCCTTCGGCCGCGAAGCGCTCGATCGTGTTGAACTGCAACAAGCCGATCTCCCCGTCGATGATCAGACCGGAACAGCCGCAGTCGAGATAATAGCCGCCGCCGCGCCGCCGATACTTCATCTGATGCCCGGTCTTGTCCTCGCCGAGGTCGTACTTGAACCCGCGCGCGATCAACGCCTCGATCAGGTCCTTGTCCAGTTCCACCATCTTTTCGACCGCAAGCTGGTAACCGCGCACCAACAGAGGATAGGTCGACGACGCGGCCAGCAGATCGCAATCCTCGAGCGGCGGGTCTTCATCGTAGAGAGCGTAGTTCAGCTTGGCGCTGGGATCGACGCTGACCACCGTGGTCGACCCGCGTTGGATGATCGTCGTATCCACGCCGTGGCTGTGCAGGTCTTGCGCCACATCGTGACCGCTGTTGCCGGTGCCGAGCACGAGCGCCTTCTTGCCGGTCCACGCGGACCCGTCGGTGAAACCATGCGAATGAACGACCTCGCCGGCGAAATCCTCCAACCCGGGCAAAGTCGGAATTTTGGGAATGCCGCTGACGCCGTTCGCGAAGACGAGATGCCGCGGCCGCATGACGCGTTCCGTGCCATCCGATCGACGGACCGTCGCACGCCAACAGCTGGCGTCATCGTCATACGCGCCATGGACGAATTCGGCGCCGGTCCAGAAGTTGATCTCGAGCGCGCCGGCATAATACTCGAACCAGTTGGCCAGCATGTCCTTCGGGATGTATTTCGGCCAGGTCGGCGGAAACGGCATATAGGGCAGGTGATTGACGTGGATTTGGTTGTGCAGCGCCAGCGAGTGATACCGCTTGCGCCAATTGTCGCCGATGCGGTCGTGCTGGTCGACCACCAAGGTATCCACATCGAGCTGCCCGAGCCGTGCCGCGACCGCGAGGCCGGCCTGCCCGCCGCCCACGACAAGCACCGTCGGATCGCGGTCCGCGTAGGCTTGACGCTTGACCCGTTGGTCCAACCAGTTGTCGCCGCCGAAGTTGCGCGAATAGGCTTCGCCGGTGGGCCGACGCTCGCCGACATGCTCCTCGAACCCCTTCAACTCTTCGAGCGTGGTGAGAAAGACCCAGGCCCGCAATCCGTCGCGGGGCGGCACGCCGGAGTCCGCAATCAAGCGCACCACGCCGTTGCCGCGGCCAATAGCCGTCTCGAACTCGAAGATCGCCTCGATCACGTCAATACCGAGCCGCGCAACCCGGCGCGGCGGCGTCCGGCCCGCGGCAAGAGCGAACCCGCGCGCTTTCGTGGACCGTTGAGCGGTCACCAACGCGCCGGCGATGTCCGCGGCCCCTTCATGCGGGGTGATATGCCAGGTGAAGGCGACGAGATCGCGCCAATGGCTGTCGGGTTGGAACAGCGCGGCGACCGCGCTTGCGTCTTCGGCCTGAAGCGCCGCGTCGAACGCGGCGAGCCAGTGCGACGCGAGCGCCGCCGTATCGGTGGCGTGCCGTTCGCCCGGCTCGGCGTGGTCAAGGTCGTTCATGAATATCCTTTCGCGCGGCGGCGGCGGCAACCCGATCTGGCATGCGTGGATTTTAGTCGAGTTTCACCGGCAAACGCCAATGACCGGTGCCGCGCCGCCGCCGCGCGGCTTAGATATCCAGAACGATCCGTTCCGACACCGCGCGCGACACGCAAGGATAGATGCGCTGGCCCGCCGCGCGCTCGGCATCCGACAACACGCTGTCGCGGTGATCCGCTTCTCCGTCCAGCAAGCCGACCGCACAGGTCCCGCAGGTGCCGGACCGGCAGGAGTATGCCGGGTCGGCCCCGGCATCGATCAGCGCATCCAGCAAAGTCTGATCCGCGCCGACCCGGACCGTGGTTTTCGACCGGGCGAGCGCGACATCAAAGGCCACGTCGTCGGGCGCGGTCCCCACGGGTGCGAAACGCTCGGATCGGATGCGATCCCGCGCAATGCCGAGCCCGGCCGCCGATTGATAAACGACGTCGATCAAGCGACCGGGGCCGCAGACATAGATCACCGCATCGTCAGGCGCGTCGGAAAGCAGGGCGTCGATATCGATCCGCCGGCCTTCGTCGCTGGGGTAGATGCTGACCGACCCGTGCAAGGCCAATTCGAGCTTGCCGCGGTAGGCCATCGCCTCGCGCGACCGCGCGGCGTAATGCAGATGAAAAACGCGGCCGTCTTCACGCAATTGCTGCGCCATTGCCTTCAAAGGGGTGATTCCGATGCCGCCGGCGATCAGGATCGCCGGGCGGTCGTCCGAATGCAGGGCAAAGGTATTGCGCGGGTCACTGGCGCGTATCCGCATGCCAAGCGCATAGCCGTCGTGGATCGCGCGCGATCCGCCCGTTCCCTCCGGATCGCATTGCACGGCGATCTCATAGGCGTCCCGCCGGCTCGGATTGCTGCTGATCGAATAAGAGCGCGTTTTCGTGCCGCCATCGGCGGACGGCACGGGGACGTCGATATGCGACCCCGCCCGAACCGCGGGCACATCGCTGCCGTCCGGCCGCCGCAATTCATACGCGCGAACCCGTGGCGTCAGTTGCCGGATGCCCGTGATGACGAGATCCAACGGTCCCTCGCCGATGACGGACGGTTCCGACATCACCGTCGCCGGCCCTGCCGACCGGGTCGATTCAAGCTCGGCGAGCCGAGCGCGAAGCGGGGCGGCCATGGCCTCGACCTCCGCTTCGGTGAAGCGGGGCGTGATATGCTGCGGGCAGTTCCAGTCGAACGCCTCGACGGTCATCACGACGGCGCGCTCGACCCGGGCGCGATAGGTCGGGATTTCCAGCTTGCGGATAAGGTCGGGATCGCCCGCCGCATCGACGATGCGGACCCGGGCCCAGATCTTGAGACGCCGGCGGTTCGCATAATCCATCAGGATCAACGAAACCTTGTCGTTGGCGTGCAGGTTGCCGACGCTCAGATACTGCACGTTGCCGCGGAAGTCCGCGTAGCCGATCGTGCGGTCATCCAGCACCTTAAGAAACCCGGCGGGCCCGCCCCGGAACTGAACATAGGGCCAGCCAGCCTCGGAAACCGTCGCCTGATAGAAACCGTCGCGCGCTTCGATGAATTCGATCTCATTCCCAGTCAGCGTATCGCGCGGGTCGTCCGCCAATTCGTGCGCCGCGTTGACGGCCCGGCTGCCATAGCGTTCCTGCGCGGCCTTGACCGACGGCGTGAAGGTAAGGGTTGCGAATTTACGGGGCATGACATGTTCCTTTGCGGGAGAACGGAGCGGGCGCATGGCAACGAATGCCGGCACCCGCCCCTGGATGAAAACCGAGTGGGGTTCAGGCCGCCTGGCGTTCCAGGGCAACCTTGGGAAAGTCGATATCCACGCGCGCGGCCTTACCGACCAGATTGGTCAGGATGTTCATGCCCACATGGGTGATGATCTCGACGATCTCGGCGTCGCCGTACCCGGCTTCGCGCACCGCGTCGAGTTCGGCCTGGGTCACATCGCCGAGATGCGTGTTCAGCGCCTGCGCAAACGCGACCGCGGCCGCAGCCTTGGCGTCCTGCGAGGTGCCGGCCCGGTTGGCTTCGATCTCGGCGTTGGACAAACCCGCCTTCCGGCCCATCGCCGTATGCGCGGACAGGCAGTATTCGCAGGAGTTCCCCTGCGCGATCGCCAAGGCGATGCGCTCGCGGGTCTGTGGGTCCAACTGGCCAGCCTCGGCGATGCCGTGCAAACCGAGGAAGGCTCGCAACGCATCGGGCGACTGCGCCAAGACCTTGAGGAAGTTCGGAACGACGCCCAGCTTGCTGTCGATCGCGTCGAACAACGCTTTCTGATCGTCATTCGCGGTTTCCGGGGTAACGGCAGGTATGCGGCTCATGATGAAATTCCTTTCCGTGTTTTTGAGCTTGAGAGCACGGGACGGTCATGTCCGTCCGACACGGGAAAGATCGTTTATTTGCATTTATGTTTGAATACGTGTAATTTTCAATTAACTATTCCGTTATATGGAATAATAAATTGGATCGTTTCCGGGAAATCCAGGTTTTCGCGTCGGTGGCCGAACAGGGCGGATTCGCCGCCGCCGCCCGCGCCTTGGCGATGTCGCCGCCGGCCGTGACCCGCGCCGTTTCCGCGTTGGAAGAACGCATCGGCACGCGGCTGCTGGTGCGGACGACGCGGTCGGTTCGGCTGACGGAAAGCGGCGCCCGCTTCGTTCAGGATTGCCGCCGCATCCTGGACGAACTGGCGGAGGCCGAAGAAGCGGCCGTCGGTTCCCATGCCGCACCGCGCGGCGAGTTGCGGGTGACCGCGCCGGCCCTGTTCGGGCGACTGTTCGTGACGCCGATTTTGGGCGACTTTCTCGATCGATACCCGGCCGTCACCTGTCAGGCGATGTTCGTCGACCGCATCGTCAACTTGATCGACGAAGGGCAGGACATCGCCATCCGGATCGGCAACCTGCCGGATTCGTCCCTCACCGCCATTCGCGCCGGGACGGTGCGCCGTGTCGTCTTCGCCACGCCCTCCTACCTGAAAGAACACGGCGTACCGCGGCATCCACGCGACCTAGCGCATCACCGGCTTGTTCAATCGCTTGCAATCGACAGCGCCCGCGAATGGTCGTTCCTCGCCGACGGATCGCCCCTGTCGGTCAAGATCGACCCGCGGCTTCGGGTCAACACCAACGACGCGGCCATCGGCTTGGCGGTGCAGGGGTGGGGCGTATCGCAAGCGCTTTCCTATCAGGTCGCCCACGATCTCGCCGCGGGCCGGCTGCAAACGATACTCGGCGAGTACGAATTGCCGCCGCTGCCGATCCACGTGGTTCACCAGGAAGGGCGGATGGTCTCGTCCAAGGTACGGGCCTTCGTCGACTTCATGGTCGAGCGGCTGCGCGCGGACCGGTCGCTGAACTAGGCGCGTGTCGCCTTACCAGGGCGGCAAATTGCGCCATTCGTGATCGGCGCCGAGGACGGCTTTCTCCGCATCGTAGCTGTAGAGCCAGTGCTGCTGCGGCGTGATCTTGTCGCCGTATTTCTCCTGGTTCCGGCGGAACCGGTCGTTGCGCCGGGCGACTTCATCGGGATCCTCAACGTGATACCAGCCTTCGGCGGCGCGGGAATGTTGCACCATGCGGTTGGCCCGGTCGAACCGAAGCCTCTCATACCGCGCCAACGCCTGCCGCGGATCGTCCGCGCCGAGTTGCAGGCTGCGCGCCAGGACCCAGGCGTCCTCGATCGACTGCACCGCGCCCTGTGCATGATAGGGCAGCATCGCGTGCGCGGCGTCCCCCATCAACGCGATCCGGCCGGACACCCATGTCTCCAGCGGGTTGCGGTCGTACAGGGCGGTGACGAAGGGTTGCTCGGTCGCCTCGATCAGCTTGCGCGGCCGGTCGTACCAGCCCTCGAACCCGGCGAGCACCTCGTCTTTGCTGGCTTTCTGCGACCAGGATTCGCGCTTCTCGTTGTTGGCTTGCCCCAGGGCGAGCCAGTTCAACTGCCGCCCGCCCGAGACATAGTAGTAGACGAAGGACAGCTTCGGTCCCATGTCCACATAGGCCGAGACAGGAATGTCGAGATGGGCGATATCGGCCGTATCGACCACGCCACGCCACGTCACGTAGCCGGAAGCGCGCGGCGGGTCCGGTTTGAAGACTTGTTCGCGCACCACCGAATGAATGCCGTCCGCGCCGATCACCACGTCGCCCTCGTGACGGCTGCCGTCCGCGCACTCGACCCAGACAGCCTCGCCATCCTGTCCGACGGCGGTGACCCTGGTGTTCGTCATGAGGCGGCTGCGGTCCAACGGCTTCGTCAGCGCTGCAATCAGATCGGACCGGTGCGCATGGTAGTAGGCGTAGCCGTATCTCTCCCGCACCAGGGACTTTAGTGCGGTGCGCAGGATCAGCTCGCCCGTGTCCCACACGGTGTATTTGTGAAAATCCGGCTCCGCGCAGAACCCGGTCAGGTCATCCGCCAACCCCAGCATCTCTAGAATTCGGACACCGTTCGGGCTGAGCTGGATGCCCGCGCCGACCTCCTTGAAAGCCGCCGCCTGTTCCAACAGGACGAAATCGAGCCCGGCCTTCTGCATGCCGAGCGCAAGGGCCGATCCGCCGATGCCGGCCCCGATGACGATGATCTTCATGGTGGATACTTCCGCCTCGTTGTTAAAGTCCGCCCCGGCATCCCCCACCGACCACGCTACGCCCGACGATATCATAACAGCGGCGCGGCGTTTGAAGCGCCGACGCCGGCTGCCTACGGTTACCCGCAACATCGGTTGCGAGTCATCGATGGCGCAGCGCTGCGACCGGCACCAAGATTGTCTTCGGGCCGCCGGTCTGATCGCCATCCTACGGCCTACCCCGACCGATTGCCGTATCTAGGCGGCCTTCCCACGGCGCCGGGGCGATGCCGCCGCATCGCATCTAAGCCTTCGGCAAATCCGGCCTCAGGCGGGATTCTCACCCGTTGCTTCAAATATCCATTTCACGAATGCACGAACACCGGGAGCCTGTGCCCGAACTTCCGGATATGCGAGAAAGTAAGCTGCCCGCGGTGGCGCAGCGAACGACGGGCCGAAGGGTGCGATCAACCGGCCTTCCTCCAGTTCTTCCGCCGCAAGAAAGTCGCTTTCCAAAACGACACCCAATCCTCTAACGGCCGCATCAATGGCAATCGCCGAATTCTCCATCCACAATTGATGGCCGACGGCAACATCCTCCAAACCATGACGCTGTAGCCAAGCCGGCCATTGCAGGCGGTTGCGAGCGTGAATAAGCGCATGTCCAGCCAACCCGGACGGCTCATCGCCAACCAAACCCGGGCGGCAAAGCGGTTGCACCGTTTCTTCGATCAAAGGCACAACGGTCAGCCCGGATTCCGTCGGCATGCCGTAGACGACGGCAACGTCGTAATCGGTCCGCAAGGGCGACGCGGAATAAGCGGATTCGATAGAAATGCGGAACTCGGGCGCGATACTTATGAAATCGTTCAAACGCCTCACGAGCCACTTGCTCGCAAAGCTTGGCGCACAATGTATCGTAAGGGTGCCGTGCGCCACGCCGGTTCGCGCCTCTTCTACCGCGACGCCGATCAGTTCGAGTGCCGCGCCCAACCGCTCCGCCAACGCAGCTCCACGCTCGGTCAGGGCAAGCCCTTGGCGCCCACGACGAAATAGGCGGAATCCGAAGTCACTTTCCAAATTCGCGATGCGATGACTTACGGCCGATGGCGTTACATTGAGTTCGTCCGCCGCAGCGGAAAAGTTGCCGTGCCGCGCCGCGACCTCAAATACCTGCAATCCAGCCAGACGCGATCGAAAATCCATCGCAGCAACTTGTGAATTTTACTCATACTCAGATGAAAATATACCGTTTGTCAGAAATTCAAACCAGATGTATCTGGTTATCCATCTGAATTTTCAAGATCAATTCCTTTTTGACACCGAGGCACAACATGAAAATTGCTCATAGCAGAAAGGATTCCTTCGGCAACCCAATCGCGCCCGGACTCCCCTACGCGCGCGGAAGCATCCTGCCAAACACCGAGGCCGACCTGCGCAAGCTGCGCGTCGCCTGGGAGCACATCCGACGCCGCCGCGCCGAACTAGGATCCGATAGCGTCTACCTGCTGAGCGGACTCGAACGGAAACTTGAACTACCCGAGGTCGACGCCGCATTGCTCGACGACGAAATGGCCTCGGCGCTCTACACCGATTCTGTCCGCGAATTGGGACTGGCGCATATGGGCGGCAGTGACAAAAAGCATGACATCCTGGTGACCAATCGCCTAACGGCCGGGCTGCTGTTGGCGGGCGACGTGCTGATCAATGACGGCGCCCTGGTCATCGGCGTATCGCCGCGCTACAGCCATCCGGCCGTGGTCCGCGCGGTGGCGCACGGCCGGGGCGACTTCCATGATTCGGTCGGGCTCGCCGGATTCAAGGCGGCGGTGGACGAGTTCGGAACGCCCAAGGTTGTTTTCCTGACCCGGCTGGCGGTGAGTTATGAAATCCTCCCCACCGACGAAATCCAGGAGATCGTGCGGATCGCGCATGACCTGGGCGCCACGGTCGTGCTGGACGATGCTGGTGGCGGACGCGTCGGCCCGGCCATCTTCGATCAACCGCGGAGCCTGGAACTCGGCGTGGACGTCGCCGCGACCGGTCTGGACAAATACGGCACCACGGGCCCGCGCCTGGGTGTGGTCGGCGGACAGGCGGATATCGTCGCGAAGATGCGCACCCGCGCCTACGAGATGGGCAACGAGGCGCGGCAGATGCTGCTGCCCGCCGTCGCCGCAAGCCTGCGGCAGTATTCGCACGCAAATGTGCGCGAACTGGTCGACAACACCATGCAAGTGGCCGACGCGCTGGAAAGACAGCTCGGCGCGGAAGCGTTGTTCCGGACGCCCGTGACTGTGCAGTTGACCGGCGAAGCCATCCTGGAAACCGCGATGGCGCGGGCCGGCATCAACGAGGCGCCGATCGTGCCCTACGAGGCGACGGCCGGACTGGCGATGATCCTGCTCCGCGACCATGGCGTCGTAAGCGTTCATTTCGCCGGCATCCCGCCCGGTACCGCGGCATTGATGATCAAGTTCCTGCCGACCGATACGCTGGCGCGCTTTGGCGGGCCGGAGAAATTAGCGAAGGCGGTCGACGACAGCTTCGACACATTGGCCGCAACGCTCGGCGATCAAACGGCTTATCGGGACTTGTTGCTGGGCGCTGCTTCCTAAGGCGATGATGATTGCCACCGCCATGAGACGGCGGTGCCGCCAATGCGCTATATAGAAACGCATTACAGGAAGCACACCCAACAACGACAAGGAAGACAAACCATGCATTGGACCGAACGACGGGAGCGGTTTCGCACGCTCCTCGCCGGAGACAGCTGCGTTCATCCCGGTTCGGTATTCGACCCCATCTCCGCCCGCATCGCCGAAGACCTGGGCTTCGAAGTGGGCATGTTCGCGGGCTCGGTCGCCTCGCTGACCGTCCTCGGCGCGCCGGACATCATCATCCTCACCCTGTCGGAGTTCGCCGACCAGGCCTACCGGATTTGCCGGGCCGGCAATCTGGCCCTGCTGGTCGATGCGGACCATGGCTACGGCAACGCGATGAACGTGAAACGGACCGTGGAAGAGTTGGAAACCGCCGGCGTCGCCGCGCTGTCGATCGAAGACACCGACCTGCCGCAACCGCATGGCACCGTCGGCAGTTCCCGCATGATCCCGATCGAAGAAGGCGTCGGCAAGATGCGCGCCGCCTTGGAAGGCCGCCAGGACCCGAACCTCGTCATCGCCGGACGCACCAGCGCCGTCGCGATCACCGGCATCGACGACGCGGTCGCGCGCGCCAAGGCCTATGAAGCCGCCGGCGTGGATGCCCTGTTTTTCGTCGGCGTGAAAACGAAGGCCGAGTTGGAAGCCCTGCGGTCGGCGGTCGACCTGCCCTTTATCCTGGGCGGCCGGGGACCGGAGCTGTCCGATCTCGACTATCTGGCCGGCCAAGGCGTCCGGGTCTGCCTTCAGGGTCATCAGCCTTTCATGGCCGCGGTCCAGGCCGTGCACGACACGCTGAAAGCGTTACGCGACGGCGCCGAACCGGGCGACCTGAAGGGCGTCGCCTCGGGCGACCTGATGAAGTCGGTGACCCGCGACGCGGACTACGATCGCTGGATGCGAACCTTCCTCGGCGAGTCCTGACCGGAACCCGAACGACCGAGAGGACCCGGCGGGCAGGCGTCCGCCGCGGTCCTCAACAGCCGGCGCTTGGCAACTAGGCGGCGCGAACCTGAACGAGGAAGTTCTCCACCTCACCCTGCAGCGCTTCCGACTGCCGGGATAGTTCGCCGGCCGCCGACAAGACCTCTTCGGCCGCAGACCCCGTTTCGGATGCGGACTTGGTCACTTCGGAAATCGTGTTGCTGACCTCCTCGGTGCCCGACGCGGCTTGCTGCGTATTCTCAGCGATTTCGCGCGTCGCCGACCCTTGTTGACCGACCGCGGTCGCGATCGTCTCGGCGATACCGTTGATCTCCTTGATGGTGCCGCCGATTCCGGCGATCGCCGAAACCGCATCGTCGGTGACCGATTGCATCTCGTTGATCTGAGCGGCGATTTCTTCGGTCGCCTGCGCGGTTTGATTCGCCAGGTTTTTCACCTCGGCGGCCACGACCGCGAAACCCTTCCCGGCTTCGCCGGCTCGGGCGGCCTCGATCGTCGCGTTCAACGCGAGCAGGTTGGTTTGCTCCGCGATATCGCTGATCAGGTTCACAACCTCGCCGATCTTCTGCGCCGAATTGGCCAGACTCTGCACGGTCTGGTTCGTGTGTTCGGCCTCGCCGTTCGCCCGAGTGGCAATCTCCGTGGATTGACCGACCTGACGATTGATCTCGCTGACCGACGCCGACAATTCGTCGGCTGATGACGCCACCGCATGCACGTTCGCGGTGGCCTGCTCCGACGCGGACGCGACCAGCGCCGCCTTGCGGCTCGAATCCTGCGCCAAATGCGTCATCGATTCCGATGTCGACTGCATCTGCGTGGAAGACGACGACACCGCCTGAACGATTCCAAGCACACGCGATTGGAAGTCGTCGGCGAGCGCCTTCATGGCTTCGCGCTTTTCCTGTTCGGCGCGCTTCTCTTGATCGCGTTGCTCCGCCTCCATCTCCTTCATCTTCTTGCCATTCTGCTTGAAGACTTCGACCGCTTGCGCCATCTCGCCGATTTCGTCGCGATTGGCCAAGGCCGGCACGTCGACATCGTAGTTTCCTTGCGCAAGATCGGTCATCGCGGCCGTCATGACGCCCACGGGCCGGGTGATGCTGCGGACGATCAAGTAACCGAGCAAGCAGCTCGCAAGCAGCGTCAAGCTCCCGAAGATCATCAAGACCTGTTGCGCCCGGGTCGCGCTTTCCTTGATCCCCTGCAGGGTCGCGATGAGATCGGCGCCGATACGGTTTTCAATGCCGCTTATAAGATCGATCTTCTTGGTGATCGTCGCAAACCAATCAGCGGGTTTGATGCCGCCGGTGCTCGCCGTTTGAACGCTATCCACCGCGATCTTCCGCATCCGCTGGACCTCGGCTACCGCAGGGTCGGCCATCGCTTTGTCATAAGCCGCGCGTTGATCCGGACCGGCGTAGATTTGCAGTTGCGAATCGTAGATCCGCTGCGCCTCCATCTGCTTCAACATCGCCTCGATAACATGCGGCGAGAAGAACCCATCGGCGAAGCCGGCCGATCCCATGGCGCGCTCCTGACCGGCATGTTCCTTCATATGCAGGACCGCCGTGTAGGCGATGATGGCGCGTGACACATCACCGTTCGATCCGATCAAAGCCATCTGATCGACGACGGCGAGCAGCTTATTGATCGTTTCGGTATAGACCTTGAACGTCCGCGTCATGTTCGTGGACTTGCTATTGATCTTCCCGCGGTGATCCATCAGCGCGGCAACGGCCGCGAAGGCGGTGCTCGACGATTTCGCCAGGCTGCCGCCGAAACGCTCAAGGTCCGCGGTCTTCATCGCTTCGCGGAATTCGCCTTGCCGTTCGTCGGTTTGCCGTTGCTGTGCGGGAAGCGCATCGGCGTGTTGTTTGCCTTGGCTCTTCAAGAAGGTCACCGCCATGCCGCGCTCGTTCTGCAGTTCGAACACAAGCGCGCTAATCGCCGGCGCGAGGTTTCCTAAGGTCAGCAAGACGGTTGCATCGGATTTACGCGCCCAGTCCTCCCGCATTTCCGAAACGCCGAGAAATATCGCCAGGAGGAACGGCATCGCAAGCGCGATATATATGCGTTTGCCGATATTCAGATTGCTCATTAGCCCAAAGATCTTCATTGAAGTCATCCTGCTTTCCGTCATCTCTCAAGTGAATCCATTGCCGCGGCGGGTGTCCATGCAGTCGTCACGGCGCCGCCGTCTAGGCCGGCCGCTTGGGCACTCCCTGGTCGCCGGCCGCTTGCGTTCGTGGTTCCGTCAGCTCTGGGTGCTGCAGCAGGTCCATCGCCTGCTTCAAGGATTCCAATTCCTCTTTTGACACCGATTCCGGTCGGTCATGGATGGCCTCCAGCGCCACCAAGGCCCGAAATAGTTTGACCTTCAATTTGTCCGCGTGGCTCTGTTCAAACGTGTGTTCGTCGCCAGACAACGTGTCGATGAGGGTGAGGATCGCCTCCGAGGCCCGCTTCCGGGCGGTCGGGAAGGTCGCGGTCAACCCTTCGATCGCGGACTTCAATCGCTCCTCACGGTTGGGGTGAAGAAGCACCTTCTCGAACGCCGGCTTTTCATCCCGCGTGGCTGGCGCGACGGTCTCCGATGAAACCGGCGGCTTTCGCTTCGGCATTACATCAGCCATGTCCAACTCCTTGTGTGCGGCACGGGGTTCCAAACCCTGGCCATCCGCCCCACCAACACGAATCGACGATCACGACCTGACACTCGTTAGAAACCGGTCGACTTCCCCGCGCAGCTTGTCGCCTTGCTGCGACAACTCATCCGCGGCGCCCAACACTTCCGCCGCCGACGATTGCGTTTCCGTGGTCGCGTTGCTGAGGTCCGATATGCTTTTGGAAACATCCTCGGCGTTGCTGGCCGCTTCCGAAACATTGCTGGCGATCTGCTGGGTCGACGCCCCTTGCTGTTCAACCGCCGCGGCGATCTCCGAGGCGGCCATGCTGATTTCCTCGATGATGCCGCCGACCTGCTCGATCGCTTCCACCGACCCTTGAATCTCGAACTGCATCGACTTGATTTGCTCGGCGATCTCCTCGGTCGCGCTCGCCGTTTGATTGGCAAGGCTTTTCACTTCCGCCGCCACCACGGCAAAGCCTTTGCCCGCTTCGCCCGCGCGCGCCGCCTCGATCGCCGCGTTAAGCGCCAACAGATTCGTTTGTTCGGCAACGTCACTGATCAAACGAACGACCTCGCCGATTTTCTCGCCGGACGACGCCAGGTTTTGGATCGATTCATTCGTTTGTCCCGCAGTCTCCACCGCCCTTTTGGAAATCTCGGTGGAATGCGCGACCCGCTTGCCGATCTCGGTGACGGACGCCGATAACTCCTCGGTACCGGAAGCCACGGCTTGAACCATGGAGCACGCCTGCTCGGACGCGGTTGCGACCTTGGTCGAATGCTCGCTCGTCCGGTCGGCGACCCCCGCCAGCGATTCGGCGGATGCCCGCATCTCGTCGGCCGCCGAGGAAACCGTGTCGACGACCTGTTTGACGTTGGATTCGAACTCGCCGGCCAATTCGTTCTGACGGGCCTGCTGGTTCGATTTCCGATCCGCGGAATAGGCGCCAAGCGCCAAACTCATATCCAGGAAAAGGACCTTCGTCACCGCGCGGAACATCTCGCTGCGGTCTTTGCCGCGCCATTTCGCCGGCTTGAGCAGCAGCTCGGAGATCTTGCCAAGAATGAATCGGTAAGCCGCCATGTAGGCGCCGGGATCGAGCCCGATCCGCGCATGCGCGATACCGATTCGTTGAATCTGCGCCCGGTAGGCGTCATCGAATTGGCAGGTGAACAAAAGCCGCCAATGGGCAGCCTGGGCATCCTTCAGCCGCGCGACCGTGGCGGCGTCGCCGAAGTTCTCCTGGAGGTCCGGGAACTTCGCAACATGCGCGTAGAACGCGTCGAGCAAATCCGGAAGGTTTTCTTCGAGAATCGGCAGGAATTCCGCCAATTGCGTGCGCGTGCTCTCGTCGATTTCCAAGAAGGCAAGTTTGTTTCGCCAGGCGCCTTCAGACGGGCCTGTTTGTTCATTCGCGCTCGGCATTCTTCCCCCAATACCACCACTAGTCTACGTGACTCTATTTAAAGTTGCTGCACTTCCGTTTATTCCCGCGGCGCGCGCAGCCCGACATAACGAATTCGAAGTGTATTGTTCCTATTGTTAATTTTGATTTAAACGTGCATCTAAATGATCTTCATTCTTGCTACGGTTATTCTGATGTGCCGGATGAACTGCTTCTAATTCCTGACGAAATGCGACACGTATGGTGTGTGGTCCGGTGCGCATGCCGGTGGGCAGGCCGAGGTTGACAGGCCGCAAGAGAATTGAGAGACAAATATTTCTCCTTATAATTGCAACAACAGGCCGACTTAGCCATTGAAAGAGGTTTTTATAGTGCCTCGTGCAACCACCTCCGGTGTCTGAAAACGCAAATCAATCATCGGTTGGCTCGATCTATCCGTTGCGACCCGGGCGGACGGATATATATGGTGACCTGACGCCATTCCCGGCATTCGCAGCGCAGGACAGGACCGTGACAAAGACCAGATCACCAATGCCGGATTCACCCGTGTTCGAAGACCTCGATCCGCGCCCGTCGCTCCTGATGGGGCCGGGGCCGGTGAACGTCCACCCCCGCGTGCTGCGCGCCATGTCGATGCCGATGCTGGGCCAGTTCGATCCGCAGTTCACGCAATACATGGACGAAACCATGGCGCTGGTGCGGCGGATATTCCGGACGGAGAACCAGTGGAGCTTCCTGATCAACGGCACCGCGCGCGCGGGCATCGAGGCGGCGTTGAGTTCGCTCATCACGCCGGGGGATACGGTCCTGGTGCCGATCTTCGGCCGGTTCGGGCATCTGCTGACGGAAATCGCCGGCCGATGCGGCGGCACTGTCGTCGCCCTCGAAACCGACTGGGGCACCGTGTTCCCGCCCCAGGTCATCGGCGCGGCGGTCGAGGAACACAAGCCGCAATTGGTCGCGATGGTGCATGGCGACACGTCGACCACGATGGCGCAGCCCCTGGACGAGATCGGGCCGATCTGCCGCGCCCATGACGCCCTGCTCTTCGTCGATACCACCGCGACCATCGGCGGCATGCCGTTCGAGGTCGACGCGTGGCAGATCGATATCGCGTCCGCCGGCCTGCAGAAATGCCTGTCGGGCCCACCGGGATCGGCGCCGATCACGTTCAATGCGCGCGTCGTCGACCGTCTGAAACATCGCAAGCATGTCGAGGCCGGAATCCAACCGCCGGGCTTCGAACCCGGCGACGGCCCCCGCATCCAATCGAACTATTTCGACCTGCCGATGCTGATGGACTATTGGAGCGAGGCGCGGCTCAACCACCACACCGAGTCCACGTCGATGCTCTACGCCGCGCGGGAATCGCTTCGCGTCGTTCTGGAGCAGGGACTCGAGACCGTGTGGGCCCGTCACCGTCACGTGAGCCAAGGGCTTCGCGCCGGCCTGGAGGCAATGGGCCTTAGCTTGTACGGCGACCCGCAATACCGGATGGATAACGTTACCGGCGTCTACATCCCGGAATCGGTCGCGGGCGATGACGTCCGAACCGCAATGCTGGAGGATTTCGGCATCGAAATCGGCACGTCGTTCGGCCCGCTGCACGGCAAGATCTGGCGTATCGGCACCATGGGGTACGTCTGCCGGCGGCAAAGCGTGCTGTCCTGTCTCGCCGCGCTCGACGTCACGCTACGCCGATACGGCTACGACGCGCCCCCCGGCGCCGGCGTCACCGCGGCCATCGAGGTACTGGGATAATCCTCCACGGCGATCGAATCGCCGGAAAGTTGCTTAATCCTTGATCAACCGGCCCTGTTACCGGGATACTTCCTGAGCAGGATACGATGCGGCCCGACGGATCGCTTTGACGTCAGAGCCATCGCTGCACGGCAAAATGGCCCAAACGCCTTGTTTTGCCTGCGCCGCCGCATCGAAGAAGGCCACCCTCGACAATGGCACGCATCTTGCGCAATTCCCTGTAATTCCCCCGATCACGACGGGGTGCGCGCAAGGAGCGGAAATGCCGGCCATCAACAGCCAAAACGCCAATACGGAGACGCCGCAGCGGCCCCTCCTGCAAGTGCAGAACCTTCGCAAGTATTTTTCCACCAAACGGGCCCTGCCCGCCTTCGGCGAGTCCCCGCCCGTCCGCGCCGTCGACGGCATCTCCTTCGATGTTCAGAAGGGCGAGACCCTCGGCGTCGTCGGCGAGTCCGGATGCGGCAAGTCGACCATGGCGCGGCTGCTGATCCGCCTGATCGACCCCGACGAGGGCACGGTCATCCTCGACGGCAAGACGATCGGCGGCCCCGGTGGCCTGCCGATCCGGGAAATGCGCAGCCGGGTCCAAATGGTATTCCAGGATAGCTATGCGTCGCTGAACCCGCGCCTGCCGATCGAAGAGTCGATCGCCTTCGGACCGATCAGCGCCGGCGTCCCGCATGACGAAGCCAATGAACGGGCCATCGCGATCCTGGCGAAAGTGGGTCTCGAACCGCGCCTGTTCGTCCATCGGTACCCGCACGAACTGTCGGGCGGTCAGCGGCAGCGGGTGAACATCGCGCGCGCCCTCGCGCTCGACCCCCGGCTACTGATCCTCGATGAAGCGGTATCGGCGCTCGACAAGTCGGTCGAGGCGCAGGTGTTGAACCTGCTGAGCGACCTCAGGAAACAACTCGACCTCACCTATATCTTCATCAGCCACGACCTCAATGTCGTGCGCTACATCAGCGACAAGGTGATGGTGATGTATCTCGGCGAGATCGTCGAGATCGGCGATGTCGAGCAGGTCTACGAGGACCCGCGCCATCCCTACACCAAGGCCCTGCTGATGGCACAGCCGACGATGGACCCGAACCGGCGCACCAAGGAAGCGCCGATCACCGGCGACCCGCCCAACCCGATCCGGCCGCCGTCCGGCTGCCGTTTCCACACCCGGTGCCCCTTCGCGGAGCCGGTCTGCGCGGAAAAGGTGCCGCCGCTGATCCGGGACGGCGAAGGGACCCGCCGTGTGGCCTGCCATCTGTGGCAAGAGAAGTCGGGTCATTCGAAAGCCGGCAGCGATATGGCCAAGGAGCTGTCCTATGCCGGATGACCGCGATATTCTGCTCGACGTCCGCGACCTGCATGTGAAATTCGTCTCGCGCGAACGCACGGTTCACGCGGTCAACGGCGTATCCTTCGAACTGGAGCGCGGCGAAGTCCTCGGCATTCTCGGCGAATCCGGCTCCGGCAAGAGCGTGACGCTGCGGTCGATTCAAAAGCTGCTGCCGCCTCGCAACGCCGTCCTCAGCGGGTCGATATGGCTTGACGGCGAAGATGTCCTGACCATGCCCCGCAAACAGCTCGCGGAGTTGCGCGGCTCGGACGTCTCGATGATCTTTCAGGAACCGGCCACCGCTTTCGACCCGGTCTATACGATCGGCGACCAAATCTGCGAAACGATCGTGCATCATGAAGGCATCAGCCAAAGCGAGGCCCGGGCCCGCGCGCTTGAGCTGCTCGAACTCGTGCGCATTCCGTCGGCCAAGCAACGGCTCGATACCTATCCGCATGAAATGTCCGGCGGCATGCGGCAGCGGGCGATGATCGCGCTGGCCTTGTCCTGCCGGCCGAAGTTGTTGCTCGCGGACGAGCCGACCACGGCCTTGGACGCCACGGTGCAGATCCAAGTGCTGCTGCTGCTCGCCCAACTGCAGGAAGAACTGGGCCTCAGCATCATCTTCGTCACCCATGACGTGGGAGTGGCCATCGAGGTGTCGTCGCGGCTCGCCGTCATGTATGGCGGCCAGATCGTCGAGACGGGTCCGCTTGCGGAAGTCGTGCAATCGCCGGTGCATCCGTATACGCAAGGGTTGCTGGCCTCGACCATTCACAGCGCCTCGCGCGGCCATCGCCTGGAAGCGATCCCGGGGTCGCCGCCCAATCTCGAAGCGCCGCCCACGAAATGCACCTTCGCGCCGCGCTGTCCCTATGTCGAGGCCGCCTGCACGGCGGCGGTGCCGCAATTGGAACCGCTCTCCGACCACCGGGCGGTCCGCTGCATCCGCAGCGAAGTGGGACAGGCCTCCGCGGCCTTCGCCGGAAATTAAATTGCGCTAGAGGTTGTTAGATCGGGGGCTTGCGGCCCAGATCGCCGCGCGCAGTTTCGAAGGCATGCCCGGCCCGCAGGACAACATCATCCTCGAACGCCTTGCCGGCGAGCTGGAACCCGATGGGCAACCCCGAGTCCGCGAACCCGGCGCAGAGCGTCACCGCCGGCTGCCCCGTCACATTGAACGGCATGGTCGGATAGGGTTTGCCGAAGAAGGGGAAGGACCGCTGTGAATCGGCGAAGGATTCCGCTGGCCCGTATTGGTTCGCGGTCAGCAGGATATCCACATCGGCCATCGCCGCCGACATGGCCGTGGTCAACCGCTGACGCATGCGCTGCGCTTCGACATAGTCGCGCGCGCTGATGAACGCGCCGAGCCGCGCCCGGTCGCGGAAGTATTCGCCGTATCTCTCCGGCGTCTCCGCCAGCGACCGGCGATGGATGGTATAGGCTTCGCTCAGAATGATAAGACGGCCGCAGGCGTGACAATCGCGGATGTCCGGCAGATCGATATCCTGCACGGCCATTCCGGCGCCTTTCAGATGATCGACCGCACTCTCCAGCGCCGCCAGCGTTTCGGCGTCCACACCGTCGAACCAGGCGCGCGCGACGCCGACCCGCAACCCGGCGGCGGGTTTCGCCAAGGATGCGGCGAAGTCCGGCACCGGGGTGTCGACGGAGCCCGCGTCCTCGGGATCGTAACCCGACAACGCCTGCATCATGTGGGCGCAGTCTTCGACCGTGCGCGTCATCGGTCCGGCGTGATCCAGCGTCCAACTCAGCGGATAGATGCCCCGGCGGCTGATCCGCCCGTAGCTCGGCTTCAGCCCGACGATCCCGCACACGCCCGCCGGGCCGCGGATCGATCCGCCGGTGTCGGACCCCATCGCGCCGGCGCACTGACCCGACGCGACCGCGGCGCCGGAACCGCTCGACGAACCGCCGGGTATGTGATCCAGGTTCCAAGGGTTCCGCGCGGGCGGCCACGGCAGGTCGAAGGAGGGGCCGCCGAAGGCGAATTCATGCGTCGCCAGCTTCCCCACGATAACGGCGCCCGCCGCCTTGAGTTTTGCCACCGAGACCGCGTCTTCGGCGGGCACGTTGTTCTCCAGCAGCCGCGAATGACAGGTCGTCCGAACGCCCGCCGTGGAGTAGATGTCCTTCAGCGCCAAGGGCACGCCATGCAACGGCCCCTTCCAGCCGCCGGCCGCGATCTCGCGATCCGCATCGTCGGCCGCCGCCAAGGCGTCGTCGTTCAGAACGGTGATGAAGCTTTTCAGCGCCTCGTCGGTCGTATCGATCCGCGCCAGGCTCGCCTCCACCAGGTCCCGGCTTTTCAGGTCGCCCGCGCGGATGCGGTCGCCCGCGTCCGCGATCGTGAGGTAATGCAGGTCCGTCATCGGACCACCCGCGACGACGGCTCCTGGAAGACCAATGCCGGTTCGTCCGCCATGGCCGGGTCTTCGGGCAACCGGGCGAGCAGCGTTTGCAGGCCGATATACCCTTCGCGCATACGCTCCTTCTCGGCGGGGTCGAGCGTCAACCCCGCCGCCTCGGCCAGTTTCTCGAACGCCTCGGCGGTAATCTCGGGCTTATCACTGCTCATCGGTTCTCCCCTTAAAGCTTGACGTCCATCGCGGTGCGCAGGCCGTCGCTCATGAGATTGAAGCACATGCCGGTCACGAAGATCATGACGCCGGGCAAGGCGGCGTTGACCGGCGCGACATAGATCGACTGGCGCAGCGTGTTCAGCATCAGGCCCCAATCCGCCTCGGGCGGCGTGACGCCGAGACCGAGAAAGCTCAGCCCCGACGCGATGATGATGCTGACGCTGACCAGGCTGGACGCGTAGATCAACACCGGCCCCAATACATTGCCCAAGACATGGACGCGCAATATTCGGAAAGTGCCCGCCGGGGTCGCGCGCGCCGCCGCGACGAAATCCAGGTTCCGCACCTGCGTCGTGACAGTTTCCGCGACACGGCAGATCGGCGGCACGAAGATCAAGGTCAGCGACAGGACCGCGTTCAGGATACCGCCCCCCAACGCCCCGGATATCGCGATGGCGAGCAGGATCGACGGAAAGGCGTAGAAGACGTCGGTCGTCCGCATGATGATCATGTTGACCCGCCCGCCGACAAACCCGGCGATGATGCCCAAGGTGCCGCCGACCACCAGCGCCGTGAAGACCGGCGCGATCGCGGTAAACAACGAGACCCGGCCGCCATAGATCAACCGGGTCAGCATGTCGCGGCCCAGTTCGTCGGTGCCCAGCAGGAAGCCGTCCGTCCCGATCGGGGCCAGCCGTTTCAGCATGCTCGTCTTGTAAGGATCGTGCGGCGCGATCCAGGGCGCGAAAACCGCCGCGAGCAGGATGATCATCACGATCACGGCGCAAACGATGGTGATGGGATCGTGGCTCAGCCGCGTGAAGACGCTGCCCCAATACCCCCGGCGCGCGGCCACGAAGGCCGGCGCTTCGGTGCGGTCGTCGACGGGCGTGGCGGTTGTGGTCATGGCAATTCGTTTCCCAAATTCACTGTTATCGGCTACCGCTTGATCCGCGGATCGAGCGTCGCCTGCACGATATCAACGGTCAGGTTCAAGGCGACGAAGATCAAGGCGAGCGCCAGGATCGTGCCTTGCAGCACCGGGATATCGCGCGAGAAGATCGCGTTGTTGAGAAGCAGGCCCGTGCCGGGCCAGGCGAAAACCGTTTCGATCAGGATCGAGCCGCCGAGCAGATAGCCGAGCTGCAGCCCCATCACGGCGAGCACCTGCGGCGCCGCGTTCTTGGTGACATGCTTGATCACCTTAGCCTCGCTCAACCCTTTCGAGCGCAGCGCCTCGACGAACTCCATGTTCAGCAGTTCGGCCACCGCGCCACGCACCGTTCGCGTCACGATGCCGGCCGGAATCACCGACAGCGCGATGACCGGCAGGACGAGATGCTGGAAATTCTCGGCGGAGAAGGTGAACTCGGTCGACCCGCTGGCGGTCATGCCGAGCGACGGCAGGACGGCCAACTCGACCGAAAAGATAATGACCAGAACGATGGCGAGCCAGTAATGCGGCACGCTGACGCCGGTGATCGCAAGGGCGGTGAACATCCGGTCGGCCGGACGGCCGTGGTAGTAGCCCGCCAATCCGCCCAGCACGACACCGACGATAAACCCGAGCATCGCCCCGCCGATCGCGAGGATCAAACTGTTGACCAGCGACGGCCCCAACTCGACCAAGACCGGACGCCCGGTGACGATGGACGTGCCGAAATCGCCGATCAGGGCCTTGCCGAGCCAGACCGCGTATTGCACCGGCAACGGCTTGTCGAGGCCGTATTCCGCCTTGATCCGGTCGATGACTTCCTGCGGCGCATCCTCCGGCAGGATCGAACTGAGCGGATCGCCGGGGCCGATGTAAACGAGCGAGAAACAAACGACGGTCACGCCAAGCGCGATCGGAATGACGTAAAGCAGACGTCGCAGAATATAGATAAGCAATGCCGGTCTCCCCTACTGAAACCAGTATCGAGAAATCCCGGCCGGCGGCGCGCTACCGCACCACCGGCCGGATCGAAACGCTATTTCTCGATCGAGATCGGCGTCAGGTCCTGGAACCAGCTCTTGGCTTGCACGAAGCCCTTCACATGCGGGGCCAAGGCGCGCGGGTTCACGTCATGCGTGACCCAAATCCATTGCGCGTTGTCGACCGCATGCTCGTGAACTTGGCGCAGGATCGCATTCTGCTGCTCCTCGTCGAAGGTGTTCGCCGCCTTGGCGAGCATCTCGTCGTAGAAGGGTTCCTTCAGCATGCCCCAGTTCGACCCCGCGGGCGAAATCCGCGAGCTGAGGAAGAACCGCTCGAACCCGCTATACGGATCCTGCAACGCATGGCTGACGATCACCGCGTTCACGTTTTTCGACGTGGCGATCTTGTCGTCGGCCGGCTTCCGGTGGAAGGCGGTCAACGCATTCCATTCCATGACCTCGGCCTCGACGTTGAAGAAGCACTCGTTGAGGTTCGCCTGCAGGAATTCGAACATCGGCAAGGGCTGCATCTGGCCCGATCCGCTCGTCGAGATCGCGATCTTGACCGTCAGCGGCTTCTCCGCGCTGTGGCCGGCGTCGGCCATCAGCTTACGAGCCTCGTCGGGCTTGTAGCCAAGCTTGAACGTCGGGTTGCCGAACCACGTGTCACCCGGCGGCACATGTCCTTCGGCCGGCACGCTGAGGCCGCCCAGCATCTTGTTCATGCCCTGACGGTCGATACAGAGATTGGCCGCCTTACGGACGCGCACGTCGTTCCACGGCGAACCTTTGATCCGGCTCGGCTTGATCGCCCAGTTATGCGGATACGCATTCGTGACGATCTGCATCCCGGCGGATTTCAGGCGCGGCACCGCATCCGGCGGCGGCGCTTCGACGAAGTCCACCTGCCCCGACAGCAACGCGGCGACGCGGGCCGACGGTTCCGGGATCGGGCGCAGGATCACGCGATCCACCTTCGGCACCCGCTTCGGGTTCCAATAGTCCTTGTTGGCCTCCATTTCGACCTTGGCGCGCTGCGTCTGGCTGACGAATTTCCACGGCCCGGTCCCGGACGGGTTTTTCGCGAATTCCGCCCAACTGCCCACCTTCTCCCAATGTTCCTGACTCGACATGAACCAGAAACTGACCTGGTAGGGCACATAGGCGCTCGGCTCTTTGGTCAGGATTTCGACGGTATGGTCGTCGATCTTGTTCACCTGATCCAGCGCGGGAATGCGAACCGCAACCAAGGCCGCCTGTTTCGCTTCATACTGCGGCGCCTTCGTGTCTCGAACTTTCTGGAAATTCCAGACCACGTCATCGGCGGTGAAATCGCTGCCGTCGTGGAACTTTACGCCTTTGCGCAGATTGAAAATCCAACGCTTGCTGTTCTCCGGGTCGACGGACCAACTCTCCGCCAGTCCGGGCATCAGGCCGGCCGATTCCTTGTCCTTGGACAGATCCCAAAGCACCAAGGTGTCGTAAAGCATGTAGCCCATGAACCGGAATCCTTCGAATCCCTGGTCGGGCTGGCCGATATTGATTGGAATGTCCGAAGCGGTCATCGCGACCCGCAGCACCTTGTCGGCCGCCTGAAGCGAGTGCGTGCCAAGCCCGGCCGCCGCGGCAACGGCAAGGATACCCAACGACGCCGTCCGCAGCCGGCGGACAAAGGTCGGCTTCTTTTTTAACGGGGGTCTCACTGGAGACATCATCTAACTACTCCCTGAGATTGATTTTAGACTGTCGGATTCCCTCCCGAGGTATCTTGTTTTTCTTGTGTGCGCGGGAAAACGGCGCACTTGTGCGCAACCTTCTAGAGAGTCGCTTCATTCTAATCATGTTTGCAGCAAGCGTGCCATGCCTTTGTCTATTCCGACGCGCATGGCAAAATTTCTAAATTTCCCTTTATATTCAATATATTGCATACTATCGCGCGCCCAATCCGGAATCCTGAATGCGGCCGGCGCCGCTTTCCCGCACGACACAACGCCTAAAATTTGAACTGCGCGCCCGGATTTCCCGAGGATTGCTCAAATTCAAAGCAGAAGGGTCCCGGCCGTGACTCCGATGCATGGATCCTTGGAAACCCGACCATGAAACTCTGCACCGCAGCAGTCGGTTTTAGGCATTCGGGCGGACTGTGGTAACGTAATAGCGTGACAGCGTTTCCTGAATTCGCCATCGCCGCACTGTCTTGCGATTGTTCTTATGGTGCCGCGCGACGGTCTCGCCTACCGGCTTCGTCCGACCAGCCGAAATCAACAACAAAGAATCGCAATACCCCATGAGCCGACCGGATATCAGCAACCGTACGCTCGGCAGCCTCGTCGCGGGATTGGCCGTGGTGATTTTGATCTACGCCGTCGCGCGGACTTTTCTGCCGGACACTCTCAAGACACCGGGAAGCCCGGTCCTCTATCTGTTCGGCGTCGTCGGTGCGCTCCTCCTGCTCGTTTCGATGGTGTTCGTGCTGGTCAAACGCGCCGGACGCGGCGGCTCACCCCCCTTCTGGATGAACGCCCATATCGTTGCGTCCTGCCTTGGCACGGTGATGGTGGTCATTCACTCCGCCGGCTATTTGCGGCGGCCGCCGGCGTTGCTGTTCCTCGCGCTGATCGGATTGATCGCGCTGGGCGTCTATGCGCGCATCTGGCTCAGCCGCCGGGTTTCCGACACGTTCGGCGAGAAATACGGGCATTTCGCGCCGTTGCCCCCGGATCGACGCGAGGAACTTCGGACCGTGATCGACCAAAAGGCCGAGCTGCTCCGCTACCTCGACCCGGCGGCGCGCGAGGGCACGTTCTCGCCGACGCTCTCACACTGGCTGCGTCATCCGGTGATGTCGGCGGCATACGCGAAACTGGTCCGGGCGGAACGCGAGATCATCGGCACGCGGCGCATGGTGCCGCCACAGCAGGCCTATTGGCGGGCGGCGCATCTTGCGCTCGCCTATCTTTTCGTAATCGGGTTGATCATTCACGTGATCACCGTGACCTTCTTCGCCGGATACGTCGCCGACGGCGGCGACATAACATGGTGGCATATAACGCAATGGTAGATGGCATGCAGGGCAGCGGCAGCGGCCGCCTGTCGTTGATGATCGACCTAGAACGCTGCATCGGCTGCAAAAGCTGCGAAGTCGCGTGCAAGCAGGAACACGGGCTCGGCCCGGGCGAGTACCGCAACAAGGTGGTCTGGCTCGGCAACGAGACCGCACCGGCGCTCGACTTCCTGACCGTCACCTGCCAGCACTGCGACCGCCCAGCCTGCCTGCGCGCCTGCCCGGTCAATCCGAAGGCGATCGAGAAAGACCCCGTCACCGGCGTGGTCAAAGTCAACGAGGACCGCTGCACCGGCTGCGGCGAGTGCGTCATCGCCTGCCCCTACGGCGCGATGGGCTATGACGCCGCGGGCCATCACGCGGTGAAATGCGACCTGTGTTCCGACCGCCGCGCGAACGGCCAAGGCCCCGCCTGCGCCAGCGTGTGCCCCGGCCACGCGATCAGCTTCGGCGAACGCCAGGACCTGGTGGCCATGGCGTTGGAAGAAGACCGCACGATCCGCGACAACGATCACTTCCTGATGGGCCCGGGCACGGTCTATCTGGACCGTATCCCGCGCCCCGAGTCCGACGCCTTCGGCGCCTTGGCGCACGATCAGGACCCGATCGCGGACCGCACGCCGCCCGCCTTCATGGACTCCGCCGCGGCCAAGGAGTCGGTGGCGGACGTCGGCGCGGAGTATCCCTACGGCCAGCCGCGCGCGGACCGCACCGCCGACCGGATGGAACCCGGCGGCTGCAACCTCTGCTTCAACTGCTGCAGCACCCAGTTCCATTTCAAGGGCGACCGGTTGGTGCGGATCACCGGCAACGACACCGACCCGGTCTTGAAAGGCAAGGTCTGCCCGAAGTCGCAATTGACGCTGCAGCTCTACCACAACGACAAGCGCCTGACGCAACCGCTCAAGCGGGTCGGCGCGCGCGGCGAGAACAAGTTCGAGCCGATCGGCTGGGACCAGGCGCTCGACGAGATCGCGGAAAAAATGAAATCGGTGCGCGACGAGTTTGGCCCCGAGGCGCTGGCCCTCTACGTCGGCACGCGGACCGGCATCCTGACCAAGAACGGCTATTCGCGGCTGTTCGCCCAGATGTGGGGCACGCATAACTTCGAAGGCACCGACCCCTTCTGCGCCGCCGGGAAGAACCTGTCCTACATGATGACCCAGGGCACCATCGGCAGCGGCAACAGCTATACGCCGGAAGACATCGGCAGCGCCGAACTCTACGTCTATGTCGGCGACAACCAGGGTGAGACGCGGCCGGTCTATTTCGGCATGGTCAACGACTGGCGCATCCGCAACAAGGCGAAGATGGTCGTCGTGGACCCGCGCCTGACGGTGACGGCGAGCAAGGCCGACCGCTGGCTGCCGATCCGGCCCGGCACGGACATGGCGCTCGGCCTCGCCCTGTCGCACCACATTCTGACCAACGACCTGCACGACCGCGCGTTCTGCGACGACTGGGTGTTGGGGTGGGAGAACTGGCGCGACCAGATCATCGAGAAGGGCTATACGGCAGACTGGGCCGCGCCGATCACCGGCATCCCGGCGGACGACATCCGCCGGCTCGCGGAGGAGATCGCGGGCGCCGACGGCTGCGTGATGTTCGCCAGCCGCGGCGTCAACCAGCACACCAACTCGGTGCAGTCCAACCGGACGCTGATGTATGTGATGGCGATTACCGGCAATTGGGGCCGCCAAGGCGGCGCGTTCTTCAACATGTCCGCCGGCCCGCCCGTGGCGGCAAACGCACCGGCCGACCGCCGCCCGGCCATCGAGAAACCGATGATCCGGAAAAGCCCGGTGGGCTGGACCGAGGCCATGCGCCAGGGCAAACCATATCCTTTGAAGGCGATGATCGCCTGCAACAACCCGCTCGGCCAATGGCCCAACCAGGACGAGTCGCGCGACGCCCTGTTGGCGCTCGACCTGTTGGTGCATATCGAACTCTTCCCGAACGAAACCACCGCCTTCGCCGACTACGTGCTGCCCGCTGCGGCCGGGATCGAAAAGGGCGAAATCGGCCGGTCGAACGACGATCGCCGCGTCGTCTGGATCGACCGCATGATCGATCCGCCGGGCGAGGCCAAGCCCGACGGCTGGATCTGGATCGAACTGGGCAAGCGGTTCGGCTTCGACGACGTGTTGCAGGAGAAGTACAAGGACTCCGCCGTCTTCTGGGACGAGATGTGCATCGACAATGACCATCTGCGCGGCGTCACGCAGAAGCGGCTGCATTCGACACCCTATCGCTGGGTACGGTTCCCCGTCGCGACTGAGGACGCACCGGAACAGGATACCCTATATCTCGAAGGGACCACCGCCGTCGGCAAACCGGAAGGGACGCGCTTCCCCACACCCAGCGGCAAGCTCGAATTCTGGACGCCGGACCTGGAGGAGAAATTCACGACGCTCGGCCTATCCGCCGTGCCGGAATTCTATAGCGAGCGCGAGCAGTTGATGGACCTGCCCTATTTCCAACGGACCGAGGGCGACGATACGGCGAGCGTTCTGTCGCCCTTCTATAAGGTGCCGACCCATGCCAACAAGGGCGAGATCGTGGCGCCGGGGAACCAGTCGCCGGGTATCGAATTACGGGCGCAGGGCTTCGACACCGAACTGGTCACGGGCCGGCCGCCAGCGCCGCATTTCCATAGCTGGACGCATTACTTCTGGCAGGCGCAGGAGATGTGGCCCGATCTCTACGTGCAGATCCACCCGGACCGGGCGAAGGAGCACGGCATCGAGGACGGCGCGCGGGTCCGCATCGAAACGTCGCACGGGGAGATCGAGGCGGTCGCCTGGCTGCATGCGGGGATCCGGCCGACCGCGGTCTTCATCCCCATCGGTTGGGGCGAACGGCAGCCGTTCCATCCATGGCGGTCGGTCAACTTCCTGACCGACAAGACCCAACGCGATCCGATCTCGGATCAGACCAACCTGAAGACGTTGTTATGCCGGATTTCGCCCGCGTAACGCGGACATGATCTCGTCAGGCCGGCGCGGCCGGTTGAGCGGCGGCGGCGTTGACGGATGCGACCGGCCGCATGCGGGTCAGGATCAGGAAGGCCTGAGGCACGAAGAAGAAAGACACCACCGTCGACAACAAGACGCCGCCGGCAATCGTCGTCGCGAAGGGTGGCCACATGCCGCCGTCCGACAGGATGAGCGGGAAGAAGCCGCCGAAGGTCGTGATCGTCGTCGATGTGATATGCCGGCTGGTCTCCAGCACACCTTGCTTGATTGCCTCGACATCACCAGCGACCGCCCGCGGGTCCCGTTTGAGCCCGGTGAGGATAATGATCGCCGCGTTGATCGCCACGCCGACCAATCCCAATAGCGCAATGATCGGCTGGAAGCCGAACGGAAAGCCGCCGAGGGTCAGACACAGCAGCCCAAGCCCCATCGACAGGAAGGCAACGAAGAAAACCACGCCGCTGAGACGGAAGGAATTGAAGGTCAGCACGACCGTGGCGATCATCAACAGGACGATCAGCGTCACCGAACTCAACAGATTGCCGATCGCGTCGGACCGCGCCTCGGCATCGCCGCCGAACTCATAGCGGTACCCCGGCGGCAGCGTGTAGCCGGCGGCTTCCCACAGGGATTCGAATTTCGCGATCGCGGTGGACGGAAGTTGCCCGGCCTGAACATAGCCCGATACGATGTTCACCCGGCGTCCTTGGTATCGCTCCAGCGTGCTGGCTTCCGGCTCCAGCACGATATCGCCCAATGCACGGATTGGCGTCGCTTGAAAATCCACCGATCCGCCCGGCGCCTCCCGCGACAGGATATTCAGCGAGGCCAGTTCGTCGAAGCGCGCGCGCTGTTCGTCGTCCAAGCGCACCCGGATCGGCAGTTCCTCGGTTCCCTCGACAATCGTGCCGCCGATGGTGCCTTCGAGCTGACTGTCCAGGTCCCGGGCAATATCGACCAGCGACAAACCCGCCTGCCGCGCCTGATCCTCGTCGGCGTTGAGCCACAATTTGGGTTCACCCCCCGGTATACCGGCAAAGGTGTGGGTGACCTCGGGCACTTGCGCGAGCAAGGCCCGCGCCTTCTCGCCGATCCCCTGAAGCACGCGCAGGTCCTTGCCGTAGATGCGCAGTTCGATCGGCGCATGTGTCGGCGGCCCTTGCAGCAGTTGCCGGACGACGATCTGCGAGTCGGGAAAAGCGGCGCTCAACTGCCGCTGCACCGCATTGATCTGTTCCTTCAAACCGCGCAGCCGCGTGGCCGTGACCATGGCTTCGGCATAGTTGGAGACGCCGTCCTGGTTCATCTGCATGTTGTAGTAAAAACTCGGCGCGCTATTGCCGAGAAACCATGACACGGACTCCACGTCCTCGCGACCCTGGATCAGATCGGTCGCTTTCCTGACGTCCTGGAGCGTGCGCTCGATCGAACTTTGAGGCGGCAGGCGCATTTCGACATGAAACTGCTTTCGATCCGCCTCCGGGAAGAACTGCGTCGGCAGGGTGGTTGCGCCGACGATACCGAGCAATGGCAGAACCATCGCCGCCATCATCGAAACAATTGGCGCCTTGAGGCTCCACCCCAACACGGCGTCGAACGCGCCGGCAAGGCGCGGGAGAGTCAGCCCGGCCGCCCAGAAAGAATTGCGTCCCTCCGCCGCCGTCTTGAGGCCGCCCGGCAGGAAAACGCCGTTGAGCGCCGCGACCACGGTGATCGCCAACAGGAAGGACGCGGTGAGCGCCGTGATGACCGCCGCCGCGATCGGCCCGACGAACTCACCGGCGCCGCCCGGCATCAAGGTGATCGGCGCGAAGGCGAGGACCGTCGTCACTGTGGAACTCAACAACGGCAACCAAAGCCGGCTGACCGACACGCCGACTGCATCTCGTGGGCTGAGTCCATCGACCAGGCGGCGGCGGATTGCATCGGTCATCACGATGGCGGCGTCGACCAGCAGACCGAGCGCGACCATCAACCCGATGACGGACATCTGATGGATGGGGATTCCCATCACATTCAGCACGATCAACGACGTGAGGGCAGTCAGCGGGATCGCAGCCGTGACGATCAGCGCCGAGCGCCACCCGAGCGTGATGAACAGCACCACGACAACGAGGGCCGCGCCGATCATGAGGTTTTTCACCAATGTACCGAACCGGGCCGACGCGTATTCGTTTTGGTCGAAGACGACCTCCAACGCCACGCCGCCCGACAGGTCCTGTTCGAAGGTCTTCAACGCACCGCGCGCCGCGGCGGCCCAACTGCTGACCCGAAGGTCCGATTCCATCCGCGCCGCCACGATCACCGCCGGCTTGCCGCCGACCAGCACCAAGTCGTCGGGCGGCGACGCAAGCCGCCGATCCACGCGCGCGATATCGCCGACCCGCACAATACCGCCATCGGCGTTGCGCCGCACCGGCACCTCGCGCAGCCGGGCCAGCGTGTTCAGTTCGCCGCGGACTTCCAGCACATATTCGTTGATACCGCCCCGGAACTGCCCGGCCGAAACCTTCGAATCCGCCGCGGCGATGGCGCGCGCGATGGACTGCTTGTCGAGCGTCAGGGATTCCGCGATGGCCGAGTCGACGGAGACCACCACTTCCTCGGCGGGCGCACCGTGGATCGTGACCAGTTCCGTCCCGGGCACGTCACGCAACGTATCCTGCAGATCCTCGGCAATCCGCTTCAGGATCAAGACGTTGGGGGCGCTGTCCGCATCCCAGACTAGCGCCGCCATCATGGTATAGGCGTAGCCCCGGTCGTCGTCGAAGACGGGCGACGGCACCCCGCCGGGGAAATTCGACTCGGCATCGCTCAAGGCGTCGCGAATACGGGAGAACGGACCGTCCGTTTCGTAGACATCGTCATCCAATTCGACGGTCACGACCGAGATACCGGTGCGCGAAAAGGACCGGATCTTCTTGATCTCCGACAGCTCGCGCAATTCATCCTCGATCTTTTCGGTGACCAGGTTTTCGACACGGTCCGCGCTGGCGCCGGGAAACGGCGTGATAATGGTGGCGAAGCGGTTGGTGATCTTGGGGTCTTCTTCCTGCGCCATGGTGAAGAACGCCGCGAGGCCGCCCGCCACGATAATGAAGACCGTGAGGACAAGCAGCCGCCTGTAATCGAAGAAGAGCGTTTTCATCGGCCCGTGCCCTGGGTCACCGCTTGTTCGGGGGCATTCCGGAATCGGACCACCTGCCCCGGAACGAACCGAAACGGGCTTGAGAGCACGACGCGGTCGCCCGCCTGCAACGTGCCCCGCACGTAGACGCGGTTCTCTTCGATATGGACAATCTCGACGTCCTTTCGCTGGATACGGCCCAATCCGGCTTCGCGATCCTGCGGATCGGGCAACACCACATAGACGGACCAAAGACCGCGCAGGCTCTCGTTGATCGCCGTCGCGGGGACCCAGATTCCCGTTTCGCGAATCTTCTCGTCGAGGGACAAGCGCACCAGATCGCGCGGCACGAAACCGGGATCCCGGTCGATCCGCAATATCACCGTCACCGTCCGCGTCTGCGCGTTCACATCGGAGATGATCCGGGTCACCAGACCGTCAGCCGACAAGGCGCCGGCGGTCACGGTATAGCGTTCGCCAACGTCGACCCGGTCGCGCAGCGCGATCGGCACGCCGATGCGCGCCTCCAGAACGCCGAGTTCGTTCAACCGGAACGCGGCCTGGCCGGCATCAACGACCGATCCTTCATCGAAGAACCGCCGGACGATCTGCCCGGCGAAGGGCGCCGTGAGAACCGAATCCTTGAGATCCGTGTCGACGGCCCGCAACGCCGCGTCGATCTGCACGAGTTTCGCGCGCAGGCCGTCCCGTTCGGCGCGGATATCGTCCAAGGACTGCTGGGTCGAGAACCCCTTGGCCGCAAGCTTGGCCGTCCGGCTCATCGTGGAGTCCGCACGCACAAGCTGCGATTCCGTTTCTCGCCGCTGCCCGAGCAGCTCGGCACGTCGATTGGTCAATTGCTCCGTATCCAGACGGGCGAGCGCCTGTCCGGCCTGCACGCTATCGCCTTCATCGACGCTCAGCGCGACGATCTTTCCGCCAAGTTCGAACCCCACGTCGGACGTGCGTTGCGGTACGATCCGCCCGGCGAACTTGCGCTGCGCGACGAAGGTATCCTGCTCGCGCGCCGTCATTACCGCGACGGGCAATGGATCGGCCGCCTTGGCGCCCTCCCCGGATCGTAGCGAGAACAGTCCGGCGGCCCCGATCACCGCGGCGGTCAGCACGACGCCGACAGCGGCAATGCGGATCATGGGCCCGGATGGTTTCCGTTTGGACGGAGACGCTGTCATCGTTCATGCTCCACTGCTTGCCCAACGCTGAATTTCGTACGCGGCGCGCTGACGCGCGGATCATTGAATCCGCCCAACATCGAATAGCTGCCGATTCGAACGGCCTGCATGATCGTTTTCGCGTCACGGACGAAGGGCTCGGCGCGACCGTCCACGGCCAACGTGGTCAGGCCGTGAACGAAGGCCCAAGCGGAGATCGCCAATTCTTCGATGCGCGACTCCGGCAACAGGCCGGCGGCGGCGCACCGTTTGAGAACGGTCCGCAATTCGTCGAAGGCGGCCTGTCCCGCCGCTTTCATCGATGCCCAATCGCCATCGGCGAACAGCGGGCCGAACATCAAGCGGAAATGCGCGGGCCGGTCGCAGCCGAACTTTACATACGCCATGCCGATAGCGAGGAACTGCTCCTCCGGGTCATCGGGATAAGCGGCGGCGGCCTCCGCCGTTGCGGACCGAAGCGCCTCGAATGCGCGCTCCGCGACCGCGGCCAGCAATGCGGTTTTGTCGGGGAAATGACTATAGGCGGCGTTATGACTGACACCGACCCGGCGCGCGATATCGCGCATGCTGCAATCCCAATTGCCGCGTTCGCTGATCATCTCCGAGACCGCGTCGACGAGCGCGTGCTCCAGATTTCCATGGTGGTAGGTCTTCGATCGTCTCGTCGACTTACGGGTCGGCATCGCCATTCTCCAATCTTGACAGCATCAAGATAGCGCGAATATTGACGCTGTCAAGATTGATTTCGATCCTCCAAGACGTATCGCGTATCGACCCGGCTACGCCCCATACGGTAAGCGACGGCCTTGGCGGCCAGACCCAAATACGGCTGAAACAAGCGTCATGCGCCCTCCGATGAAGACGCAAAGTGGCCCCGATGGTTTAAAAAATGTAATGTGAACCTCATGAGCCGACGCCTGCCACCCCTGAATGCCGTACGCGCGTTCGAAGCGGCCGCGCGGCATATGAGCATTTCGAAAGCCGCCGACGAGTTGCACGTCACGCCCGCCGCGATCAGCCGCCAGGTCAAACTTCTCGAAGATCATCTCGGCATACAGTTGTTCAGGCGGCTCAACCGGGCGCTGCTGTTGACGCATGCGGGACAGGCCTGCCTGCCGGGTTTGCGCGACGGCCTCGATCAGATTTCCAACGCGGTCGACCGGCTGCGCGACGTCGACGCGCAAATCGGCCTGACCGTCAGCAGTTCGGCGTCGCTCGCCGCGAAATGGCTGGTGCCGCGCCTGCACCGCTTCCAGGACCGGCATCCGGATATCGACGTCCGCGTCGCCGCGTCGCATAAGCTGGCGGATTTCTCGCGCGACGAGATCGACATCGCCATCCGCTTCGGCGCGGGGAATCATCCCGGCCTGCGCGCCGAACGCCTGATGGGCGAGGAGGTTTTCCCGGTCTGCAGTCCGATCATCATCACCGACGAGACGCCGCTGCGAACGCCCGCTGATCTGGCGCACCACACCCTGCTGCACGACGAAGGGTATCTGCACTATGCGGATGAAGGGAACAAACTGCACGAGACCTTCCCGACATGGTCGAGTTGGCTCGCGGAGGCCGGCGTCGACGATATCGACACGGCGCGCGGCCCCCGGTTCAGCCTGTCGAGCACGGCGATCCAAGCGGCGGTCGAAGGGCTGGGCGTCACGCTCGGCCGCAGCGTGCTGGTCGAGTCCGACCTGTCGACGGGCTTGCTGGTGAAACCCTTCGACGTCGCCGCCCGCTCGACATTCGCCTATTTCATCGTGTCGCCGGACAAGGCGATGGAACGCGACAACGTGGTCGCCTTCCGCGACTGGCTGTTCGACGAAGCGGCCGATCGCGCAATCGCGACTGTTAGGTAGAGCGCGCCGACCCGGCGCTTTGCCGCGACTGCCGGTGCTGCATCAGCAACTGCCCGACGCCAAGCGCCGCCCCACCCGCATTCAGCCAAGCCATGTCCATGAACAGCAGGATCGCCGCCGCAAGAAGGACCGCGCGGCTGGCGATACCCAGCGTTACCCAACCTTGGCCGATGGCCGCCATCGAAACGAGGAAGATGCCCAGGCCGCAGACCAGCAACCGATAAAGGCTCTCCCCCAGCGTCCCTTCGAGCAGCAGCAGTTCGGGATGATAGACGAAGAGATACGGCACGATGAACGCCGTGATCGCGAGGCGGCAGGCCATGACCGCGGTATGCAGCGGGTCCGCCTTGGACAACCCCGACGCGCCGTATGCCGCAAGCGCCACCGGCGGCGTGATCGAACTCAAGACGCCGTAATAGAAGATGAACATATGCGCCGCCACGATCGGCGCGCCCAGATTACCGATCGCCGGCGCGACGACGATCACGAGCAGCAGATAGGCCGCCACGGTCGGCAGCCCCATGCCCATCACCAACGACGCCAGCATGACCAGGAAGAAAGCCAGGAAAAGCGAGGTGGACGCCATGTCGGTCACCAGGATGGAAATCCGCACCCCGGCCGCGGTGAGCACCAGCAGCCCGACGATCGTACCGATGACATAGGTCGCGGCGACAAGGCTCAGCGCGTTTTCCGCGCCCTTGTCGAACCCGTCGACGATGGCCCGACCGAGCGGCGCCAGCCCTGTCGCCAACGTCTCCTCCGACGGCGGCGCGCCGGCGGCCCCTTTGAGCAACACACCGACGAGGCCGAGAAAGGCGACCCCGGCGGTCATGGCCCAAAGGTGGTCCTGCACCAACCCGCCGACGGACAGGAATCCGGACCAATCCGCAATGGCCAAGGAAAAGGGCAGGATGACAGGGAATCGCCGCAAGGTCGGGTGAACCAGGCACGCCGCCGCGACACCGACCAAGGCAACACGCAACACTGCCGTTTCGCCGAAGACAGGAAGCACGACGCTCAGGCCGAGCAGACCTGGCAAGGCGGCAGCGATGACGCACAACGCCAGGAGTCCAAGCCCGAACAGGCTGACCGCGATGATGCCGCGCCGGCCCCATTCGCCTTTCGCCTCGCGCAAGGCGCGGACGAGATCGACCAGCACCAGCAGCGCGACCGTCGCCTTGAACCCGGCCAGGCCCGGCGTCTCGCCGCCGATGATGCTGACCAACAGCATCAGGATCGGGATGAGCAGATAACCGCCGGCGCGGACCTGGTCGCGGATGACCGGAATCTCCGAACTCGGCAAACGCGCCAAGCCCAGACGCCGCGACTCGAAGTAGATCGCGCAGGACAAGCTGCCGAAATACAGCACCGCGGGGATCAACGCGTAGAGCATCAGCTTTGCGTAGGACACGCCGATGATCTCGGACATGATGAACACGCTTGCGCCCATAATCGGCGGCACGATCTGACCGCCGCAGGACGCGACCGCCTCGACCGCCCCGGCGAAGACCCGCGTGAAACCGGTGCGGATCATCAACGGAATGGTGAAGGCCCCCGTGCTCACCACATTCGCCATCGTGCTGCCGGAGACCATGCCGAACATCGAACTGGCAGCGACGGCGGCCTGCGCCGGTCCGCCGCGATACCGCCCGGTCAGCGCGAAGGCGAGCCGGATGAACACCTGACCCGCGCCGGTGCTCTCCAACAGGCCTGCGAACAGAATGAAAATGAAGATGAACTGGCTCATGATCGCCGCGATCGTTCCGAAAGTCCCTTCGGAGGTCAGCCACAGATAGGCGGCCATGCGATCATGGCGCTCGCCCTGAAACGGATAGATCGACGGGTCGAGCAAGCCGCGCACGTCCGGCGCCAACAGCGACAACACGACAGCCGCAACGAAGCCGGCGGCGATCCTGGGCGACGCAAACCGGCGCAAGAGTTCCGCGATACCAACGGGCAACAGCACGACCAGGAAAATATCGCCGATATAGGTATAGGCGATCGCGCCCAAGGCGATGAGGAAGAGCGGCAACCCGACCGACCGGCGGACCATTTCCAACAACATGGCCGGCCCAACGGCCGCCATGATCAGGTCAAGCTGGGTTTCGGCGCCGCTCCGGTCCGCAAGCGCGTCTTCTTCGACAATCACGAAAAGGCATGCGGCGAACGCCATGACGATGCAAGCGATGTCCCAGGCAATCGCCGCGCCGCGCCGGCGGCGGGACAGGTCTTCCCGCTCCGGCCAATTCGCCGCCGGAAAAAGCAAGAAAACCATGACCGCCGAGAACAGCAGCAGCGTCGCCCGTTGCGCCAACGGCGACAGCACGCCGAACCCGATGGTGTAGAGTTCGAAGACGCAGACGGCGAGCGACAGCAGCAAGCATAAGCGCGACCGCAGTGACAAATAGGCCTGCACCGGTCCTCCGATCCCGGCAGCACGGAACCGTCCGCCAACGGCCCGTCGACGGGGCTGGCGGCGGGCGGCGGTGTCTACCGTTTCCTAAAGCCCCGCACTATTTGCAGCCGGCGACGCCCGCTTCCGTGTAGTAGCGCTTCGCGCCTTCATGCAGCGGCAAGGACAGCCCCATGCACGCTGCCGCGAGCGTGACATTCTTGGCGGCTTTCGCCGTACCGTGGAATGCCTCAAGGTTTTCGAACAACGTCTTGGTCACGGTGTAGACAAGGTCCGCCGGGACGGCTTCGCTGGTGGAAAATCCGAAGAAGATCGAGATCGTGTTGATCGCGTCCGTGTTGGCCTGGTTCGACCCGTATGTTCCAGGGGCAATCGATGCCGGCAACAGCCCGGGGCCATAAGTCTTCACGATGTCGTCTACCGCGCTTTTATCCATGTTCACCAACCGCACCTTGCGCACGGCGGTGATCTCCTGAACCGCGCTCATCGGCGGCAACCCCATGGTGAGATGCGCATCGACGGTCTTATCCCGCAATGAGCCGAACCCACCGGAAAACCCCGGCGTCAGTTCCTTGAAGTCGCCTTTCTTGAGACCGTGCGCCGCAAAGAAATACTGCGCAAAGGTCTGCGTCGTGCTCGCCGCCGAACCGACCGATATCCTCTTGCCCTTGAAATCCTTGACCGACTCGATCCCGGACTCCGCGAGCGTCAGCCACTGAAACGATCCGAACGGATAGGCGAGCACCGCGCGCAGATTCTTCTTCGGGCCTTCCTTTTCGAAACGGCGTTCGCCTTTATAGGCCCACGCCCCAACCGGGCCGCCGAGTCCCCAGGCGAAATGCGCGCCGTCCTTGGCCAGGATGCGCGCCTGCGCCACCATCCCTTTGGCCGACTGCGGCGTCGCATCGATACCCGCCTTGTCCTTCAGGATCTTGCTGAGGCCGACCGCGAATTGATAAGGCTGCCCCTTCACGCCGCCGCCGAGGATCGTCACTCTCTCCGCCGCAAGGGCGTTCGGCGTTGCATAGCCGGCAATCGCCAGCGCCGCCGCAAAGATGAGTCCGTGTCGCATGGTTTTCCTCCCTTGTTTTATGGTGCTTGACTTCGATTGTGCCGGAAACGCCGAACCGGCGCTTACGGCCGGGTGATGATCCACTCCTCGGTGATCTTCGTGCCGGCCTCCCGGATAACCTTGGAGATCGGGCAGAACTTCGCGAGGTCCGTCTTGATCGTCTCGATGGCCGCATCGTCGGCGTCGGTCGTCATGGCGATGGTCAACGCGATCTCGGGGAACGGGACGGCGATCTCCTCTTTCATATCGGCGCCGCGCCGGTCGAATTTCGCTTCCGCGTCGACCGTCATGGCCTGCACCGTGACGCCGTTCGCCGCGGCGATCTTCTGACTGATCCGGTTGGTGCAGCCGAGCAGCGCCGCGATCATCGTCTGGGTCGGCGACATCCCTTCGCCGGACCCGCCCCGTTCCAACGGTTCGTCGACGACCATGGTGAGACCGTCGGCCGACACATCGGTCCGCGCATGGGTTGTGCATTCACCGTGCAGCTTCATCGTCACGACGGTTTTGGGCTTGATATTGACCATGATAGCTCCTCCTTCCGAAAACTCATTCGAACCCGTAGAGCGACGTCGGGTTATCGACCAGAATGCGTTTGCGCATCGCCGCGTCCGGCGCGAAATCCGCCAGCATGTTCAGCAGGTCGCCGTCATTCGGCATCTGCATATTCACGAAGGGATGCGGCCAGTCGCTGCCCCACAACACGCGGTCGGGCGCGGTTTCGATCAGCGCCGCCGCATAGGGCTGGACATCGTCATAAGGCGTCATGGCCATGGTGGTGATCCGGTATGTCCCGGTCAGTTTGACCCAGGCCCGGCCGTCGCTCAGCAGGCCGAGAAAATCCTGGAAACCCGGATTGCCCAATCCCTTGTCGGTCTTCATGTAACCGAGATGGCCGAAGACGATATCGACGGGAAACCGCGCGAAGGTCTTCCGCAGGTCCGGGAAGTCCGAGACGTGGATCAGCACTTCGATATGCCAGCCGAAATCGCGGATGCGTTCCGCCATATGTTCCACGGCGCTCATGTCGCGGAACGGCATCCCGCCCTTGTCGACGATATTCACGCGGATGCCGCGCACGCCGGCGGCGTTCAGCCGTTCGAGCTCCGCATCGCTGACGGATTCGCCGACCGCCGCGACGGCGCGCAGCCGATCCGGCTCGCGTGCGACAGCGTCCAGCATGGCGCTATTGTCGGTGCCATAGACGCTCGGCTGCGTCAGGACGCCGCGCTCCATCCCGAGTACCGCGTGCAGACGCAAGAAATCCTCAAGCGACGCGTCCGGCGGCGTGTAGCCCCGGCGCGGCGAGTAGTCGTATTTCGATTCCGGCCCGAAGATATGGGCATGCGTATCGCATGCAAGCGGCGGAATCTCGAAATTCGGTTTCTTCGGGTCCGGGTCGGGGCCCTGGCAGACAGGGATGCTGTCTTGCGTCATTCTTACTCCTCACTTTTTCTTTTCTGCTGCAACAAGAAGATCGGCAGGTCCGCGGCGCTGCCACAGATAGACGGCGGCGAGGCCGCAGATGCCGACGATGTTCACGAGCCGGCCGTCGAGCGACGCCACGAAGGGCTGACCCGCCGGCCAGAAACAAAACAGACTGACAAGGCCCAGCGCCACCCAGTCGGAAAACCGCGTTTCGCGGTGCAGGAAGCCGACGGTCCACGCCGAGAAAGCAATCGTCCCCACGGCGGCCGTCGCCATCGTCCACAATCCCGCCTGGACACTGCCGGTCATCAGGATCGGCGTGAAGGCGAACAGCAAGGGCACGACGTAGAGCATCTTGGCGAAACGAAAACTCGCCCAGGCCGTCTGCCATGGATCGGCCTTGGCGATCGACGCCGCGACGAACGCGCCGAGACAGACCGGCGGCGTAATGTTGGAATCCTGACTCAGCCAGAACACGATCATATGGGCCGCGATCAGCGCGACGCCGAGTTCCTGCAACGCCGGCCCGGCGATCACCACCAGCACCAGATATGAAGCGGTGATCGGCAACGCCATGCCCAACACCAGCGAGGCGAGCGCCACGAGCAGGACGGCGATCAGCAGGCTGCCGTCCGACAACTGCACCATCAATAAGCTCATCTTCAAGCCGACGCCGGTCATCGCCATCATACCGACGATGAGGCCGATGCCCGCCGCGGCCGCGCCGATGCCGAGCGCGTTGGTCGTCCCCTCGACCAGCGTTTCCGCCAACGTGCGCGGCCCCATGATCTCGTCCGGCCGCGCGGCCCAGCCGAACCGCGCGCAGGCGATTCGAATCCAGTTGATCAGCACCGTGCTGGCGATCGCCATGACGGCGCACCAGTCCGGCGAATAACCGGCGATAAGAAAGGCGAGCAAGACGGCAAAGGGGACGATGTGGTACCAGCCGCGCCGCAGCACGTCCATCGCCGGCGAGGTCTCCCCCTCGGCCACGCCGCTGATCCCGAACTTGCGCGCCTCGAAATGCACGATCAGCCAAATCGATCCCAGATACAGCAGCGCCGGGACCGCCGCGACGGCGATGATCTCGACATAGGGAATGCCGGTAATCTCGGCCATGATGAACACGCCGGAGCCCATGACCGGCGGCAGGAGCTGCCCGCCGAGCGATGCCGAGTTCTCAACGGCGCCCGCGACATGCGGCCGGAACCCGACCCGCTTCATCAGCGGGATCGTCAGATTCCCCGTCGACACCACATTGGCCAGACTGCTGCCGGAGATCGACCCGAAGACCGCCGATGCGGCGACCGACACCTTCGCCGGACCGCCGGGCGACCGGCCGGCCAGCGCCATCGGCAGGTCGATGAAGAACTTGCCCATGCCCGACCGCTGCATGAACGCGCCGAAGAAGATGAAGATCAGCACGTAGTTCGCCATGACGCTGGTCATGACGCCAAAGACGCCCTCTTGCGAATAGAAGCTGTAGTTGACGATCTGGGCGAGGTCCGCGCCCCGGTGAGCAACGGAGTCGGGGAAGATCCAACCGAAATAGGCATAGAAGAGCGCGAACAGCGCGATCCCCGGAATCCACGGTCCGATCCCGCGCCGCGCCGCCTCCAGCGCGAGCAACACGGCGCAGCCCGACATGAGCGTATCGGTCACCGTCCACGCGCCCGCCCGCTCGACCAGCGGAAGATATTGGATGATGTAATAGCCGAGGCACAGAATGGCCGCCGCGATCAGCACCAGGTCCAACACACGCCGGGTCCGTTTCAAGACCGGCGACCGGCCCGTGAAGACGGCGAAGGCCAGCACCCACATCACCAAGGTGAAAACGCCGAGGTGAATCTGGTCTTCCGCAATACCCGGCCCGGCGGACCAGATCACGAAGACGCCGAAACATACCGCGACGATCCGATAGAGGCTCCCCCACAACCCATCGGGCAGGGCATCGGGGATGCCGATCGATGAGGGCGGTTTTCCCGCCGCTATGTCGTCCTGCGACCGCATCATGACCGCAGCGGCGTCCCGGCAAACCGCCGGGCACAGCGCCGCTGTCCCTTGCCGAGCGACGCCGCTACTTCGGCATCAGATCGGCGGGAATCTCAGCACCCTGCTCTTTCCAGAATTTCACGGCGCCCGGATGCAGCGGCACGGTGATGGTGCGCAGACCGTCCGCCTTGGTCATTTGGCGCACGATCTTGCCCGCGGATTTTTCCAGGAACGCCTTACCCTCGTCCGAGTAGACCGCTTTCAGAATTTTGTAGACCGTGTCGTCGGATACGCCGGCATGCGCGATCATGACCGTGCCGGTGCCGAAGGTCGCCGTATCCGCATCGATATTCGGGTATACGCTGGCCGGAATCACGGACGGCCCGAAATAAGGATACTTCTCATAGAAGCCCGACTTGCGCGCCGGCGCATCCAAATCGATGAAACGGACTTTCATCGACGATGCGGTGTCGCGGATCATCGCGTTGCCCAGGCCCGGATGCCAGTTATAGGCCGCGATCTTTCCGTTCTTCAGCGCTTCCGGGCTTTTCTTCCCGGCGTAGACCGGCTTGAACTTGCCCCAGAGGCCGATGTGTTTGACCAGCGCGGTCAGGTTCTTGGCGGAACCGGATCCCGGCCCGCCCATGGAAATCGTCTTGCCCTCGATGTCTTCGAGCTTCTTGATGTCGCTGTCCGCCGGCACGACGAAATGGCCGATCGAACCGAACAGGTAGGTCAGCGCGCGCACATCGGTTTGCGGCTTCTTGAAGGTATCTTCCCCGCGATAGCCTTGATAAAGGTCGCTGGCGAAGACCAAACCCAGTTGCGCGCGACCCGCATTCACCGTCCGGGTGTTGTCGATCGACCCAGCCGATGCTTCGGCCGACGCCTTCAGTCCGGCGACGTTCTGCGACAGATAAACCGCCCAGGCGCTGGCCGTCCGGTTGAACGCGCCGCGGACTTGGCCGCCCCGAATGGTGATGCTTTCGTCGGCCGCCACGACCGGCGCGGTTCCAAACAGCATACCCGTCGACAGCGCCACTGCCGCCAAGGCGCCCAATATCACTGGTTTGCGTGCAAACATTCTCATCCTCCCATTTTTCTTGTGCCCGGTGTCGGTTCTACGCCGATGTACCCCGGCTTTTTAGGCATGGGTGATCCCACGTCCTTATTAGGAGTCTATTGTCGGTGGAAAGCGGATCGCGTGGCAAACGATTGATCCTGACCCGTCGATTTAGAAAAGCTGAGGCGACGGGCCCCGTTATTCGACGGAACCCGCCAAATTCAAGCTTCGTCGACCGCAGAATCGGTAATGTGAATGCCACCGTTGCTGCGAATGTCCATCAGCCTCACGGGATGCGGCACCGAGCAGATTGCGGGCACGACGGAGTAGCAGACCCCGCTCGGCCCCATGAACAGGCTGCCGGGATGATAGTGACCTGACAACACCGCGACCACGCGGTCCGATCCATCGATCGCCCGCGCCATCGTGCGGGACGTGCTGTAGTCGTATTGCGACCGCATGAAGGTCGGCGGCTCCACCATGTAATGCTGCAGGTGAATTTGCGGCAGGGCGTGATCGGGATCGGTCAGCACCGTATCGAACAAATCGGCCTCGGCCCCGTCGCGATAGGGCGTCCGCGCGTCGTCCAAGTCGTCGCAGAAACTGACGAAGCGGAAGCCGGCGTGATCGATCACCGGGGCCGACTCCGGAAACACCTTGTGGACGAGATCGGCCACGTCATGGTTGCCCGGGATCACGACGAAGGGCGTCCGCATCGCCAGCAGGCGATCGCGCACCAGCCGATAATCGGCTTCGGCCTGCGCCAGCGCCTCGGCCAAAGCGTCGGCGTCTTCGACATCGCCCGCCACCACCGGGTCCGGCACGTCGAGCAAATCGCCCGTGAAAACGATGACGTCCGGCGCGAAATCGTCGAGGCGCGCCGCCAGCCGTTCCAGCACCGCCGGCATCTCACGCGACAGCCGTTCGGATCGGTCGGCGGTGCCCGGTTGGTGCCACCGCAGGTGCATATCCGTCATATGAAGCACGCGGGTCGCGTCGTCGGGCTTTGGCATCCGGTCCTGTCCCCTACGGATCGAGTTCGGCCGGACGGTCGCGCAGCAGGATCACCGGCAGCGCCGCGCTGCCCATCACGACCATCAGCATCATAATGTAGAGGTCCTGCGTCAGGACGCCAATTTTCAAGCCGACCGTCGCGGAAATCAACCCGAAGCTGAGGCGGTAGTTGAACAGCGCGCCGATGAACCGCCCCGATGCGTTAACCAGCATCCGGCCCGGCACGGCCGATCCGATGAATTTCAACGAGCAGGCGACGACGAAGAGGATCGCGGCCGCGCCCAGCACATCCCATGTCAGCAACCGGATATCGAATTGGGTACCCGCTTGCAGAAAAAAAACCGGACCGAACAGGCTGAACACCACCCCTTTCAGTTTCTCTTCCAGGATTTCGTGTTCTTCCATCACCTCCGACATCACGATCCCCAAGCCGAAGGCGATGATCGCGGGGTGAATGCCGCCGATACTCTCGGCCATGAATCCCATGCCCACGAGCAGAACGAGCAAGAAACGCAGTTCCAGTTCGACGATCGATCCCTTGTACCGGCGGAAAATCCATTTCCCGAGGCGCGGCAGCCCCAACACCGTGGGGACGACGACGATCAGGAACAGCGCCGTGCCCCAGCCCAACTCGCCCAGCAGGACTGCCAGCAGCACCATGCTGATCACGTCGACCACCGAGGCGGCGGCAAGCAGCACCTGCCCCACTTCCTGATCCAACAAACCGCGGTCCTTGAGCGCGTGATAGACGAGCGCCAGCGACGTGGTCGACAAGCCGATCGCCATCAAGCCGGACGTCAGCAGTTCGAGATCGAAGAGAAACCGGCAAACCAGAAACACGCCGATCATCGGCAGGAACAAGGAAAAGACGCCGATGACCACGCTGGCCCGCCAAGTGTTGCGCAGCCGGTTCACGTCGATCTCGAACCCGGCCATGAACATCAGCCCGAGCATGCCGAGATTGGCGAGGAAATGCAGCCAGTCGAGTTCGCCGATATCGGTGATGAAATAGGCCAGCATGATGCCAGCGAATATCTCGATGATCGCGCTCGAAATGTTCAATTCGAACGCGAGCGCGGCGGCGCCGACAAGCACGAGGGCGACGATCAGCGACGGGTCCATACCGCCCCGTTGCGATCGTCTGCCGCATCAATCCGGTAACACCGCGCCGCCGCACGGCGCCTTTCCGATACCGCAACCATGGATATCGTGACAATCCCCTACCTAGTCGCCCGCTCCGGCCGTTCTGCGCGACCGAAAACCTTGATACAGCCCTCTAAAGCAAGTTGGCGGCGGAGGCAAATAAGATCGCCATCGCCTGTGACTTGCGCAAACCGGGCCCGGCGACTAAGGATTGTACACAAGACATCCGAGCGCAAGCGACCGCGCGACAATCGAACAGAATTGAGGAGTCCGTCATGAATGGCGCCGAAAGCCTGGTGCATACGCTGCTGCAAGGCGGCGTCGACGTTTGCTTTACCAACCCCGGCACGTCCGAGATGCACTTCGTCGCCGCGCTCGACAAGATCGACGGAATGCGCTGCGTGCTCTGCCTGTTCGAAGGGGTCGTCAGCGGCGCGGCCGACGGCTACGCCCGCATGACCGGCAAACCGGCAGCGACCCTGCTGCATCTGGGGCCAGGCCTCGGCAACGCGCTCGCCAACCTGCACAACGCCAAGAAGGCGCGCTCGCCGGTCGTGAACGTGGTCGGCGAGCATGCCACCTATCACATCCAGTACAACACGCCATTGACCTCGGACATCGCCGGGATCGCCGGGCCGGTGTCCGCCTGGGTAAAGGCGTCGCAGGATGCGCAATCGGTCGGGCCGGACGGCGCGGAAGCCATCGCCGCCGCCCGCACCGCGCCGGGGCAGATCGCGACCCTGATCCTGCCGGCCAACACCGCCTGGGGCGACGACGGCGTCATCGGCACCGTCCCCGCCATCCCCGAGCGCGAAACGGTCGACGCGAACGATATCGACGCTGCGGCCGAGGTATTGAAAGGCGGCAAGCGCACGCTGCTGCTGCTCGGCGCCGGCGCGGTGTTCGAGGAACCGCTGGAACTGGCCGGCACCATCGCCGCCGCCACCAGCTGCGACGTTTTGGCGGAGGGCATGAATTCCCGGTTGCAGCGCGGCGCGGGCCGGCTGGCGGTCAATCGAATTCCCTACCCAGTGCCGCAGGCGCTGGACGTCCTGAAGCCTTACGAACGGATTCTGCTGGTCGGCGCGGGCCGGCCCGCCGCCTTCTTCGCCTATCCCAACTCGCCGAGCCTGCTGGCCCCGGAAGGCTGCGAGGTCATACCACTGGCCACGCCGGAACAGGATTGCACGGCCGCCTTGGCGGCGCTGGCCGATGCGGTGGGCGCCAAGCCGAACAGCGCAGCGCTGCAGCCGCTGGCGCGGCCGGACCGGCCGACCGGACCGATCACGCTGGAATCGATCGCGGCGGCCATCGGCGCGCTGTTGCCGGAGAACGCCGTGGTCGTCGACGAGAGCATCACCACCGGGCGGAATTTCTACCCGACGACGGCGGGCGCGCCGCCGCATGACTGGCTGCAGAACCGCGGCGGCTCGATCGGCCTCGGCCTGCCGATGGCGACCGGGGCCGCGGTCGCCTGCCCGGACCGAAAGGTGATCTGCCTCGAAAGCGACGGCAGCGGCATGTATAACCCGCAAGCCCTGTGGACGCAGGCGCGTGAGAATCTCGACGTGACGACGCTGGTCTTCGCGAACCGCGCCTACAACATCCTGAAGGGCGAATTGGCCAATGTCGGCGCGGGCAACCCGGGGCCGCGCGCGCATGACATGCTGACGCTGGACCGTCCCGCCTTTGATTGGGTCAGCCTGGCCAAGGGTTTCGGCATCGAAGCCGAACTGGTCGACAATGCCGACGACCTATGCCGCGCCTTCGAACGCGGCATCGCCGTCGACGGCCCCTATCTGGTCGAGGTCGTGATCTAAAGCCGCAACAGCTCGGGCGCCTGCCGCTGGAAAAGCCGCCGTCCGCGTTTGAAGGCGGTCAGCGGCGGGGCCACGACCGCGATGGTCTCCGCCGCGCTTTCGGCATTCCAGAGGACGAGATCGGCCGGATTGCCGACGGCGATGCCATAGGCTTCCCGCCGCATCGCGCGCGCCGGCCGTTCGGTGACCATCCGGAAACATTCGGTCAGTTCGTCGACCGTGCCGCGCTGGATCACATTCGCATACATGTTGACGATGCGGACCAGCGAGCAATCGCCGAAGGGCGTGAACGGATTCATGATGTTGTTGGTGGAAATCGTGCAGTTCGCGCCGAAGGCGTTCAGCGCATTCCCGTCGGCCACGCCGCGGATGACGTTGTAGTCCAGGTGGCGGCCGTTGTTGAACAGGTCCGTCGCCGGCAGCACCGCGACCGACACGCCGGACTCGCCGAGACGCCGGCCGAGCGCCTCTAGCTCCTCCGGCGGCAAGCAGGAGTATTTGGAGCCGTGGCCGATCGCGACCCGGCCGCCCCAGCCCAACTTGTCGGTTAGATCGCAGACCTGGAAGATATCCAGGTCATGCGTCGTGTACCCACCGTCGAGATGGATATCCACGTCCACGTCATACTCGCGCGCCAGCGCGAAAATCCGCTCGATCTGCGCCGGCCGGTCGGTATCGTAGCGCGGCGCCCCGCCGACGACGGGCGCGCCCCGTTCCAGCGCCGCGACCACATTTTCCTCGCCGCCGGGGCTGTTGGTCCAACCTTCTTGCAGAAAGGCGCAAAGCTGCAGGTCGATGCCCCAGGCGTAGTCGTTCGCGAGTTGTTCGATCGCCTCATACCCACGCAGCCCGACATTGGGGTCCACCTCCACATGGGTCCGCATATGCGTAACGCCATTCAACAAGCATTGCTCCAACGTATCGCGCGCACGGGCATAGATATCTTCGACCGTGAAGGTATGCTTAATCGCCGCGGTGCGTTTCATGTGATCGGTGGACTTGCGATCCGCCGGCGGTTCACAGCGATCGAGAATCCGCGCCTTGTCGAGATGGAAATGACTTTCCACCAACCCCGGCGACACGAAACGCCCGGCGGCGTGAACCGTGTCGCCGCCGTCGGGCAATCCGGTCTCAAGCGCAACGATCCGGCCGTCCTCGACGCCGATATCGACGGTCGGCTCGTCCGGCCCAGCTAGCCGTGCGTTCCGGATGACGAGATCCAAGGTCATGGTCCGATCCTTTCGTGGCGGCGGCGAGAAGCGCCGAAACATCGCAATTCTACGCCGCAATCGTGATCACGCGTCAATGTCGAACGATTGTCATTAATCTTGCCTAAAGACGAACGCGGCAGGATGATGGGGGTTTTCCCGGATTGGATGGAACGATGTCCGAGACGAATTTAGCCAGGGATTGGATGGTCTCGAACGACCTTCGGGACTGGACGATCGATATCTTCGACACGCTGTACAAGCAATCCTTCGACGGTGTCGGCGTCTCGCGCGCCACCTATGGCGACGGCGAGACCAAGGCGATGGAGGTGATCGCTGATCGGGCCGATCAGGAAGGCCTCGACGTCAGCTACGACGCGGCGGCCAATCTCATCATTTCGCTGCCCGGCGAAGCGCCGGATCAGCCTTTCGTCGCCTGCGGATCGCATTTGGATTCGGTCCCCGAGGGCGGAAATTTCGACGGGGCGGCCGGGGTCATCGCGGGCCTTCTGTCGCTGGTGCAACTCCGCCGCAAGGGTGTCACACCGCCGCGCACGATCAAGGTGATGGGGTTGCGGGGCGAGGAAAGCGCGTGGTTCGGGCATTGTTACCTGGGATCGCGCGCCCTGTTCGGCGGCCTCGAACCGGAGGACATGACCCTGCCGCACCGCACCACCGGCGATCCCCTGATCGACTACATGCGGACCGCCGGCGCGGACGTGCAGCAGCTTCAATCGGGCAACGCCCTCCTCAGACCGCAGGACATCGCCTGCTTCTTCGAACTGCATATCGAGCAGGGACCGGTCATGGTCGCGCGCGGCATTCCCGTCGGCATCGTCACCGGCATCCGCGGCAACAATCGCCATCCGAATGCAAGTTGTACCGGCGAAGCGGCCCATTCCGGCGCGGTGCCGCGCTGGCTCCGCCATGACACCGTGTTCGCGGCGTCGGAATTGGTCACCCGCCTCGACCGGCACTGGCAAGCCTTGCTGGAACAGGGCGAGGATTTGGTGGTCACCGTCGGCATCATCGGCACCAACCCGGACGAACACGCCATGAGCCGTGTGCCCGGCCATATCAATTTCAGCCTGGAATACCGAAGCCAATCGAAGGAACTGCTGCGCGAGTTCGAAGAACTTGTGCATGACGAGGCGCGGATCATCCAGCGCCTGCGGAAAGTCTCCTTCGACCTCGGCCCGCCGGTCGAAACCGAGCCGGCGATGATGGACGCTCGGCTGGTCGCCCATCTGTCGAGCCTGTGCCAGAAGCTGGACATCGACCATGAGCAGCTACCGTCGGGCGCGGGGCATGACGCCGCAATCTTCGCCAACGAAGGCGTGCCATCGGCTATGATCTTCGTGCGCAACGAGAACGGCTCCCACAATCCGGACGAGGCCATGGACTATGACGACTTCTTCCTGGGGACCGAGGTCCTGTTGAACGGATTGCTGACGGCGCCGGAGGCCCTGACATGACGAACGATCCCACCCTGGGGGCGCGAACCGCGCAGATCCTGCTGGACACCAGGTCGGTCCTGTTCCGGCCCGACCAACCCTTCTTCTTTTCTTCCGGCTGGGCCAGCCCGGTCTTCGTCGACTGCAAGCGGCTGATCTCCTATCCGCTGGCGCGGGAGGCGATCATCGACCTTTCCGTCCGCAAGATCCTGTCGATGGTCGGCTACGAAGCGCTCGACGTGATCGCGGGCGGCGAAGGCGGCGGCATGCCCTTCGCCGCGATCATTGCCGACCGACTGCACCTGCCGCTGGTTGTGGCCCGGCGGCAGTCCAAGGGGATCGGCCGTTACGCACAGATGGACGGCACCTTCAAAGAAGGCAGCCGGGTCCTGCTGGTCGACGACGTGACGACCGACGGGCGCACCAAAGCCAGCTTCTGCAACGGCCTGAAACGGGCCGGCGCCGACGTACGGCACGCTTTCGTGATCTTCAAATACGGCATCTTCGACCATCAGGTGCCGGACATGCAGGAGTTGGGCATCAACCTGTTCTCGCTCGCCACCTGGACCGAAGTCCTGGCGGTCGCCCGCGACCGGGAAGCTTTCAGCGAAGATACATTGGCCGGGATCGAGTCCTATATCGCCGACCCTATTGCCTGGTCCGAGCGGCATGGCGGCATCGGCCGCGACGCCGTTACGCCGACCGCATAATCGATCGGAACGGTCTTAAGACTTACTGCCGTCGAGGGTGGAGAGCGCTTCGATCACCGCGTCGGGATCGGGCCGCTGCGTAAAATGCGCTTCCGCATAGACGCCGCGCACGACGCCGGCTGCATCGAGCACGACGATTGTCGGATATGCGATGCCGTACCCGAAAGCGCCGGGAGCGTGTTCGTTGTTGAATACGTTGAAGGCCCGGATAGCCTCCGACTTCGGATCGGACAACATCGTGAACCCGATCTTCCGCCGCTTTGCGAAGCGGTCCAGCGTCTCGACCGGGTCGTAACTGACGGTGGCGACGGTATAGCCGAGGTCGGTGATCTCTTTCAAACGCTTGTTCCAGGCGACCGCCTGGATCTTGCAGAAGGGTCACCAGTCGAAGGATCGCGTAAACAGGATGATCAGTCCGCGATCACCGGTCAGGTTTTCCCGGCTGCGCGGATCGCCGTTTTGATCCTGTACCGTCAATGCATGCGGGCTGGGCGCGCCAACCGCCGGACCACGCTCCGCCGCCGCGGCAGGCAAGGTCAGCCCGATAGCCACCAGCAGGGCTGCGAAAGCCGGCGCCATTCCGGCGAATACACTCTTATTCAGCCATGGAATCACGATAGACGTCCTCGATCCGACTCAACCAATCACCGTCCAATCTATGATCCTTTAGAAATGAATCAATAGGATAATACGACCCGAACACGATCTCGTTACCGTCTATGAACCGAGCGCTTTGGGCCCTTGGACGAAGCGCCACTCATGCGCCAGGCCCAGATAGATGCCGGCGCACATGACCAACAGGACCAGTGTGAAAGGCAGCCCTACCGTAATGGCCGCAGCCTGAAGGGCGCCCAGCGCATCACCGCCGCCGCCGAACAGCAGAGCGCCCGCGATGACCCCCTCCATGGTCGCCCAAAAAATCCTTTGCGGTACGGGTGCGTCGAGTTTGCCGCCCGACGTGATGCTATCGACCACCAGCGATCCGGAATCGGACGAGGTGACGAAAAACACCAGCACCAGCACGATGGCGATGAACGAGGAGATGCTTGCCACGGGCAGGTTTTGCAGCATCTGGAACATGGCGAGCGACACCTCGCTGATGCCATCGGCCAACGCACCGATCTCGTTCTGCGCCTGGTCCAGGGCCGAGCCACCGAAGCTCGCCATCCAGACGAGCGTGACCAAGGTCGGGACGAGCAGCACGGCAATGAGGAATTCCCGAACCGTGCGGCCCTTTGAGATGCGGGCGATAAACATGCCGACAAAGGGCGACCAGGAAATCCACCACGCCCAGTAGAACACCGTCCAGCCGTGGAAGAACTTCTCGTCCTCGCGACCGATCCAATTGCTCAAGGGGATGATGGTTTCGGCATAGGCGACTGCCGTCGTGCCCAATGTCGTAAAGATAGCGATCGTGGGTCCAGCCAGAATGACGAACAACAGAAGCAATACGGCGAGCCCCATATTGACGTTGCTCAACACCTTCACGCCCCCGTCGAGACCGCGTACGACGGAGATGACGGCAACGAAGGTAACGCCGAAGATGATGGCGATCTGCGTCGCGATGCCGCTATCGATTCCGAAAAGAAATTTGAGGCCGCTGGCGGCCTGTTGCGCGCCGAATCCCAGGGAGGTGGCGAGCCCGAATATGGTGGCGAGCACGGCGACAATATCGATCACATGGCCGAACCAGCCCCACGATCGATCCTTTATCAGGGGAAAAAAGCCGGACCGGATGGTCAGTGGCAACCCTTTGTTATAGGTGAAGAAAGCCAGCGATAGCCCGACCACGGCATAGATCGCCCAGGGATGCAGCCCCCAATGGAACATGGTCGCGCCCATTGCCGCATCGGCGCCCTGCGGCGTGTGGGGCGGCGCGTTGAGCGGCGTGCCGTACCAGTTGGTGTAGTAGGCGGTAGGCTCGGCGACGCTCCAGAACATCAGCCCGATCCCCATCCCGGCGGCGAACAGCATGGAAAACCATGACAAGGTCGAGAATTCCGGCCTGGCGTCGACGCCGCCGAGGCGGATTTTCCCGAACGGCAGGAAGATCAGCGCGAGACAGAAGAGGACAAAAAAATTGCCGCCGACCATGAACAGCCAGTCGAAATGGGCGATGGACCATCCCTTGGCGCCGTCGAAAACCGCCTTTGCCGACTCAGGCGCCATCAGGGTGCCGAGCACGAAAACCAGAATCATCGCGGCCGTGATCCAGAAAACCGGATGATGGAGGTCCATCCCCCAACGCCGCAGATTGTCCTGTCCAATATGATAGTCCGTTAGATACCGGTCCGGAATGGTTGCCTCCCTTCGGCCGGGGGCGTCGACCCGATTCCGCCGCCCCCTAATCACGGTGTCCACCTAGGTCTCTTCCAACAGCGTCACCGCCTCGTCATCGTTGTCGTGTAGCGCGTTGCCCTTTGCGCTCGTCGCGTATGTGCAAAGGCCTGGATACGGTCGAGAATGGGCTTCACGACGATCGTAACGGGCGACTGCCGGATCGACCGCGGCGCTCTTGATCTTCGAATGGCTTCTCTCCGCAACACGAAAAAACCGGTCCTCCCGGCGGAGCGATGTCCGCGCGCCAAAACCCTGCCTATCGGCATCCGTCCGCGCTTGGATTGCCGATCAAGACCGGCGGATTCATTCCATGCCGTCTTTTTCCAGGACCGCCTTGATGGCGTCCGCCTCGACGGCGATCTCGACGCCGGCGCGTTCTTCCTGCAGCAGCATGGCGACACGGGAATCCCGATCGTCCCAGCCGCGGGCGCGCGCCTCGGTCAATTCTTCCAGCGCCATGTTGGCGAAGCGCATTGGCACGCCGACTTCCTTTCCCAGCGCCGTCGCCAGGGACACGTCTTTATGCGCGAGCCGCAAGGCGAAGTCGGGAGGGTCGAACTTCCCGGACAGAAACTGCGCGGCCAGTCCGTCATAGGTCCGCCGCCGTCCCTGCGCGCCCTGCCGCACCGCATCCCACAGCGCGGCCGGTTCGACCCCGGCCTTCACGCCCATGGTGAAGACCTCGGCCATGACGCACTGGATCGCGTAGCCGGAGCAGTTATGCACCAACTTGGCGACCGACCCGGCGCCGATCGGTCCGATGTATCGGGCGCGATCGCCGATCGCGTCGAGCACGGCCTTATGCTTTATGAAAATGTCTTCCTCGCCACCCACCCACAGCGCCATCTTGCCGGACGCCGCACCGTGCGGCCCGCCGCTGACCGGCGCATCGAGGAAATGGATCCCCTTCTCGGCGAATTGAGCGTGCAGATTCCGCACCATGCTGGGCGCGTTGGTCGACAAGTCGAAACAGGCGCTGCCGGCCTTCATCCCTGTCAGCAAGCCATTCTCGCCGACCGCGACGGCTTCCACCTCGGGTGGTCCCGGCAACGAGGTCATGACCACCTCGCAGGATTCGCCGAGGGCGGCGGGCGAGTCCGCCCAGGTCGCCCCGTTGGCGACATGCGGATCGGCCGTCGCCTTATCCAGGTCGTGCACGATAACGTCATAGCCGCCCTTGATCAGGTTGGCGGTCATCCCCCTCCCCATGGTCCCCAGGCCGATGAACCCTACCTTCATGAGTATCTCCTCTTCTTACTTGTTCCGTCGAACCACGCCGGGCGCGGTGGTCTAAGGGTCTTGATTGGTGAAGACGATCGTGCCCGCCGCCGCGAACATGCCGCCGACGCCCTGACAGACCCCGACCTGCAATCCGTCCACCTGCGCCGGCGCTTCGCCGCGCATCTGGCGCACACTCTCCTGCAGCGCGAACATGCCGTACATGCCCGTATGCGTGTAGGACAGCCCGCCGCCGGACGTGTTCATCGGCAGCTTGCCGCCGGGGGCGGTGTTGCGCTCCATGATGAAGTCCGGCCCCTCGCCCCGCTCGCAGAAGCCCAGATCTTCGAGTCCCCAGATCGGCAGATGCGCGAAGGCGTCGTAGACCATCAGATGATCCACCTCGCTGTGCTTGATCCCCGATTCCTCGAAGGCCTTGGCCGACGACACCTTGAAGGCGCGCGAGCTGGTGTAGCTTTCGAGCTGGCTGACCAGCCGGCTTTCGACGCTTTCCCCGGTGCCGAGGATATAGACCGGCTTCTTCGGGAAGTCCTTCGCCCGATCCGCCGAGGTCAGGATCAGCGCGCCGCCGCCGTCGGTGACAAGACAGCACATCAGCAAGCGGAACGGCCAGGCGATCATCCGGCTTTCCAACACGTCGTCGATGGTGATCGGGTCGCGGAAGGCCGCGCGCGGGTTCTTTGCCGCCCATTCGCGCTGGATTACCGCCACATTGGCGATCTTCTCGACCGGCACGTTGTATTCCTTCATGTAGCGCAGCACCGGCAACGTGAACATGGTCGGCGGGCCGAGCACGCCATAGGGAATCTCAAACTGGCCGTTCAAGCTGCCCGGATGGATCGGCGGGCGGGCCTTCGCCACGTTCGACCGGCCGGATTCACCATGCGTGATCAGCACCGTACTGCACAGGCCCGAGGCGATCGCCGCCGCGGCATGGCGCACGTGAATCAGAAAGGAGGTCCCGCCGACGGCCGTGCCGTCGACCCATTTCGGCGTGATGCCGAGATAGTAGGCGATCTCGGTCGGCTCCTCACGGCAGCAGGCGACGCCGTCGATGTCGGACGGCTTCAGCCCGGCGTCGGCCATCGCGTTCAGCGCGGCGTCGGCATGCAGTTGAATGTTCGAGAGGTCGGGGATCTTCCCGAGTTCGGTGGTTTCGGCGGCGCCGACGATGGCGACGGAATGCGGTTTCATGGCTCTCTCTCCTCGCCCTAGCTTTTCGCCGGCCGGAATTTCGGCAGCGTGATCTCGTCGGTCGCGGTCTCGAAGGCGACTTCGAGCGGCATGTCGAGCACCAGCGCCTCGGGCGTCTGTGCGCAATCGACGATGTTGGTCATCATGCGCGGCCCTTCTTCCAATTCCACCACGGCGATCGCATAGGGCGCTTCGTCCTCGAAGCCCTTCGCCGGACGATGGTTGATGACGTAGCTGAACAGCGTCGCCTTGCCGGAGGCTTCGAACACCTCAACGTCGCGCGAGCCGGTGTAGGGGCTGAACGGACGCGGCGGGAAATAGGCCTTGCCGGTGTCCTTGCACCGTTGCAGCAGAAGCTTGCCGTCGCGGCAGCCGTCCCAGAAATGCTGCGTCTCCGGCGTCGGTTGCGGCAGCGGTTTACGATAGTCGCTCATGGTCCGGTCATCCTCTAATGCTTGGCCCAGCGCCCGAATGTCGATTATGCTTCCGTCAACAATACTCATCCGTCCCGTCATTGCCAAAAAAGCCGCCGCACCGGTGCTCGATACTCACGCCACCGCCGCGGCATTCGCCCAATGACGATCGAGCAGGAGAACGCCGCCCGATGATGAAATATGCCGTTGGCCAAGCCGTCCCGCGAACCGAGGATCCGCGCCTGCTGCGCGGGCACGGAAACTACATCGATGACTTCATCCTGCCGCGCCAAGCCTACGCCTACATGCTGCGCTCGCCCTACGCCCACGCCGAGATCACATCGATCGACGCTTCAGAGGCCCTGGCGCAGCCGGGCGTGATCGCCGTGCTGACCGGCGAGGATTACGAGGCCGACGGCATGGGGGAGATCACCGGCCCGAAGCCGCGCAAACGCCGCGACGGCTCGCCCATGTTCCGGCCGCCGCGCCCGGCATTGACCAAGGACCGCGCGCGCCATGTCGGCCAGATCGTCGCCGTCGTCGTCGCCGAATCGGTCGACATCGCGAAAAGCGCGTCGGAGCTCGTTTTCGTGGACTACGACAGCCTGCCGGTCACCGTGGCCACGGACCAGGCGACCGATCCCGAAACACCCGCGATCTGGGACGCGTGTCCCGACAACGAGGCCTTCTTCTACGAAGCCGGCGACAAGCGCTCGGTCGACGCCGCCTTGGCCGGCGCGGCGCATGTGGTCAAGCAGCGCTTCGTGATCAACCGCATCAACGCCAATTCGATGGAGCCGCGCGGCGCGCTCGGCGACTACGATCCGCGCGAGGATCATTACACGATCTATGCGGGCATCCAGCGACCATGGGCTTGGCGCACCACGCTGTGCAAGAACCTGTTCCATATCCCGGAAAACAAGATGCGGCTGGTGACCGGCGACATGGGCGGGTCCTTCGGCATGAAAGGCGCGATCTATCCGGAGATTCCGCTCGTCGCCTGGGCGTCGAAACGGGTCGGCCGCCCGGTCAAATGGCGCTGCGAGCGGAGCGAAGGTTTCGTCGCCGACGACCACGCCCGCGATAACGTCAGCGACGTGCAACTGGGACTCGACGAGGACGGCAAGTTCCTGGCGCTCAAGGTCGAGACCAGCGCGGCGCTCGGCGCCTATGTGTCCTTCATGGGGATGGGACCGCCCACCGGCAACATTGGCGGACTCGCCGGGGTCTACACCACGCCCGCCGCCTATGTCGGTGTCTCCGGCGTGTTGACCAACACCTCGCCCCTGTCGCCCTATCGCGGCGCCGGACGTCCGGAAGCGTCCTACATCATCGAGCGGATGATCAATCTCGCCGCGCAAGACATGCAGATCGATCCGGCGGAACTGCGGCGGCGCAACTTCATCCCGCCCGATGCCTTTCCCTACAAGACGCCGCTGACCTTCACCTATGACTGCGGCGAGTTCGAGAAGGTGATGGACCGTACGATGGAAAAGGCCGACTACGCCGGCTTCGCGGCGCGGCGCGCCGAGTCCGAAGCACAGGGCAAGCTGCGCGGCATCGGCATGTCCTGCACCATCGAAGTGGCCGCCGCCGTGCAGCCGGAGACCGCGGAAATGCGGTTCGACCCGTCCGGCACGGTCACGGTGCTGGTCGGCTCCACCCCGCACGGCCAGGGCCACGAGACGATCTACAAGCAGGTGGTCTGCGAAAAACTCGGCATCGAGCCAGAGGCTATCCGCGTCATCGAGGGCGACACGGAGAAAGTCTCCTTCGGCACCGGCACCGGCGGGTCGCGCACCGCCGCCATCGGCTCGTCGGCGGTTCTGATGGCGACCGAGAAGGTGATCGACAAGACCTCGAAGATCGCCGCCCATATGCTGGAAGCGTCGGAACAGGACATCGCGCTGGAGGACGGCAAGTTCGTCATCGCCGGCACCGACCGGTCGATCGATTTCACCGACGCGGCGCAGGCCGCCTTCTCCCCGGACAAACTGCCCAAGGGCATGGAACCGGGTCTCTACGAATTTGGCACCTTCATTCCCGAAGCGCCGAACTTCCCGAACGGCTGCCACATTGTCGAAGTCGAGGTCACGCCGGACACCGGCGAGATCGCGTTGCTGCGCTATTCCGTGGTCGACGATTGCGGCGTGGAGTTAAACCCCCTGCTGGTCAAGGGCCAGGTGCATGGCGGCATCGTCCAAGGCGCGGGCCAGGCGCTGATGGAACATATGGTCTACGAAGAAGGCAGCGGGCAATTGCTGTCCGGTTCCTTCATGGACTACTGCATGCCCCGCGCCGACGACTTCTGCTATTTCGACGTTTCGGCCCATCCGGTCCCGACGCAGACCAATCCGTTCGGCGTCAAAGGCGTCGGCGAGGCCGGCACGGTCGGGGCGTTGGCCGCCGTGATGAACGCGGTGAACGACGCGCTGGCGGCGCGCGGGGTCCGACACGTGGAAATGCCGCTGACGCCCGAGCGCGTCTGGCGCGCCATCCAGGACGCGTCGAAAGCCGCGTGATGCGGCTGACCGAGGTCGAAGCGGCGATGGAGGCCGGCGCACTCGGCAAAGGCGCCGCGTGGGCCATCGCCTATCAGAAACGGGTCGGCGAATTCTTCGAAGCGGAGGACTTCGCCGAAATCCGCTTCGCCCACATGATCACCGACGCGGAGACATTGGGTGCGTCCGGCCTTGCCTTTCTGGAAGAGATGGCGGCGATGCCGGCCGAGGACCGCCGCCTGCGCACGCTCGCCATCGTCGACAGCCGCGGGTTCGACGACCGCGCGTTCGAACGGTTGTTGCCCGGCACGCCGCTGGTCGGCGACACGCAGCGGGCGATCGACGCGCTCGGCCGGATGGGCGCGATGAAGGCGCACGGCTATTTCAACAACCATTCGATTCCCCTGCCTGCGTTCGGCGAATCCTGCGCCTTCAGCGGCACGCCGACCGTGGTCTACGCGAACAGCATGGTCGGGGTCCGCAGCAATTTCGAGGCGGGTCCGTCCGCCATCGCCGCGATGCTGACCGGCCGGGTGCCGCGTTACGGCTTTCACCTGGACGCCAACCGCCGCGGCACGGATTACTTCAAACTGGAAGGGACGCCGAAGAACACCGCCGACTGGGGCGCGGTCGGCGCGATCGTCGGGCGGCATCTCGCGTCCTATTGGAAGGTACCGGTGATCGACGGCGTCGCCGAGCGGCCGGATGCCATCTCCTTGAACCATCTCGCCCTCTGTCTCGCCAGCTACGGCTCACACGCCATGTTCCATGTGGTTGGCGTCACGCCCGAGGCACGCGACGCGCAGGACGCCTTCGGCGGTCCGCCACCGGAACCCACCGTGGTGACGCAGGCCGACATCGATGCCTTTCACCGCGAATACGAAGGCGACGGCGAGCAACTTGACGTGGTCGCGTTCGGCGCGCCGCAACTCACCATGCCCGAGGTCTACACGGTCGCCGAAACGCTGGCGGGACGCAGGGTGCATGAGAACACGACGCTGTTGGTCTACACACCGCTGGAGATCAAGGAGGCGTGCCACCGGGCCGGCATCGCGCAACAGATCGAAGACGCCGGCGGCATGCTGGTCCACGGGCCCGATTTCTTCGCGACCTTCGCCAAGGAAATCCGCGCGGCGCAGGGCTGGACGCGGCTGATGACCCAATCGGTCAAAACCGCGAACATCACCGAGGGATATGGCTACGTGCCCGTCGCGGCGCCCCTAGAGGACTGCATCGAATCCGCGGTCGCGGGCCGGATCGTGAGGACGGCATGAGCGTGATTACCGGCCATAAGGGAATCGGCGGGCAGGTGCGCGGCACGGCGCTGGTGGCGAGCGACAATTTCAGCACCCGCTACGACCTGGACCTGGACCGCGGCGTGTTCTCGCGGCGCGCACACAAACTGTTCGGCGAAAGCTATGTCGGCCGCGTGCTAGTGTTGAATGCGGCCAAGGGCGGCGTCGCGTCCGCCTGGATGCTGCGGGAAATGGTGATCAACGAAAAGGCGCCGCTCGCCTTGCTGCTCAACGACGCCAATCCGGTGATGGCGCAGGGCGCGGCGTTTGCCGAACTACCCTTCATGCACCGCTTCGAAACGGACATCACCCAGGCGATACGGACCGGCGACACGGTGCTGGTCGACCCGCAGGCGGGCCGGGTGACCGTCGAACCGGCATCCTGATAGCGCGGCGTCTAGAAACGCTCGGCGCGGAACGGTGTCAGATCGACCTCGGTCGGTTTACCGGCCATGAGTTGCGCCAACAGTTGGCCGGTAATCGCGCCGGTGCCAAGGCCCACATGCCCGTGCCCGAAGGCGAAATAGACGTTGCGGTGAACCGGCGAACGCCCGATCACGGGAAGGCCGTCGGGCGTGGCCGGGCGATGTCCATACCATTTCGTTTCCACGTCGCCGGTCAATTCCGGCAACAAAGCGCGCGCGTCGTCCAGAATCCGCAAGGACAGATCCCAACGGGGCGGCGCGTCCAGCCCCGAAAACTCCGAACCGGTGGTGAAGCGGATGCCGTGCTCCATCGGCGTGATCACGACATGGCGTTCGGCCGCGCCCACCGGGATGCACATGCCCACTCCCGAATCGGGAATCATGACGTGGTAACCGCGCTCGGATTCAAGCGGAACGGACGTGCCCAATCGTTTGGCCAAGGCCCCGGAAAAGGCCCCCGCCGCGACGACGACGGTCTCCACATCGCAGCCGCCGCCCTCGCTCAAAATTCGTCGCGGGCCATCGGGTCCAATCTCGAAGCCCGTCACCGTATCCCGCAGGATCGTCCCGCCCCCCTGTTCCAGGGAGCGCGCGAGCACCTGGATCATATGCTGCGGATTGATGCTGATACCGCCTTCCGGCAGAAAGTGCCCGAAGCGGACCGAGGGTCCCAGCGCCGGCTCGATCTCGCGCACCTCGTCGCCCGAGAGCGCCTGCACCTCGATACCTTTCTCGCGGCGGCGCTCCTGCGATCCCTGCGCCGCCTGGAACCCCGCCTCGGTCTCATAGATGAAGAGGCGGCCGTTGCGCTGGATCAGCGCCTCGTTGCCGGCGGCGCGCAGCAGCGGATCGTAGGCGTCGAAGGCGTAGCGCATGATTCCCGCAAGCGCGTCGGAAACTTCGAGGAACCGAGCCTCACGGCTGCTCAGCGCGAATCGCAGAAACCACGGCAAGGACTTCGGAAGATGCGACAGGCGGATATCCAGCGGATGCATCGGGTCCAACCATATCTTCCAGGCATGCCGCCAGATGCCCGGCGTCGCCGGCGGAATGAAGGAGGCGATGCCGATATTGCCCGCGTTCCCGGCGGAACACCCATTCCCCGGCTCGTCGCGGTCGATCAAGGCGACATCGAACCCTTCGCGTTGCAGATACAACGCCGTAGAGACGCCGACCGCGCCGGCGCCGATGACGTGAACGGTTTTACGCGGCATCGCCCTTCCATCTCGCGCAGATTTGCCCTTCGACTTTACCGGCTGGTTAGAAGATCGGCTTCGTTTCCTCCATCGCCGGGCGTTGCATCATCTTCTCGAACCACCCGGTCAGCAGCGGCCGGCCCTTACGCCACTCGTCACCCGGATGACGCCAGTCGGCATAGCCCAGCGACGCGACGACGGTGATCGTGCCGAGGTTCGGTTCGTCGCCGAACCCGCCCGCCAGAGACTCCAGTTCGTCATACGCACGCGCGGCGCGCGCCGCCTCGGTCGCGATCACGCCTGGCGACTTCTCCCCTTCTTCGCGCCGTATTTCATGCGACCGGACGAACAGCGAATCCATCAGAAGCGACGCGATGCCGTCCACATGCAACGCCTCGTCCCGCGCCTTCGGCTCGGTCGGCAGCAGACTGCCGCCCGCCATGTCGTTGAGATAGCGGCAGATGATCAGCGATTCGCAGAGATACGCGCCGTTATCCGTCAAGAGGCCGGGCACCTTGCCGCCGGGACCGTGCTTGAAAACCACATTGTCGCTGCCGCCGAGCGGCGCGGCGTCGATTTCCTCGATCCGATCCATCAGTCCCGCCTCGCGCGCCACGATACGTGGGCGCCGGGCGTAGGGTGAGTTACCGGCGTGGAAAAGTTTCATAAGGTCACTCCCTCGATATCACTCGTTATGGACAGTCACGCGCCGCCGTCGCCGCCCGGTACTTCGTTGAACGGTACGTCCTTGTCGACCCGGATATCCTGCGGCAGGCCGAGGATGCGCTCGGCGATGATGTTGCGCAGGATTTCGTCGGTGCCGCCGGCGATCCGGTCGCGCGGCGACGACAGCACCGCCTCCTGGAACAGGGCCTTCATCGGCATCAGATCCTCGTCGTAGACCACGCCGGCCATGTCCATCAGGTCGAGCGCGAAATGCGCGATCTGCTGCCGTTTGGTGCCGTTCACCACCTTGTTGATCGAGGATTCCGGCCCCGGCCGCTCACCCCGCGACAGGGCCGTGATGGTGCGGAACCGGGTCAGCCGGATGCCCTGCGTCTGGATGTACCAGTCGGCCAGCTTGTCGCGGACCATCGGGTCGGCCACGGCGGGCCCATCCTCCAACATCAACTCGCGGGCGAGACCGAAGATGTCGTCGAAATCCGGCGCGGCCCGGTCGCCGACTGCCACGCGTTCGTTCATCAGCGTGGTGATCGCCACCTTCCATCCGTCGCCCACATCCCCCAGCCGTTGGCTGTCCGGTACCCGTACGTCGGTGAAGAAGACCTCGTTGAAGTTGGACGTGCCCGCAATCTGCTTGATACGCCGCGTCTCGATACCCGGCGACTTCATGTCGAGGAAGAAATAGGTCAGGCCCTTATGTTTCGGGACGTTGGGATCGCTCCGCGTGACGATCACGCCGAAGTCGGCGAGATGCGCGACCGACGTCCAGATCTTCTGGCCGTTGAGGATCCAATCGTCGCCGTCACGCGCCGCCCGCATTCGCAGATTGGCAAGATCGGACCCGGCGGAGGGTTCGGAGAAAAGCTGGCACCAGACCTCCTCGCCGCGCAGCGCCGGGGGCACATAGCGCTGTTTCTGTTCCTCGGTCCCATAGGTCAGCATCACCGGCACGCACATGCCGAGGCCGACCTCGTAGACGCCGCGCGGCGTCAGGAAGTTCGCTTCCTCCTGGCTGTAGATCACCTGCTGCATCTGGGTTCCGCCCCGCCCGCCGTATTCCTTGGGCACGGTGATCCCGGCCAGCCCGGCCTCGAATTTCTTCGCCTGCCAGGGTTTCGCGGAATCGATCAGGTCATCCGCCCCGTAGAGAACAGGAAAGACCTTGCCCGGCTCCTTTGGTTCCGCATTCGCGGCGAGAAAGGCCCGCGCCTCGGCGCGAAACTCGGCTTCTTCCGGCGTGTCGTTGAAATCCATCGGGTCCTCCGGTCAGGCGACGTTGCGGGTTTCGAGGCGGCTGATCAGTTTGTCCTTCCAGCGGCGCTCGCCGCCCACGGACTGCGCCAGCAACGCGGCGCGGCGGTAATAGAGTTGCGCATCCACTTCCCAGGTGTAGCCCATGCCGCCATGGGTCTGGATGTTCTCCTTCGACGCCAGCGCATAGGCCTGGATCGCGGCGACCCGTGCGGCCGCCGCCGCCGTCGGCAGGTCGGGGGCATCGTTGGCCAGCGCCCACGCGCCATAGAGGGCGTTCGACCGCGCCAGCTCGAGCGCGACATACATGTCCGCCAGCTTGTGCTTGATCGCCTGGAACGACCCGATCGGCCGGCCGAAGGCATGGCGTGACTTGGCGTACTCGGTCGCCATGTCGAGGCAGGCCTGCGCGCCGCCGACCTGTTCGAAGGCGAACAGGATCGCGGCCCGGTCGAAGACCCGTTCCATCACGGCCCATCCGTCCCCGGCCACGCCGAGCAACGCGCCCGCCGCGCCGTCGAACCGGAACCGGGCATGGCTGCGCGACGGGTCGACCGTCTCGACCGGCGTGCGCTCGACACCATCGAGATCGGCCAGAACGAGCGATAGGTCGCGCGCGCCCTCACCCGTCCGCGCCAGCACGATTGCGAAATCCGCCACGTCGCCATCGGCCACGGGAAGCTTCTCGCCGGTCAGCACGCCGCCCTCGAACCGAACCTTCACATCCGCAGGGCCAGGCCGCTGCACGCCTTCCGCGACGGCGACGCAGCCGATTGTCTGCCCGCCCGCCAGCAGCGGCAGGTAGCGTTGCTTCTGCTCCTCCGACCCGGCGAGCAGGATGGCTTCCGCCGCCAGATAGATTGAGGAGCTGAACGGCGTCGGCGCGATCGCGAGGCCCAACTGCTCGGCGATGACGCATAACTCCTCGTGACTCAGGCCCGCGCCGCCATAGGCTTCGGGGATGGCGGTCGCCATCCAGCCCAGTTCCGCCATGTCGGCCCACAGGCTCCGGTCGAAGGGCGCGTCGCCTTCCAGGATAGTGCGCGCCGCATCCACCGAGCCTTTTTCGTCGAGGAAGCGCCGCGCCTGATCCCGCAGCATCCGTTGTTCGTCGGAAAGATCGAAATTCATCCGGTCACCTCGTATCCCGCTTCTGCACAATGCCGGCCGACTCCAGGCGCGCAATCTCGGCGTCGTCATAACCCAGTTCACGCAGCACCTCAGTATTATGCTGCCCCATGCTCGGCGGCGGCTGCGGCGGCACCTTGTCTTGATCGCGCATGTAGACCGGCGTGCCGATGGTGCGGTCGACCGGCGCGTCGTCATAGCCCATCGGCACGACCGCGCCCGCATCTTCGAAGGTCCGGTCCGACGGCACCTCTTCCGGCAGATTGATCAGCCCGAAGGGAATGCTGTGTTCCTCCAGGACCGGCTGCCACTCGGCCCAGTCCTTCTGCCGAAAGACCTCGTCGAGAACTGCTATCAAGTCGTGCGCGTTTTCCCGCCGCGCGGCGCTGTCGCGAAATCGCGGGTCGTCGAGCAGGTCCATGCGATCGATCGCGGTGAAGAACCGGCCCGCGTAGCGGTCCTCGCTGACCAATGCCAGAATGAACCAGTGTCCGTCGCGGCATTGATAGTGATTGGACAAGGCGGTGAACCAATCGTCACGGTGCGGCCGTGGCGGAATCTCGACCCCGGCCAAAGCGGCCTGCAGATACACGGCGTTGCTCCACGCCCCGTTCGCCACCAGCGACGTGGAGACATGACTGCCCTCGCCGGTCTTCTCGCGCTGGTACAACGCCATCGCGATCGCGGCGAACATCGCCGTGCCGGTCGGGTGGTCGCCCATCCCCGGCACCGACCGCGCGGGTGCGGCACCCGGTGATGTCTTCACCTGATGCATCAACCCACTGCGCGCCCACAAGGCCGTCGAATCGAACCCGGTCTTCGCGGCTTCCGGCCCATCCTCGCCATAGGCGGTCAGCGATGCGTAGATCAGGCGGGGGTTCACATCCTTCAGGTCTTCATAGGACAGCTTGAGTTTGTCGCGCACCGGCAGGGGAAAGTTGGTGATGAAGACATCGGCCTCCGCCACCAGCTTCCGCAACACCGCTTGGCCGTCTTCGTGCTTCAGGTCGAGGCAGATGCCGCGTTTGCTGCGGTTGTCCACCAGCCAGGTGTAGTCGAACGCCGCCCGCGGCATCCCCGGGCCACGGTCGAACCCGCGATAGGGATCGCCGCCCGGCGCCTCCACTTTGATCACCTCTGCGCCGAAATCCGCCATGAAGGTCGCGGCGACGGGGCCGGCGATGAAACTGGCGACATCAAGTACTTTCAAACCATCGAATATCCGGCCGGTCATCGGCGCGCGGTCCTTCCCTAGACATTTTCCTATTGGCCGTCACCGGCGCGGCTAGCGTAGACCAAGACCCCGTCCTTGGCCAAGAAACACAGGCGTGTGCGGCCGATTCCCGGTTTAAGCGACCGCTTGGTAAGCTGCGGCGACAGGAAAAGAGGAAAACAGACCATGCTCAACGGAAAGAATGCTCTCGTCACCGGATCGACCCGCGGGCTTGGCGAAGCGATCGCGAAGGTCCTAGCGGCGGAGGGCTGCAATGTCATGCTCAACGGCCTCGGCGACGCCGACGAGATCGAAGCCTTGCGCGCCGGGATGGAAGCGGAATACGGCGTCTCGGTGCGCTATCACGATGCGGATTTGGCGGATGCCGCGCAGATCGACGCGCTGGTGGACGAGGCCATCGCGGCCTTCGGATCGGTCGACATCCTGGTGAATAATGCGGTAATTCGCTACTTCCACAAACTCGAAGAGTTCGACCGCGACGAATGGAACCATGCGCTCGCGGTCAACCTCACCGCCCCCTTCATCCTGACCCAGCGGGTGTTGCCCGGCATGCGCGCCAAGGAATGGGGCCGCATCGTGAATATTTCGTCCGTGCTCGGTCTGGCGGGCCAGACGGGGCGCGCCGACTATGTTACGACGAAGACCGCCTTGATCGGCCTGACCCGCGCGACCGCGGCCGAGACCACGGATTCCTTGAACGTTACCTGCAACGCCATCAATCCGGGATCGGTGCTGACCCCCAATTCCGAGAAGTTCGTAAACCAGCTTGCGGAAGAGAAAGGCATCGATTTCGACGCCGCCGCCAAGGAATATCTGCGCGGCCGCCAGCCCGGCGGCTTCATGCTGCCGGAACGGACCGCCAAGCTGATCGCTTTCCTCTGCCAGGACAGTTCGTTCGACATCACCGGCACGTCCATCCCGATCGATCAAGGACGATCGGGCACCTGGCCGGTGGATCGCACATCCCCCGACTGACGGCTATAAATACCCAACCAATTCGATACGGATCACGGAGAGACCGAATGCATATTGCAGGCAAAGTCGCGGTGGTGACGGGCGCGGCGAGCGGCATCGGCCGGGCGCTGGCCGAGCGGTTCATGGCGGAGAAGGCCAAGGCCGTGATCGCCGTCGACCTTCAGGAAGACGCGCTCAAGGCGGTCGCGCACTCCTGCGGCGCGATCCCCGTCGTCTGCGACGTGACCGATGCCGCCAACATCGCCGCGTTGGTGGAGCGGACCGAGTCCGATCACGGACCCATCGAGATATTCTGCTCGAATGCGGGTATCTGCGACATCGGCGACGAGCATGTTTCCGACGACGACTGGGACCTGAACTGGAACCTGCATGTCATGGCGCATGTGCATGCCGCCCGCGCCGTCGCGGAAAAGATGGCGACCCGTGGCGAAGGCTACCTGGTCAATACCGCCTCGGCGGCGGGTCTGCTGACGCATATCGATTCGGCCACCTATTCGGTCACTAAACACGCGGCGGTCGCCTTCGCCGAATGGCTGGCGATCCGCTACGGCGACCGGGGCGTCCGCGTCTCCGTCCTGTGCCCGCAAGCGGTGCGCACGCCGATGACCGAGGGTCGCAAAGGATTGGTCGCCGCGGTGGACGGCATGCTCGAAGCCGACGTGGTGGCGGAGGCGGTCGTGCAGGCGATGGCCGACGAAACTTTCCTGATCCTGCCGCATGCGGAAGTGCTGGATTACATGCGGCGCAAGGCGAACGACTATGACCGCTGGCTCGGCGGCATGCGCAAGCTGCGGCAGCGCTACTGACCGCGTCCTAGCGGACTGCAGAAAAAGTCATTTGTATCCTTCGAGACGGGCCTACCGGCCCTCCTCAGGATGAGGAAAACAAGCATAAGCCTCATGGTGAGGAGGCGCGATAGCGCCGTCTCGAACCATGAAGATCCAAGACCATGGCTTTTCAGCAGCCTGCTTAGCGCGCCAGGATGTCCTCGACCAATTCCTGGACCGACAAGGCCGTGCGGAACGACGGCATGACATGCGGCTTGCCGTCCAGCATCCGCAACACGTTATCGAGCCGCCGGGTAAACGCGTCCTGGCGCAAATCGGCGACCGCCGCCGGCGCGTCGACCCAATCGCCGCCGTCGCTCGACTGAAGATTGTTCCAGTCCCAAAGGCGGTAGGACATCTTCGATCCCCAGAGCGTCACCTCGACCCGGTCCGGCCCGACGCCGCCGGACCCGCCGGCAACCGACACCGGCACGCCGGCGCAGTCGAGCTGCGCCCAGAAATGCGTCTCGCACATGGCCGGATCGTCGGGATACCGGGTCGCCGCATTCACAAGCGTCGCCGGCCCGAGCAACCGTTCGATCAGGTAGGCGAAATGCGAGAACACCTCGCGCACATAGCCGCCCTCGGCCCGTTCGGCCAGCCATGTCGCCGCCTTCTGCCAATCGCGCGGCCATTTCGAGAAATGCAGCCGCACGTCCATACCGGCGACATCGCCCATCGTGCCGTCTTTCAGCCGATTGTCGATCTCCTCGACGGTGCGCGAGGTGGCGAGGGAGAAGTTGACCGCGTTGATCACGCCCGCGGCCTCGACCGCCTGCACCAGGTCGCGGCTCTCGGCCACATCGACGCCCAGCGGCTTCTCGCAGTAGACAGCCTTGCCCGCCTCGATGGCGGTCATCGCATACGCACGATGCGCGGCCGGTGGGCAAGCGATGTAAACCACGTCAGTATCCTCGGCTTGGATGATCTCCGATGCGGTCGCTCCAATGCGGATGCCGTCGAACCGGTCGGCGACCGACTTGCACACCGCTTCGTCGGGATCCCAGGCATAGGCCAGGTCGAACCCGCCATGGGCCTGCATGGCATTCAGCATGCGGTGCCCCATGATGCCGAGGCCGATGAAGGCGATGGATGCTTTCATGCGACGGCGTGTCCTCTTTCAATGGGGCGTGTCGTCAGGATTTCGCCGCGACCGCTTCGAGTTCGAACAGGAACTCCGGCCGCGCCAGTGCCGCGACCACGAGCAATGTCGAGGCGGGCCTATGGTCGCCCAGGTATTTACCGCGCGCGGTGCGGGTTGCGGGCGCATCGTCGATATTCGTCAGGTAGGCCGTGGTTCGGACGAGATTCTCGACGCCCATCCCCGCATCGGCGAGGATCGCCAGCACGTTCCGCCAGGCCTGATCCGCCTGCGCCTCTATGCCGTCCGGGATCGTGCCGTCCGGATAGACGCCGATCTGGCCGGAGATATGCAGCGTGCGGGCGCCGGCCGGAATCTCGACCGCATGGTCGTAGGCCCCGAAGGGCGGCGCGACCGTGTCGGGATTGTAGGTCTTGTTCATGGCGATGCTCCCTCGTTTTTCCGAACCGTCTGTGCGACAGTTCTCGATCCGTTGATCGCGATCTTACCCCGCCAATCCCCGCATCGGGAGCGAAAGAATCGTCATCCACACATTCAGGAGCACACCATGAGCATCGAACGGCTCGACATCAACGACACGACCGGCGGGATCGTCAGCCGTTGCGTCGCCTATGGCGACATGGTGCATATCGGCGGGATCACGGCGCAGGACACCGGCGGCGACGTCGCGGCCCAGATGCGCGACATCCTCGACACCGTGGACGGGTATCTGGCCAAGGCGGGCGCCAGCCGCACCGACGTGCTGACCGTGCAGGTCTGGATCAAGGACATGGCGTTGTTCGCGAACATGACCGCCGTGTGGAACGAATGGGTCGATCCCAAGTTCCCGCCGGCCCGCGCCTGCGTCAGCGGCGACCTGTACCGCCCCGATATCCTCGTCGAGGTGACCGTCACGGCCGTCCGGGGGAAATCCGCATGACGGGGTCGGACAAGAACATCGACCGCTACGGTCCCGTCAAGGGACCGGGCCGGCCGACCATGAGCCTCGGCATCGCGCACGGTGATTGGATATCGATCTGCACCACCGCCAGGAACCGCCCGGCGAACGCCGAAGACCAGACGCGACAGATCTTCGCCGCCTTCGACGGGTATCTGGCCGAAGCGGGAACCGACAAGTCGAAGCTGCTGACCGCGCAGGTATGGCTGCGCGACATGGCCGACTACGACGCCATGAACGCGGCCTGGAACGACTGGATCGATCCCGCCAATCCGCCGACCCGCTCCTGCATGCGCGCCGACATGGCCCGGCCCGACACCCTGGTCGAGATCCGCATCACCGCCGTGCGCTAAGCGGCCAACACCGGCTTGTCGCCCTTCAGCATGATGCGGTGGAGATACCGCCGCTTCGCGGGGTCGAAGTCGAATGTCGCCCGGTGCATCGAACTGCGGTTGTCCCAGATCAGCATGTCGCCGGGCCGCCATTTGTGACTGTACCGGAACGCCGGGTCGTCGCAATGCGCATAGAGCGTATCCAGGAGTTCGTCGGCCTCCTTCTGTTCCATCCCCTCGACCGCGTCGATCCGCATCGGGTTGAGAAACAGCGCCTTGCGCCCCGTTTCCGGATGCGCCCGGACCAACGGCTGCCAGGCGCCGGGACTTTCCGCCTCCTCAGCCGCGTTGCGCTTGAGCAGCTTCCGGGGCGCCCGGCGCGACAGATAGGCTTGGAACGCCAGCAGGCCATCGACCTTGTCCTTCAGCGATTGGGGCAAGGCGTCATACGCGTGGAACATGTTCACGAATTCGGTGTTGCCGCCGCCGTCGGGCACCTCGATCGCGAACAGCACCGTCGCCTTGGGCGGCGTCTCCAGATTCGAATGGTCCGAATGCCACGACCCGCCCCGCTTCAACGGCTTGCCGTCGCCGGTGCGTTTGTCGGTCGCATCGTTCGACAGTTCCTCGACCACATCGTAACCCGCCAACCGGTAGGTCGCGACGATGGGCGGCATGGGGTCGCCCAGGGTGGACGCCGCCGCGATGAACTCATCCGGCGTTTCGAATTGCTGATCGCGGAAACACAGGACGACATTTTCGGCGAACACCGTGCCGATAGCTTCCCGGTCGGACGGCGCCAACGGGTCGCGAAGGTCAAGCCCTGCAACTTCCGCCCCGAAAGGACCGCCAAGATCATCGATTTTCATATGCTTCGCCTCCCGAACGACCGACCCATCCACATTTGTCGGTCGTTATATTATTTCATGATAAATGTATAAACATGGTATAATTTAAAAGACTACCCCATAAATCAGGATAATAGGGCCATGGACCGATTGCGCGCGATGGAAGTTTTCGCCCAGGTCGCCGAGGCACGAAGCTTCAGCGCCGCGGCGCAAACCCTCGGCCTGTCGAATACGGCGGTCAGCAAGCAGGTCATGATGCTGGAGGACTCTTTGGGCGTCCGCCTGCTCAACCGGACCACCCGCCGTGTCAACCTGACCGAGGTCGGCCGCGCCTATCTGACCCGGGCCCGGGAAATCCTCGCCGATGTCGACGAGTTGGAGATATCCGCCGCCGACCTGCACGCATCGCCCCGCGGATTGCTGCGGATCAATGCGCCGGTCTCCTTCGGATCGCTCCATATCGCGCCCGCGGTGTCGGATTTTCTCGAAATCTATCCGGACCTCGAGGTCGACCTGTCGATCACCGACCGGTTCGTCGATGTGATCGAAGACCGGTTGGATGTCGCGATCCGGGGCCGCACCACGCCGGAGGATTCGAGCCTGATCGGCAAGAAGATCGCGCCGGAGCGGTTCGCCCTATGCGCAAGTCCGGCTTATCTCGCCGAACGCGGCGCGCCGACGCATCCCGACGATTTGGCGGGGCATACCTGTTTCGCCTACGCGCAGACCGACACATGGCGGTTCACCCGCGAAGGCGCCGAGATCGCCATCCCGGTCAAAGGACGGTTCCGGTCCAACAACGGCGAAGCGCTCCGCGCCGCCGTCCGGCATGGCCAAGGGATCGCCGTGTTGCCGACATTCCTGGTCGGCGGCGACTTACAGTCCGGCCGTTTGAAACCCCTGCTCCCGGACTGCCGGATCGCCGAAGCCGGCCTCTACGCGATCTACCCGCACCGGCGGTTGCTGTCGGCCAAGGTCCGGGTGTTCATCGATTTCCTGGTCGCCCGCTTCAACCCGACCCCGGATTGGGATCGGAACGTTCCCTAAGCAAGCGGCATTTGACGGCAGCGGTCTTTCGCGGGACGATCCGGCGCACGCACGGACCGAGGTAAGGAGAAGGAAGAGATGCCCGGGCTTTACTACGAGGAATTCGAGGTCGGCATGACGTTCGATCACGAGCTGACGCGCACTGTGACCGAGATGGACAACGTCATGTTCTGCGCCATGACCCACAACCCGCAGCCGCTGCACCTGGACGAGGAATTCGCCAAGGAGACCGAGTTCGGCCAGCGCATCGTCAACAGCCTGTTCACGCTGGGCCTGGTGATCGGCGTGACGGTCGGCGAGACGACCCTCGGCACGACCATCGCCAATCTCGGCATGACCGACGTGCGTTTCGCCAACCCGGTCTTTCATGGCGACACGATCCACGTGGTGACCAAGGTCAAGGAGATGCGCGAGTCCAAGTCGCGCCCCAACGCCGGCCTCGTTGTGTTCGAGCATATCGGCTACAACCAGCGCGACGAGGAAGTCGCCTACTGCGTCCGTACCGCCTTCATGAGAAAGAAATCCGCATGATCATCCGTTCCTGGCTCTTCGTTCCCGGCGACAGCGAGCGCAAGCTCGAAAAAGGCCGCGAGAACGAGGCCGACGCCCTGATTCTCGACCTGGAAGACGCCGTGTCGAACGACCGGCAGGACATCGCCCGCGAGATGGTGCGCGAGTATCTGAACGCCAACGCCGACCGCTCGCGGCAACAGCTCTGGGTGCGGATCAACCCGCTCGACACCGACCTCGCCCTGCCGGACCTGGCGGCGATCATGCCCGGCGCGCCGGACGGCATCTGCCTGCCGAAAGTCTACTCGGCGGAAGAGGTCAACACGCTCGGCCACTACCTGTCGGCGCTGGAGGCGCGCGAAGGGCTCGCGCTCGGCTCGACCAAGATCCTCTGCGTCGCGACGGAGACAGCGGCGTCGCTGCTGACCTTCCACACCTATCTGGACGGCGTGACCGACCGGCTGGTCGGCATGACCTGGGGCGCGGAAGACCTGTCCGCCGCGCTCGGCGCGATGGACAACACGAACCCCAACAGCGGCGAGTACGACGACCCCTACCTGATGGCGAAATCCTTCTGCCTCGCCGCCTGCCGCGCGGTCGACGTGCAGCCGGTCGGCGTGGTCTACGTGAACTTCCGCGACGACGCCGGGTTGGAGGCCGAATGCCTGCGCGACCGGAAGGCCGGCTTCATCGGCAAGATCGCGATCCATCCGGCGCAGCCGCCGATCATCAACCGCGCCTTCACGCCATCCGACGAGGAAGTCGACTACGCCCAGCGCGTGGTCGACGTGTTCGAGCAGAATCCGGGCCTCGGCACCGTCGGGCTGGACGGCAAGATGCTCGACATGCCGCACCTGAAACAGGCGCGCAACGTGCTGGCCATGGCCTCACAGATCAAGGCGATGGGCTGAGCCCGATTTTTCACCGTCATTCCGGATTCCCGTTTTCACGGGAACGGGCTAAACACGACCCCAAAAACAGTATGTTTTTGGCGCGCGAGTGTCCGAGCCGGAATCTAGGTATTTGCGACCGTACTCTTGGATTCCGGATAGCGCGCTTTTCCAACCAAATCGAAGATTTGGGGAAAACCGGCTTCCGGAATGACAGATTTAGGAGGCGGGCCGCAGCACATCGGTCAGGTCGCGGACGCGCGGCAACGCGTCCAGGTCCTTGATCATCGCTATCGCCTCGTCCCGTTGCGCGGCGTCGATCACGCCCTCGGCGCAGTCGGCGAACTTACCGGCGATGTCTTCCCATCCGGCCGGATCGGCGCTCGACCCCTTGGCGTGGGACCGCGCGGTCTTCAGCTCGCGGCCGTCCTTGAGCCGCACGGTCAGCCGCATCTCGGCCCAGTTCACGCCGTCGACGCCCCACTGCCCCTTGTGATGCGCCAGGTCGTCGGGCACGACGACGCGCACGCGCTGCATCAACGGCTGCACGTCGCCGCGATCAATCCGCGCCTGCGCATATTGCGCGAGCCCGGCCTTGCGGTCGGTCAGCGAGACCGCGACGCTCCACGGCAGGCAATAGCGCGCGCGGTAGGAATCCGGCGCGTCCTCGTAACAGGCGATAGCGAGCATCTGCGACGTCGATTCCAGTAAGATTTCGTCCACGTCGTCGGGCTTCAAGTCCTGTTCCTCGGCGAGGGCGATTACCGCATCGATGGTCGCCGCCGGCGCGGTCGAACCGGGATGGAAACACACATTCGTGGTGCCGCGCGCCAGCTCCCACCGCGTGCCCAACGCCTCGACCATGAGGCCCAGGTCGTAGCCGCCGGGCCCGCTGAAACATTCGGCGAGTCCGAAGGTCTCATGCCCGCCCACGTCGCTCGGCGACGGCTCGATGATGTCCGGGTCGACCGCGTAACCGCCGCGCGCCAGCAACGCCGCGAAGACGCCGTTGCGCACGCCATGCCCGACATGGAACGCCTTGCCCATGGAGCCCACATTCTTGCGCAGCCCCTGCCCTTCGGACGCGGCGATGCCGATCGCCATCCGTGTTTCCATCAGGTCCAGCCCCATCATGCGCGCGCCCGCCGCCGCGACGCCGAGCGCCCCGAGGATGCCGTTCGGATGCCAGCCCCGGTCGAACATGGCCGGCCGCAACCCCTGGCCAACCCGCGACTCCAGTTCGAAGCCCAGCGCGAACCCTTCGATCATCGCACGGCCCGAGATATCGATATCCTCGGCCAGCGCCAACGCCCCCGGCACCATCACCACGCTGACATGAGTGACGCCCTTGGTGTAGTCGTCGAATTCCTGGGAATGGGCCGACATGGCGGTGACGAACCCGGCGAGCGGCGACGACGTGCGGTCGGGATGCCCGAGGATGCTGGCGCGCCCCTCACCGCCCATGTGGCGCGCGATGTCGAGCGCGATCAGCGTCGAGCGTTCCCAAGATCCCGCCAGCGCGATCCCGATCATGTCGAGAAAGCGGAGTTTCGCGGACTCGACCACGGCGCCGTCGAGCGCCGACCCCGGCGTCTCCACCACCATCCGGGCAAGCTGTTCGGTGACGCCCATCGCCCGTTCCTCCCCTCATTGTCATAACGGCTGTGTATAAGAGTACGCGCCGGTCGGCCCGCCCGCCAAATCCGGCGACCGAATGCAGATACGAGGATCGATCGTGACCGACAAGACGCCGAATGGCGCCGCCCTTACCATCGACATGGCCCGCCGCATGGCCGCGCCGATCCCCGACGCCGAGGCCGCCATCATCCCAAACCTAAAACACATGGCGCTCGCCGAGGACCCGGCAGCGGTCATCGCGCCGTTGGTATCGTTCCTGGACCGGACCGCGGCTTAGGCCAAATAGGGGTTCACCCCGCCGCGCGGGCCGGTGCCGAGACGGTCGGCGACTTCGGGCAGCAACGCCCGGGCGGTCGGCGTGTTCAGCCAGAGGCGAAGCAGCCGGCGTTTCCTGGCCGGGTCGGGCCAGTCCTCGTAGTCGGTCCGCGAGTGCAGGATCGTGTAGTTGTTCAGCAACTGGATGTCGCCGGTCTGGAAGCCCATGTTGAATTGTAGGTCCGGGCGTTCCGAGAGTTCTTCGAGCGCCATGATCGCGTCGTTGTCGAGCGCGTCATACAGGTCGCCGGTCTTCTTCGCGCCGCGCTCCACCTGTTTGGCGTTGTAGTAACAGGTGAGCCGCCCGTCGACATTGCTGTAGACGGGAATGCGTAGCGGCGACGTCAGGTTCGGCGCATCGGACGGCCCCTTGCCCGCATAATCGATGCGGTAGCCGCGATACAGCCGTTCCAGCAGTTCCGGTCGCGTCTTCAGAATTTCGTTGTGGATCGCCGAGGCGCTGGCGATCGTGCTGACGCCGCCGGTCATCGCCGGGTGAATGCAGAACAGGCCGACGATATCGCACGGGTCCACATGCGGCCGAAGCCGCCGGTTGGACGAATGGCCGCGGACGTTATTGCCGTCGTAATCGTTGCCGAGGTCTTCGATCGTGTGCAGCAAGGCGCCCTGCGGATTCTGCGAAATCGGCTCGCCGATATACTGCCCGACGCCCCAGAACAGGACGCTGGCCTCCTGATGAGAATAGTCGGGCAGGCGGATGCCCCGCAGCAGCGCGAAACCGCGCCCCTCTTCGACCTCGCGCACGATCGCGTCGATCTTGGTCGCGAGAGTCGGCAGCGGGAAATCGGCGCGCGTCATTTCGATTACCGGCTTGCCCGTCCCAATCGCATGCGCCATCGCCGCCTCGATTTCGGCGATATCCGCATCGGTGAGGCGATGCAACCAGGAGGAATCGGTCTCGTAATCCGCCGCATACCAGACATCCGGACCGGTCGCGGGGGCCGGGACGTCGAAACCGGTGTTGCTCGTCATGACAATAAGGGCCTCCAGCAATCCAATTGGGGATATGACGCCACGCATTATGCGGTCGCGCACCGTCTCCGGCAAATCATCCGCCGGTTGGCCTTCCCGTCGGGGCGGGCTACCCTGCGGACCTTACAATCCTTGCCAAAATGGCCCGAGGTTTCGATGTCCGACCCGCTGCTGTTCACCCCGCTCGGCCTGCGCGGCGTTACCTTGAAGAACCGCGTCGTGGTCGCCCCGATGCATCAATATATGGCGGCGCGCGGGTATCCGACAGACTGGCACCTGATGAATATCGGGCGTTACGCCGCCGGCGGCGCGGGGATGGTCTTCGTCGAATCGACCAAGGTAGCGCGCAACGGGTGCGGCACGGTCGGCGACCTGGGCCTTTGGGATGACGATTTCATACCGCATTTCGCGCGGCTGGCCGATTTCATCCGCGCGCATAACGCGGTCCCGGCGATCCAGCTCGGCCATTCCGGGCGCAAGGCGCGGCGTTTCCGGCCATGGGAAGGCGGCGGGCCGTTGACCCCAAGTCCCGAAATCGACGACTGGGACGATTGGGGATTGGTGGCGCCCAGCGCCTTGCCGAGCGGCAATGACGATCCCGTGCCGCATGAACTGTCGGCCGGCGAGATCGCCAACCTGGTCGACGCCTGGGGCAAGGCCGCCGCCCGCGCTGACGCTGCTGGGTTCGACGTGCTGGAAATTCACGCGGCGCACGGCTACCTGATCCACCAATTCCTGTCGCCCAAGGCGAACCGCCGGACCGACGCCTACGGCGGGTCGGACGGCAAGCGGCGGCGCTTCGCCATGGAAGTGACCGAGGCGATGCGCGCCGCCTGGCCCGACGACAAACCGTTGTTCATGCGGCTGTCGGTCGAGGACGGCGCGGGCTGGGGACCGGCGGAAAGCGTCGAACTCGCCAAGGCCGTGAAGCCGATGGGCGTCGACGTCATCGACTGCAGTTCCGGCGGGATGCTGGACCGGCCGGTCGACGGCAGCGGCCCGGTCGGCTACGGCTATCAGGTACCCTACGCGGAACGGTTGCGCCGGGAGGCCGGCGTCATGACCATGGCGGTCGGGCTGATCGTACACGCGGACCAGGCGGAGGAAATACTACAGAACGGCCAGGCCGATCTCGTCGCGCTGGCGCGGGAAATTCTCTACAACCCGAACTGGCCGATGGACGCGGCGCAGAAGCTGGGCGTCGACGCGGCGTTTAGTTCCGTGCCGTCGCCGCAAGCCTATTGGCTGGCGAAACGCGCCGCCACCATCAAGGACATGGTGCCGTCGACCTACCGGGCCCCCGGTAAGAAACCCTAAATCCGCCAAACACCCCGCCGACAAGTAGGCCCCTACCGCCACCGAGGTGAGGGCAACCACCCGTCGTGATCAAACGCGTGTCATAAAAGTGAAAAACGAGTGAAATGATTTTCACATGAAAATCTTTATATCATTAGAATGTTCATATGAATATTCTAACATCGAGACAGACCATCAACACCGCCACCAACATCGATCTGCAAGCCGCACCAACGCCGCGCCAGGATGAAATCATCGGCCTTGTGCGGCGCGAAGGCTACGTCACCATCGAGCAGTTGGCGGAGTCCTTCAGCGTGACCGCGCAAACCATCCGGCGGGACGTCCAGCGGCTCGCCGACCTCGGCATGCTGCGGCGCAAGCATGGCGGCGTCGAGATACCGTCGGCGCTGGAGAACATTCCCTATCGGTCGCGCAAGGTCCTGAATCTGGCCGCGAAGGAAACACTGGCCGCCGCCGCCGCCGAGCGAATTCCCGACGGCGCCTCGATCGCCTTCAGCATCGGCACCACGCCCGAGATCGTCGCCCGCGCGCTGCTCGATCATCGCGACCTGCGCATCTTCACCAACAACATGAATGTGGCGATGACCGCCTGCGCCAACCCCACCTTCGAGGTCACGGTGACCGGCGGACGGCTGCGCAACGAAGATTTCGACTCGCTCGGCGCCCAGGCGGAAAGCTTTTTCGCGTCCTACAAGGTCGATTTCGGCGTGTTCGGTGTCGGCGGCGTCGATACGGACGGGTCCCTGCTCGATTTCTATGAGGACGAGGTGCGCTGCCGGCAAGCCATCCTCGCCAATTGCCGTAACGCCATCCTGGTTCTCGACCATTCGAAATTCGGCCGCAGCGCTCATGTGCGGGGTGGCCATCTGTCGGACGCGTCGATGCTGGTCTGCGACATACAGCCGCCGGCGGATGTCTTGGCGCTGCTCGCGGACACCGCCCTCGACATCGTGGTGGCGCAATCGCCGGAGCACCCGGCATGAGCACGGTCGAAATCACCGGCCTCGTCAAGCAATGGGGCGACACGCGCGCGGTCGACGGCGTCTCGTTCGTCGCGGCGGCGGGATCGCTCACCGCGCTGTTGGGACCGTCCGGCTGCGGCAAGTCGACGATCCTGCGGATGGTATCCGGTTTGGAACCGCCGACCGAGGGTCATGTCCGGATCGGCGGCCGGGACGTCACGCGCACGGAACCGGCAGGGCGCGGCGTATCCATGGTGTTCCAGTCCTACGCCCTGTTTCCCCATCTTTCGGTCGAAGAGAACATCGTCTTCGGTCTCAAGGTACGGCGCATTTCCGCGACCGACCGGGCGCGACGCCTCGCCAAGGTCGCGGACATGGTCGGCCTCTCCGACCTGTTGGACCGCAAACCCAGCGCGCTTTCCGGCGGGCAGCGGCAGCGGGTCGCGTTGGCGCGCGCGGTTATCGCAGAGAACGACGTCTGCCTGATGGACGAACCGTTATCCAACCTGGACGCAAAGCTGCGGACCGAAATGCGCACGAGCATCCGCGATCTTCAACGCCGTCTCGACATGACGATGATCTACGTCACGCACGATCAGACCGAGGCGATGACCATGGCCGACCAGATCGTCCTCTTGAACGACGGCAAGGTGGAACAAGCCGGCACGCCGGAACAGCTTTACGACGCGCCGTCCTCCGTCTTCACCGCCGCCTTTATCGGAATGCCGCCGATGAACCTCCTCACGCTGGAACGCTTCTCGGATGGCGTCCGGGTTCGCGGCGACCGGGAGGGGCCGGCGCTTGCGTTTTCGGCGGACTCCGGCTGGCGCCTCGGCGTCCGGCCGGAGCATGTCGCGCTGGCGCCGGGCTCGCCTGTCATCGGCACGGTAGCCGCCAAGGACTACCTCGGCGCGGACACCTTAGTGACGCTTGAGGTTGGCCAAGAACGCTTAACCGCCCGGATTGCCGGCCGGCCAGCGGCGGCAATCGGTGAACGCGTCGGCGTGCAATGGCCGGAAGACGCGGAGTATTTGTTCGACGCGCACGGCCGCGCCGTATCGCGCGGTTCGAGGACGGACGGGCAAACGCCTGTCCGCACCGCATCGGCATGACGCACGCCACCGGAGACCCGGACGTCATGCCGACCAACCGACCGGGCGGAAGCACACCCCGGATCGTGTCAACACGCACCAGATAGGGAGCATCCACAATGTTCAAAATGTTTCGGAAAGCCGTGCTCGGCGTCGCCGCGGCCGGCTGTCTGCTTTACGCCGGGGCGGTCCAGGCGAAGACCGAACTGACAATGTATTATCCGGTCGCCGTCGGCGGCCCGCTGACCAAGATTGTCGACGGGATGGTCGTCGACTTCATGAAAGAGAATCCCGACATCAAGGTAAACGCCATTTACGCGGGCAACTACAACGATGCGCGGATCAAGGCGCTGGCAGCGCTCAAAAGCGGCAAGCCGGCGCAGTTGTCGGTCATGTTCTCGATCGACATCTACGACCTGATCGAACAGGACGCGATCGTCGCCTTCGATGACATCGTCGAAACCGCGGAAGAGAAGGCGTGGCTGCAATCCTTCTATCCGTCGCTGATGGAGAACGGCCGGACAATGGGCAAGACCTGGGGCGTGCCGTTCCAGCGTTCGACCATCGTCATGTATTACAATAAGGACGCCTTCAAGAGCGCCGGGCTCGACCCCAACAAACCGCCGCAGAATTGGGAAGAACTGGCTTCGGCCGCGAAGAAACTGACCCAACCCGACGGCTCGCGCTGGGGCATCATGATTCCATCCACCGGATACCCGTACTGGATGTTCGGCGCGCTGGCGATGCAGAACGGCCAGGTGTTGATGAACAGCGACGGCAACGAGACCTTTTTCGATCACCCGAAGGTCGTCGGCGCCCTGCAATTCTGGAAGGATCTGGGCAGCAAGCACAAGGTGATGCCGGCCGGCGCCATCGAATGGGGCACGCTGCGGAAGAACTTCCTCGAAGGGCGGACCGCGATGATGTGGCATTCCACCGGCAATCTGACCGCTGTGAAGAAAAACGCCAACTTCGATTTCGGCGTCGCCATGCTGCCGGCCAGCGCGCAACGGGGCACGCCGACGGGCGGGGGCAACTTCTATATCTTCAAGAAGACCACGCCCGCCGAACGGAAGGCGTCGATGAAGCTGATCCGTTTCATGACCAGCCCGGAACGCGCGGCCGAATGGTCGAAGAAGACCGGCTACATCGGCATCAGCCCCGACGCGTATAACACGCCGACCCTGCAGGAATACGTCAAGACCTTCCCGCCGGCGGCCGTCGCGCGCGACCAGCTCCAGTTCGCAACGGCGGAACTGTCGACCTTCCAGACCGGCCGGGTCCGCAAGCTGTTGGACGATGCGATCCAGTCCGCGTTGACCGGCGCAAAGGAGCCGGCGGAAGCCTTGGCCGACGCGCAAGCCCAAGCCAAGACTCTATTGATGGACTACAAGTGACCGAACACGGATACGGGCGGCGGCTTCGGCGGCCGCCCGTCCGGATTCAGTTCTGGAAAACAAGGGCTTATTAAGGGGCCACCATGCGTCCGGACAGCGTGCGCGCGAACACTCTGCACCACGTCTATGGCTGGCTTCTCTTGATGCCGGCCGCCATTCTGTTGATCGCCTTCACGCACTATCCGACGGTGGCGACGCTGATCAACAGTCTTTTTTCGAAGGGCAACATCGTCCGGCCGTCCCGGTTCATCGGACTCGGCAACTACGAGGCGATGCTCGACGACCCGATCTTTTGGAAGGCGTTCGGCAACAATATATGGTTCGCCGCCGGCACGATTCCCACATCGATGATTCTGGCCATCGCGATGGCGTTACTCGTGAACCGGGCGTTACCCGGCCGCGGTTTCCTGCGAATGGCGTACTTCACGCCGACCATTCTGCCGATGATCGCGGTGGCCAATATCTGGCTGTTCTTCTACACGCCGGAGATCGGCTTAATCGATCAGATTCTCGAAACCGTCGGCCTGCAAGGGAAGAATTGGCTCGGCGATCCAGATACGGTGCTGGGCGCGCTCATCGTCATGACGATCTGGAAGGAGGCGGGATTCTTCATGATCTTCTACCTGGCCGCGCTGCAAAACATTTCGCCCGAATTGAACGACGCCGCACGCCTGGAAGGGGCAAGCCGCTGGACCTATTTCCGCCGCGTGCTGTTCCCGCTGCTGATGCCCACGACCTTGTTCGTCGCGATCAACGCGTTGCTGAACTCGTTCAAACTCGTCGATCACCTGTTCATCCTGACCAAAGGCGGACCCGATAACGCCAGCAACCTGCTGCTTTATTACATCTTCGAAAGCGCCTTCTCCTTCCTCGACGCGACCTATGCGGCAACGCTGACCATGGTGTTGCTCGCCTTGCTTGCCATCCTCGCGATCGGGCAATTCGTCATCCTGGACAAACGGATCCATTACCGATGAGCGTGGCCGCTCTGTTTCCGTCCCGGTTGAGATTCGGCGATTGGCTGGAAACCACCGCCGCCTGGCTGCTGGCGCTGCTGTGGATCGCGCCGCTCGCCTACGCTTTCTGGGCGGCGTTCCATCCCAGCGAGTATTCGACCCGATTCGACCTGACCGCACCGCTGACGCTGACGAACTTCACGGACGCGCTCTCGCAGGCGCCATTCGCGCGCTACATGGTGAACACCTTTCTGCTCGTCACCATGTTGCTGGCCGCGCAATTCATACTCTGCACGCTGGCGGCATTCGCCTTCGCGCGGTTCGAATTCTGGGGCCGCGACGCGGCCTTTGCGTTGGTCCTGGTTCAGCTCATGATTACGCCGGAAATCCTGATCGTCGAGAACTACGCAACGCTCGCGGGCGTCGGGTTGATCGACACGATCCTGGGAATCGGGCTGCCTTACATGGCCAGCGCGTTCGGCATTTTCCTGCTGCGTCAGGCGTTCAAGACGACGCCACGCGAACTCGAAGAGGCGGCCCGTGTCGAAGGGTGCGGCTGGTTCGGCGTATTGTGGCGGATCTACATCCCGATCGCCAAGCCGACATACCTGGCCTACGGCCTTGTGTCCGTAAGCCATCACTGGAACAACTTCCTGTGGCCCCTGGTCGTGACCAACTCGGTCGAGACCCGGCCGCTCACCGTGGGGCTCGCGATCTTCGGCGCGCCGGAATCGGGGGTCGACTGGTCGATCATCTCGGCAGCGACCCTATTGTCCGTGTCGCCCCTTCTGATCGCGTTCCTACTGTTCCAACGGCAGTTTATTCAGTCCTTCATGCATGCGGGCATCAAATAGGCCACCCGGAAAGGGATCAAGCGGCGAGCGGCCCGCGCACGAGCCGGCCCGGCAACGCGCCGGTATGTTCGTTGTCCTTCAGCACAGTTTCGCCGTTGACCACGGTCGCCTTGATGCCGTCGGCATATTGTTTCAGCCGCTGGCCGCCCGCCGGCAGGTCGTTCACCACCTCGGGCATGCGCGGCGCGACCGTATCCGGGTCGAGCACGACGATATCCGCGTTCATCCCCTCGCGCAGCAAGCCGCGGTCGTGGAATCCCCAGCGGGTCGCCGTGTCGTAGGTGATCATGCGGATGCCCTGCTCAAGGGTGAATTCCTGTTCCTGCCGCACCCAGTGGCTCAGCAGGTGCGTTTGCAGTGAACTGTCCATGATCTGCGAGACATGCGCGCCGGAATCCGAGAAGGTCACGCAGGTGTCCGGATGTTTGATCAACGCCAGCGCGTCATCCATATTCTCGTTCGACAGGGGCTGCCGGAAGAAGATCTTCAAGTCGTGTTCCAGGGCGACATCGATCAGCGCCTCTTCCGGATCGACGCCGCGCGTCGCGGCCTCCTCGGCCATCGTCCGGTGCGGCCAGGCGACCTTGTCCATGATGTAGAACAGGTCCCACTCCGGCGGCCGCGCCTCGCCGCCAACCGCCGTCGACCCGTCATGCGGGCGTTTCGCGACCTCGATCAGCTTCGCGCGGGTCTCCGGATCGCGCATCGCCGTCGCCTGTTGGTCCAACGGCAGCTTCCGGATGTCCGACCAGACCTCGCGCTTGTCGTACGGCATGGCCGTTTCGAACGACATGATCGTGTTGATCTCGCGGGCATGGACCTGGGTGAACAGACGCGCGCCGTTGCGGTTGCCTTCCGAAATGATCTCGTAGAGTTGCTTCCACTGCCCCGGATACCCACGCCGGCTCAAACTGCCGAAGGTGATGGGTCGGCCGCTTTCGGCGGACAGGTCGACCAGCGACTGATAGAAACCGCCGAGATAGTCAATCTCACCGCGTTCCATGGCGAGTTGGAAGATGCCGGCGTCGATCTCGCCCATGCCGTTCACGATCGCCGCCACTTCCGAGAAGGGGGCGATGCGGCTCGCCACCGGACGGTCGTCGGGGGTCAGATGGCTGGGGCTGCGCGAGGTCGAGAAACCGATGGCACCGGCGCGCACCGCTTCCTGCACCAAGGCGGTCATCGCTTTCAAATCGTCGTCGGTCGCTTCCTCCTCGAAGGCGCGCTCGCCCATGACATAGGTACGCAATGCGGAGTGGCCGATATAACCGCTGTAGTTGATGCCCTTGGGCAACTTGTCGATCGCATCGAGATACTCGGGAAAACTCTCCCACTGCCACTCGATCCCGGCGAGCATCGCATCGCGGGAGATATCCTCGGCCCGTTCCAGGTTGCGGAAGACGTAATCGAATTCGGCCTCGCGGCAGGGCGCCAACGTAAACCCGCAATTCCCCATGACCACCGACGTGACCCCGTGGTAGCAGGAGCAACTGCCCAGTTGATCCCAAAAGATCTGCGCGTCCATATGGGTATGGCCGTCGACGAAACCGGGTGTCACCACATGCCCTTCCGCGTCGATCACCTCATCGGCGGGCGACGAAATCCTGCCGATCCGCGCGATCTTCCCGTCCTTGACGCCGACATCCGCGCGGTAGCGCGGCATGCCGGATCCGTCGATCACCATGCCGTTCTTGATGACAAGGTCAAAGCTCATGGCCACTCCCTTCCCGCTTGCGCCGTATTCCGATCATCCAAGGCATAAGCCTACAGGAAGTTCCGGGAAGCCGGAAATCGCGTGCGGAAAGGCTAGCGAGGCGCGGTCGCGATCATCGAGGGACGCCGGTTGACGCCATCCAACCAATCGGCAAGGCGGGGATGCGCCGCGCGCCAACCGATATCCGGCAATCGAAAATCGAGATAGCCCAAGCAAGCCGCCAGCGCGATATCGCCAAGGTCGAACCGGCCCTCTTGCACCTTGACCCGCGGCAATACCCGGTCGATGGCGCGGCGCTGCCGATCGATCCAATCGGGCCACTGCCGTTCCGGCGGACGGCGGCCTTCGATGACGATGGCGAAGGCCGCGTCGATCACCCCTTGCGCCAACGCGGCGCGCGCCCGCGTCAGCATCGCGTCGGATCCAAGCAGCGACGGCCCGTCGCCCACGCCGTCGAGATATTCGCCGATCAGCGCACTCTCGGTGATCAGCGCTCCCGCGTCCGTCAGCAAGGCCGGAACCTTACCCACCGGCGTCGCCGCAAGTAGGTCCGCCGGATCGCTCCAAGGGTCGATCTCGCGCATCTCGACGCGGTCGATCAGACCCTTTTCATGGACGGTGACGATCACCCGGCGGGCATATGGCGAGGCGACATTGTAGAAGAGTTTCATCCGCGCATTCCTTATCTAGACGATGAATTGCCTCTAGGTCTGTCCGGGACGGACCGCCTTGGCGGCGGTGAATTCGATCACCAAGGCCAGCCACAAGGCCGCGGCCCCCACACCGAAGAGCGCTACATGAGAGCCGCCGGTTTGGGCGAACAGGTAGGAAAAGCCGTACCCGGCAACGGCCTGACCGATCGCAAAGGCGGTCGTCGCGATCCCCCAGGCCCGCCGTTGAAGGTCGGCCCGGTCCGGCGCCAGATCATGCACCCGCCCGGCGACCAGCGGGACCACGCCCGGCACCGACGCACCGATGATAAAACTCGACAGGACAAGCCAGCCGGCGGCATCGGTCGCGACCACCAGGCTCACGCCGACTGCCTGCACCAAGACCATCGCGCGCAACGCCCAACGAAACCCGATCCGGTCGGCCAGACGGCCGGACAGCGCCGCCCCGATCAGCGCCCCCACCCCGAAGACGATCCAGTACCAGCTTGCGGTTTCCAGCCCCGCACCGCGCCCGCGCGCCACGAAATCGACCAGAAAAACCATATGCGCGACCAATCCGACGGCGTTGAGGCCGTAGCTGACATACAGCGCCCGCAGCGGAAACCGCGACACCGGCTCGGAAACTGACGCCAGCGGTACGGCAACGGGTGCAGCCGAACTCGACGGCCAGCCGTCCCACGCAAAGGCCGTGAGGCCCAGCGCGAGCAGACCGAGCGCCAACCAAACCTCGACCAGCCCGGCCTGCAGGACGAGCGGCACCAGGGTGCCGGACGCGATGATGCCGAGACCGACCCCGGTGAAGATCACCCCGCCGGCGAGCCCCCGACGGGATCGCGGCACCGCCGACAGCACGATCGACGCCGCCAATACCATCAACGCGCCGCCGGCATAACCCGACAGGAACCGCCACAGGAAGAACCACAGGAACGACAACGGAAAGGCGCAGGCGAAAAAGGACGCGGTCGCGACCAGCATCATGATCCGCAGCATCGCGACCGGCGAACGCCATGCCGCCATCGGCGCGGCGAGCAACGCACCGGCGAGATAGCCCGCAAGATTGGCCGCGCCGAGATAGAAGACCTGCGACGCGGTGAACCAATCCGCCTCGATCAGCGCGGGAATCAACGGCGTGTAGGCGAAGCGCGCAAGACCGATGCCGATCAGGCATCCGCAGAGCCCCGAGAACGCCGGCCGCCAGACCGCACCGTCCCCATCCGTTCCCTGCGCAATCCTTTCGGCCGTCCCGCTCCCTTTCCCCATGATCGAAACAGTAGGTCAAAGGCTATTTCAGGAAAATTGATTTATATTGATAAGTGTTATCTTAAAGAGAGATAGATAAATCTAGGCCGCGCTGGCGGCATGCACCAATGCCGGCCGGGCGCTCTCCAGGAAACGCAGCAGCGCGGTCGATTGATGGGCCTCGCGATGGCGGATGAACAGCGTTTCCGCCAATGCCTCGTCGGGGGGCAACTCATGCAACGCGACCCGCCCGTCGCGCCAGGCGGTATCCATGATTCCCTTGGGCATCAGGGTCACGCCGAGCCCGGCGGCGACGCAACCGACGATCGCCTCGATCGTGCCGAATTCCAACTGGCGCAACCCGACGATACCGCGGCGTTCCAAAATCCGTTCGAGCTGTGCGCGATAGGAACACCCCGCGCGCAAAACGACAATCTTGAGGTCGCCTTGCCGCATCAGATCGTCGATCGATCCCACCGACGGCGCGCTGGCGATCACCATTTCCTCACGGAACACCACCTCCCGGACCAAATCGCGATGATCGACCGGCCCGGAGACGAAGGCGCCTTCGACCTCGCGGGCCAGCACCGCCGCGATCAACTCCTCGGTCGTGCCGGTCCGCAGCACTAGGTCGACGTCGGGATAGGTCGTGGCAAAGGCAGTCAGGATCGGCGACAGGCGCAGCGCGGCGGTGGTTTCCAGCGAGCCCAGCGTCAGCAATCCCTTGGCCTCGCCATCGTCGCGCACCGCACGGCGCGCGTCATCCAGGAAATGCCCCGCCCGTTGCGCATAAGGCATCAACCGGCGGCCGGCCGCCGTCAGCGTCACGCCCCGGCTGTGCCGGTCGAACAAGGGCGTTCCGAGGTCTTCTTCCAGCTTCCGGATGCGCGTCGTGACGTTCGACTGCACGGTGTTGAGTTCCGTGGCCGCGCGGTTGATCGCCCCCAACCGGGCAACCGCCTCGAAAACCCTGAGATCGCCGACATCCATACGCTCAGACTACGATATCTTATAAAAAGATCAACCGGAGCTGTATTACCACTCCATAACGATATCGATCAGGCGCCGTCGCGGGCATCGAGCGCCGCGTTCAACTCATTCTGATAGGCGAAGATCGCCGGCAAGCCGCCCGTATGCATGAAGACCAAGGCATCGCCGCTTTTCGACTTCCGGGCACGGTCGAGGAAACCGGCCATCGCCTTCGCCGTATAGGTCGGGTCGAGCAGCAGCGCCTCGCTTTGCGCGCACAGCATAATCGCCTCCAGGCTGGTTTCGCTGGACTGCCCGTATCCCGGCGCGAGATAGGCATCGGTCACCACGACATCGTCGTCTTGCACCGGGTTGTCGACTTCCAGCAGGGCGGCGATCTCGGCGCAGCGGTCCCGGATGCGTGGGCGCTGTTGGTCCGCGTCGCGACGCACGCAGACACCGGTGACCGTCATCGGCGAGCCGAGCGCCCGTAGCCCAAACAGCAGGCCCGCATGCGTATTACCGCTGCCGGAGGCGACAACCACCTCGCCCACCGGGAGGCCTTGGTCGGCGATCTGCGCCAACATCTCATGTGCGGCGACGACGTAGCCGAGCGCGCCGAAAGGTTTGTGACCGGGCGATAGCGGAATGATGAACGGACGCCGCCCTTCCGCCGTCAACCGCTCGGCAATCGCGTGCAGGTTCCGGTCCGCCCCGGCCTCGTCCTCGCCTTCGGGGTAGGAATGCAGCGTGGCCCCCAACAACCGGTCGAGCAGCACGTTGCCCGATTGCCGGTAATTGGGGTCGGTTTTCGGCACCCGCTCTTCCAACTGGATATGGCAATCCATGCCGAGTTTCCGAGCGCCCGCCGCCGCGAGCCGCACGAAGTTGGACTGCACCGCGCCGGTGATCAGCACCGTGTCCGCCTTCTGCGCGGCCGCCTCGCCGAGATAGAACTCGAGCTGCCGCACCTTGTTGCCGCCAAAGGCCAGGGGGATACAGTCGTCCCGTTTGATAAAGAGCTGCCCGCCGCCGCAGACCTTGGTGAGGTTCGGCATCGGTTCCAGCAGGGTCGGGCCTTGGAACAATTCGGCACGCGCCATCGTCGACAGACGGCCCAAAGACTCCGGGAGTTCGGCGCTAACGGTCATCGGCGTCCTCGCTGGATAAGGGGGTCTCGGCCGCCCGGTCAGGCGACCTGCTGGGCAACCGTCGGCGTGTCGCCGGCGATCGTGGTGCGGCGCATGTCGCGTTTCTCGGTCGTGTCCGCGAACCGCCGCACGCGGTGCATCGTCTGCCGGTTGTCCCACATCACCAAGTCATGCAATCGCCATTTGTGAACGTAAACGAATTCGGGCTTGGTCGCGTCTTCGATCAAGTCGCGCAGCAGCGAGCGCGCCTCGGGCACCGGCCAACCGACGATCGTGCCGGCATGCGACGACAGATAGAGCGATTTCCGGCCGGTGACGGGATGCGTCCGCACCAGGCTTTGCCGCACCGGCTTGAAATTCGCCCGCTCTTCCTCACTCAGTTCGTCGAAGCCGAGCAGGCCGCGCGAATAGATCAGCGAATGCTCGCAGACGAGATCGGAAATCTCCGCTTTCATCTCGTCGTCGAGCGCGTCATAGGCGGCGCGCATGTCGGCGAACTCGGTGTTGCCGCCCTTTCCCGGGATGAGGCGCGCGGACAGGATCGAGTATTTCGACGGCACCGCGCGAAACGAACTGTCCGAATGCCAGAGCCGGTTCCCCAGATTGAACATCCGGGTCCGGTCGTCGCGGCCGAGGAGCTTGTCGCCCTTGGTCAGGTTCGACACATCTGCCAGTTCGGGCGGCAGCCGCCGGTCTTCCGGCTTGGTGACATTGCTGACCGCGCCGGGCAGCTCCAAGTCGCCGAAGTTCCGGCTAAAAGCGACCTGCTGCTCGTCGGTCAAATCCTGGCCCGGAAAGACCAGCACCGCGAAACGGTCCATGCCGGCGTCGATGACGGCGATATCGTCGTCGGACAAGGGCTGACGCAAATCCACGCCACTGACTTCCCCGCCGATGGTGGGATGGAGGGGTCGGATCGTGAGGGTCATGGCAAAATCTCCAGCAGCAAGACAGGGCGAGGAGGATTTTACCGCATCGCTGCGCGTTGGGCACTATATTGGCGTCCGGCGCGAAAGCCGACTACCGTAGGCGTATTCGCGTTACCGTCCACAGGGAGAACCTTACAATATGGCTTGGAAGCGGATCGTGCTGGAAATCGGCATGGGCACCGACATACGGGGCACCGACCCCACGAAAGCCGCGGTGCGCGCCTTGCGCGACGCGCTGTGGCACAACTCGCTCAGCATCGCCAAGGCGCTCGGCAAGGATACCGATTCGATGCGGGTCGAGGTCACGATCGGCGTGCCGCAGCCCGAGCGGGTGGATACGGACGCCGTCCTCGCCATCCTGCCGCACGGCACCGGCACCGTGAATGTCGTCGAGGGCGGCCTGCAAATTCCCAATGACGAAGGCACCGATTCAGCCCTCGTCGCCAGCGCCGCCGCCGTGGTGCGGCTCGACCTGCCGTAGGAGGACGGAACATGACCAAGAGACGCGCAATCCTCGAAATGGGCATGGGCAACGACCTGCACGGCGGCGACTACACGAAAGCCGCGATCCGCGCGGTCCAGGACGCCCTGCACCACAGTTCGCTGACCTTCATCCGGACGCTGGGGATCGACAAGAGCACGCTGGAGGTCAACGTGACCATCGGCGTGCAGCAGCCGGAAAAGGTCGACACCGACGCGGTCGCCGCGACGCTGCCGGTCGGCAAGGTCACCGTGAAAGCGGTGAAAGGCGGGCTCGACGTTCCCGACGACGAGGTGGACGACACCGCGGTGATCGCGAATGCCGGCGTCGAGGTCTGGATCGACGGGGTCTAGGCCCCAGCACTACTCGATAGCGCTACTCGATCGGTACGAAGATCGAATGCCGCAGTTGGCCGCCGACCGACTGCGACAGGTGGCCCTTGCCGCTGATATCCTCGACCAGGATCACCTCGCCGGCGGCGATGATGCGGCTTTCGCCGTCGCTCGCCGTCAGTTTCGCGCCCGCGTCCAGGTTGATGATGTATTGCCGCCGTGGCGCGGGATGCCAGTCGAGATCGTAGTCACCGCTGGTCTTGCGGAAGATGATACCGGCCGCCGGCAGCCGCTCGGAATATTTGCTGGCGCCGCGTTCCTCGACCCAGTCGACCTCGATATCGCGGAAATGTGACTCGCCGTTCTCGTCTTCGTACAGGTTATGAATGCGCATGGCACTTCCTCCCATAGAGCCGGACCGCTCGTTTGTTCTACCTTTTGTCCCGACCGTAGAATAGCGCCGCAGGGTGCCCGGTGCGACTCCGGCGCGAGCCTCGTTGAACCTACCGTATCCATTCCCGTAAGCTATCGGAACAGGAGGGCGAACCCCATGAACCGACCCGGCGATCCACTTCCATCGCATACATCCACGCAGCGCCGCCATGGGTGAGTATGCCGTCGGCCAATCGGTCTCGCGTTTCGAAGACCCGCGCCTATTGCGCGGCGGCGGGCGGTATGTGGACGATATCGTATTGCCCGACATGGCCTTCGGGCATGTGCTGCGGTCGCCGCACGCCCATGCGCGGATCCTTGCCATCGACACGGCGGCGGCGGAAGCCGCGCCCGGCGTCCTGGCGGTCCTGACCGGCGAGGATTGGGCGGCGTCGGGCTTCGCCGACCTGCCGACCGGCAGCGGCCGCTACAAGCGCGACGGATCGCCGATGTTCGTGCCGCCCTATCAGGCGTTGGTGCGCGACCGGGTGCGGCGCGTGGGCGACTACGTCGCCTTCGTCGTCGCCGAGACGCGCAACCAGGCGATGGACGCGGCGGAGCTTATCGAGGTCGACTACGACCCCCTGCCGTCGACGACCGACACCGAGGCATCCGCCGGGTCCGGCGCGCCGCCGGTCTGGGACGAATGCCCGGACAACATCTGCTATGTGCATACCGAGGGCGACAAGCCGGCCACCGACGCCGCGCTTGCCACAGCCGACCATGTGGTGCGGCAGAAACTGGTGATCAACCGGGTCAGCGCCAACAGCCTGGAGCCGCGCGGCTCCATCGGCCACTACGATGCGACCGAAGACCACTACACCCTCTATACGACGTTGCAGGGATTGCAGCCCTATCGCGGCCTGCTGTCCCGCATCCTCGGCGTGCCCGAGAGCCGGGTCCGCGTGATCGCGGGCGACATCGGCGGCGGGTTCGGCATGAAGTCGGCGGTCTATAACGAGGTGCCGCTGGTCCTGCTAGCGTCGAAACGCCTCGGCCGTCCGGTCAAGTGGATCAGCACGCGGTCGGAGGCGTTGCTCAGCGACGGCCATGGCCGCGACAACGTGATCGAGGCCGCGCTCGGCCTGGACAGCGACGGCAAGTTCCTCGCCCTCGACGTCAAGACGATCGCCAGCGTCGGCGCCTATGTCCAACTCGGCGGCGAAAGCTCGGCGGTGAAGAATCTTGGCTCGCTCGCCGGGGTCTACACCACGCCGGCGATCCACGCGGACGTGACCGCGGTTTTCACCAACACCAACCCGATCCGGGCCTATCGCGGCAACGGGCGGCCGGAAGCGGCCTTCGTGATCGAGCGGCTGATCGACATTGCCGCCGACGAATTGGACATCGATCCGGCAGAACTGCGCCGCCGCAATACCATCCCGCCCGACGCCCTGCCCTACAAGACCGGCCTCACCTACACCTATGACAGCGGCGCGTTCGAGAAGAACATGGACATGGCGGCCGGTCTGGCCGACCGCGCTGGGTTCGAGACGCGGCGCGCCGAATCCAAGTCCCGTGGCAAGCTGCGCGGCCTCGGCCTGTCCAACACGATCGAACGCGCCGGCTCCGAAGGGGTCGAGGGTGCGGAAATCCGTTTCGACGGCAGCGGGACGGCGACGATCCTGACCGGCTCGATCGACCAGGGCCAGGGCCACGCTACCATGTACAAGCAGCTCGCCTGCGAACGCCTCGGCCTCGACCCGGACGACGTGCGTTATGTGTCGGGCGACACGGACAAGGTGCCCTTCGGGCGCGGCAGCTTCGGCTCCCGCTCGGCGACGATCGGCGGATCGGCGCTGCACGAGGCCATGCAGAAGGTGATCGCCAAGGCGACACGCATCGCGGCCCACGCGCTTGACGCCGACCCGGAGCAGATTGAGTTCGAGGACGGCGTGTTCAGCGTTCCCGGCACCAACCGGTCGATGACCGTCAAGGACGCCGCCCAACGCGCCTTCAATCCGGACAAGCTGCCCGACGGATTGGAGCCGGGGTTGAGCGGCCACGCGATCTGGTCCCCATCGGGCATGAATTTCCCGAACGGCGCGCATATCTGCGAGTTGGAGATCGACGAGGAGACCGGCGAGACGGATATCCTGCGCTACAGCGTGGTCGACGACGTCGGCGTGGTGCTGAACCCGCTGCTGCTCAAGGGGCAGCTTCACGGCGGTATCGCGATGGGCGTCGGGCAGGTGCTGATGGAGGACATCCGCTACGAGGATGGCACGGGACAGCTTCTGTCCGGGTCCTTCATGGATTACTGCATGCCGCGCGCGGACGACCTGTGCTTCATGGATATCGAGAGCAACCCGGTCCCGACCAAAACCAACCCGCTCGGCGTCAAGGGTGCGGGCGAAGCAGGCACCGTCGGGGCGATGCCGGCGGTGACCAACGCGCTGGTCGACGCGCTCTCCGTGCTGGGCGTACGGCATGTGCCGATGCCGGCGACGCCGGAACGGCTGTGGCGGGCGATCCGCGACGCGAAGGCCGGGTAGCGGCCGCCAGCGCCGATCTGTTCTACGGTGTTCCCCTAAAGGGCTTCGGCAGCGGACCGGACGGCCGCCTGCCGGTCGGCTTGACGCTCGGCCGCCGCCGACCGGGTCGCCGCCGTCAAGGCCTCGCCCGCCGATTCAGGTGACCCCGCATCATAGGGCGGCTGCGGATTGTATTCGATCCCGAGCTGGATCGATTTGGCGACATCGTCGCCGAACCACTCGCCCGCGACCGTCAACGCGAAATCGATTCCCGCCGTCACGCCGCCGCCGGAAATGATGTTGCCGTCGACCACGACGCGCGCCGGATCGGGAATCGCCCCGAAGTCCGACAGCATCTCGCGCGACATCCAATGGCAGGCGGCGCGGCGGCCTTTCAACAAACCGGCCGCTCCTAAGACCAGCGAGCCCGTACAGACCGACGTGACGTAGCGCGCGCCTTCCGCCTGCCGCCGCAGGAAATCCAGCGTTTCGGCGTCATTCAGCAACGGGTTCATCCCGCCGCCGCCCGGCACGCACACGAGATCGAGCTGCGGGCAATCCGCAAACGTGACATCGGGGATAAGGCGCATGCCGCCACCGGCCCGCACCGGGTCGAGGGTTTTCCAAACCAGCATGACCTCGGTATCCGGAAACTTCGTGAACACCTCGTAGGGTCCGGTCATATCGAGTTGCGTGATGTTGGGAAACACGAGCAGACCAATGCGAAACGTCATGATGTCATCCTTTGCGTTGGTTCGCGGGCCACGCCGATGGGCAGTCCGCGCCGGTGGTCAAGTATCGTATCCGTAATCGCGCCGAGCGCTATCGGACGTGACGTAACCCGCCTTCAGGTCGGCCTCGATATTCTCCCGCGCACGCTGCGCTGGGTCGCCGTGCCCGCCACCGCCCGGCAGCGCCAGCCGCACCACGTCCCCCTTGTGGAACGAGAATTCCGGCGAACTGTTCGGCGCGATCGGCTGGCCGTTGATGTCGATGGTCGACAACGATCCGGACCCGCCGCCGCCGAGACCTTCGGGCGGATTCCGCATCCGTCCTGCCGCACCGGCGAAGACCAAGGGCTGACCGTCGGCGGTGCCGCTGTCATAGGCGCGGAAGATCAGTTCCTGGCCCAGACCGCCGCGGAAGGTCCCCGCCCCGCCGGAATCGGGGATGAGCTGCCGCGCCTCGTAGAGCACGGGCGTTTCATGCTCGGACCATTCGATCGACACGTCGCGCACGTTGTAGGGGAAACTGACCGCCGACAAGCCGTCGCGGCCCGGCCGCCCGCCCATGCCGCCGAAGGCATGCTGGTGCAGCGCGTAGTCCTCGCCGTCGGGTCGGGTGCCGGTGACGTAGAACTGCCAGGTCGGCAGCGATCCGGAATCCGCCGGCACGCGGTCCGGCACGATCTGGGCGAAGATGCGGAACATCAGCTCGCCGACCAGCATGCCCGAGCTGAGGCGCCAGAAGCACGACGCCGGATAGGTCGGGTTCAGGATCGTGCCCTCGGGCGCGGTCAGGTGCAACGGCCGGTAGGTGCCTTGGTTGTTGGGCAGCGCCGGGTCGCAGACCATCTTCGTCGGGATGGCGACATAGGCCCGCGTGAAATTGAGCGGGCAGTTGATCGGCCGGCGGACCTGCGGCGCGGTACCGGTGAAATCGGCGGTCAATTCGTCGCCCTTGATCGTCACGGTGACGGCCAGCGGCTGCGGTTCGTCGATGCCGTCGATATCCATCAGCATCTCTTCGTGCCACTGCCCGTCCGGCAAATCACGGAGCCCAGCACGGATGCCCGCCTCGGTGCGGCCGATCAACTCGTCGGCGACCTCCAGCAGGCTGTCGAGCTTGAACTCGGCGCAGAGCGTTTCCATCGCCCGGCAGCCGGCCCAGCCGGTCGCCACCTGGGCCCGCAGGTCGCCGATCATCTTCTCCGAATAGCGCACGTTGCGCCGGATCAGTCCGAACAGCTCCTCGTTTGGCTCGCCTTCCTTGTAGAGGCGCAGCATGGGAATGATCAGGCCTTCCTCGAACACCTCCTCGGACAGGCCCGAGCCCTTGCGCCCGCCGATGTCCACATGATGGATCGTGTTCACGGCGAAGCCGATCAGGCGGCCGTCATGGAAAGCCGGGGTGGTGATGAAGATATCCGCCGTCTGGCCGTTGCACAGCCAGGGATCGTTGCAGATGAAGACATCGCCGGGCCGCACCGTCTCCGGCGGGAAGGCCTTGGTCAGGTTCGCGCCGAAGGCGGGCATGCAGCCGGTATGGCCGGTGGCCCCCAGCCAGGTCTGCGCGATCAGGTAGCCGCGATGGTCGAGCAGGCCGGTCGACATATCGTGCACCTCGACCACGTCATGCGAGAAGGCGGTGCGGAACATGGTGGTCGCCATCTCGTCGGCGATGGCGATCAGGCGCGGCCAGATCACGTCGAGCGGGATACGGCTTTCGGATGCGGTCACGGCGTCTCTCCCGGCAAGGTGATGACAAGCGATCCGAAACCGTCGATCTCGACCGTCGCCTCCGAATCGATGATGGTGGTCGAGGTCTGTTCCTCGACGATGGCCGGCCCGGCAAAACGCATGCCGGGCGCCAGCGCGGTGCGGTCGTAGACGGCGAAATCGATCATCGCCCCCGCGGTCGGCGAATAGGCAGGCCGCATGCCCGAACTGGCGACGTCCCCACCGTTTCCGACTGCCGGGGTCAATTGCAGCCCCGCCCCCTCGATCTCGCCGAACACGCGCAGGTTCACGACCTCCGCCGGCACGTCGTCGTAGAAATAGCCGTATTTCTCGCGGTACAGCGTCGAAAACCGCTCGAACACGGCGTCCGCCGACAACGCATCCTCGACCGGCACCGTCACCTGATAGCTCTGGCCCACGTAGCCCACGTCGAGCGAGCGGCGAAAACGGCGCGGCCCGGTCGCCTCGACCCCGTCCAGCAGCGCCTCGATTTCCGCCGTCATCTGGTCGAACTGACCCCCGATGTCGTCCGGCGCGAGACCGGCCAACGGCATCTTGTACGTGCGCACGATGTCGTAGGCCGGCGGCGCGACAAGCAGTCCCAGCGCCGACAGGACACCGGCCCGCAGCGGCACCATGAGCCGTCGGATTCCCAGCTTGCGCGCCAAATTGTAGGCATGCACCGGCCCGGCCCCGCCGAAGGCGACCATGGTCGCCGCTTCCGGGTTGCCGCCGCGTTCGGTGACATGCATGCGCACGGCCGCGGCCATGGTCTCGTTGATCACGTCATGCACCGTCCAGGCCGCCTCCACCAGGGAGCGTTGTTGCGGCCCGCCGATGGTTTCCTCCAATCCGGCCGCCGCGCCCTTGGCGTCGAGCGCCATCGACCCGCCCGCGAAGTTGTCCGGGTTGAGATAACCGAGCGTCAGGTCCGCGTCGGTCACCGTCGGGTTCGTCCCGCCCCGGCCATAACAGATCGGCCCCGGCTCGGCGCTGGCGCTTTCCGGCCCGACCTGGACCAAGCCCATGCGGTTGATCGCCGCGATGCTGCCGCCGCCCGCGCCGATCTCGATCATGCTGACCGCGGGCACGCCGACAGGAAAACCGCTCGACTTGGTGAAGCGCTTGGCGCGCGCGACCTCCAACTCCTCGGTGATCGGCAACGCCTGATCGCGGATCAAGCATGCCTTCGCCGTGGTACCGCCCATGTCGAAGCTGAGCACGTCCGCAAGGTTCAGATTCTGCGCGATCTGCCGCCCGACGATCGCGCCCGCGACGGGGCCGGATTCGATCAGCCGGATCGGGAAGGCGCCCGCCGTATCCGTCGATCCCAGGCCGCCGTTCGACAGCATGATCTGCAGCGGCGCGGTGTAGCCGGTGTCGCCGAGGCCCGCGCCCAGATTGTTGAGATAGGTCTGCGCCAGCGGTTTGACGTAGCCGTTCACCACCGTGGTGCTGGTGCGCTCGTATTCCTTGATCTGCGGCAGCACGTCGGACGACAGCGTCACCGGCAGGTCCGGCGCGAGTTCGGCCAGAATATCGCGGGCGGCCCGTTCGTTGTCCGGGTTCACATAAGAGTGCAGGAAGGCGACCGCGACGGATTCGACGCCCTCGCGCTGCATGACCTCGACCGCGGCGGCGATATCGTCGCGCGGCACCGGTTTCAGCACCACGCCGTCGGCGAACACGCGCTCGTCGATGGGCAACCGCAACCAGCGCGGCACCAACGGCGTGGGCGGATCTTCCCATAGTTCATAGGTCGTGACCCGGGTATGGCGGCGCAGTTCCAGGATATCGCGAAAGCCCTTGGTGGTGAGCAATGCGGTCACCGCGCCCTTGCGCTCGATCACCGTGTTGGCGACCAGGGTCGTGGCATGCGCGATGCGGTTGGTCGCCGCAATATGGCCGGGGCATGGATCGTCGAAGGCGCGCAGCCCGGTGAACACGCCGACCGACGGGTCCGCCGGTGTCGTCAGCGACTTGGCGATGCGGATGGCCCCGTCACTCTCGTCGAGCAGCACGAAATCGGTGAAGGTGCCGCCGACATCGACGCCCAGGCGGTACGGACGGTCAGACGGCATGACGGTTCCACCCCACACTGACTTGGATCGTCCTGGTTTCGATCGGCACGCGCCCCTCCCAAAATGATGTCGCGCCGTCCTGGATTCGCGGCGCGATCAGCCATTAATTATGTCATCTAAATCGCTTATGGAAAGTCCCGGCCGGTATTTTGGCCCGGTGCATGCCGATTTCTCCATCGCACGGCCCTGATCTACAATGGGGAACTGCGGCAATTCGAGAGAACGCCATGCCTTTGACGATCACGCCCTTTTCCGGCGCGCTCGGCGCCGAAGCGACCGGGATCGATCTCGCCGGTCCGGTCTCACGGGAAGACGTGGCGGCGATGGAAGCCGCGCTCGACGAGCATCTGGTGTTGGTCGTGCGCGACCAATCCTATTCGCCGCCGCAGTATCTCGCGGCCGTCCGTCATTTCGGCGACACCATGCCACAACACCTGACCGAGATGCTGATGGACGACCATCCCGAGATCGCGGTGCTCGACAGCAGCAAGACCAGGGTCGGGCCGGACGGAATCTTCGCGCCGGTCGGCGCGCGCGAATGGCATACCGACCACACCAACCACGAACGGCCGCCAAAATACACCGCACTCTATGCGGTAAAGCTGCCGGCGTCCGGCGGCGACACCGGTTTCGCCAATATGCGGCGCGCCTATGAGGCGTTGCCCGCGGCCGAGCAAGCCGACCTCGCCGCCCACACCGTCGTCACCAAGATCGAAGACCACAATTACGTCAGCGACGAAGCGCGGGAAAAATACGGCAAGCCGCGCACGCATCCGCTGGTCCGCACGCACCCCTCGACCGGCCGGAAGGCCCTCTATTTCCATCCGGGGAAGCTGCGCAACCTGGAAGGCATGGACCCGGAGAGCAGCACCGCCTTCATCGACGACCTGGTCGCGCGCACGATCACGCCCGACGTGACCTACCGGCATAAATGGCGGCCCGGCGACATGGTGATCTGGGACAACCGCGCGGTCCTGCACATCGCGCATCGCGACTACGATCCGGCGGAAGGCCGCATCATGCACCGGGTGTTGATCCAGGGCGAGGTGCCGTTCTAAAACGCGCCATCCGGGAAGACCCCGGGCAACAGCGGACAAATCCATGGATTGGGACGTCGTCAGCCGTCTGGGTGAAATGGCGGGAACGGTCGCCTTCGCGGTCACGGCGGTTCTCGCCGTCGCCCCACAACGGGTCAGCCTGTTCACCGCCTGCGTCATGGGCACCATCACGGCGGTCGGCGGCGGCACGATCCGCGACGTGATCACCGACCAACCGGTCTTCTGGTCGCTCGACCCCACCTATATCTGGGTCGCCCTGGCGGCCAGCATCGCCGCCTTCTGGGCGCACCGGTTCTTCGCCCGGAGGAGCGTGTTCCAGACGATGCTCTATCTCGATGCGCTGGGCATGGCGCTGTTCGCGGTGCAGTCGGCCGGGGCGGTCTGGCGGCTGGATTTCGGCCTGCCGGTCGCGCCGGTCATCCTGGGCATCGTCACGGCGATCGGCGGCGGTCTGATCCGCGACGTGCTGGCCGGGCGGCAGACGCTGTTGATGAACGAGGAAATCTACGCGGTGCCGGTCCTGCTCGGCACCAGCCTGCTGGTCGTGCTGATGTCGATCTTCCCGGACAATTGGGAGATCAATTCGGCGATCGGGTTCGCGATCATCTTCGGCATGCGCGCCGCCGCGATCCGCTGGAACTGGCGTTGGCCGGACTGGCTGAACAGCAAGCCCGACCAGGAGTAGGCGGCGCGGCTAGTCCGCCGCCACCGTCAACCCGACGAGCCGGTCCGCCCTCTCCAGCATGTCCAAGTCGCGGCAGGCGGCGATCAGATCCCGATACTGGCCTTCGGGAATCGGGATACCGGGGATGATCGGGCTGATCCGGCGCACTTCCTCCTCGAAGTCCCAGATGAACTCGCGCCCGGTGCCCGCCTTGGTGACGCTGCGGCCGTCCTTCAGATGGATCGTGACGCGCGGGCCGAACAAGGTATGCCGGTGCGACGGGACGATGGTCACGCGCTTCATCATCTCCAGCACGGCGGGCGGGTCGTCGGGTCCAATGCCATGCTCGACGAATTTCAGCAACGGGAAGGACCGCTCAACCACGCCATAGGCGGAATAGTATTGCGTGCTGCCGACGGTCGGCTCGGTGCTGCGCGACGGGAAGGCCGGGCTGGGATATTCGGTCTCCATCCAGTTCACGACCGCCTCGATCCGCTCCACGTCTTCCGGCCGGATATCATGCTCTTCGCAGAGGGCGGCGGTGACGTCCACATGCGCGATGTTGTATCCGGCGGTCGAGTAGATCCGGTAGAGCGTCTCCAGGATCATCCAATCCTTGCCGAGATTCTTGGTAATCTTGTCGAGCGAAGCGCGGTTGTCCGCCGTGAAGCTGTAGCGCAGCTCGCCCCGGTTGTTGCCGATGTAGGCGTGATAGAACCCGGCGTCGCCTTCGAGGGCCGTATCGCCGCCGCGCGCGCCGTGCCGGGCGAGCGCGACCGCCAGCAGCGCATTGCGCACCGCGCCGCCTTCGCGGAGCGACGTGCCGCCGCTGCGCATGTTTTCCAGATTGCCGCTGGCGAGGTTGACGCATTGCGCGATGGCGGTGTGAATCTGCTCCTCGTCCAGCCCGCCGATCTTCGCTGCCGCCACCGCCGCGCCGAAGATGCCGAACACCGGCCCGGAGTGGAACCCGCGCGACATCACCGTCGGGATGAAATCTGCCGCCATGCGCTCCATCACCTCGTAGGCGGCGACGATGCCGGTGATGTAATCCTTGCCCGACGCGCCCTCGACCTCGGACGCCATCAGCGCCGCCGGCAGGATGGCGCAGCCGGGATGCGTCAACATCCGGAAGGTGTCCCACTTGCCGCCGAGGAACATCAGGTCCGAATTGACGTAGCAGGCCCCGCCCTTGGTCAGTTTCGCGCCATGCACCAGCACAGTGGCGACGCCCGCACCGCCCGCCTCTTCCTCCTGCATCATGGCGAGCGCCCTGTCGGTCTGCGGCCGGCCGTAGCCCAGCAAGGCCGAGGACAAGCCTTGCAGCGTCAGCCCCTTGGCCCGGTCGATCACCGCCGGCGGCAGGTCGTCATAGGTCAGTCCGGCCACCCAGGCGGCGAATTCTCTGCTCATCGATGCCATGTTTCGTTCCTTTTCTTTGTGTTGGCTTGATCGGGCTCGTACGGATTTGCCTGCGGACCGCCGGGTAGGCTACGACTCGTCTTACGGCCCTATGGTATTCGAATTCGCCCGCCCGCCCTAACGGCGGGATTTTCACGCCGTCATTCGCAAGAAGAGGAAACCCCATGAGTGATGAGCAAGCCGCCGTCCTGAGCCCGGAAAAGGTCCTCGAACAGATGAAGAAGAACGGCGTCACCGACGTCGTCTGGCTGCCCGACAGCGAGACCAATTGGCTGTTCCTGCTGATGGAGGCCGAACCGAGCCTGCGCCTGGTCGGCGTCAGCCGCGAAGGCCACGCCTGTTCCATCGCGGCCGGCCTGTCCGCCGGCGGCAACACGCCGGTCGTCCTGATCCAGAACACCGGCATGATGGAATCCGGCGATTCGATCCGCGGCTGGCTCATAAGCCTGGAGATCCCCGTCGTGCTGATGGTCGGCTATCGCGGCTACACGCGGCACGGGGTCAACAAGGATACGGCCGCCGACTTCACCGAGCCGTTCATCAACGCCTTCGGTTTGAAATACTATCTCGTCGAGAATGACGGGGACGCCGAGCGCATCAGCGTCGCCTTCGAGGAGACCGAGCGTACCAAGAAACCCGTGGTCATCCTCGTCGCCGACGAGTTCCACGGCTTCAACCGGTAGGAAGGAGACCCGACAATGATGCACACTGCCGAATTGCTGAAGGTCTATAGGGAGCACCGGGGCGACGCGATCACCATCCCCGGCCGCGGCGGGCGGCATTGGGTGCCGATGAGCGACGAGCCGCACCGCGACGTGCCGTTGGGCGACCCAGCGATGGGCGGGCATTCGGGCTTCGGGCTCGGCCTCGCCCTGGCGCAGCCGGACCGCAAGATCGTGCTGTTCGACTCCGAGGGCGACCTGTTGATGAGCATGGGCATCCTGACCACCATCGCGGAGCAGAACCCGACGAATTTCTATCACTTCATGCTCGACAACGAATGCTACGCCACCACCGGCGGGCAACCGGTGCCGAACGCCAAGAATGTGGACTACGCCGCGATCGCCACGGCGTCGGGCTATCCCAAGGCGCATTCCTTCACCGAGATCGAGGATTTCACCCGCGAACTGCCCGGCATCCTGGACGCGCCGGGCCCGGTCTTCGTCGCGCTGAAGGTCTATCCGGAGATCCAGAACGAAGCCATCGGGAAACGCCGGCCATGGCAGGTGCGGTCGCGCACCGAAGTGGTCGGCGGGCTTCGCGACTCGCTCAAGTAACCTCGCGCCAACCGAGAGGAGGCAGTCATGGATTTCGGTCTAGCGGGAAAGAAGACCCTTGTCGCCGGCGGGTCGCGTGGGATCGGCAAGGCGATCGCCCTCGAACTCGCGCGCGAAGGCGTCGATATCGTGCTGACCGCGCGCAGCATCGGCCCGTTGGAGGATGCCGCGAAGGAGATCACGGCGGAAACGGGTGCGACGGTCCACACACTCGCCTGCGACGTGACCGACCGGGCCGCCGTCGACGCCACCGTCGAGGCGGCGGCAGAAAAACTCGGCGGGCTCCACATCCTGGTCAACAGCGCGTCGCTGCCGGGCGGATCGCCGAACGCCGTCGGCCGGATCGACACCATCGTCGACGAGGATTTCTTGAACGACTTCGACACGAAATACATGGGCGCGCTGCGCCTGACCCGCGCCGCCATCCCGCACTTGAAGGCGGCGGGCTGGGGCCGCGTGATCAATATCAGCGGCACGAACTCGCGCACGCCCGGCAACCTCAGCGGCGGCGCGCGCAACACCTCCCTGGTGCATTTCACGCGGACGCTGGCGATGCAGCTCGGCCGGGACGGGATCACGGTCAACTGCATCCATCCGGGCCTGACCCGGACCGAGCGCACGGCGATACAGCTCGCCGAGCGGTCGAAGGAAACCGGCCTGTCGCCGGAAGAGCTGGAAGCGCAGGATTACGCCGAGGACGCACCCCGCACGAATTCCATCGGCCGCATGGTCGATGCGTCCGAGGTGGCCTATGTCGCCGTCTTCCTGGCGTCGACCCAGGCGGCGGCGATGAATGGCGAGTTGCTGATCCCGAACGGCGGCGCCGGCAAGGGCGTCTGGTACTAGCCGGCAACCTCTCAATCACTACACGGCGCATGCCGCGTCAGCGCGCCGTCCTAGTCGAGAATGACGTGCGGGATGAAGCGGGAATCGTCGCCGGTGATGAGCGCCTTGTCCTCGCGCACGCACATGCCGGCGGCCTGACTGGCGATCAGCCAGCACCCGGTCATCGCGAAGTTGCCCTCGAATGCCGGCAGCGGATTGTAGGCTTGGACGATGTAGCCCTCGACGCCATACGGACCGTCGATGCTGTAATCCACCCGGCCGTTGCGCACGACCGAGATGTTCAGCCCTTCGCGGGAGAATAGCGGCTTGCGGATATAGGTGTCGCCCAGTTCGGAGGCTTTCGGATCGTCCTCGAAATAACTGGGCAGCAGGTTAGGATGTCCTTCGAACATCTCCCACAGCAGCGGCAACAACCCCTTGTTCGACAGGATCGCCTTCCAGGGCGGTTCGAAAAACCGGGCGCCGCTTTTCGCGATGTTCTCGCCGAAATCCTCGGTCATGATCCATTCCCAAGGATAAAGCTTGAAGAGATCGGTGATGAGCCTGTCGTCCAGGTCGGTGAACTGCCCCATCTCGTCGATGCCGATCTCGTCCATCAGCAGCGACCGGGTATCCAATCCCGCCTGACGGGCGCAGTCGGCGATGTAGTCGATGGTGCCTTGGTCTTCCTCGCTGTCGCTGGCGCAGGCGAGGTGCAGCACCTCGTGGACGCCGAGTTGCGGCAAGGCCTCCAGCAGCTTTTCGTGGACCGAGTTGTATTGATCGCAGCCCGCCGGGATCAGTTCCCGTTCCATCGCCTGTTCGAGCCAGACCCATTGGAAGATCGCCGTCTCGTACAGCGTGGTCGGCGTGTCGGCGTTGTATTCGAGCAGCTTGGCCGGTCCCTTGCCGTCATAAGCGAAATCCATCCGGCCGTAGAGGTTGCGGTCCTGCCGCCGCCAACTGTTGGCGACGAAATCCCAATAGAATTCCGGAATGCCGATCCGCCGCATCAGCTCGCTGTCGCCGACGACTCGGTCGACCACGTCGAAACAGAGTTTCTCGATTTCCTCGCTCGGCGCTTCGAGATCGTCCTCGATCTCACGCAAGGAGAATTTGTAATAGGCTGTCTCGTCCCAATACGGGTCGTTGTCGATCGAATGGAACACGAAGCCATGTTCCCGAGCGGTATCCTTCCAGTCCTGCCGTGCGGCGACGGGTATTCGTTCCATATACTTTATTCTTGCTCGTCTTGGCTTATGAACGCCCGGTAAACCCTGTCGATCGGGCGCGCGCGCCGAACCCGCCGCGCGAGACGGTCGACGTCTTGAAGCTGGGGCTGCGCGTCGCCGACCTCGCCACCTTGGTCAGGCCGGTCTTCGCGCCGACCTTCTTATTGTCGGCCGTGCGAAAATTCTTGGGATCGTCGGTCGAACGATAGAGCGGCTGCGAGGCCACCGCGCCGCGGTTGCCCGCCAGCATGCTGCCCATCATGTACCCCATCATCAGGGGCATGAAGACGCTGCCGCCGTTCTGCGTGCGAAACGGCGCCTGTTCGCACTGCTCGGCGCCGAAATCCGCCTCGCAATCCGCCTGCGACGTGTATTTCGGCGCGGCCTTCACATGCTGTTCTTGCGCCGCGGCGAACTCCGTCCGGCACTGACTTTCCGAGATGACGGGATCGTTGATGCATTGCTCGAGCGTATCGAACACAGCCGCGTCCACCGTCGGTTCGCTGCATGCGGACAGGGCGATCGTGCTGGCGCTCATCATGACGAGCGCGATCGATTTCGATCGTTTCATGGCTATCTCACAAGGCAAAGCGGCTGGGGCCAGCCGGATACGTATAACTTATGGCAGAAACACCCCGGTTTAAAGGGTTTCTGCGCTCTTTACGCCCAAAGGCCGTTGAATTCTGCCGCGACCACCCGTTCATACGGCACCGGCCCGTCGAGCCACCCAAGCCCGGCCATGAATTCATTCATACCGAGAACGAAATCCTCGCGCACGGTTGGATCGTAATAAGGCAAGTCGCGGCGCACCACATCGACGATCAAATCGGCCTTGTCCGCCGGAAACAGATCTTTTCCGACGCGCGCCGCGAGATCGACATCCGCCTTGAGCGCTTTTTGGGTCCGCACGACGGCGCGAATTGCGGCGGCCGCAGCCTCCGGGTCACGCTCGATCAGCGCCTCGGTGGTGATCAGGGACGGCATCGTGTAGTCGAACGCCTTCTTCGGCTCGTCGCCACGGCGGATATCGACCAGGATTTTCCCGACCCCACGGCGCACGGCGGATTCCGCCCCCATGCCGTTCGCCCAGAAGGCGTCGATCTCCCCATCGGCCAAGGCATCCGCCGCCGCGACGCCGAAGGACACGCCCGGCTTCACGCGTCCTTCGGGCAGGCCGATCGACACATCCGCATCGGGATCGATTCCGACTTCGGTCAGCATCGCCCGCAACCCCAATTCGACGAAGGGAGCCGCGGCGATCCGCATGCCGCGCACCGCCTGGATGTCGCCGCGCTCGGCCTTCAGATCCTGCCGGACCACGAGCAACCAGTACATGCCCTGCGCCAGCGCGGCGAGCAGCTTGACGCCCCGCCAGTTCGGAAAGGCCGCCAGTGGCGCATGCGCCGATCCGGCGACGAAATCGACCGCGCCGTCGCGCAACGCCTCGCAGGATTTGTTGATCGGGAAAATATGCTCAAGCCGCAGGTCGAGACCTTCGTCCTCGAAACAGCCAAGCTGCAGGGCGGCAAGAGCCGGAAAGTAGGAATTGGAGACGAGGTCGGGAACGGCGATTTTCATGAAGCCCACACCCGTCGGCCGTCAATCCGCCGCATCCGCGGGCGCATCGACGATGCGCGTCTCGAAATCCGCGGGCGCGACGACTTCCAACACCTCGAAATCGGCGGAACACGCGATCTCGCGATGCCGGATCCCGGGTGTCTGCAAGATGCAATCGCCTTTTTCCATCTTGCGCGCACCCTGACCCTCATACTCGAATTCGGCCCAACCGTTCAGCACGTAGACGAGTTGGAAGGTGCAATCGTGAATATGCCAATGCTGCACGTCGTCGGAATCGGCACGGTCGGTCGCGCGGATCACATGCGCCACGTAATCGCCGTTGGTTCCCTCGGCGACGCCGAGATCGCGATACTCGAATATCGTCCGCAACCCCTCGGCCCACATGGCGTCTCTCGCGCGATTGTGAACGAACGTCCAGTCTTCCGTCATCGCGTCCTCTCACGGTTTTCGTTGCGGAAGAGCGAGTATAGGCCGTGCGGCGACCGTTCGGAAACCTTGACCCGTCGCCCCAAAGGGGCGCACCATCCCCTCCCAAACCTACGCTGACTTCAGCGGTTTCTGTACCGAATAACAATACGGGCTGGGAGGAATGACGAATACCTACAACACCATGATCATGGGCGCGTCTTACGGATCGCTGCTCGCCATCAAACTCTTGCTCGCCGGCCATTCGGCGAAACTCGTGTGCCTTCCCGACGAGGCGGCGCTTTTCAACGAAGAAGGCGCGCGCGTGCGCATGCCGGTGAAGGCCCGCGACGATCTGGTGGAAATCGATTCTCGGACGCTGCCGGGCACCCTGTCCGCCGGCGGCACCGGCGATGTCGACCCCGCCGATTACGACCTGATCGTGCTGGCGATGCAGGAACCGCAATATCGGTCGCCCGGCGTGCGCGAATTGCTCGACGCGGTCGCGAAATCGGGCGTGCCTTGCATGTCGATCATGAACATGCCGCCGCTGCCCTATCTGGCGCGGATTCCCGGCCTCGACACCGATGCGCTGAAGAAATGCTACACCGACCCGACGGTCTGGCAGAGCTTCGACCCGGCCATGATCACGCTGTGCAGCCCGGACCCGCAGGCCTTCCGGCCGCCGGAGGAAAAGACCAACGTGTTGCAGGTCAGCCTACCGACGAATTTCAAGGCGGCGCGGTTCGAATCCGACGAACACACCGCCATCCTGCGCCAACTGCAGGCCGACATCGAAGCCATCCGCTTCGACACCGGCGACGGCGAGATCGAATTGCCGGTCAAGCTCAAGGTGCACGACTCGATCTTCGTCCCGCTCGCCAAGTGGGCAATGCTGCTGACCGGCAACTATCGTTGCGTCCAGGCCGAGGATATGCGCTCGATCCGCAAGGCGGTGCATAGCGATTTGGAGAAGTCGCAGGCCGTTTACAACTGGGTCCGCGAAGTCTGCGAGTCGATCGGCGCCCCGTCCGACTCAATGGTGCCGTTCGAGAAATACGCGAATGCGGCGCAAGGATTGGCGAAGCCGTCTTCGGCCGCCCGCGCCTTGCTGGCCGGCGCGCCCAATATCGAGCGGGCCGACTGTCTCGTGAAGACGATCGCCGAAATGAAAGGCATGCGGAACGATACGGTCGACGAGACGGTGGCGCTGGTCGACGGCTGGCTTGCGCGAAACCGCGAGAAGGCCGGATAACCCGCCTAGCAGGCTACTGAAAAGGTCATTTGATCCTTCGAGACGGGCCTACCGGCCCTCCTCAGGATGAGGAAAACAAGCATAAGCGTCATGGTGAGGAGGCGCGATAGCACCGTCTCGAACCATGGAGACCGAAAATCATGATTGTTTCGACGGCCCGCTAGCGGCCTTTCCACTGCGGCGTCTGCTTGGTCACGAAGGACTCGACGCCGTGGTGGAAATCGTCGCTGCCGTAGCATTCGCGGATCAAGTCCTCGTCCACGGCGTTGGGATCGTCGCGCAGCCGCCGCAACGCCTGTTTCGTGACCTTCATGGTCACCGGCGCATGGCCTTCGATCTTCTCGCAGAGCGCCTCGACATATTCGTCCAGCGCATCGGGCTCGACGACCGCCAGCAGATAGCCGTGGTCCAATAATTCCTCCGCCGGCAGCATTTCGGCGAGCAACAACATGCGTTTCACCAGCGGCAGGCCAAAGGTCTCGGTCAGCGCATTCAGGCTACCGGCCGACAGGCAGTTGCCGAGCGTCCGGGCAATCGGCACGCCGAACTTCGATCCCGGTGTCGCGATCCGGAAATCGCAGGCATTGGCGATGGCGAGCCCGCCGCCAACCGCCCACCCTTCGACCACCGCGACGGTCGGCTGCGTCAGCTTCTCGACCTTATCGACATAGACATCGACCTTCTCTTCATAAGCGATGCCGTCCTCGCCGGTCTCGAATGCCCGGAACTGTGCGATATCGGTCCCGGCCACGAATGCCTTGCCGCCGGCTCCGCGCATCAGGACCGCACGGATCGAGGGGTCATCGGCAATCTGGTCGCAGGCCGCGGCCAAACCGTCATACATCGCCCAGGTCATCGCATTGCGCGCCTGCGGGCGGTCGAAGGTGATGCGGGCGACCGCGCCGTCGACCTGCAAGGTGGTTTGACCTTCCGGATTACTGGAAGCTTCTTTGCCGTCCGTCATCTGCCCGCTACTCCATTCCTGTTCCGATGTGCCGGTTCCCTGACCGCAGCCCTTTAATGCCTCACGCGCGTCGAAGCGCCAAGGGCGTGGAAACGGGCGGTTGGACGGACTGGCAAAATTCGAACCGCCGCACATTGACCGGGATCAACGACCCGGGTAAGCAAACCTGCATTACGTTCCATCCGTACCGCACAACAATGCATGGGCCAATCCGATGAACTTCAGCCTCAGCCGAGCAATCCTGTTTTTCGCCTTCGCCGCCGCCACAGTGCTGTTCCTGTCGGCGCCGGGCATGGCGGAAGACGACGGTGACTCGCGAATACGGGTCGCTTTTCCGGTAATCGATCCCGTCGAGGGGCAGAAGCTTTTCGTCACCGAAGGATGCGTGCTCTGCCATTCCGTGAACGGAGTCGGCGGGAAGGCCGGACCGACGCTGGATGCCGAGGACGGCGCCAACGTCATCGACGTGTTCGAATTCACCGCGCGGATGTGGGCCGGCGCCTTCGCCATGGTCGAGTTGCAGTCGCAGGAAATGGGATATCAGTTCGACGTGACCGGCGAGGAATTGGCCCACATCGCCGGTTTCGTCTACGACCGCAGACAACAACTGCTGTTCAAGGAAAGCGACGTGCCGGACCTGATCCGGGACATGTTCATCCACACGCGCTACAACCTGGGCACCGATCCGTCCTCTCCGCCCAGGTAACGCCGGATCAGTTCTCGCGCAGGCTCAGGATATAGGCGATGACGTCGTCCTGCTCGTCCCGCGTCAGCATGAGGTCGGGCATTTCCCGGTGGGTCGACCGCAGGAAAACGCGGAGGCTCAGCGCCGTGGTCGAGCGCAGGGCCGCCACATCCCGGAAGCTGGGCGCGGCGTTCAGCGGAAAATCGCCGCCTTCGCGGGTGACGTCATGGCAGTCGCCGCATTCCTGCTCGGCGAAAATCCGTCCGGCCACCGGGTCGCCGGGAAGCGTTTCATCGGCCCACACGGCCGCCGCGTCGAACCCGACGAGCCATACCGCGCCCAACGCCGCGGAAAGGGGACGGGATAACCCCGTCACGAACCCTCCGGATGCTCGGGATGGGTCTGGATGAAGTGGCGCAGCGTCGCCCGTAACGTCAGCGCCCGCTCCAAATCGCCATGTTGCCGGGCATGCTTGATGTCATCGACGATCATCTTGCGGATCATCGGGACACCTTCCGGGCTATGAATGAGGTATTCGCCAAGTTCCAGCGCCACCATCCGCGGCAAATGCTCATGTTCCGCAATGGCGTCGATTTCCGCCTCGGTCAGGTCGCACAGACCGACACAATCCAGATAACTCAACATTGCCTATCCCTAATGTCCATGAGGCCAAGTTACAGTATCGGGCCTATCACGAATCCACGCATTGACACAAATCAGTAACAAACGGGCTCACACTCCGCAGCCGACCACGACGCAGGGGCGGCATCAACGGAAACACTCTTTTTGCTTGTATTAATAAAAAGAATTAAAACTTTGATTTATTTAAATCATTTTTATATTGTTTTAGCTCCTGGTGTATTCTTCTAAAAGTTATCTTCATACCAATTCGGTTCTATGACCTCCTCTGCCCTATCACTATTGGCGCGCCCTATTGACTTGGCCCGCAGGATTTTGCGGCCGGCGTCAGCAAATCGCGACGGTGCACTTGCCGTTTTGGAAGAAATGAAACGGGATAACGCGGAAGGACCCGATTTTGTCAACCCGGCGGGAATGGCGCGAACACGGGACGAGGATGGGACATGCTGTCCAAAAAAATGGAGACCCTCATTCGCACCGAAGGGGTCTACGACGTCGAGGAGCAGCAGTTTAATCAATGGTTCGCCGGACCAGCACTCACATCACCAGCGAACTATTTCAACTACTGTTTCATGATCTACCGTCTCGTGAAACGGATGGACCGATGGCACGCCTTGGAGCGCTTCCGGTCCAATGAACCGCCGAGCCGGCGAGAAGTGGTTCTCGACGGACATAATCTCTCGTCGGACACACTGATGGCTCTCTATCAGGTTCTGTCCATAGCGGAGTTCGACGACTCAATCCTGCGCGAGAAACGAATCATTCTCGATTTGGGCGGCGGCTGGGGACGGATCGGATACGTCGTCACGCGCATCAATCCAAATGCGATTTACCTGCACTGCGACATCCCGATCAGCAGTGTGCTGGCACAGTTCCATCTGCCGAGAAAGGCGCCGGAGGTGCCTGTCTTTCTCTATAAACACAGCAAGAAGATGAAACTCTCGACGCGCGAAGAGATGTTGGAACATCCCGGCGTGCATTTTATCGGCAGCCATGACCTTATTCGTTTCGAAGACAAGTGCTTTGATTTTTTCTTGAATATCGCATCTTTCCAAGAGATGCCGAACTACATGGTCGAATCCTATTTTTCCCAGATATCCCGAACGTTAGCGGGCTTGTTCTATATGAAGCAGTATGCGCTTCCGAACAGAAAGGACGGCTTCATCCCTGCCGGCGAAGACTACTACCCGTTTCCGAACTCCTGGGAAAAGCTCTTCTTGGCCGAGTCAAAGATTTCCTATCAATACTTCGAATCGCTTTACAAAGTACCGCTGCACTAGAGACGGCACGGCGCGCGAAATAGCATCGCTCTTGCCGCAACCCGGTCTCAGCGAGTACACGAGGCGCATGACGGCACCGCTTCTCATCCTGCGCGACATTCACCTGACCTTCGGCGGCACGCCGCTGCTGGAAGGGGCCGACCTGTCGGTTTCCGCCGGCGACCGGCTGTGTCTGGTGGGGCGCAACGGGTCCGGCAAATCGACCCTGTTGCGCATCGCCGCCGGGCTGATCGAGCCGGATGCGGGGGAGCGCTTCATCGATCCGGGCGCGACGGTCCGGTATCTGGCGCAGGAACCGGATTTTTCAGGCTTCGACACGACCCGCGGCTATGTCGATGCGGGTCTCACGCCAGGGGATGACCCCCATCGCGGACAGTTCCTGCTGGAAAAGCTGGGCCTGACGGGAGACGAGCACCCGGCGCATCTATCCGGCGGCGAGGCGCGCCGCTGCGCGCTGGCGCGGGTGCTGGCGGCCGAACCGGATATCCTGTTCCTGGACGAACCGACCAACCATCTCGACCTGCCCGCCATCGAATGGCTCGAAGCGGAACTCGGCGGATCGCGCTCGGCTTTGGTGCTGGTCAGCCATGACCGTCGCTTCCTGGAAACCCTGTCGAAGATCACAGTGTGGCTCGACCGGGGCGCGACACGACGCCTGGAGGACGGGTTCGCCAAGTTCGAATCCTGGCGCGACACCGCGATCGAGCAAGACGAGCGCGCCCGCCATGAACTGAACCGGAAAATCGCCGCCGAAACCGCGTGGCTGCATAAGGGCGTCACCGCGCGCCGCAAGCGCAACCAAGGCCGGTTGCGGGCGTTGCACGCCCTGCGCGAAAAGCGCCGCACGCAACGGGAAGCGGTCGGCGCCGTGAAGTTTTCCACGACCGAGGGCCTGCGCTCGGGCCGGCTGGTCATCGAAGCCGACCATATCTCCAAATCCTACGACGACCTGGCGCTGGTGCGGGACTTCTCCCTTCGCGTGCAGCGCGGCGACCGGGTCGGCATCGTCGGCCCGAACGGCGCCGGCAAAACCACTTTGCTGAACATGTTGACCGGCGTGCTGCCGCCTGACGAGGGGACGGTCCGTACCGGGTCCAACCTGCAAATGGTGACCCTTGACCAGCGGCGCGACAGCCTGGACCCGGACATGACGCTGTCCGATGCCTTGACCGGCGGCGGAAACACGGTTTCGGTCGCCGGCCAATCGCGGCATGTCATCGGCTATATGAAGGATTTCTTGTTCCTGCCGGAACAGGCGCGCACGCCGGTCGGGGTGCTGTCCGGCGGCGAACGCGGCCGGGTGATGTTGGCCCGGGCGCTGGCCCGGCCGTCCAACCTGCTGGTCCTGGACGAACCGACCAACGATCTGGATTTGGAAACCCTCGACCTGTTGCAGGAAATGCTGGCGGACTACGCCGGCACCGTTCTGTTGGTCAGCCACGACCGCGACTTTCTCGACCGGGTCGCCACGTCGGTGATCGCCAGCGACGGTAACGGCGTCTGGACCGAATACGCCGGCGGCTACACGGACATGACGCGGCAGCGCGGCGACGGCGCAATGCCCGCGACGGCGAAACCCGGACGAAAAGAAAGAGCACCCGATACATCTGCGCCGGAGCGCCGAGCGAAATCGCCGCCGTCCCGCCTCACTTTCAAGGACAAGCACGCATTGGAAACACTGCCGGGCCGCATGGAGGCCTTGCAGGCCGACATCGAACGCCTCGGCCGGTCGCTCGCGGACCCCGAGTTGTTCGCTCGCGACCCCGCCGCCTTCGAAGCCGCCGCGGCGGCCCTGAAACAGGCGGAGACCGACCTCGCGGCGGCCGAGGAAGACTGGCTCGCGCTCGAGATCAAGCGCGAAGAGATCGAGGGCCGCTAGATGTCGGACATCTACGTCGATGCCGACGCCTGCCCGGTGAAGGACGAGGTGATGCGAGTCGCCAACCGGCATGGCCTGACCGTCCACATGGTCGGCAACACCTGGATGCGATTGAACAACGAGGTCGGCGTAAACCGGGTCGTCGTGCCGGAAGGGCCGGATGCCGCCGACGACTGGATCGCCGGGCATATCGCCGCGAACGACATCGCGGTCACCGCCGACATCGAGCTTGCCTCGCGCTGCCTCGACGCCGGGGCGCATGTCCTCGGTCCCACGGGCGACCCGTTCACGAACGACAATATCGGATCGGCGCTGGCGATGCGCGATCTTAAGAAACACTTGCGCGAAACCGGCGAGATCAGCGGATACAACCGCGGTTTTACAAAAAAGGACCGGTCGACCTTCCTCGATAGGCTGGAACGCACGGTCCAATCCGCAAAAAGATCGCCGTAACCTATCGCGCATCGACTCAGATGCATGGCCCAGCGCCGAAAAATGGTATGCTCCGAAATCCATTAATTGGACCACATCAACAACGGATGCAGGGAGCGATCGAATCGTGATGAAACTCTGGGGACGGGCCGACGGGTCCAACGTGATCAAGGTTACCTGGTGCCTGGGCGAACTCGGCGTCGAGTATGAGCGGATCGACTGGGGCGGCCCCTTCGGCGGCAACGACGATCCGGAATACCGCGCAAAGAACCCGATGGGCCGGCTGCCGACCCTGGAAGAGGAGGACGGCTTCACCCTTTGGGAATCGGGCGCGGTCACGCGGTATCTCTGCGCCAAATACAGCATGGGCGACATGTATCCCGAACCGCTGCGCGAACGCGCCGAAGCGGAAAAATGGATGGATTGGAGTTCGCTGAACCTCGCACCGTTCAATTCGGTTTTTCTGGATCATTTCTTCCGGCTACCGGAGGACCAACGCAGTCCCGACGCCATCGCCGCGGCGATCGAACGCGCCAGCGAGATGTACGACATCCTCGACAGGGTGTTGGCGGACCGGCCCTATCTCTGTGGCGACAAACTGACGATGGCGGATATCCCATCGGGCTCGCTGACGCACCGTTGGATGACATGGACGCCCAACCGGCCGTCGCATCCGAATGTCGAGGCCTGGTACGAGCGGCTTGCGGCGCGGCCTGCGTATCAAGAGCATGTCATCGCCAAGAACCGGCCCGCCCCCACATAATAACCCCCGACGCCGACGGAGCACCGCCATGGCCGATCCCGCAACGATGATCCTGACGAACGGCAAGGTTCTGACGCTCGATCCGCGGGATACCGTGGCGGAAGCCGTCGCATTGTCCGGCGAGCGCATCCTCGCCGTGGGCGGCACGGCCGAGGTCGCCGCAATGGCGGACGGTGCACCGTCGATCGACCTCAAGGGCCGGACCGTCGTTCCGGGCCTGATCGACGGGCACGCCCATATGGACCGCGAAGGCCTGAAAGACCAACTACCCTCGCTCGCCGGCGCGCGCAAGATCGACGATATCCTGCAGATCGTCGAGGCCGAGGTGAAGAACGCGCAGCCCGGCGACTGGATCATCACGATGCCGGTCGGCGATCCGCCGCAGTATTGGAACGTGCCCGAATGCCTGGCCGAAGGCCGCGTACCGAACCGGCACGACCTCGACCGGGTGTCACCGGACAATCCGGTCTATATCCGCGCCATTTGGGGCCACTGGCGGAATACGCTCCCGCTCGTGTCGGTCGCGAATACGGCGGCGCTCGAAGCCGCGGGGATCACTCGGGAGACGGTTCCGCCCATCGACACCATCACCATCGAGAAAGACGAGTCCGGCGATCCCAGCGGCGTGATCGTCGAGCAGAACTACAAACCAATCGTCGAACACACCTTGATGTCGGTGGTCCCCCGGTTCCTGCTGAATGACCGGGTCGCGGGACTGCGCAGGTCGATGCAGTATTACAACGCCTATGGTACGACCAGTATCTACGAAGGACACGGCATCAACTCGGAAGTGCTGGCGGCCTATCGGCATTTGCGGGACGCTGGTTCCCTGCCCGTGCGGTCGCATCTGGTCTACAGTCCGGCCTGGACCAGCACCGACGTCGACGACGTGCGGGCCTTGCTCAACAGTTGGGCGACCTGGCTGTCCGGCAAGGGCCTTGGCGACGATTACCTGCGCGTCGGCGGTCTGTTCACTGAGCCGGTCCAGAACCGCGAGAACAGCCTGCGGGCGCAGACTTGCCCGTACGCCGGCTGGGCGGGGTTCAACTTCAATTGCGAACTGCCGGAAGACGTGATGGTCGACATGATGATCGACGCGGCGCGCAACGGCATCCGGATCGCCGCCATTGGCATGGGCAACTTGCCGCATTTCGAACGGGTCAACGAGGCGGTGCCGATCGGGGATCAGCGGTGGACCATCGTGCATGTCGGCGTGATCGACGCCGATCAGATACAACGCATCAAGGATTGCGGCCTCGTCCTGACCGCGTTGACCAAACGCTATGTCCATGACGACGGCGAGAAACTGCGGGCCGAGCAGGGCGACGCGAAGGTCGATACGATCATGCCGCTGCGCGACCTGGTCGACGCCGGCGTCCATATCGCGCTCGCCACCGACAACACGCCACCGTCGATGTTCGAAACGGTCTGGCACGCGACCGCGCGGCGCACCCGCGAAGGCAACCTGCTGGCGCCCGACCAGGCGCTCACCCCGATGGAAGCCCTGGCCTGCGCCAGCCGCGAAGGCGCTTGGCTATCCTTCGAGGAAGACCGGAAAGGCACGATCGAACCCGGCAAACTCGCCGATCTGGCCGTCCTGTCCGACGATCCCTTGACCGCGGACGAGGAAACCCTGCGCGCCATCACCGCCGACCTGACGATCACCGGCGGCGAGATCGTCTACGACCGCGCGAAAGACGGACCGCCCCGCCCCGGCGGCAGCGGCCCCGCCTGACCGCCCAAGCGGCGCAAGAGGGGGACGTGATCAGTCGACGCGCGTCATCTTGGTGATCCGGGGCGGATCGAGTTCCGCCAGGAAAAGATCACCCGTCGAATTCCCCCATATCCCATGCCCGCCGATCCAAACCGGCTTGCACCGTCCCAACAGGCTGCCATCGGGCGCCAACAGGCTGAGACTCGGCGTCTGGTCGGTAACGAAAATCAGGCCCCGGTCGTCCACGAACACATCCATCGGATGGTAGAAACCGGGCCACTCGGTCAGATAGATGCCGCTGCGGTCGAACACCTGGATGCGGTCGTTTTCCCGGTCGGCGACCAATACGCGATCATGATGATCGATGTAGACCGCATGCGGCACGGTGAATGTGCCAGCCCCATCGCCGACGCCGCCCCAGCTCCGCACCAATGCGCCATCCGCGTCGAAGCGGTGCACCAGGGCGTTGCCGTATCCATCGGTGACATACATGTCACCATCGGCGGCGACGGCGACATCCGTCGGGTGGTTGAAGGGCGCGCCGAATTCGGGCCGGTGACGCGTCCCGAACCGCCGGACGACCGTTCCGTCCGGGGTGCATTCGAAAATCTCGTGCGCATCCCGGTCGACCAGAAAGACCCGGTCGTCGCCGGAAATGAAGATGCCATGGGCATCGGCAATGAAATCTTCCCCCCAGGCGGACACGAACGCACCGTCGGCGTCATACACGACAACGGGGATCGATGCCCGGCGATAGGCGTAGACCCGGTCTTGGGAATCGACGGCAATGGCGCTGACCGCACCGGGCGGCACGTCGCCCTGCAACGATCCCCAATCGTGATCCACACGATAGCGCCGGTCACCGAGCCGTACGAAAAGGTTTTCTGACATTCCTGCTTCCTTGGCAGGTCGGCGAGAACGGTCTTCATCCGATCACGCGGTCCGTTAGCGGTCAAGTTGACGCTTCCCGGCGGCATCGACAGCCATCGCCATATAGACCGGTCAGATTGCGTGACCCGGAATTGGGCAGTCGCTGCACGTCCGGACGGCGCAGAGGCGACAAATGCGGTGTTTTGCCATTTCGGTTTCCGGCAGGTTCGTCAGAACCTTCGCGAGTAACTCACCGAGAACAAGCCGCTCGTCAGCGGTGAGACCCTTGAGGGCCGCCTCCAGCGTATCGAGACGGCGGTCCATCAACCGCTGACGTAGCTTGCCGCCCTTTGGCGTTAGATGCAGTGCTACCGCGCGGCCATCGGCGGCCTTGCGCCGCTCCACAAGGCCGTCCTCCGCCAGCCGGTCGATCAAACGCACGGTGCCGGGATGTGAAAGATCGAGAACCTGGCGGAGAATTTCGACAGTGAGACCCGGGGCATAACCGAGCACGACGATCGCCGCGGCTGTTTCACCGGAGCGACCGAAAGTGTTTTTCATCCCGGACCTGATCCGGTCGGTGATTGCGAGGGCAAGCGCACCAAGCAAGTTCGTCGTACGGTCCATGCCGGCAATGTATGCGCGCCGCATAAATCCTGCAATTGAAGGATTGACGAATATATATGCGTCATGCATATATATTCGTCAGGTTTGGCTAGTCGAGGTCCAGCTATGACCCCCGAACGCATGCATGAACTCGCCGCCGGATTGGGCGTCGCCAAGAACCGGCAGGATGTCGCTGCCGCCCTCACTTTCATGCACGACGATATCGAACTGACCGCACCTGCCTGGGGCGCGATCGCCCGTGGGAAGGAAGAAAATGAGGCTCTGCTCACGCATTTCTTCGCCAACTATCCGGATTACGAAGTGAGCTTCGAAGGTCACGTTGCCGATGGTGAAATTTTCGTCGGTTGGGGCACGGTTCGCATGACAATGGCTGCCGAATCGAGCGATGCGAGCGGCATGTCGCCCAACGGGCGCCTGATCGCGATCCCGGTGACGATCCGAATGACCTTCAAGGACGACCTGATCGCAACCGAGCATTTCATGTGCGATCTGGCGCAGATCGCCGCCCAGTCCGGCATTTCCATTGACGGTATGTGGAAAAACGTATTCGGCGCGTCGCGGACGTTAACAACGGCGTCAGGAAGAGAAATCAAAATTGATTAACAGCCTGAAATCAACTGCGGCGGATTGGGACGCGGACAGCCCGCCCCGTCTCGAGTTCCTGTTTGAGGCGCGCGTGAAGCTTCACCTTCCGGCCATGAATGTCGGACCGATGTCCGACGGCAACCGCGTGATCTTCCTGGTGAAGGGCGGCACTTTCGAAGGGCCTCACCTGCACGGACGCGTGGTACCGGACTCGGGCGCGGACTGGATTCGCATCCGCCCGGACGGAACGGGCGTACTGGACGTGCGCTTCTGCCTGGAAACGCATGACAACGCCTTGCTGTACCTTCATTGGAAAGGCCGGTTCTGGTCAGCGCCGGAAGACGCCGAATATGCGCTCGATGTTGAGAAACCGGACGATCCGGCGAACGCATGGCGCTATTATTTTCGCGCGGCGCCGCAATTTGAAACCGGTGATCCGCGCTATGCGTGGCTCAACAACATTATCGCCGTAACCAAATCCAGAACCGGCGACGGCGGCCCCATCCATCGTTTCTTCGCCGTTGCGTGAGATAGTAGGGCATGCTCTTCCACGATCCGCGCACACCCGCTCGCTTGCCGGAATGCTCGGGCCGCTCGTCGTTGGTCGGAATCAAGAATCGACTTTCGACGTCCGTTTTGGGCTTACCGCGAAGCGCTTCTTAATGTCCCTGATGCCACAACCTAGCGATAAGAAGGTCCGGCCTATGTATGAAACCAAAGCGCTGGATGAGAGAACCTGGCCGGATTTCGCGCGTCTGGTCGAATCGAACAACGGCGTCTGGGGCGGATGCTGGTGCATGTGGTACCACGGGAAGGACGCAAGCGCAGACGACTCTCCAGCTCAGAAGCGCAAGGCGAAAGAATGCCTCGTTCGCGAAGGCCGGGCGCATGCCGCGCTTGTATTCGAGGGGAAGCAGTGCGTGGGCTGGTGCCAATTCGGATCGCCAGAGGAGCTTCCGCGAATCCATAATCAGCGTGCCTATCTGGCGACCGATCCGACGTTACCTGACTGGCGGATCACCTGCTTCTTTTCAGGTAAGGGACATCGCGGCAACGGCGTCGCGTCGGTCGCATTGAAAGGTGCAATTGAGCAAATCAGGGCGTTAGGCGGTGGGCGCGTCGAAGCGTTCCCGGAAAACACCGAGGGCCGAAAGCCCTCGTCTGCATTCCTTTTCAACGGCGCCCTGTCCATGTTCGAACGACACGGTTTCGAGCGATCAAGACAGATCGGGAAGCACAAGTGGGTGGTAACCAGGATCATCAAGTGATTTGCGGCGTTGGAGATCATCTTTGTCGCTTTACCGCCATCCGGAGGTGACCGAACAATCCCTGCAACTCCCCAATCGATACTCCCACGAATGTAAGTAGCTTGCGTTCGATCTTGCCTCGTAAGCGCGCCGAAAGCCGCGACGCCGATTGCATTTACCGCGCAAGCAGGCACAATCTAATTCTGAAAAAAAGAACGCTTGGTGGAGGGAAGCATGGCCGAATTCGATCTGATCATCCGCGGCGGCACCGTCGCAACCGCATCCGATACGGTGCAATGCGACGTCGGAATCCGGAACGGCAAGGTCGTCGCCCTGGCCGACTCCCTCGACGACGGGGCAGAGGTCATCGACGCGTCCGGCAAGCTGGTGCTCCCCGGCGGGATCGACAGCCATTGCCACATCGACCAGCCGGGCTCGTCCGGGGTGGAATCAGCGGATGATTTCGAATCCGGCAGTATCTCGGCGGCCTGCGGCGGGACAACGACCATCATTCCCTTCGCCGCACAATACCGGGGCCAATCGCTGCGCGCCGTGGTCGACGACTATCACAGCCGCGCGCGCGGCAAGGCGGTCATCGACTACGCCTTCCACCTCATCATCTCCGACCCGACCGATCAGGTGCTGGGGCAGGACCTGCCCGCACTGATCCGCGAAGGCCATACGTCGTTCAAGGTCTACATGACCTATGACGCCTTGAAGCTGGACGATTCGCAGATGCTCAAGGTGCTGTCGACCGCGCGGCGCGAGGGCGCGATGGTCATGGTCCATGCGGAAAACCATGACGTGATCAGTTGGCTGAGCGAACAGTTGGTCGCCGCCGGCCATGTCGAGCCGAAATACCACGCCGTGTCGCATGCCGCCCCGGCGGAACGCGAGGCGACCCACCGCGCGATCACCCTGGCCGAGATCATCGACCTGCCGATGCTGATCGTCCATGTCTCGGGCCGCGAGGCGATCGACGAGATCGCCAAGGCGCGCCAGAAGGGGTTGCGCATCCATGGCGAAACCTGCCCGCAATACCTGTTCCTGACCGCCGACGACCTGGACCGGCCGGGCTTCGAGGGCGCGAAATACATCTGCAGCCCGCCGCCGCGCGACGCCGCCAACCAGGAGTTCGTCTGGCGCGGGATTGAGACGGGCACGCTGGACGTGTTCTCCTCGGACCACGCGCCCTATCGGTTCAACGACCCGGAAGGCAAGAAGAACCATGGCGAGAACGCGCCCTTCACCAAGGTGCCGAACGGCGTGCCCGGCATCGAGATCCGCCTGCCGATGCTGTTCTCCGAAGGCGTCGGCAAGCAGCGTATCTCGCTGAACAAGTTCGTCGACCTCACCGCAACCAACCCGGCGAAAATCTACGGCCTGTATCCGCGCAAGGGGACGATCGCTGTCGGCGCGGACGCCGATATCGCGATCTGGGATCCGGACAAACGCGTCACCATCTCGATCGACATGCTGCACGACAATTTGGATTACACGCCGTATGAGGGCCGCGAGATCACCGGATATCCCATTTTGACCTTGTCGCGCGGCGAGGTGGTGTGGGACGGTAAGGATCCCAAGGGCGATGCCGGCCGCGGCCAATTCCTGGAATGCGACCTGCCCAACCCGCCGAAATCCGGCGGCCCCGCGATTCACGGCGTCCACCACGCCACCGAGTAAGACCGCGTCCCGGCGGTTCCATCAGTCGTTGCAGGAGGAAGTTGAGAATGTCGAGAGTGGTAACCGTCGGCGCCGCGCAGATGGGTCCGATCCAACGCGCCGAAGGCCGCGCGGCGGTGATCGAACGTATGCTGGCGCTGCTGAAAAAGGCGCACGAAAAGAACTGCGACCTGGTGGTGTTCCCGGAACTGGCGCTAACCACCTTCTTTCCGCGCTGGTACATGGAGGATCAGGCGGAGGTCGACACCTGGTTCGAATCCGCGATGCCGAGCAACGAGACGCAACCGCTGTTCACCGCCGCCAAGGAATACGGGATCGGCTTCTATCTCGGCTATGCGGAGTTGACCGAGGAAGACGGCGCGCCGCACCGCTACAACACGGCGATCCTCGTCGACAAGGGCGGCGAGACGGTCCTCAAATACCGCAAGGTGCACCTACCCGGTCATGATGAATACGACCCCGACCGCACGCATCAACACTTGGAGAAACGCTATTTCGAGGTGGGGAATCTGGGATTCCCGGTGGCACGCGCCATGGGCGGCGTCATGGGCATGTGCCTGTGCAACGACCGGCGCTGGCCCGAGACCTATCGCGTGATGGGGCTGCAAGGCGTCGAGATGCTGATGCTCGGCTACAACACGCCGACGGTCAACTCGCTCTCCGACGAAGCGCCGCATCTGCGCATGTTCCACAACCACGTCACCATGCAGGCCGGCGCGTACCAGAACAGCACCTGGGTGGTCGGCGTCGCCAAGGCCGGCAACGAAGACGGTAACGACCTGATGGGCGGCAGCGTGATCATCGCGCCGTCCGGCGAGATCGTCGCGCAATGCCATACGCTGGGCGACGAGTTGATCGTCGCGGATTGCGATCTCGACGATTGCATCTTCGGGCGCGAGACGATCTTCAATTTCGCGGCGCACCGCCGCACCGAGCATTACGGGCTGATCACCGAACGCACCGGCGCGGTGCCACCGTCGGAATAAACCGCCATGGGCAATCGTATCGCCGTCATCAACCCGAACTCCTCGACCGGCGTCACCGACGACATCGACCGTGCGCTCGACCCGCTGCGCAGCGACGGTGGCGAAACGATCGATTGCCTGACCCTCGCCGACGGCCCGCCCGGGATCGAGAGCCAGCGCGACGTGGACGGCGTGGTGGTCCCGCTCTGCGATCTGGTCAAATCGCAGGACAACGCCGCCTCGGCCTTCGTGATCGCCTGTTTCTCCGATCCGGGACTGCATGCCGTGCGGGAAACCACGGACAAGCCCGTCTTCGGCATTGCCGAATCGGGATTGCTGACCGCGATGACGCTGGGCGACCGTGTCGGGCTGATCGCGATCCTCGCCTCGGGCGCGGCGCGGCATGCCCGCTATATCCGGGCGCTGGGAATCGAGAGCCGTTTCGCCGGCGAAGCGGCGGTCGGGCTCGGCGTTACCGAATTGGCCGACGACTCCCGGACACTGGCGCGCATGATCGAAACCGGACAGCAGCTGCGCGACGACCATGGCGCCGACGTGCTGGTCATGGGCTGCGCCGGCATGGCGCGCTACCGCGGCACATTGGAGGATACGCTCGGCCTGCCGGTGGTGGACCCGACGCAAGCCGCGGTCGGCATGGCGATCACCGCCGTGCGGCTCGGCTATCGCACGACATAGAGACTCAACAAAAGACTGGAAGGAAGCGCATCGTGGACGACCGAACGCCGAACATCCCCGAGGTGGTGGCCGAAATCAGCGAAATCTTCGAACGCTATGAACAGGCGTTGATCGACAAGAACGTGGACGTGCTCGACGCGACTTTCTGGGATAGCCCGCACACGATCCGCTACGCGCTGCACGAGAACGGCTACGGCTTCGAAGCGATCCACGGCCACCGAGTCGCCCGCGCGCCGGGGCCGGGCATCAAGGAGAAACGCATCCGTCTGGAAATCCTGACCCTCGGCCGCGACTTCGCGACGACGAATCTGGAATTCAAGGTCCGTGGCCGCGACACGATCGGCCGACAGAGCCAGACCTTCGTGCGCTTCCCCGATGTCGGCTGGAAGGTCGTGGCCGCCCATGTCTCGACGATGGAAGGCGACCCGCTCTGGTAGGACGCTAGCGGGCTGCTGAAAAAATCATGATCTTAGGTTTCCATGGTTCGAGACGGCGCTATCGCGCCTCCTCACCATGAGGCTTATGCGTGTTTTCCTCATCCTGAGGAGGGCCGGTAGGCCCGTCTCGAAGGATCCAAATGACTTTTCAGCAACCTGCTAAACCGGAATCCAGCTTCGCTTTTCACCGGCGTATTCGGGACCGGGGTTACCGCGCACGGTCGTCCGCCACATGACGCGCTGAATGTTTTCCGCGTCGTACCAAGTGGCGGCGTGAACCAAGCTGCGGTTGTCCCAGATCACCAGGTCGTCGTCCTTCCATTCATGGACGTAGACGAATTCCGGCCGGGTGTAGTGCCGCATCAATTCATAGAGCAGCTTGCCGCCCTCGCCGTCGGGACCTGGTTCCAGACCGACGAACGGCCCGTCGACCCAGTCCATCTGGCCGGCCTCGCACATGTAAAGCGCCTTCTCGCCGGTAACCGGATGCGGGCGCACCACCGGCTGGCGCTGCGGCGCTTCGTGCGGCTGAATGTCCTTGGGCGGCTCACCGGCCCGGACGGCGTATTCCGTCCGGCCGATCGTCGAGCTGGCATGGATGCCGATCAAGCCATCGACCCGAGCCTTCAGGTCCGGCGAAAGCGCGTTGTAGGCCAGGATACCATTGGCGAACAGCGTCTGGCCTTGCCCTTCGGGCGATGCCTTCTTCGCATAGAACAGCGAGATATCGGGCGGCGGGCGGCGATAGCTTTGATCGGTATGCCAGCCGCGCCGGTGCGGAAAACGCGTCGGTAACTTGCCGTCCTCGGTCAGCGGCGGGTTGGGCCGCGCCGGGGGCTTCTTATAGGCCGGCGGCACGTTCGAGACCATGAAGATTTCCGGCACGTCCTGGTGGACGTTGTTCTTCGCGACCAAGGTCTGGTTGTAATCCTCGACCTCCGACCCGAACAGGCGGCTGAGCCGGACCAGCAACTCCGGGTCTTCGGAAATGGCCCGCATCCCGCGCAACAGCAACAATCCCCGCGCCTCGTTCAAGGCTTCCGGCAGGGTATCCGGTTCCGCCTCGGCCGCGGCGATCGCGGCCCGCGCATCGGCGATGCCGGCGACCTCGACCATGCCGCCGAAATCGGCGCCCGGCATCGGTTGGACGTGAAAGCGGCTGGGCGGCATGCCGCCGTTTCCGCCTGCGTCGGTGGTGTTCGTCTTCAATGGCATTGAATCTGCTCCAGCGCTGAAGGTGGGAGGAATTGCGCCAGCCTTGAGCAGTCCACTATAGCAGCGCGCCGCCCGGTTTCAACGCGAAGGCCGGGCTAATCGGCGGCGGCGTCGGTTTTTCTAGGGACCAACAGGCTCTAGGCGGAGCAAATGGCCACTGGAGCTGTCGGTCAGCACGTAGATATTGCCGTCCGGCCCACTACGCACGTCCCGAATGCGGGCCCCCAGATCTTCGAGCAATTCCTCCTGGGCGACCACCTTGTCGCCCTCCATTTCCAAGCGCCGCAAATGGGTCTGCTTAAGCGCGCCGACGAAGATGTCGCCTTGCCAGTTCGGGAAACGGTCGCCGTCATAGAAGGCCATGCCGCTGGGCGCGATCGACGGGTCCCAATAAATGACGGGCTGCTCCATCCCCGGCGCCGACGTCTTGTCCGAAATCTTGCCGCCGCCATAGTCGACGCCGTACGTGATCACCGGCCATCCGTAATTCGCGCCGGGGCGCACAATATTGACCTCGTCGCCGCCTTGCGCGCCATGTTCGTGCATCCAAATCGTGTCCGTGCCCGGGCGCAGCACCATGCCTTGGCCGTTGCGGTGCCCATAGGAATAAATCTCGGGCCGGGCATCATCACGCCCGACGAATGGATTATCCGGCGGCACCGAACCGTCGTCGCGAATCCGCAAGATGGTGCCGATGTGGTTCCCGAGATTTTGGGATTCTTGGATTTGACGGCGATCGCCCGTCGTGATGTACAGCGTGCCATCCGGCGCGAAGACGAGACGGGAGCCGAAATGCCCGCTGCCGCGCGTCTTCGGGGTGGCGCGGAAGATGACTTCGAGGTTCTCCAAGCGCTCACCCGTAAATTTGCCGCGCGCGACTTCGGTGTTCGAACCGCCTTGGCCACGGCCCGCATAAGACAGATAGACCAATTGGTTGTTTTCGAAATCGGGGTGCAACACCACGTCGAGCAATCCGCCTTGCCCCGAGGCGGCGATGTTGTCGGGCACGCCGCTGATCGGTTTGGGATCGAGTTTCCCGTCGCGAACAACACGGAGCTGGCCGGACCGCTCGGTCACCAGCATGTCGCCGCCGGGCAGAAACGCGAGGCCCCAAGGGTGATCGAGCCCTTTGGCGACGCTAACGATACGGAATTCATGCTTGTCGGATTTCTCGACCTGGCTGTCCTTGATGTCCGAGCCGCCGAAAAACCCGAAAAGAAATACCGAGAGACACAGGACCGATACGCCCCCGGCCAGCGACGTCGCCTTGCGCCGAACGACGCCATGACCGCCCGTTTCATTCACATCCTGTCGATTAAACATGCATTCCTCCACATCGCCGCGCGCTTCTATCCCACCGCACTAAGGTAGGATCGAATCCGCCCGATACAATCCTCTCCGGAAATTCTGCCGCAGATACTGGATATGGGCGCCTTCCTCCGCATATAACCCTTAACCACCTCGGCGCCAGGCGCCGTCACTCCAACCCGGCGGCGCCGACAAAGGAACAGGATTTGCCTAGACGTTGCTCGCGCCGGAACGGGCGCTGGATTGCCGGGGCGGCCGCCGGTCTGATCGCACTGCTATCGGCGGGCGGCGCCAGCTTGGCCGACGCGGACCAGGACGGCCGACTCATCCTGAAACCGCGCTTTGCCGATCCACTCCTGTCGGTCGGCAGTGGGGACCCGGCGGTCACGCTCACGCCCTACGGCCAGGCCAATTTTACCGCGATCTTCTCCGACGACGGTATCGAAACCGATACCTTCGTCGTGGACAACAACCCGTCGAGTTCGCGGCTCGGGATCATCGCGCGGGTCGACCCCGGCACGGATTGGTCGGTCAACTTCCAGTACGAAGCCGGATTCGACATTCCCGGCAGCACCACGGTCCGCGCGACGGACGAGTCGCGCACCCGCCCGTTCATCGACGGCGACGACGAGCCGTTCACGCGTCTGCTGCACGGCTGGATCGAAAGCCCGTACGGCAAGGTGACGATCGGCGAGAGCCTGCCGGTCATCGCCAATTGGACGCCCAATCCCGGGCGCACCTTCGCGACCGATCAGGCGGGCTTCTTTCTGGTCGGCGGCGGGTTCAATCCGGTGATCTCGAACGCCAGCGGGGGGCGAGACCGGATCGTCCGGCCGTGGAGCGCCTTCACAGCACCGATGCAATGGCCGCTGACGCAGCCGGTCCTGCTGTTCCGTTACGATTCGCCCAGCATCGGCGGCGTGACCTTCTCCGCCGCCAAGGCGCGGACGGATATCTTCGACGTCGGCCTCCGGTACAAGGGCGACGTTTCGCGCTTCGCCGTCGACGCCTCGCTCGCCTTTCACAAGAACCAGGACCCGGACTACGACAGCGCGCGGATCGGTTTCCCCGAATTCGAGGAAGCCTTGGTCGGCGGAATCGGACTGCGCGACCGGCCAACCGGATTGTTCGGCGTCGTCGGCGCCAACTACCGGATGTTCGACGGATCGAACGCCAACGACTTCGACGGCGACGGGGCGCGGCGGCCGGACGATTTCGGGCTTTGGGGGCAGGTCGGGCTGCGGCGCAACCTGATCGGGATCGGCGACACGGTGCTCTACGGCGTCGTCGGATACGGTCACGACCGCGGCGAAGGCCGGTTCGTGCCGGGCACCGCCGGCGCCCGCTGGCTCGAAACCCGCGTGGTGATGGCCGGCATCAACGTCATCCAGGAAATCGACGTCGCCCGGGATTTCGGCACGCGGCTGGAACTCTATGCGGGATACCGGCAGTGGAACGGCGACTTCCTGCGCACCACCTCCGCCGCCGACGCGACGCCATTTCGCGAGGACGCCGACACGCTGCACCTGATCACCAGCGGGTTCCGGCTGCGCTTCTAGCCTGCCCTCTTACTCCGGCGGTTCGACGCCGGTTTGGCTGGTGATGCGGCCGTAGTATTGCGGCCGGCGGTGCTGCGCGAAATTGAACATGTTCTCTTTGCCGTGCGCGCAAAGATCCAGGTCGCAGTCGTGGACCAGCAGCTCGTCCTCGGTCGTTTCCGCCTGCGCCACGATCTGACCGTTCGGATCGACGATCACGCTGGAGCCGATCAGCCCCGCGCCGTCCTCGATTCCGGCCTTGGCCACGCTGACCACCCAGGTCGCGTTCTGATACGCCCCGGCCTGCGCCGCGAGATTGCTGTGGAAGACCCGCCGGTCGTAGCTCTCCTCGCCGCCGTTCGGATCATGCGCCGCCGAGTTATAGCCGATCATCACCAGTTCGACGCCCTGCAACCCCATCACCCGGAAGGTTTCGGGCCAGCGCCGGTCATTGCAGATCGCCATGCCGAGGATGCCGCCCATCCCCTTGAACACCGGGAAACCCAGATTGCCGTAATCGAAATAGCGCTTTTCCAACTGCTGCCATTTCAGCGCCGGGCGCAGTTCTTCCGACCCCGGCAAATGGATCTTCCGGTACTTGCCGATGATCTTGCCGTCGGGTCCGACCAGGATCGCCGTGTTGTAATGCCGGGTCTCGCCATCCTCCTCGGTCAATTCCGCATAGCCGAGGTAGAACCCCATGCCGAGCCGCACCGCTTCGTCGAACAGCGGTTGCGTGTCCGCATTCGGCATCTCGCGTTCGAAATGACGGTCGATTTCCGCCTGATCCTCCATGTACCAGCGCGGGAAGAAGGTGGTCAGCGCCAGTTCGGGAAAGACGATGAGTTGCGCCCCGCGGTCATGGGCGGCGCGCATCAGGTCGATCATGCGTTTGACGGTCTGCTCGCGCGTGTGGTTGCGCGAGATGGGGCCGAGTTGACCCGCGGCGACACGGACGATCCGGGACATGGTTGGTCTGTTCTCCTGTGTGATGATTTCCGGCGGCCCATCCTATACCACAAGGACCGTATTACGCCTGCTTGAGCATTCGTGATAAAAGGGGCGAAAACCAACAACAACCAATCGGGAGCGCCCCATGGCGGAAATGACCGGCGGCCAAGCGATCGTCCGCACCCTCGTCAATCACGGTATCGACACCATCTTCGGCCTGCCGGGCGTTCAACTCGACAACACGTTCGACGCACTCTACGAGGCCCGCAATCAGATCCGCACGATCCACACACGCCACGAACAGGGCGCGGCTTACATGGCGCTCGGCTATGCGCAGGCCAGCGGGAAGGTCGGCGCCTGCATCGTCGGCCCCGGCCCCGGCCTGTTGAACACGGGCGCCGCGCTCTGTACCGCCGATGGCTCGAACGTGCCGGTGATCTGTATCGCCGGGCAGATTCCGTCGCATCAGATCGGCGTCGGCATCGGCGCGACCCATGAAATCCGCGATCAGACCAACGCGATGCGCGGCGTGGTGAAATGGGTCGGCCGCGCGGAAACGCCTTCCGATGCGCCCGCCGTGCTGGAAACGGCGTTCGGCGAAATGCTCGGCACCCGCCAACAACCGGTCGTGTTCGAAATGGCCCCGGACATGATGGGCAAGGTCGAAGACGTGGCGCTGATCGACCCGGCGGACTACGACGCGGCCCCCGAGCCGGATGAGGACCTGTTGGAGACGGCGGCGGAAATGCTCGGCAAGGCGAAGAAACCGATGATCTTCGTCGGCAGCGGCGTCTTCGGCGCGGAAGCCGAACTGCAAGCCATCGCCGAAACGCTGGAAGCGCCGGTCGTGATGAGCCGGACCGGCCGCGGCGCCCTGACCGACCGCCATTACCTGGCGCAGACGATGATCGCCGGGCAGACAGTCTGGGAAGACGCCGATGTGGCGTTGGTGGTCGGCACGCGATTCTCGTCGCCCGCCCTCGCCTGGGGCCGCGAAAAGGAGGTCAAGCTGATCCGCGTCGATATCGATCCCCGGCAGGCCAAGCTGCCGCGCGAGGCCGATGTCACCGTCATCTCCAGCGCCAAGAAAGCGCTGCCGGTGCTGACCGACAAGATCGGTCGCCACAACACGAAGCGCGAGTCGCGCGAAAGCGAATTGAACGCGATCAAGGCGGACACCAACGCGAAGCTCGAAGGCCTGCACCCGCAATACGGCTTCGGCAAGGTGATCCGCGACGCGCTGCCGGAAGACGGTATCCTGGTCACCGACGTGACGCAGATGGCGACCTTCATGCAGAACTGGTGCCCGGTCTACCAGCCGCGCACGCTGATCACGCCCGGCTATCAGGCGACGCTCGGCTACGGCTTCCCCACCGCGCTCGGCGCGAAGGTGGCGATGCCGGACAAGAAAGTCGTCTGCATTTCCGGCGACGGCGGTTTCATGTTCAACGTGCAGGAGCTGTCCTCGGCGGTCGCGCACGGCATCGATTTGGTGACCATCGTTTTCGCCGACGCCGCCTACGGCAACGTCAAACGCTTCCAGAAGGAAGGCTACGGCGGCCGCCACATCGCGGTCGAGCTGCACAACCCGGACTTCGCCAAAATGGCCGAAACCTACGGCGCGCGCGGCATCCACGCCGACGGCCCCGAAGAACTCGCCGCCGCGCTGAAGGAGTCGCTGGACGCCAAGGGCCCGACGCTGATCGAGGTGCCCATCGGCGAGGTGCCGAACACCTGGTCGCTGGTCAAACGTCCGTCCTCAGCCGGCGCGAAAACGTAAGCGGCATGACACGCGATCTCATCGGATACGGACGCGACCGGCCGGCCATCCAGTGGCCGAACGGGGCGATGGTCGCGGTGTCGATCGTCGTCAATTTCGAGGAAGGCGCGGAATTCTCGATCGAACAGGGCGACCCTGCCGCCGAGCGTGTCGGCGAGGTGCAGAGCGTCGTGCCCGCTGGCGTGCGCGATATCGGAATGGAACAAATTTTCTCCTACGGCATGCGGGCCGGCCTGTGGCGGTTCCTCGACGCGCTGGACCGCCACAACCGGAAAACCACCTTCTTCATGTGCGGCCGCGCGATCGAACGCGTGCCGGAACTGGCGGCCGAGGTCGTCGCGCGCGGACACGAGCCCGCCTGCCATAGCTGGCGCTGGACGACCCATGCGGAATTCACGTCGGAATCAGAGGAACGCGCCGTCCTGGAACGCTGCATCGCGGTCACCGAGGCGGCGACCGGGGAGCGCCCTTACGGCTTCTTCTGCCGCGGCAGCGAGAGCATCCACACCCGCAAGCTGCTGTGCGATCTGGGCTTCGAATACAATTCGAACGCCTTCGACGACGACCTGCCCTACTACGATCACGACGCCGGCAGGCACCCGCTGCTGATCCTGCCCTATTCGCTCGACAGCAACGACATGAAATTCTTCCACCCGAACGGTTTCGCCCGGTCGGCGGAATTCGTCGACTATGTGATCGACGCGCTCAACGTGCTGATCGAGGAAGGACGGCGCGGCGAACCGAAGCTGCTCAACATCGGCCTGCACCTGCGGATCACCGGCAGACCCGGCCGGTTCGCGGCGGTCGAGGAAATCCTGAACCATCTCGATGGTTTGGGCGACCAGATCTGGGTCGCGCCGCGACTGGAGATTGCGCGCTACTTTAAGGCACACTATCCGCCGCTGCTTAAAGATTGAGCAACGAGGCGTATCCGACGCGAGCGCCATCTGTCCCAGACACCCGCGCCGATGCGGAAAGATGAATGCATGCAACGGGTTACGAACTTAATCCCCGTTGGCATGCGCCTTGAATAATAGAGAACCGAGAGTTGGGCCGACGATACGGTCCGCGTATACGGCCCCGACGCCATCCCGCGATCCTGCACCGGATCGTAGGTGGTGCATACGGAGCGGGCCGTTCAACACGGTCGTTTTGTGCAGGGAGAAAAATAATGCCAAGACATCTAAAGAAATTGGCGCTGGCATCCGCCGTCGCCATCGGCATCGGTGGCCTCAGCGGCGTCGCCGCGGCCGACACGCTGCAGCTTCGCGCCAGCGGCCTTGTGTCCACCCACAAATTCCATATCGCGTTGGAGAAGGAATTCTACGGCAGCCTGGCGGAGAAGACCGGAATGGACGTCGCGGTGAACTACAACCCACTGGACGTGGTCGGAATCAACATGCAGGACACGTTGCGCATGGTGAAGAGCGGCGCGTTCGACATCGTCGAGACGACGATCGGATCGGCCGCGCGCGACGACCCCTTCCTCGAAGGCATCGACCTGATCGGTATCTCGACGACGATGGATGAACTGCGCGAGTCGATCGACGCCTATCGCGATGCCTTCTCGAAGCGGGTCGAGGAGCGGTTCAACGCCAAAACGCTGACGCTTTGGCCCTACGGCCCGCAGGTCTTCTACTGCAAAGCGGAGATCAAGGACCTGAGCGACTTCAAGGGACTGAAGATCCGCTCCTACACGCCGTCGATGTCGGCCTTGGTCAGCTATCTCGGCGCAACGCCGGTGACCTTGCAGTTCAAGGAAGTGTACCCGGCGCTGCAACGCGGCGTGGCCGACTGCGCCATCACGTCCCCCACGTCGGGCAACACGGGCAAGTGGCCGGAGGTGACCACCCACTTCCTGCCGCTCGGCATCAGCTGGTCGGTCAACGGGCATTTCATGAATCTGGACAAGTGGAACGCCCTGTCCGCCGACGAGAAGACGAAAATGACCGCCGCCTTCAAGGAGTTCGAGGAAGGGTTCTGGACCCTGGCGAAACAGAACAACGGCTGGGCCATCGCCTGTAATACCGGCGGCGAAGGGTGCAAGAACTATCAAAAGTTCAACATGAAGCTGGTCACCCCGTCCGCGGCGGACCGGGCCATGGTCCAGAAAGCCGCGGTGAAGGAAATCCTGCCGAAGTGGAAGGAGACTTGCGACGGCGTCTACGCCGAGTGTTCAAAGATTTGGGACGCGACGATCGGCAAGGTCCGGAACGTCGCCGCCCCGTAACGATCGCGATCTAACCCAGAAAACGCATCGAATGTCCCGTTCCCAACGGAGCGGGGCATTCGGCGCGGCGGCGCACCCGGACGGCCCCACCCGAGGACGAACATGGATCGTTTGAGATCATTCTTGCATGGCGTCGCCATCATGGCCGGATACGCCTTCTTTGCGCTGTCGATCTTCATCGTCGTGGAAATCCTCGCGCGCAAGCTGTTCAACCATTCTTTCCAGGGCGCGGACGAAATCGGCGGCTATGTCTTGGCGGCGGGCACCGCCGGCGGGTTCGGCTTCGCCCTCATTCACCGCAGCCACACGCGGATCGACCTGCTGGTGTCACGGCTGTCGGGGCGGCCCCAGGCGGTCTTCAACCTGTTGGCCTATCTCTCGCTCGCCGCCTTCGCGAGCTTCATGGCGTGGCGCGCTTGCGCGACGCTACAGCAAAGCATCGAGTTCGGCAGCCTCGCCAGCACACCGTTGCAGACGCCGCTGTGGATTCCGCAAAGCCTGTGGGCCGGCGGGCTGGTCGTTTTCGCGGCCACCGCGCTGATCCTCGCCGGACGCGCCATTCTCGCCTTCTGCCGTGACAGCGCCGCCGTGAACCGGGAATTCGGCCCCTTCACGATCCGCGAGGAGGTGGAGGAGAAAGTCCATGATCTCGCGACATCCCGGCGGGACATCTAGATCATGATCGATTTCACCGGCGCGGTGCTCGGATTCCTGTTGATGCTGGGCCTGATGTTCTGCGGCATCCACATCGCCACGACGATGCTGGCCGTGAGCGTGGTCGGCGCGGCGATCTATCTCGGCCCGGCAACCATCCTGGCCTTCGGCACGAATCTCTGGGCGGTGATGAACGACTTCCTGCTCACCGCGATTCCGCTTTTCGTGCTGTTGGGCGAACTGCTGCTGCGCAGCGGCATCACCAAACGCATGTATGACGGGCTGGCCGATTGGCTGAGCGTCCTGCCGGGCGGGTTGCTGCACACCAATATCGGCGCTTGCGGTCTGTTCGCCTCGGTCTCCGGCTCGTCGGTCGCGACGGCCGCGACGATCGGCACGGTAGCTCTGCCGGAATTCAAGCACCGGCAATACAACGAACGCCTCGTGCTCGGCACGATCGCCGCCGGGGCCACGCTCGGCATCCTGATCCCGCCCAGCGTCAACCTGATCATCTACGGCGCCTTGACGAACACGTCGATCGGACAGCTCTTCGTTGCCGGGATCGTGCCCGGACTGCTGCTGGTCAGCCTGTTCATGATGATCGTCGTGATCGCCTGCGTGCTACACCCAGCCTTCGCCGGCACGCGGGAGGCGCGCGCGCCGCTGGGCGAACGCCTTCGCAGGCTCGGCGCGCTGCTGCCGCCGCTGGCGATCTTCGCCGTGGTGATGGGCAGCATCTATTTCGGCTGGGCGACCCCGACCGAGGCCGCGGCCATCGGCGTGGTCATGGCCGCCGTGCTTGTCGCCGCCAACGGCAAATTCACAATATCGACGCTACACGAAGCCTTCGCCTCGACGGTCAAAACGACCGCGCTGATCCTGCTGATCATCGTCGCCGCCTTCTATCTCAACTTCATCGTCGGCATCCTCGGCGTGCCGCAGGCGATGACAAATTTCGTCGCGGCGGTCGGCGTCGACACGATCACCACGATCTGGCTGCTCGTGCTGTTCTACCTGATCCTCGGGTGTTTCCTGGAGACGCTGTCGATGATGGTGGGGACGATTCCGGTGGTTTTCCCGATCGTGCTGCATCTCGGCATCGATCCGGTCTGGTTCGGCATCTTCCTGGTGCTGATGATGGAGATGGCGCTGATCACGCCGCCGGTCGGCATGAACCTCTATGTCGTGCAAGGCGTGCGCGGCGGCGGCCCCGTAACGGACCTGTTCTACGGGGTCACGCCGTTCATCCTGATGCTGTTCCTCATGGTCTGCATCATCATACTCTACCCGCCGCTCGTCACCTGGCTGCCGGGGCTCTTGTATTAGCAGGCTACTGAAGGAGTTATCTGGATCCTTCGAGACGGGCCTACCGGCCCTCCTCAGGACAAGGAAAACAAGTAAAAGCCTCATGGTGAGGAGGCGCGAGAGCGCCGTCTCGAACCATGAAATCCTAAGATCATGATTTTTCAGCAGCCGATTAGAGCAGCCGGCCCCGCCCGGCAGGAGGACTACCACCGCATGTGGACATTCTTGATGCGGGTGTAGCTGAGCATCTCGTCGAAGCATTCTTCCTGGCCGAGGCCGCTCGACTTCCAGCCGCCGTAGGGCGCGCCGAGATAGCGGCCGTTGGCGTTGATCCACATGTAGCCGGCTTCGACACGCTCTACCGTCTCCATCGCGGTGCGGTAGGATTCGGTCACCACCAGCGCGGTCAGGCCGTATTCCAGGCCGTTCACCTCGGAGAGCATGGTCTCGTAGTCGTTCCAGGTGATGATCGACATGACCGGGCCGAAGATTTCCTCGCGCGCGATCCGCATGTCCGACGTGACGCCGTCAAAGACGGTCGGCTGCACGAAGAAGCCGTTGGCCAGTTCGGCCGAACCGGGTGCGCCGCCACCGGTCAGCAGCTTGGCGCCTTCGGATTGCCCGGCGTCGATCAGACCCATGACCCGCTTATGCTGCTTGTCCGACACGATCGGGCCAAGTTCCTTGTCATCCTGCCACGGCAGGCCGACCGGCAAAGCATCGGCCAGTTTGACCAGTTCCTCGGCGACCGCGTCGTGCAGGCTTTCGTGGACGAAGACGCGCGACGTGGAACTGCAGGACTGGCCCTGACGGTTCAGGTTCATGCCCTTCACCGCCAGCGACGCCGCCTTTTTCGGGTCGGCGTCCGGGAAGATGATGATCGGGTTCTTGCCGCCGAGTTCCAGGCTGACATGTTTCAGATCGTCGGCCGCGGCCTTGGCGATCGCCTTGCCCGTCGCGACCGACCCCACGACGCCGACGCGCCGTACGTCCGGATGCGTGACCATCGCGTTGCCCGTGACCGCGTCGCCGGTCACCACGTTGACCACGCCCGGCGGCAGCACCTCGTCGCAAATCTCCGCGAAACGCAAGCTCGACAACGGGGCCTGTTCCGACGCCTTGACCACCACCGTGTTGCCGGTCGCGAGCGGCGCGGCCGATTTCTCGGCGCAGAAGCGGAACGGATGGTTGAACGGGTTGATCTTCGCGACCACGCCATAGGGTTGGCGGCGCGTAAAGTTCAGATGCCCCGGCTCCTGCGAGAAGGTCTCGCCCTTCACCTCGCGAACCAGTCCCGCGAAATAGCGCAGCGTATCGGTCGTCCAATCCACGTCGCCGACCATCCCGGCGAGCTTGTTGCCGGAATCGACGCAATCCATCATGCCCAGTTGATCGCGGTTGGCGTCCAACCGGTCGGCCAGCTTCTCCAGCAGGGAGGCCCGCTCGACGATCGGGGTGCGGCTCCAATCCTTGAAGGCGGATTTGGCCGCCGCGACCGCGCGGTCGACATCGCTTTCATCGGCCATCGGCACCTCGCCGAGGTCTTCGCCGGTCGACGGGTTGATCGTGCCGAAAGACTTTCCGGAGGCACTCTCCTGCCATTCGCCGCCGATGTAGAGACCCTTCGGTGAGAACTTGAGATCGGGACTCGCTTGCTGTGTCATGTTACCCCCTCCCCTTAAGGCACGATGGCCGCCCGCAGCACCGACCGGTCGCCGGCGCAGGCGAACGCCTCGTTCAATTGATCCAGTGAAAATTTGGAATCGACCATGTCCGCGAACGGGAACCGGTCGCGGTTGGCCATCACGAAATCCAACGCCTGAATGAGATGGCGCGGATGATAGTTGTGGACGCCCTTGATGCTGATCCAGCCGCGCAGAATGGCGTTGCCGTCCAACGTGAAATTCGACTCCGGATTGACCAGACCGCCGATCACGTAGCGACCGCCGATGCGCAGCATGCGGATGCCGACCGGCACCGCCTCCGGATAGCCGCAGACCTCGATGCAGACATCGGCCCCGTCCGGCGGACAATCGGCGCGCACGGCGGCGACCAGATCGTCCTCGGCCATCGCCGAAATGTCGTAGGTGATATCCGCCCCGAACTTTTTCGCCAACGCCAACCGGTCCGCCACGGCGTCCAAACCGATCACGCGGCGCGCGCCCCGCGCCTTGGCGATGGCGCAACCGTACAGCCCGAGCAGCCCCAGCCCCTGCACGACGACGGTGCCGCCGACATCGATCTCCGCCGCCTCGGTCACCGAGATCATGGTCGCGACGCCGCAGTTCAGCGGCGTCGCTTCCTCGTCGGAAATCTCATCGGGCAGCTTGAGGATCCCCGTCCCCGGCAGGATGTAGCAATAGTCCGCGAAGCCGCCGAGGAAGTGCGGATCGTCCTCGACCAGGTCATGGCCGTATTTGCGCAGACCCGGCGCCTTCTGCGGCATGTCGTGGACGTCGCGGTAATAGGAGTCGCCTTGGCGAAAAAACTCGGTCCAGGTCACCCGGTCGCCCACGGCCAGCGGGTCGCCCCGCATATCATGGGTAATCGTCTCGCCCAACTGTTCGATTACGCCGATGATCTCATGCCCCAGGATTCCGGGGCACGGGTTCGGCCGGTGCCCGAGATAAGAGTGGATGTCGGACCGGCAGATCGTGGACATCGTGATCCGCGCAAGCCCCTCATCGGGTTTCACGTCCCGGACCGGGTATTCCCGGACCACGAAGGGTGTGTTGGGGGCGTCATAAACGACCGCCCGTCCTGTCTTCGCCATCAGCGGCTCCTCCGTTTCCTCAATTCACACCGTTGAGCACAAAGTCGAACAGCTCATGGCTGCGCAGCCCGCCGGCCGCCCCCCGCGACGCGTAGGCCTCGTTCAGCGGATCGCTGATAACGAAGGGCACGTTCGCTTCGTGCAGGCTGCCGTGCGTGCGCAACCGCGTGCCCTTGAGCGCAGACAGATCGTGATCGACCTGGCGGCCGCCGATGACGGTCTTCTTGTCGCCCATCACGGCGACATCGCCCTCGCGGTCCCGCGGCTGTTCCAGTTCCTTGACCACCGCATCGGCGGACCAGACATTTTCGATCCCCGGCGTACCGTCGATGGCGCCGATCACGCGGTCCGCATCCGTGCCGTTGTGGCAATACACCCGGACGAACCCGCCCAGCGCGCCGTGATGGCCGACGAAGGCGTCGGTGATCGGGCAGATAACGGTGCAGGCGCCGTCGCCCAAGGCATCGTCCAAGATATCCTGCAACCAGATGACGTTCGGCTCGCCGTTGTCGTCGGCCTTGTCGCCCATGCCATGGTCGGCGGTCAGGGCCACGACCGCGCCCAACTCCTTGAGCCGCCCGAACCGCGCGTCGAGGTCGCGGTAGAACTGGTCCGCCTCCGGCGCGCCCGGTGCGTGCGCATGCTGGATGAAGTCGGTCAGCGACAGGTAGAGGATATCCGGCCGCCGTTCCTCCAGCAGCTTGATGCCCGCGTCGAGAACGAACAGCGACAGTTCGGCCGAGTACATGTCCGGATGCGGCTGCCCGACATAATCGAGGACATTCTCGATGCCGTTCTCGGCCATCGTGCATTGGTCGGCGAACTGCGTCGAGAAACTGACCGATCCGTTGGACAGGTCCATGTCCTTCTGCAGTTGCTGGCGCAGCTTGTCCTTCGCCGTCACCGAGGCGACCTTCAACCCGTGCCGCGAGAATTCGGACATTACCGACCGGGCGCGCAACAGTTCCGATCCGGTCATCACGACCGGCTCGTTGGTCGCGCGGTCGAGATAGAAGTTGCCCGAGATACCGTGCACTTCGGGCTCGGTCCCGGTCACGATCGACATGTTGTTCGGGCAGGTGAAGCTGGGCATGCTGCCCCGCGCCACGGCGTAGAACCCGTCCTTCGTGAAGCGTTCGATGTTCGGGATGATCCCGGACTTCAAGCCGTGATCGAAGTATTCCGGATCGCCGCCGTCGATACAAACGACCGCGACCGGCCGGGCCGGCTTGGCATAAGTGACGCCATTCAACTCGATGCTGTCACTACTCATATAAAAAGTCTCCTATTTTCAATCGTTAGGCGCCTTTCAAGGCTTTCATAGGCGCCGCTCATTTCATCTTCATGACAACGTTCCGCGCCCAAGCCGAAATCAACTCCGAAATCAGCACCAATACAATGATCGAAAGGATGATCGCCGCCACGCGCTCGGTCTCGATCTGCATGACGTTTCGTTTCAGGTACCAGCCCATGCCGCCGGCGCCGAAGAACCCCACCACGGTGGCCGCGCGGAACGCGACATCCCATGTGTAGATGCCGATCCCGGTGAAGGCGACGCGCACCTGCGGAAAGACGCCGAACACCATGACCTGGAACAGGTTCGCGCCGGTCGCCCACATCGCCTCCACCGGCCCCATGTCGATCGCCTCGATTTCCTCGGCGAACAGCTTGGCGGCGAAGCCGGCGCTGAACAATGTCAGCGCCAGCACGCCCGGCAGCATGCCGAAGCCGAGGATCGAGACGAACAGGATCGTCCAGATCGTTTCGTGCACCGCGCGGCACGACATGCTGAGGAAGCGTGCGCCCGGATACACGAACAGCCGGCTCGGCGTCATGTTGTAGGCGGCGAACCAGGCCAGCGGGACCGTGATCAGCAGGCCGAACAATGCGCCGAGATAGGCCATTTGAATCGTTTCGACGACGGACCCGATATAGTCCACGTCCATGATGTAGTCGATGTCCACGGGGTAATAGCGGTTGGCGAGGATTTCCCCCATCCGGCCGAACATACCGAGCACCCGGTCGAGCGGAATCTCCAGATATTCGATGCTGTAGACGATCACCGTGAACGCGATCAACCAAGACCCGTAGGAGACCAATGAGTGCGGATAGCGGAAGCGACGCCATTCCCGTGGCGCTTCGGCGGCGGTCGCTATGCTCATGTCCCGTGGCGTCATCGCCCGCCCCTCAGATCATGCGCCGGCGAATCGCATGCGAAATCGCCTCGCCCAGCAGGATGATGATCAGGATCGCGAGGATCACCGTGGTGACCCCGTGATAGTTGAAGGTGTTCATCTGACGGAAGAACACCAGACCCAGCCCCCCGGCCCCGACCAGACCCAGGATCGCCGACCGCCGGATATTGATCTCCCATTCGAAGATCACGACGCCGATGATCTGCGGCAGCACCTGCGGCAGGACGGCATAGAAAAAGACCTGAAACGGACCGCCGCCGACCGCGCGGATCGCCTCGACCGGGCCGTGATCGATATCCTCGATCGCCTCCGCCGACATCTTCGCGATGAACCCGACCGAGCGCACGGCGATGGCGAAGACGCCCGGCATCGCCCCCAACCCCATGACCGCGACGAAGAACAAGGCCCAGACGATCTCATGGACCGACCGGCTCAGGGTCATCATCAAACGCGCCAGCGGATAGGTGATCGGCTTGAACGGCGTGATGTTCATCGCCCCGAACCACGCGGCCGGAATGCAGATGATCACGCCCAGGAAGGTGCCGAGACAAGCGATCAGCAGGGTTTCGATCGCCGGCCCGAGCAAGGTCGGGAACAAGTCGACGTCGATCCCGATGAACCGGTTGGTCGCCTCCAACACGTTGCCGACGCTGCCGATCCGTTCCCAGTCGGTGTCCTTGACCACGGTGACGTCGACGCTCCACACCACCAGTGCCAGCAACACCGTGGTGACGATCGCGGAAACGAGCCGCTTACGCCGCCGCGTGACGAGAACTGTCTCGGTCGATAAGCCGAAAGACGCGGTATCGCTGGATGCGGTCACCGGCATTCCCTCTAAAGGACTTCCATGGCGTAGATCTCGTCGAGCGTCGCTTCGTTCATCTGTTCGGTCGGGCCGGAGAACATGGTGACGCCGTCCTGAAGGCCGATGATCTTGTTGCAGAACTCCATGGCCAGCTTGACGTCGTGGATGTTGCAGAGGCAGGGAACGTTCAATTCCTGCGCCATCGTTTTGACGAGCCCCATGATCTCGCGCGAAATCTTCGGGTCCAGCGCCGAGGTCGGCTCGTCGAGCAGCATCAGTTTCGGATTCTGCATCAACGCACGGGCGATGCCGACGCGCTGGCGCTGACCGCCCGACAATTCGTCCGCCCGCTTGTCCACATGATCGGACAGGCCGACCCGGTCGAGCAGCCGGAGCGCATGGTCGATATCGTCGCGCGGGAAGGCGCGGAACAATGTCCGCAGGTTGCCGGTGTAGCCGAGCCGTCCGGACAGCACGTTGTCCATCACGCTCATCCGGTTGATCAGGTTGAATTCCTGGAAGATCATGCCGATGTCGCGCCGCGCCCGGCGCAAGTCCTTGCCCGAGAGGGCCGTCATCTCCTGGCCGTCGAAAACGATACGGCCCGATGTCGGCGTCACCAAGCGGTTGATGCAGCGGATTAACGTCGACTTGCCGGCGCCGCTGGGCCCGATGATCGCGAAGAAATCGTCGCCTTCGACATCGAACGAAATTCCCTTGAGAATGTCGGGACCCTTCGCGCTGTACCGCGCGTACAAGTCTGACACTTGCAATACTGCCATATCCGATATTCCTGCCTCGTCGCCGCACGCCGCACCGATGGCCGTAGCGGCGGAGAAAACGGCCGACTCCGCCATTGGCGTGATCGCGGAAGCCGGCCGAAAAGGCCCTACCTAGCCTTTTTTCTTTTTCCGCGCGTCCTTGGCTTTCTTCAAGTCACGGATGATGTCGTAATCCGACGAGGACATGGGAACGAACTTGTCGGATTTGACGTTATCCAGGAACTTCTTCGCATCGCCCTTCTTGGTCAGACCGAGGAAGGTCTCGCGGATATTCTTCTTGATGTCGTCGCACAACGTGTTGCGGTAGACGAACGGATCCTGCGGGATCGGCGCCGACTGCCAGAGGATCTTCACGTCGGACAACTTCATCTCGCCCTTGTTCACCGCGTTGTCGAACCGATGCGTCGCGACGAAGGCGGCGTCGACCTTCCCTTTGTAGACGGCGACGGAGGACAGCTCGTGGCTGCCGGTATAGGCGACCTTGCCGAAATACTTGTCGATATCCATGCCGACGACCTTCGAGAACACGATGCGCGGCATCAGGTTGCCCGACGTGCTGCCCGGATCGGTCAAGCCGATCGTCGCGCCCTTCAGGGATTTGATGTCGGTGAACTTCGTGCCGATTTTCGAGATCAGCGCGGCGCGGTACCCGGGCCCTTCTTCCTGCAGATGACCCTTGCGCTTCGCATAGGTGGCGAACACCTCGACGCTCGGGTCTTTCGAGTTGGCGATGACATAGGTGTATGGACCCAGCACGGCGACATCGACGAACTTGCTCAGCAATCCTTCCACCACCGAGGCGTAGGAAGTCGGCATGAAGAACTCGATCTTCTTGCCCGTCAGTTTCGCCATGCGGTCGGTGACCGGCTTGTAGAGTTGCAGTTCGGCGATGGTTTCTTCTGTCGGCACCATCGCGAAGGTGAGCGCCTTGGGATTCTCGCATTGCGCCATCGCGGTGCCGGCGCCAGCCAGCAACACGGTGGCCACGGCCAAACCGCCGGCGACCCTTCTGCCGAATTGCGACCGGGATAGTCTCTTGTTCTGCATGATCTTCATTGGGTCTCTCCCTAATCTTGTTTCGAGCGGCCCACCCACGGTCATTCAATCGTTGGGCGGCGGCTCAATAACCCTTTTTGTATGGGCGCTGCTTTTTGTTTATGCGCCCCGGGGTTCACATACAGGTCGTGCGCTTCAGGCCCGGCGGGGCCCTCCTCGACCGATGGAATGTGCATGTATCGGGGCCGACCGGCCGGAAGGATGCCGTGACGAACTGTCGGCGCGGCGCTCGGGATCGCCGCACCCGTCGCCCTCTCGCGACGGCGGCCTTGCGGTTCCGAGAGAGACGCCTGCGTCCGGCATTGTCACCCCTTCACAGCCTGATTTGCCGATTGGCTGCTTACGATCCTGTAGGCGACGATGATCCTACGACGGCACCTATTGGACAAATGGAAAAAAAATATAGTATCTATTGATTAAACCAATGATATTCACGCAACTCAGAACCTTCCATGCGGTGGCGGCGGAGCGGGGGTTTACCGCCGCGTCGCGCGTGTTGAATATCGGCCAACCGACCCTGACCAGCCAGGTGCGCGCGCTGGAACAGATGTTCGATGTCGAACTCTTCCATCGCCGCGGCCGGCGGATCGAATTGACCGAAGCCGGCGCCGCCCTGTTCGAGATCACCCGGCGGATCATGGATCTGGAAGGTCAGGCGCGCGACACGCTCAGCGCCTTCGGCGGGTTCCATCGGGGCACGCTGCATGTCGGCGCGGTCGGCCCGTATCACGCGACGGAAATGCTGAGCGCCTTCAGCGAACGCTATCCCGGCGTCCATCTCGCCGTGACGGTCGGCAACTCGCAGGAAATGGTCGACCAACTGCTCGACTATTCCGCCGATGTCGCCGTCCTGGCCCATGTGGAAGACGACGACCGAATCTTCGCCATGCCCTACAGCCGGCACAAGGTCGTGGTGTTCGTGCACACGGGGCACCGCTTCGCGAAACGAAAGAAGATCCCGGTCGAGGCGTTACAGGGCGAGCGCATGGTCATGCGCGAAAGCGGTTCGGCGACCCGCCTCGCCTTCGAAGACATGCTGCGCCGGCATAAGGTCGAGATCGATCCGGTGATGGAGATCGGCAGCCGCGAGGCGGTGTGGCTGGCGGTCGCGCGCGGGATCGGGATCGGCTTCGTGTCGGAGATCGAGTTCATCCCCCATCCCGACCTGCGCACCGTGGAAATCTCAAACGCGGAGGTCTACACGACCGCCCACGTTAACTGCCTGATGGAGCGCCGCAGCGCGCAGCTCATCGACGCCTTCTTCGACGTGGCGAAACTGACCAAGCGGTTGTAGCGTCCGGCGCCTTCCTACGCCGGCGCGTTCGCGTTGAGAAAACTGCGCAGGTGGCGTACGGCCAAGGGAACCCTCGCCGGGTCGTCCTTCCAGGGGAAGAAGGTCATCTGGCCGTTCGGCGCCAGCATCGCCGATTCCTCCGCCACGGCATAGGGGTGCGGCTCGGTATCGTCGGGCATGACCAGGACCGGCGTGGCGACGCTTCGCACGAAATCGCGCGTCACGCTGAAGACGAAGTCGTTATTCTCAAGATACATCTTCCGGAGGAAGGCGTCGCACGTCTCCATCGTAACATCGCTCCGCGCCTCGCTAAGCGGGGCGGCCCATCGCGCCATGTTGTTCCGATGAAACAGATCGGGCACTTCGGGGCGAAAGCCGCTCGGCTGCGACGGGACGGCGGCGATGACGCGCTCGGGCGCGCGCTCCAGCAACTTCCAGATGAAGGGACCGCCGATGCAGAAGCCCAGCACCAGGAATTCGCCGATGCCCAAATGATCCATCAGGTTGAGCTGATCGTCGATATACGAGTCCCAGGGCCGGTCGACCTCCACCGGGCCGGAGGAGCGGCCGCCGACCGCGTTCCGCAAGTCCGACGTGATGCAGTGATATTCGTCGCTGAGGACTTCCATCGGGTTGAACGGCACGCGTTCGGAGAGATAAGGGATCGCGGCATTCAGCCCGCCACCCGGAATCACCAGCAGCGGAAAACCGGACCCGGCCTCCTCGTAGTAAATCTCAACGTCGCCGTTCTTATAGATGGACATGGCGGGTCTCCTTTATCGGCATCGGGTTGTCCGAAGCTTTCGCGCCCTGCCGGCCCTTATGGCGCGTCCGGCAATGACATTCTATCCCTCTCGCGTCTCCACCGCCGACGCCGCCTGCAGGTCGGCGATCTCCGCATCCGAATAGCCGGCGTCGCGCAGCACCGCTTGGGTGCTTTCGCCCAGATTCTCGGCATGGCCGTAGTAGCCGCCCGGAGTCTTCGACAGATGCACCGGGACCTTGAGATGGCGGATGCGGCCTTCGGTCGGGTGTTCGACTTCCGGAAACATGCCGACCGCAGTCAGGTGCGGGCAACTGAACAAGTCTTCCAGCGTGTTCATCGGCAGCACCGGGATGTCCGCATCCTCCAGCGTCTCGATCCATTCCGCCGTGCTGCGGGTCGCCATCACACCAGCGACGAATTCGTACAGCGCGTCGATATTCTTGGACCGCGACGGTTGGTCGGCGAAGCGCGGGTCGTCGGCCAAGTCGGGCTGGCCCGCGACCGCGAAGAACGTCTTCCAGTGCTTGTCGTTATAGGGCATGACGCCGACATAGCCGTCGGTCGTCGCGTAGGGCCGGCGGTGCGGGCTCAGCGCCCGCGCGTATCCGGCCTCGCCGATCGGCGGTTCGAAGGCGCGGCCTTGCATATGCACGTTGATCAGAAACGCCGTGAAGCACTCGTACATCGGCACATGCACCCGCTGTCCCTCGCCGGTCCGTTCGCGATGGAACAAAGCCATCATGATCGCATTGGACAGGAACAAGCCGGTGGTCTTGTCGGCCAGCACCGACGGCCCGTAGCGGGGCGTGCCGGTGACCATCCCGTTCAACGCCGCCATGCCGGACGCCCCCTGGATCAAATCGTCATAGGCGGGCTTGTCGACATAGGGGCCGCTTTCGCCGTAGCCGGTCGCCGCAGCGTAGACGATGTCCGGCTTCCAGCACGAGATCGTCTCGTAGTCGATGCCGAGCCGGGCCGCGGCCTTGGGCCGGATGTTGTGGACGAAGACATCGGCGCTTTCGACCAGCCGCTTGAACGGCGCCTTGGCCGCCGGGTTCTTGAGGTCGAGCACGACACTCCGCTTGTTCCGGCCCTTCAGCAAATGGGACGCCGACATGCCGGGCGTCTTGGCGGCGCCGGTCCACCGGCCGATGTCGCCGCCGGGCGGCTCGACCTTGATCACATCCGCCCCCATCTCGCCCAGCATCATGGTGGCGAACGGCCCGAGCATGACACTGGTCAGATCGATGACCCGGACCCCTTCGAGGGGCCCTCGCGGTTTCTCCGTCACGTATAGGACTTTCTGTTGTTGTTCTTCACGGGCAGTTCCGCCGCGGTTTATGAGACGGTGTTCCGCGGTACGTCGCGGAACGGCCGGTCGGTGTCGACGCGCGTTTCCTTCGGCATCTTGAGGACGCGTTCGGCAATGATGTTGCGCTGAATCTCGTCCGTGCCGCCCGCGATCGAAATCGCGGGCACCGAGATCAAGACTTCGGCGATCACCCCCTCCATCGGACCGTCTTCGCCGGTCAGCATGGCGTCGGCGCCAGCGATCTCCGTATGGACCCGCGCCGCCGCGCGCGCCACGTTGCTGGCGGCCAGCTTGCCGAGCGAGCCTTCCGGCCCTTGCGGGCGGCCCTGATCCTGCGCGGCGCGCGCCCTGAGCGCCGTCCATTCGGCGGTCTTCAGCATGGTCAGCACCTTGGCGATTTCCTGTCGGATCGCCGGATCCTCGATCTTGCCGGTCTCCCGCGCGCGCTCGATCAGCAGGTCGGCGCGGCCGCCCCGCTGCGGATACCATTTATACGGTTCGAGCTGGTGGTCGATCTCTACCTTCTCTTCGGCGTAGATGCGGCCTGGCCGCTCCTTCGCCTCGGCATAGCGGCGCAGGCTGTCGGCGCCGCGCCGTTCGTGCATCAGGGTCGTGGTCGCGATCTTCCAACCTTCGCCGGGCGCGCCGACCATGAATTCCGGCGAGATTTCGGCGTCGGTCATGAAGACCTGGTTGAAGGAGGCATGCCCGTTCATCTGACGCAACGGCTGCACGTCGACGCCCGCCTGCTCGATGTCGAGGATGAAGAAACTCAATCCCTTGTGTTTCACTTCGTCCCAATCGGTCCGCGCGAGCAGCAGCCCGTATTGCGCGTGATGGGCGCTGGTGGTCCAGACCTTCTGACCGTTGACCACCCATTTGTTGCCCTTGAGATCAGCCCGGGTCGTCGCCCCCGCCATGTCGGAGCCGCTGCCCGGCTCGCTGAACAACTGGCACCAGGTATCCTCGCCGGTCAGGATGCGGCGCAGGAATTTCTCGCGCTGCAGATCGGTGCCATGCGCCAGCAGGGTCGCGGCGGCCAGATTGCGGATGCCGACACGGCATACGGTGACCGCGCCGATCCGGTCGAACTCCTCGTCGACCACGCGGCCCAGCGGGTCGGAATAGCCCTTGCCGAACCATTCCACCGGCCATGTCGGCGCGGCCCAGCCGCCGTCGATCAGCTTGTTGCGCCACTCGACGAGGCCGAGGTCCGGATCGAAATTCGCTTCGAGCCAGGCGCGCACCTCGGCGCGGACGCTCGCTTCGGTCAGTTCGCTCATCAGGCGGCACTCCTTTCCATCGCATCCCAATTCTCGATCAGCCGTTCCCGGTGCTCGTTGGCCGTGCCGAGGAAGACCTCGGAACTCTTCGCCCGTTTGAACCAGAGATGCGTATCGTTGTCCCAGGTGAAACCGATGCCGCCATGCATCTGCACGGTCGTGATCGCGGCCTGCGTGTAGGCATCGGCCGCCGCCGCCTTGGCGAGCGACACCGCCGGGATCAGGTTTTCGGCATCGTCATCGGCCGCCGCGGTGGCGTAATAGGCCGCCGACTTGGCCATCTCGACCTCCAGCAGCATGTCCGCCGACCGGTGTTTGATCGCCTGGAAGGAGCCGATGGCGCGGCCAAATTGGACGCGAAGCTGGGAATACTCCAGCGCCGATTCCCGCAAGCGCTCGGCCCCACCGACCATTTCGTTGGCGAGACAGGCGGTCGCCTGATCCAGCGTCTTGGCCATCGGCGCGGCCGCCGTCCCTTCGTCGCCGATCAATTGCGCCTCGACATTCTTGAAGGCGAGCCGCGCCTGCTTGCGCGTCGGATCGAGAGTCTGCAACAGGCTGCGGTCGAGCCCCGGCGCATCGCCCTTCACGGCGAACAGCGACAATCCCTCGTCGCCGGCCGTGCCGGGCGTGCGCGCCAGCACGACGATCAGGCCGGCGGTATGGCCGTCGAGCACGAAGCTCTTGTGACCGTCGAGCGTGAAGCCGTCGCCGGACGCGGCCGCCGTCATCGCGACGCCATCCGACCCGGTACGCCCGTCATCCTCGGCGAAGGCCAGGGTCGCGATCGTCTTGCCCGACGCGATGTCCGGCAGCAGGGTTTGTTTCTGTTCCTCGGTCCCGGCGTTCAGGATCGCCGTCGCCGCCAAGACCGTCGAGGCGAAATACGGGGCGCACAGCAGGGCGCGGCCCATCTCCTCGACGACGATCCCGAGTTCGACGAAGCCGAATCCCTGTCCGCCATACTCCTCGGGGATATGGACGGCGGTCAGCCCGAGGTTCTGGCAAATCTGCCGCCAGACCTCCGGGTCGTAGCCTTCGTCGGTTTCCATCAGCCGCCGGACCTCGGTGGTCGGCGACTTGTCTTCGAGGAAGCGCCGCAAGATGCCGCGGAACTCTTCCTGCTCTTCGGTGAAACTAAACTGCATGCCAGCTCCCTGATTGGCTGATTGGCGCACCGGCTTGGCGTGGTCGCACGCGTAGCCCGCCCGGATGCCGGACCGGGCCGTCGGCGTTCAATCGTCTCGTAAAGATCGTGCGTCCGCAGTATATGGCGGGAACGCCGCACACCCAAATCGCGGCGCTTCAGTCCCAAGGCGCCTCCGCCGCGGCGTTACGGCCGGCGATGCGGCCGAAACCGAGGCATTCCCCGATGTTCCCGGTGCCTTGATAGAGATAGCTGTAGATCGAGCCAAGCTCGCCTGCGCTGTAAAGCCGCGGGATCGGATCGCCATTCGGCTGCAAGACCTCGCTGCGCTCGTTCCGGCGGGGACCGCCCTGCGTGTTGAGCATCGACGGCGACAACTCCACGGCGTAGAAGGGTGCCCGCGCCAGCGGCTGAAGCATCAGCGTGCGGCCGAAATCCGCATCCGCGCCGGCGGCGCAGTGATCGTTCCACCGAGCGACCGTGGCCTCCAGCGCGGCTGGGTCGAGGCCGACCGTTTCCGCCAGCCTCGCCACTGTCTCCGCCGACTTGATCCAACCCTTGGCCAGCTCGGCGCTGTTATCGTCGCTCCAGTCGTATTGCTCGACGACCGGGTTCCAGCCGTGGCTCGGGTTCTTGTCGTAAAGCGGCCCGGCCGACATCATGTCCTGATCGAACACCAGGAACATCGGCGTCGGCGTCGCCAACGGTTTCCATTTGCCGTTCATCGGCACCTTGCCGTGGCGTGTCTTGAACTTCTCGTCGGCGAACCGGTTGCCGTCCGGTCCGACGACGATCATGCCGCCCGCCATCACCTTGCTGAAATGCAATGCCTGCATCGAGAAAGTGGTGGGGTATTCCGGCACCTTGAGCGCCATCGACGGTCCGGCGAAATTGTTCATATGCCAAAGGTCGGCGCCCACGGCCATCGCCATGGTGATCCCGTCGCCCTCGTTGTAGGGGCTGCCCGACGTGTAGCAGTACGGCATGCCCGGCAGATAGTTGCGGATCATGTCCTGATTGTTCTCGAACCCGCCACAGGTCAGCACGACCGCCTTGTGCGCCTTCACCGCGATCCGTTTGCCGTCTTGCTCCGCATGGATACCGAGAATCTCGCGCGTGATGCGGTTCTGGATCAACTCGCGGCCCGGCGTCTCGTAAAGAATCTCGATCGGCCGTTCCTTCACCAGACTCTCGAACCGCTTCCAGGTCAGCGAATAGCCGTAGGTCGGGCCGTCGTGGAACTTGTGGACGCAGTCGGAGCCGGGCAAATCCGGGAACTCGATCCCCTCCGGCGGATGCTGATGCTCCTGCGGATCGCCGCCCAGGCTCGCGAGCCATTCGTTGTTGCGGCACATTTCGTCCGCCCAGACGCGGATCATCTTTTCCGGCACCGTGTAGGGCCCGCACAGCGCGGTCAGGTAGGTCGCCGCGCTCTCCGCCGAGGATGTGTTGAGATAGCCCTGCCCCGCGACCCGCGTGTTGCCGCCCTCCTGACCCTCGGGCGCCTTCTCCAGGATCAGCACCTTGTCGCCCAGGTCGTGCGCGGTCACCGCCGCCGCGACGCCGGCCGCGCCGAACCCGACGACCACGACATCCGCCTCGCGGTCCCATGTTTCGGGCGCGAATTGCGCGTGCCCGTTTGCGTTCGCCATACCGTCTCGCTCCGTCAATCTTGCAGTTCGGGCACGACCCACAACGGCGCTTCGCCGCGCGCCACCCGCTGCACGTTGTCGAACGCGTTCCGCACGCGCGCCGTGTTGCTTTCGAAGGTCGGCCCCGCGAGATGCGCCGTCAGGATGACGTTCTCCAGACCGAACAACGGATTATCCGCTTGCGGCGGCTCCTGTTCGAACACGTCCAGCCCAGCCGCGGAGATCACGCCGGTGGTCAATGCGGTGTACAGCGCCGCCTCGTCGACGACGGAGCCGCGCGCCGTGTTCACCAAGATCGACGTCGGCTTCATCAACGCCAATTCCTCCGCACCGATCAGGTGACGCGTGGAGTCGTTCAGCGGCGTGTGCAGCGTCACCACGTCGGACAACTGCAGCAGCTCGCGCAACAAGCGGAACCGCACCTTGAGCGCGTCTTCCTCATCCTCGCGCAGACGCGCGATGTCGTAATAGATGACATCCATGCCGAAGGCCTGGCCGAGACGGGCCGTCTTCTTGCCGATGGTGCCGAGACCGACGACGCCGAGCGTCTGGCCGCGCAATTCATGCAGGCGCGGCGTTACGTTGCCGCGCCAGCGCCCGCCGGTCACGCTCTTGTGCTGATGAACCAATTTTCGAGATACGGCCAGCGCCAGCAGGATCGCGTGTTCCGACACGGCGACCGCGTTCGCGCCGCCGTTGTTGGCCAGCGGTACCCCGGCCCGTCGCGCGGCCTCCAGGTCGGCCTTGTCGTATCCGGCGCTCAGCACTTGCACCAGTTTGAGGTTGGGCGCGGTCTTGTAGAGTTCGTCACGCACCAAGCCATCGACGAAGCCGACCAGGAACTGCGCCTCGGCCATCGCCTCTTCGTATTCAGCACCGCCGGCTGGGGCGACGACGAAATCGAAACCCTTCGGCGCCATCTCGCGCGCGACATCGGCGGCGTCCGGAAAATCGGTCACGAAAACGATCTTAGGATCCACGAATCCTCCTGAAGCTCTTCATTTTTCAAGGGACACCCTTCGGGAGCCGGCAACCGCAAGCGTTGCCGCCGAACACTGGAATTGCAGTATAGGATGGGCGCGCGCATCGACCCAAATCAGGTACGGCGGCAACGGGTACGGCGGCAACGCGCTATGGCGCCGCCGGCCGGTCGCCGCGCACCTGCGTACGCCGCATGTAGCGCCGGTACTTGTGGTCGTTGTAGGGCGTGGCGCGATGCATCGTGCAACGGTTGTCCCAGACGACGAGATCGCCGTCGCGCCATTTGTGGCTGTAGACGAATGCATCCTGTGTCGCGAAGTCGATCAATTCGTCGACCAACGCCAACGCCGCGGCGCGATCCATCCCTTCGATATCCCGAATATCCGACAACGCCAGGAAAAGGCCGAGCTGGCCGGTTTCCGGGTGACGCCGGACCAGCGGGTGCGACACCGGCGGCACCTCTTTCAATTGTTCCGGCGTCAACGGCGGCCGGTCGGGATAGCGTTCGGCATAGCTGAAATTACGGTCGTGGATCGCGACAAGGCCGTCGATCCGCTCTTTCATCGCGCCCGGCAACGCGGCATAGGCCGCGGTCATGTTGGCGAATTGCGTGTCCCCGCCTTCCGGCGGACAATCGTCGCCCAGCAGGAACGTGGCCAGCATCGGCCGTTCCTTGAACGACTGATCGGTATGCCAGACCATGCCGGACTTATGCGCGCCGACATACTCCCCTTCTTTCTTGTCGTTGCTGAGAATACGGATTTCGGGTTGCGACTTCTTTAAATGCTCCGCCAGATGATGGATGTCCATCGGACCGAACCGCGCGGTGAAGGCCAGCAATGCCGCATCGTCCAAGTCTTGGTCGCGAAACACCAGAACCGCATGTTCAAGGAATAGCGCCCGCACCCGCTCGAAATCGGCGTCGGACAGCGGTCGCGACAGGTCGAGCCCCCTGATCTCGCCGGCAAACGTGGGCGTTAGCCGCCGGGCGGTCCCGGCCCAAATCACTGTTTTTTCGCTGGTCGGCATGGCGTCGGTCCCCGTTCCGATGATGAACGGACCGCATTATACCAGGAAATCGAGTCTCAGGTGTGACGCGGCGCCGCGTCGCTTTCCGCCGGCGGCGTGCTGCAACCGACGTCGCCATCCCGGTTCCGCCCCGCCCGTGCGTTATCGATGGCTGCTCGATAGATTTTCATGAACGAGTCGAAGTTTCGGTTCGTGGTGTATTTGTCCATGAAATCCTGACGCGCAGCGTCCCGCATCGACGCTCGATCGACATTCCCCGCGAATGCCCGGCCAACCGCCGCCGCGAAATCCTCGGCGTCGCCCGGCCGAAACAAGAAACCGGTCCGGCCATCCGCGATCATCTCCGCGGCGGCACCAATCCCCGCCGCGATCACGGGCGTTCCCTTCGCGAGCGACTCGATAATGACGCGGGGACACCCCTCGTACCATTGCGAGGGAAAGACCAGGTATTCGGCACGGCTAAGCAACGCCATAACGTCGGCCGGTTCTCGCCAGCCCAGCACCTCGACATTTCCGTCCTGTTCGGCCCGTTGCTCCACCTCGGCGGTCAGGGGCCCCGTCCCCACGATCTTCAAGGGGATATCGGCATCCAGCCGCTTCCACGCATCGAGCATGGTATCGACACCCTTCACAGGCGCGAGCCGCCCGATGAAAAGGGCGTATCCGCCGCCGCCTTCCCCGACGGCCGGCGTCGGATGGATGGAATTGCTCTTGAAATGGACCTTGTCGGCGGGAAGCCCACCTTCCACGAACTTGTCGCGCGAGAACCGCGTCAGGGCAATATACGCATCGACCTTGTCTTGCCAGGTTCCCAACGCCTTGTTGAACGTCAGCATGGAGGCAACGGAAAACGACCCGACCACGGACCCGCGGTAGCACCCGCGCACGACGCCCCGCCAGGGCACGGCCTTACCGACGCAATCCTCGCAGACACTGCCATTCCTCGACAGCGTTCCCGGCAAACAAAGCAGTCGAAAATTCCGAAGCGATTGCACCACGGCGACCCCTTCCTTCGACGCCGCGTAATAGGCGGACGGGGATATAAGGGGGAAGAAATTCTGCACATGCATGACGTCGAACCGGTCCTTGCGCAGAATCTCGCGGATCTTGCGATAGGAGTGCGGAGACCAAACCGAGCCGGCGGCTGTTCGGAGTTTGCCGATGTCGGCAATGCGCACGTTGTCCTCTTCATACGTGACGACATCGCAGCCGTTACTGCGAAGGAGGTCCGCTTCCATCTGAAAGGACGTGTCTTCACCACCCCGTTCCAGGTAACGGTTATGGAGCATCAATATGCGCATTGTCTTCCAATGGTAACGGCTGGACGCCCGTTTTGGTTCGATCTGATCATGCAGGTCGCGCGCGTCGCAATCGGCCTAGCATCCTGACGCCGTTCCTGCGCCAATGACGAATAGAGCATGTGAGTCCGACGAATACTATTGGCGTGTTCGGGACAGAACATACCGCCAAAGTATTAATCAATTGTACTTGATAGATTTTTCCCTGACCCTGGGTGCATGCTCACCGACAGAGCCGTCATCGGAGATTTGGCGGCACACCGACCATTATCGTAACCAGTTAAAAAATATGCATAAAAATATCTGGGCTTTCTTTCTCGCGATTATCCCGCGCAACCGGTTCGGCGATTGTGTCGCCGGATTGCTTCATTTCGTTCTGCGCCACCGCCGCATTCCCAATCTGCTAAATCCCACGCGATATAACGATTTCCTTATCCGCATTAAAATCGACGGGACGCTTCGGCAGCCGCTGCGCCGCGCCATCAGCGACAAACACGGCGTGAAGGCCTATCTGGAAAAGAAGGCCGGCCGCTGTTTCCCGCGGACGATTGCCTTGCTGGACTCGCCGGAAGCCATCCAGGCCTACGATTTTTCCGCCGGCTGCATCGTCAAACCGGCTCATTCGTCCGGCGCCGCCATCCGGGTCGAGTCGGACCGCCAGGACATTCCGCGGGACGAGATCGCCGGCTGGCTGCACGATGACCTGTACTCACGGACACGGGAAGCGAACTACCAAACCGTCAAAAAACGCGTGATGGTCGAGGAACTCATCGATTTCGGCGATGGCGCGCTGGTCGACTACAAGGTCCACTGCTTTGCCGGGAAACCGCAGCTCATCGAGGTGATTCGCGGCCGATTCACCAAGATGACGGAAAACTATTACTCGACAAGTTGGAAGCAACTGCCCGTCGCCTTCATTAAAAACAGGCAGGCCTACAAAACGCATGCGCCGGACGCGCGCCCCGCCAATCTGCAAGATATGCTCAGGCTGTGCGAACGATTGGCGGAAGACTTTCCGTTCATCCGGGTCGACTGCTACACGGACGGCAAGACGATCTATGTCGGCGAACTCACCAACCTGCCGCAAAACGCGGCGGAGGGCTTGGAGCGGCCGGAAATGGAACGTCAACTGGGCCGGCTGTTCCTGGGCGAGGATGCCGACGACATTTTTCGCGAGGATGATGACCAACCATTCCCATCCGTCGCGACCGCCCGCGCCTGACGCCTCGAACGCTGAACACGTTTCCCGGTTTCGGGCGAAGGGTTCGCCCGGGGCGTGCCGCGCGAAAACGGATCGAGGCTGATTAAGGAGAAAAGGCCGTCAGATCGGAATCTCGACCTCGATCAACGGCGCATGTTGTTGCGCGCCGTAAACATCGGTGTCGCCCAGGTCCCCCGCCGAAACCAGGCGCGGCAGCGTCGCCTTGAAGGCCAGCCCCGGCTCGTAAACGGTGAACAGGATATCGTCGACCGACACATTGTAGAGCTTCGCGAACAGTTCCGGGCAAATCACCCCGGTCGCCTGCACCTTGTCAAATGTCTCCTTGTCGCCGAAGACGGCGTCGATGGTCAGTTCGAAGGGTCCGGCATTCTTGCTCTTGCAGACGACGGCGATATCCTTGAGTTTCGGCATCGGCTACCCGCGCACGTCTTCGTAGTCGATCGGAAACATCTCGGTCGGCGTCTTGGGTTCGACGATATGATAGACGTTGAACCGATAGGCCGGACCGCACTCGATGTCGGACGGCGAGAAGGGAAAGGCCATATTCCCCTCGCGGCAAAGACGCCCCGGAAAATCATTATGCATCGTGTTGACCCGCGCCACCGCCAGGACGGCGTTGGCCGATTCCTGATCGTCGGCGATGACCTCGACCAGCAACCCGAGTTCGTGACTCGGCGTGCCGCTCAGCGGTTCCCGTTCGGCCATGACGCCGTCGCGGCCATAGGTCCGAAAGTTGAGATGATAGCTGTCGGGCGGGAAGCCGAGGCCCTCCGCCTTCTGCGCAATATTCTCGCGCACGATATCGATGTAATTGTCATACCCTTCAATCAGCACCGGGTCGCGCGTGCCGCAGATCGTGATCGTGCGATAGCCGATCAGTTCGGCCCCTTCGATCTTGACCGTGTATTTGTCGTCTGGCGTCCATTTCATCCCGGAAATTCGCGTCGCGCGATCGGATACCGCCTCGAACACGCAATCGGATGCATCGAGCACGCCGCCCGGCTCCTGGAAGATCGTCGGACTGGAATTCTCGTGCAGGCTCTGGTTGGCAATCGACTCCGGCGTACAATAGCGGATCGGGTTGGGGGATTCGCAGACCACGCCGCCGTCGTCCGTGATCGTGACATGGATACAGTCATGCGCCTTCGGCCAAGCGCCCGCACCGCCGCATTCGAGCATCTTGCCCGCATACCACGCCGGCGCGGGCTCGGCCTGCGCGCGCATCGCGCAGGCGGCGAAAGGCGCAGGGTCGGTGCTGCGGCCGCCGAGAACGACCAAAGCGCCCTGATCCAATGCCTCCATATAGGGTTCGGGTCCCATGCAGCCGACGATCCGCTCCGCCTTGTCGACCGTTTCGGCGTCGAGCGGCGGCACGTTGCGCATCGACTTCACCGTTCCCGCATCCAACTGTTTCTTGACCCAGGCCTTGTCCTGCTCGGCATGGATCGTCGCCATCTTGAAGGACAGACCGTCCTCGCGGGCGATCTCGCGCACGATATCGGCCATGACTTCCAGGTGCGGCTCGCCGCCCGCACCGCCGCAGGTGCCGACGGTGACGGGAATGTTGTGTTGCACCGCGGCGCGCAGCATCAACCGAATGTCGCGCTTCATCGCCTGCCGCGAATTCAGGGTCTTGCCCGAGCCGAGGTAGTGCGGTCCCGGATCGACGCTGCCGCCGTCGACGCCCAGCATGTCGACCCCCATTTCGATGCCGCGCTCCAGCGACTCCTCGGGATAGCCGTATCCCAGGATTCCGCTGGTCGAAAGCAGCCGGTAGTCGCCCATCGCATGCGCTCCGCGTCGGTTATGTCGGACGGTCAGGATAGTCGAACCGGTATCGGGGTGGCAAAACGGCCTCAGTACGGCCGGTCGCCCCGGACGAGCGCCCGGTAGAGCATCCGATGCTGCGAGTGATCGTAGTCGAACCGAGCCTGGTGCATCGACGACCGGTTGTCGACGATCAGCATATCGCCGAGCTTGTATTCATGGGTGTAGGAGAATTCCGGCTTGATCGCGGTTTCCACCAACTCGGCCAAGAATTCCTGTGTCTCTTCCGGCTCCATGCCGAGGATCCTCTCGGTCTTCCCGGTGTGGAACCAGATCGCCTTGGTGCCACGCTCCGGATGGGTGCGGATCAGCGGCTGGATCATCAAGCCTGCATCGGACTCCTGCTGCTCCTTGACGATATCGGGGTTCGCGATCTTCATGCGCGCGCTGCTGACCAGGGAATTGGCCGTCTGCATCTTATCGAGCCGCGCGCGCAGATCCTCGGGCAGCGCCTCGAAAGCGGCGTGCGTATTACACACGGCGGTGCCGCCGCCGCTGTCCGGCAACGCCACGGGATAGAGCAAGGTGAATTTCGGTGGTCGTTCCTGGTTCGTATGGTCGGTGTGCCAGGTCGCATTCTTCGCCACCTTGGCCGGCTTGCCCGCGCTGTCCTTGTGCCGATTCGACAACACGCTGATCAACGGCTCGCCGTCCGCGAGATAGAGGCGGTTCTGATCCTCCATCAACTCGCCGAACTGTTCGGCGGCGGCCCTGAACTGCGACGCGGTGAAATGCTGGTCCCGAATGACCAGCACAACATGATCGACCAGCGCCTCGTACAGTCGGTCGCGCGTTTCGTCGTCGAGCGGTCTCGTCAGGTCGACGCCGGTCACCTCGGCGCCGATCTGATCCTTGATCTTGGTGATTTTCAGGGGGCGGTCTTCGGCAAGAACGCTCATGGAACAATTCCTCCGGATCGTGGGCGGTAAAACAGTATCGCATATTCTGCGCCTTTCTGCCGAATGCGGCCGTCCGTGATAGATATCCAGCCCGCGCGGCAGGAATGAATCGCCATGAGACGCAGGCAATTCGACCCAGAACGGCATTGTCCCGACAATCGGCTGTCGGTCCGGTGCGACGGCGCGCAACCCCACTTCTGAATCGCGTTCCGCCGCCATTCTTCACAAAACAGTAGTGATCCGTTCCGGCAAGCGCGCCGTAGCACTCATGATAACGCAGCCTGCGAGTGATTATCACTAACGCCCCGCGGGCCGTCATTCTTTTCACATCGCACGGGAGAGACTTTCATGTCGCATACCGATACGTCGCTCACCATTGCCGGACTTGTCGCCGGTTCGGATGACTTCAATATTCTCTTCAAGGCGGTCGTCGCCGCGGGTCTCGACGACGACCTGGCCGCGCCGAACGCCGATCTGACCGTCTTCGCGCCGACGGACGACGCCTTCGTACAATTGGCGAAGGATTTCGGTTTCGACGGCGACCCGCATGACGAAGACGCGGTCTTCGACGCGATCGCCGGCGCGCTGGCCGGGCTTGCGCCCGACGGCAACCCGATCCCCGTGTTGACCAACGTTCTGCTGTACCACGTCTCGCCGGGCGCGAAACCCTTGGCCGAGGTGGCGGCGCTGGACAATGTGCCGACCTTGCTGAGCGGCGCGACCTTCTCGCCGGACGGCACGACCCTGGTCGATAACGAACCGGACCTTCCGGATCCGTCTCTGATCCAAACCGATGTCCCCACGGCCAACGGCATCGTCCATGTCATCGACCGCGTGTTGATCCCGCTGGATATCCCCGGCAACGAGTCGAACGAGTTGGTCATCGAAGCGGAAGATTTCCATTTGTCCGGCTACAAGGTCGAGCATGACGGCGATGCATCCGGCGACGCCTTGATCAAGCTGTCATCCCATACGGGCAGCGCGACGACGGTGTTCGAGGGCCCGACCGGGCAATATGACCTGACGCTCGATTACTTCGACGAAATCGACGGCAACGCCATGATCGACGTCCTGATCGACGGCGAGCCGGTAAAGCAGATTTCGTTGGACCAGGAGCTGGGCGGGAGGTTTGCGTCGGCGGAAAACGCAACCTCGATTACCATCGAAGGTCTTGAGCTGGAAACCGGGTCCACGATCGAATTGGTCGGCCGGCGCGACGATAACGAATTCGCGCGGATCGACAAGGTCACGCTGACGCCCGCCGAACCTTCCGATCCGGGCGAACCGACGGAGCCCACGGAGCCGCCGACCATCGCCGAGATCGCGACCGACGACGGCAACTTCGGCATCCTGTTGAAAGCGCTGGAAGCGGCGAACCTGACCGCGCCCTTCGTCGACCCCGACTCCGACCTGACGGTCTTCGCGCCGACCGACGACGCCTTCGCGCAACTGGCCAGGGATTTCGGGTTCACCGGCGACACGTCGGATGACGACGCCGTCTTCAACGCCATCGCCGAAGCGTTGGCGGGCCTCGCGCCGGACGGCGATCCGATCCCGGTGTTAACCAATGTGCTGCTCTATCACGTGTCGCCGGAGGCCAAGCTGCTTGCCGAGGTCGCGGCGTTGGAAAATGTCCCGACCCTGCTTGAAGGGGCGACCTTCTCGCCGGACGGCACGACGCTGGTCGACAACGAGCCGGACCTCCAGGACCCGACGCTGGTCGACACCGATATCGAGGCGTCCAACGGCGTCATCCACGTCATCGACCGCGTCCTCATCCCGCTCGACATTCCCGGCAACGAGCCGGCCGAAACCGTCGTCGAAGCGGAGGATATGCACCTGTCCGGCTACAAGGTGGAGCATGAAAGTGACGCCTCGGGCGATGCGTTGATCAAGCTGTCAAGCCACGAAGGCACCGCATCGACGACATTCGACGGCCCGTCGGGCGCATACGACCTCAAGCTGCATTATTTCGACGAGATCGACGGCGAAACGTCCATCGCGATCTATGTCAACGACGACCGGGTCGAACAGTTCCATCTCGACCAGGAGTTGGGCGGACGGTTCGCCAGCACGGAAAATGCGGCATCGATCACGATCGAAGGGCTCGAACTCGAACAGGGAGACTCGATCAAGTTTCTCGGCGTTCGGGACGACAACGAGTTTGCGCGGATCGACAAATTCGTGCTGTCGCCTTCGATTTACGACGACGAGTCCCCCGACGTCATTTCCGTGACCGAAGACGCACTCGTCTAATTCGCCATGGCATTGCGCCGGCGGCCGGCATTTATTCGCCGCCCGCCGGCGCAATCCGAAAACACGGCCAATAAGCCAAGACTAAGCCAGGGAGGGCGTCATGGCAGCGAATTCCAATCGACCCGAAACGACACATGAGCTTTCTAAAGCTATCGCCGCCAGCCGCGGCCTGTTGGCGGCGGTGGCGATTTTCAGCGTGTTCGCGAACCTGCTGATGCTGACCGGCCCGCTCTTCATGCTGCAAGTCTACGACCGGGTACTCGCCAGCGGGTCGATCGAAACCCTTACCGCCTTGTTCCTGTTGGTGACCGGCCTGTTCCTGATCTTTGGTTTGCTGGACTTTGCGCGCGGCCGATTGATGGGGCGCGTCGGCGCGCGCGCGCAGACACTGTTGGGCCGCCGCGCGGACGGCATCGCTATGACCGGCGCGATATCCGGCCCCTCGCCCGACCCGAATATCGATGTCCGCACCGCGCCACGCGATCTGACCGCATTGCAAAAGGGGTTGGCGGGAGGCGCTCCCTTCGTCTTTTTCGATATGCCGTGGGTGCCGATCTTCCTGGCCGCCATGTTCGTTTTCCATCCCTGGCTCGGCATTCTCGGCTGCGTCGGCGGCCTCGTGATGGTCGCGGTGACCGCCCTGAACCAGTGGCGCACGCGGGCCGCGCTGAACGACGCGCAAAGCCTGGACCACCATGCGACGCGGCTTTCGGATGCCGCGCAGCAGGATGCCGGCGTGATCAAGGCGCTCGGCATGAAGGAAGCGATCCTGGCTCGGCTGGGCGCGGCCCGGCAGGACGCGCTGGCCGCCGGCACCGCCGCCAGCGACCGGTCGGGGGCATACACCTCGGCCTCCAAATCGCTGCGCTTCTACTTGCAATCCGCCATCCTGGCGCTCGGCGCGGCGCTCGCCATCGCCGGCGACATCACGCCGGGTGCGATGATCGCCGCGTCGATCCTGATGGGCCGGGCCCTCGCCCCGGTCGAACAGGGCATCGCGCAATGGCCGACGATCCAACACTGCCTGACGGCATGGCGGCGGCTCAAAGCCACCTTGGCCGAATTCCCGGCCGAACCGGAAAAGACCGAATTGCCCGCGCCGCAGTCCCGGCTGGAAGTCCGGAACCTGACCGTGGCCGCGCCCGGCTCGGATGCGTTGGCGGTCATCGGGCTGACCTTCGATCTCGCGCCCGGCGAGTCCATGGGGGTCATCGGGCGCAGCGCCAGCGGGAAATCCTCGCTGGCGCGCGCGCTGGCCAATATCTGGGAACCGGCGGCGGGTTCGGTCCGGCTGGATAGCGCGACCTACGACCAATGGCCCGCCGACGCGCTCGGCGCGCATATCGGGTATCTGCCGCAGGACGTGACACTGATGTCCGGCACCGTCGCCGAGAACATTGCCCGCATGCAGCATCCCGTCGACGCGCGGGGCGTCATCGCCGCAGCCAAGGCGGCACGGGCGCATGAGGTCATCCTGCGCCTGCCGCAAGGATACGAAACGCCGGTCGGCGACGGCAGCAGCACCTTGTCCGGCGGACAGCGGCAGCGCATCGGGCTCGCGCGCGCGCTCTTCGGCGATCCCGCGCTGGTGATCCTGGACGAACCCAACGCCCACCTGGATTCCGACGGCGAGACGGCGCTCATCGAGACCATCACGGAATTAAAGCAACGCGGGAAGGCGGTCGTCGTCATGGCGCACCGGCCGAACGGCATTGCGGCCTGCGATACGTTGCTGGTCCTCGACAAGGGACGGCAGCGGGGCTGGGGTCCGCGCGACGAGATTCTGCAACAGTTCGGAAAACCCCGCGCGCCCGTCGAAGACAATGACGCGCTGCGCCGGGCAACGGGCGGGAGCTAGGCTATGAACGGTACTGACCCCCAAAACGATGCGGTGCGCCAATGGCGCGGCGCCAAACATCTTCTGATCGGCGGGTTCGCCTTGGTCATTCTGCTTGGCGGATTGGCCGGCTGGTCCGTGCTGGCGTCGATTTCCGGCGCGGTCATCGCGGCGGGCCAATTGCAGGTCGAGGCGAACCGGCAGGTCGTGCAGCATCCGGACGGCGGCGTGATCCAGGAAATCCTCGTCGAGGACGGCGACGTCGTGGAAGCAGGCCAGGTCCTGGTGCGATTCGACGGATCCCTGCTGAGCACCCAGTTCTCGATGCTCGACAATCAGCTTTACGGCACGCGCGCGCGCATCGCCCGCCTCATCGCGGAACGGGACGGACGCGCGGCGGTCGCTTTCGACGAGGCCCTGCGCGCCGACGCCGCGGAGAAATCCGACCGCCAAGATCTGTTGGATGCGCAGATCAGCCTGTTTACCGCGCGCGCCGAGACCCTGAGCCGGCAACTCGCGCAACTGCGCACGCGGCAAGACCAATTCAAACGCGAGATCAGCGGCCTTGAGGCGCAAAAGAAATCGACCGAGCAACAACTCGCGCTCATCGGGCGCGAGCTGGCCGGCCAGCGTCAACTCTTCGACAAAGGCCACGCCCGGGCGGTGCGCGTCTATCAGCTGGAACGCCAAAAGGCGGAGCTTGCGGGACAACTGGGCGAGCGCGAGTCCGACATCGCGCAATCGCAAGGGCGGATCGCCGAAATCGAGATCGAAATGCTGCGCCTCGCCGCCACCCGGCGCGAAGACGCGATCACCCAACTGCGCACGCTCCGGGCGGAGGAGTCGGATCTGGTCGAACGCCACCGCGCGACATCGACGATGCTGTCGCGGCTGGAGGTCCGTGCGCCGCGCGCCGGCACGGTCCTCGACCGGTCGGTTCACGCCCTGCGGTCGGTGGTCCGGCCTGCGGACCCGATTCTGTATATCGTCCCGTCGGATTCCACGCTGGTCGTTCAAGCGCGGGTCAGTCCGGCAAATGTCGACGACCTGTACCCCCGGCAAACCGCGAAACTACGCTTCTCCTCCTTCAACGCGCGGACCACGCCCGAACTGGAAGGCGTGGTCCAAACGATCTCCGCCGATGCGCTGGTCGACGATGCGTCGGGAGACTCCTATTTTCTCGTGACCTTGAAGGTCGACGCGCCGCAGTTGGAGAAGTTGGAAGAAAGGATTCTCGTACCGGGCATGCCGGTCGATGTGTTTCTCAGGACAGGCGAGCGCTCACCGCTGTCCTATCTGGCCAAGCCGTTCACCGACTACTTCACCAAGGCGATGCGCGAAAGCTGACCACGGCAACCGACAGCGTAAGATCAATCGTTCGGGCGCGGCCGCCGCGATTGCGGGCCTTCCCAAGCCTCCGGGTTCAGCACGAATGGCGGCCGGTCGCCGCGCACGGCGGTCAGCAGCTGTTCGACGGCATTGGTCGTCATGCGCTTCGTCGTTTCCGTGCTCAGACCGGCGGTATGCGGCGTCAGCACGATTTTGGGATTTTCGAGGATCCGGTGATTGGCGGGCAAGGGTTCGGGGTCGTACACGTCGAGCCCGGCCCCGGCCACATGGCCCGAGTCCACCGCATCGGCCAACGCGTCCAGATCGAGCGTCTTGCCCCGCGACGTGTTGACCACGAAGGATCCCTTCGGTAAAGCGGCCAGGGCATCCGCATCGACGATTGCGCGGCTGGTCTCCGTCAATTCCGGGCAGACGCACAACACCTCGCACTCGCCCAGCATCTCCTGCAGATTGCTCCGCCGCTCCACCTCCGCGACGGCGGCGAGACGCGGATCGACATAGGGATCGTAGCCGAGCACGCGGCAGCGGAAGGCGAGGCGCAGCTTGCGCGCCAACTCGCTGCCGATCCATCCCAGCCCGATGATGCCGACGGTCTTGCCTTCGAGTTCGTAGAGTCCCAGGCCGCTGCGCTGATCCCAACCGCTGCCGTCGCGCGTCGCTGCGTCGCTCCACATCAAGCGCTTCATCGTCGCCAGCACCAACATCAAGGTATGCTCGGAGACGGGAATGCGGCCGAATCCTTGGTTGTTGACCACCAGGATGCCGCGTTCGGTCGCCGCCGGAATGTCGATCTTGTCGTAGCCGAATCCCGACGTGGACACGACGACCAGATCGTCGGCGGCGTCCAAGATGTCCGGCGTCACGGTCTCCGGGTAGCGGACCCAGAGTCCTCTAGCGTCCGGCAACGCCGCCGTCAGAGCACGCGCGTCGCTCGAATCGACGAGCGTCACTTTCGCGCCGGCGGCCTCAAGCTGTTGCTGCCCGCTCGGATCGTACATCGGTCGCCACAAGACGATCTTCGGTTCCATTTCCCGCCGCTCTCTTTCCAGCCGACTGTGTTTCCGTCAGGCTTCATCGTAGCTCAACCGTCCCGATGCAGGAATCACCGCCGTCGTTGCGCCTATACAGAAACTGATGACAGAAAATCAAACATTGATGTTTCGCTTTTGAGACATTTAGTTTACCCACCTAACGGTAAAACCGAACGAACCTTTCGGCGAAACGAATGCGTGTGGGCAGCAATGCCCGCGCCGGAAGGCCGCGAGACCACAGCGCCATGGCCAACATCGATCCCGATTTTCAGTTAGAGAAACCGACGCATCTGTTTCCGTTGGTCCGGCACCTGTCCTATCCATCAAGCTTGGCGCTGAACCGTCTGCCGATCACGCCGAACCAGATCACCATCCTATCGATGGCCTTCGGCCTCGGCGCGGCGTGGATGCTGCATTACGACGACTATATCAGCACGCTGATCGCCGCGGTCCTGTTGGTCGAGTGTTACGTGCTGGACAACAACGACGGCGAAATCGCCCGCCTGAAGGGACTCGCATCCGAGTTCGGCAAGCGGTTCGACACTTTCGTCGATTGGATCGTCCACGCAGCGATCTTTTTATGCCTGGGCTGGGGCGTCGCAGAGAAATCGGGTAACGATATCTGGTTGTGGTTCGGCATCGCGGCAGCCGCCGGCGGCACGATCAACTACATCATCGACACGATCCGGGACACCCGCGAGAAGGCCGCCGGGATCGAGAAGATCGAGGACGGCCCCGACGACTCTGTGGGCGACCGGGCGGTGTTCTCGTCGCGCGTGGTCCGCACCGATTTTTGCTTCATCGTCTTGACGCTGGCGCTGATCGATGCTGTCTGGCTGCTCCTTCCGGCATCCGCCATAGGAGCGCAAGTGTACTGGGGTCTTCAATTCGTCAAGAATTTCCGCCGCCATCATGTTTGACGGCGCGCGCGCCTTTCGTCCTCTTCAACTTCTCTTTTTACTCTGCGGGCTCGGGTTTCTGGGGATCATCCTGTGGAACACCGACCTGCAATCGGTCGCGCAATATGTCGGCGCCATCGGCTGGGGCATCCTTCTGGTGCTGGCGGTTTACATGCTCGCCTTCCTGGCCGACACCGCGTCTTGGCAGACCGTGATCCGGAACGAATGGCTCAAAGGCCTCGGTTTCTACGCCTTGTGGAAGATCCGCATGGTTGGGGCGGCGCTGAACCGCGTGACGCCGGTCTTCGGGCTAGCGGGCGAGCCGGTGAAGGCGATCCTGCTGCGCAAGTTCCACGGCATGGATTACCAGGAAGGCGCGGCGTCGCTGGTGGTCGCCAAGACGGCCAATCTGATCGCGCTGGTGATTTTCCTGGCGATCGGTCTCGCCACGGCCCTCGCCTTCGATCTTCTCCCCAAGGGCTATGACTGGGGCGTGGTCGCGGCCCTCGCCACGCTGACGCTCGGCATTTTTGCCCTGTTCCTGGTGCAGCGCCTCAAACTCGGTTCGGCGACCGCCTCCTGGCTGTCGCAACGGCGCGTCGGCCGTCCCATCGCCAAGATCATCGTGCAAATCCACGCCTTGGACCAACGCATCGTCGAGAGCTACACCCGCGACCGGCGGCGCTTCGCCCGCTCGGTCCTGCTGACGCTGATCAACTGGTTGCTGGGCGCGGCCGAATTGTGGGTCACATTGTGGCTCATCGGCGAGCCGATCACCTTGGTCGAAGCGCTGTGCGCCGACGCGGCGGTCGAACTGATCCGCGCCGCGACATTCTTCATCCCGGCCACGATCGGCACCCAGGAAGCGGCCCTCGTGCTGGTGCTCGGCCATATCACCGGGCAACCGTCCCTCGGCCTCGCGGTCGCCGTCATCCGGCGGTTCCGGGAACTGGTCTGGGTGGTCTGGGGTTTCGCCATCGGCTGGTTCGGTTTCCGACCGCAGAACGCATCCTGACGGCGCCCCCAGTCATGCTACGATCTCCCGATGCAAGGGAGGCAGCGATGATCCTGAAAGACAAAGTGGTTCTCGTCACCGGCGCCGGCGCCGGGATCGGCGAAGCGACCGCCATCGCCATGGCGGAGGCCGGGGCGCAGGTGGTGTCGGCGGATATCGACGGCGCCGCGGCGCAGAAAACCGCCGACGCAGCGGCCGAATACCAGACGAAGACGATGGCGCTCGAGGCCGATGTGGGCGATGTCGAGGCGATCGACCGGATGGTCAGCGGCACCGTCGAGGAATTCGGCCGGCTCGACATCATCGTGAACAACGCAGGCGTCACGCGGCGCGCCTATATCATGGACCTGACCGAGGAGGACTGGGACCGCATCCACCGGGTCAACGCGAAGGGCGTGTTTTTCTGCCTGCAGCGCGCGGCCCGCACGATGATCGCGCAGGGCGAAGGCCGCATCATCAACATCGCCTCGATCGCCGGGCGCGGCTACGCGGGCACGTCCAACGCCGCCTATGCCGCGAGCAAGGGGGCGGTGATCGCGCTGACCAAGACCGCGGCACAGCAGCTCGGCCAGCACAATATCAACGTGAATGCTATCTGCCCCGGCATCACACGGACGCCGTTGAGCGACCGCAACCTCGCCGTCCGCGCCGAAGAACAGGGCGTGAGCCTGGAGGTGGCGTTGGAGAACCACCTCAAACCGATCCCGATCGGCCGCGCCAATCAGGCGGAAGACATCGCCGCGATGGCGGTCTTCCTCGCCTCCGCCGGCGCGCGCAACATCACCGGCCAAGCCTACAACGTCGACGGCGGCCTGGTGCTGAACTAGCAGGTTGCTGAAGAAGTCATTCGAATCCTTCGAGACGGGCCTATCGGCCCCCTCGGGACAAGGAAAACAAGCAAAAACCTCATGGTGAGGAGGCGCGATAGCGCCGTCTCGAACCATGGTGACCGAACACCATGACTTTTTCAGCAGCCTGCTAGGCCGCGCCGGCCCGCCTACGGATCGATCCGGGCGGTGGCGCTGCCGGTGATCACCGTCTTGCCGTCCTGGTTCTTGGTCTCCAAGGTCAGGTCGACGAACTGCTCCGCGCCTTCGCTGCGGATCTCGGCCACCGTGGCGGTCGCGGTCAGCGTGTCCCCCGGCCAGACCTGATTGGTGAACCGCACACCGTATTTCGTCAGGCGGCCATCCCCGACATAGTTGGTCAACATCTTGCCGGTCAGTCCCATGGACAGCATGCCGTGGGCGAACACGCCCGGGTATCCGGCGACCTCGCGGGTGTAGACATCGTCGGAATGCAGCGGATTGTAATCGCCCGACGTGCCCGCATACATCACGAGCTGGGTGCGGGTCAGGTCGTCGATGACGACTTCTTCGTAGCTGTCGCCGACCTTCAAACTCTGTGCGCTAAGCGGCATTTTCCTTTTCCCCCTAGCTCTGTTCGACCGGACGCTCGGTCCGGACGCTGACCGCACGCGAGGTGACGACGAGCTCGCCGTTCTGGTCGCGGTATTCCTGAATCCGTTCCTGGAAGGTCAGGGTTCCGGCGCGCTTGCTTTCCTTCTGCCAGGTCTCCCCTTCCCGCAAGGTCACCGTGAGCTGGTCGCCGGGCTTGAGATGACGGTGGTACTCGAAATGCTGCTCCGCGTGCAGTCCGCCGCTGCTGGGCGCGGGACCGTCGAGGCCGGTCGGGTTCCTGCCGGAGCCGAACCATTTCTCGCCGGGCTTCGGCCGCAGGTGGTAGTCGGGATCGAACTGCGAGACCGCGCGCGGAAAGGTCGGCGGCGCGATGATATGGCCGACCTCGGATTTCGCCGCGTAGTCCGCATCGTGATAGATCGGATTGTCGTCCGCGATGGACCGCGCGAACATCATGATATGCGTTGCCTCGACCGGCATCTTTACGTCATCGGACATGGCCGTGCTCGTCTCCTCTGTGACCGTCGTTATCGAAAGCCTTTGTTTAGGACCGGTAAGGACATATCACGAATCGTCCGCGGCTTCGAACCGTCCCGTCGTCGTCGAACCGGGCCCCGGCAAGACGCGCAATCTGCTTTTCGCTATGATGCGGTCTGGGAGCCCGGTTAGGGCCGCGGAAGCCCGCGGTTTTGGGACGGCGGGCCATAAACAATAAGGAGATACGAGTCGATGGGCATGCTTGAAGGCCGCGTGGCGATTTGCACAGGGTCCGGCCGGGGGGTCGGCGCCGAAGTGGCGAAACTCATGGCGGCGCATGGCGCGAAGGTCGTGGTCAACGATCCCGGCGTCGGCGGTGGCGGCGAAGGCGGGGACCAGGCCCCGGCGCAGGAAATCGTCGATGCGATCAAATCCGCCGGCGGCGAGGCGGTCGCCAACTTCGGCTCGGTGACCAGCTACGAGGATTGCCTCGGCATGGTGCAACAGGCGCGCGACGAATTCGGCGGGCTGCATATCGTGTTCAACCCGGCGGGCATCCTGCGCGACCGGATGTTCCACAAGATGTCGCCGGATGACTTCCAGGCCGTGATCGACGTGCACCTGACCGGGCATTTCAACGTCAACCGCGCGGCGATCAACCTGTTCCGCGATCAGGAATATGGCCGCATCATCATGTGCGGCTCGACATCCGGGCTGTTGGGCAATATCGGTCAGGCGAACTACGGCAGCGCCAAGCTGGGCATCGCCGCGATGTCGCGTATCGTCGCGATGGAGAATAAGTCGAAGAACATCACCAGCAACGTGATTTGCCCCTCCGCCGACACGCGCATGACCCGCGCCGTGCCGACGCCGAAGGATCCCGACGCAGCCGCCATCCGCGAGGAACGCCTGCGCCGCAGCCGGGCCGACGCGATCGCCCCGCTTTGCGTTTTCCTGGCGTCGGAGGATGCCGGCGACGTGACCGGACAGATCTTCCATCAGCGTGCCGCCGAGCTGTCGCTCTACAGCCAACCGCGGCCGTTGCGCATGGTGCATCACCAGGGCGGGTGGACGCCGGAATTGATCCGCGATGTCGCCATGCCGTCGCTGTCGATCCAGTTCCTGGATATCGCCAATTCCCGGACGGTCCATCCGGGCCTGCCGCTCGACTAGAACGCGAAGACGCCGCGGGCTCGAATACCCGCGGCGTCGTTTCTCCACAAGTTGGCGGTGCGCCTAGTAGCTGGTGGGCCAGTTCTTCATCGCATGCTCGCCGATGCCGCCGCCCTTCCGCGAGCGATAGATATCCAGCATGCGCATGATGTAGTTCCGCGTCTCCTGCGGCTTGACGATATTCTGCAGCGAGTAGATCGTCGCCATGTCCCACGGGCCGATATTCTTATGGATGCTTTCGAAGGCATCCTCGAAGCCGTCGTCGTCCGGCGACAGCCCATGCACGATGGTCGTCGCGAAGCCCGGGTCCATGAAGCTGACCTCGGCGCTCGGCCAGGCGATCATCTCCTCGTTGTGCCGCCCGCCGCCCATGGCGACATAGGCGCGGCCATAGGCCTTGCGGACGATCACGGTGATGCTCGGCACGCTGACCAGGCAGGTCGAGTTCATGAAGTTCATGATCCAGCCCGGCGCGCCCTTCTTCTCGGCATTGGTGCCGACGACGAAGCCGGGCGTGTCCATGAATCGGACGAGGGGGATGTTGAAGCTGTCGCACATCACCTGGAAATCGATGATCTTGCGGCAGGCTTCCGCCGACAGCGCGCCGCCGCCGATCAGCGGGTTGTTCGCGATGATCCCGATGGACTTGCCGCCGAGCCGGGCCAAGGCGACCACCGCCGCCCGGCCGAACCGCGGCTTCAACTCGAAGACGCTGCCCTTATCCGCGAAGACCTCGATGATCTTCCGCATGTCGTAGACCTGCGTGCGCTTCTCCGGCAGCACATCGAGGATCTTCTCCTGATCCGACTCCGCCGCCGGGTCGTACTCGACCTCCGGCGGCAGTTCACCGTTATGGCTCGGCATGTAGCTCAGGAAGGTGCGGATTTCCTGCAAGGCTTCCTCGTCGCTGTCGACGAAACGGTCGATCAGGCCGGTTGTCTGCGCATGCAGCCGCCAGCCGCCCAGCTCCTCCACGTCGACCTTCTCCCCGATCGCCATGGACACAAGGCCGGGGCTGGAGACCGACATCACCGAGCCTTTGCGCATCACCGCGAAATCGGAAATGCAGCAAAGCCACGCCGACGACCCGAAGGAGGTGCCGAGCGCGGCCGCCACCCAGGGATTCTCACGCGTCCGGCGAAACTGCGTCGTGTCGTTGCCGAGCAACAAGCCCATGCCCCGGGAGCCCATCGCATCGGGCAGGCGCGCGCCGGTCGATTCGCCCACATGCACGAAGGGCATGCCCTTCTCCGTCGTGACCCGCCGGACATGGCCCATCTTCTTCGAGTTGGTGGCGCTGGTCGACGCGCCCTTGACGGTGAAGTCGTTGACCACGACGCCGACATCCCGGCCGTCGATCTGCGCGAAGCCGACGATCTTGCCGTCGCGCGGGGTCTTGGCCTCGTCTTCGGCGAACATGCCGGACGCGCCCAGCAGACCGGTCTCGATGAAGGTGCCGGGATCGATCAGCGCATCGAGGCGTTCCTGGGCGTTCAGGTCGCCGCGCTCCTTCTTCCTGGCCAGCTTCTCCTTGCCGCCCATCGCGGCGGCGGCTTCGCGGCGGCGGTCCAACTCGCTCAAAATCTCATCATGGGCCACGGCATGTACTCCCCGGGTGCGGTCGCGTCCCTGCGGACGTGAAGTCTATGGAATCCGGCAATAAATTGCCATATTGGCAACTTACTTTGAATTATGGCATTCTCTAAGGGGTTTGACAAACGCTGTCAACCAACCGCCGGTCCGCCGAAATCGGATCACGGCAGGATAGAGGATCGCAGACATGGCGTCGCGCATCTCCGGAACGGTGACCAAGGCTCTCGACATCCTGGATCTCTTTCCGGGGCGCGAGGACGGCCTGTCGGTGACCCAGATATCCACCGAAACCGGCATCAATATGAGCACCGTCGTCCGCTTGTGCGCAACGCTGGAAGGCCGCAGCTATCTGCGCCGGGATTCCCAAGGCCGCTATTTCATCGGCCCGCGAGTCGGGCAGCTCGCGCAGGCACTGCGGATGCAGTTCAATCTGGCGGAAGCGATTCGGCCGCTGCTGAAGCAATTGCGCGACGAGACCGGCGAAAGCGCCTCCTTCTATGTCCGCGAGGGCGGCATGCGCGTCTGCCTGTTCCGGGAGGATTCGAAGCATGCGATCCGGCACGTGGTCGATGAAGGCGCCCGACTGCCCTTGAAAGACGGCGTCGTGGGCAATGTCTTGCTCGCGCAGGCTGGGTCCAAGGGCGCCGTCTACGACAAGATTCGAAAAGATGGATTCTACGCCGCCGTCGGGCGCGATCCCTTCACCGCATCGGTCGCGGTCCCCGTGACGACGCAGTCCGGCGCGTTGGTCGGCGCGATGGTGGTGTCGGGGCTCGCCGACCGTTTCGGCGAAACGAAGCGCAAGACGGCGTTGAAACGGTTGTTCGAAGCGCGCGCCGCATTGGCCGGCTTGCTGCCGGCCGCCGCCTGATTGGCGCCAAGGCCGCACGCTTCAACCGCCGCTTGGCGCGAGAGGGCTTGATTGAACATCATTGACTTCCGACCAACGGTCGTTGATTAAAATCAATGCGATCTGGTTTAACACTGAATACGTAACGTCCTGTATCAATCCGCATGGTAGACCGGTGTCGATCACGCCCGACAGGCATGAAATCCGCCGCCGCCGCCCGCCGAACGACCCGAAACGGAGCTTGACCGATGAAGAAATTCTTGATGGCGACGGACCTCTCGGCCCGGTCCGATCGAGCCTTGGAGCGCGCCGTGATGCTCGCGGAGGACCACGAAGCCTACCTGACCATCATCCATATCATCGACGACGAGCTGCCGGCGGCGCTGTCCGACGCCCAGGAAGACGCGGCCAAGCAGGCGATCGACGAACATATCGACAAGTTGGCGGCCGGCAAGCGGGACCGGATCTCGATCGAGGTCGTCTCCGGCCGGGCCCATGCGGACATTTTACAGTATTCGGAGAAGGTCGATGCCGACTTGATTATCCTGGGCATGCATCGCGAGGACGCCTTCAAGGACCGGTTCCGCGGCACCACCGCCGAGCGGATCATCCGGGGCGGCGGCGTTCCCGTCTTGATGGTCAAGGACCGGGTGATCCGTCCCTATCAAAAGACCATCGTCGGGGTCGACTTCTCCAGCTATTCCCATCGCGCCGTCGAGTTCGCGGTCAAATTCGTACCCGGCGGCGAGTTCCATCTCGTTCATGCTTTCGGCGTGCCCTTCGAAGGGTTCCTGTATGGCCACGACACCAAGCGGCAGGTCGCGCAACTGCACGAGGTGGAGTTCGAAAAAATGATGGACGAGGAAATGGCGGCGTTTCTCAAAAGTCTGGAAGGGACCGGGACCGAACTTCACCGCGTGATGAAGCAGGGCACGGTCCGCGAGGTCATGTTCGAACAGGCGCGCCGATTGAAACCCGATCTGGTGGTCATCGGAACGCATGGCCGGACGGGCATCGCCCATGCCTTTCTCGGCAGCGTCGCGGAAGACCTGCTGCGCGCCCCGCCCTGCGACGTGCTGGCGATCAAGGCCTTTTGACGACGGCGTAAACCGAACCGCCCGTACCGGGCGTTACCGCGACGCCGCGCCCTGCAGGATGGCGTTGACCAGCAGTTCGTAGGTGCCCCGCGCCTGCGCCCGGAAGTGGACCCTGAATCCCATCAGCACGACGCGGCCGGCGCCGACTGGCACGCTGGCTGACCGCCTTCCCTCCCATTGCGCTTGCTCAGCTCATTTCTTGCGCTTTGAAGGAGCGCGCGCTTGCGCAATATGCGTATGTTTGGTCGCCGATCCGAGCCGCCTCCGCATGATCGTGGGTCACGAAGACAACGGACATCGCTGTTGACGCCCTTCGCTCCATGAGCAGGTCTTGCATTGAGGTTCTGCGATCGAGATCCAGCGCAGCAAAGGGTTCGTCGCACAGGAGCAGTTCAGGTTTCGTTGCCAACGCCCGGGCAAAGGCGACCCGGCTTGCCATTCCGCCGCTCAGCTTCGCAGGATAGGCTCGCGCCTCCTCCACGCCCAGTCCGGTGAGGGCAAGCAGTTTCTCGGCGTGCTGCCGTTGGCTAGCGCGTGGCAGGTTCTCCTGTTGCATCCCGATCGCCACATTGTCGCGCGCCGTGAGCCACGGCAGGAGCCTGGGCTCCTGGAACACCACGCCGATCCGCCGTGCGCGCCGGATCATGTTGCCCTCGGACAATGGAACCAGACCCGCGAGCAGCCGCAGAAGCGTGGTTTTTCCGCATCCGGACGGGCCGATGACGCAGGTGATCTGCCCGAATGGCACGGTCATGTCGACACGGTCCAGAATACGCTGGCCGCCGAGCGTCACGCTCGCCCGATCGAGCGTGACCGCGGGGCTTGCAGCTTCATCCATCACCCGCTCCGTGCGAACGCATCGGCTTACGCCACGGTTGGAGGTGCCGCTCGAGGGGACCGAGAACACCGAAGCGCACAACGAGGAACAGGGCGACCACAATCGCGATCCACGCGAAGCTATCGGCTGTTTCGAGCGTACTGCGCGCACGGGCGAGACCGGACCCGATCCCCGAAACGGCGCCGACCACTTCGGCGAGGAGTGTCACCCGCCAAGTCAGGCCAAACGTCGTGATCGCCGCAGGGGAAAGGTGAGACAGCAGATGCGGGCCATAGAGGAAACGGATCCGCTGCCAGCGCCGCAGATGGAAGGCCTGTGTAATCTCCAAGAGCTTCGCATCGACGGTTGTGACGCCGTTCATCGCGGCGAGGTAGGGGACGGTTGCCAGCGAGACGACGACGGTAAAGATGACGGCCGGGCTGCTTGGCCCGAACCAAAGCACCGCGAGCACGATCCAAGCGATGGGCGGTGTAGCAAGCAGCATGGTGACGATCGGCCCGACCATGTGCCGGAAGGGCGTCACCAATCCCGCGGCGAGGCCAAGGCAGGTACCAAGCCCAAATGTCAGGAGGAAGCCGACCAGGACCCGGGCGCCGGTGTCCAGGATGGCCGGTAGGGCGCGTCCGCTCTCGAACAGGTGAAAGGCTGCCCAGAGCGTCTCGACCGGGCCTGGCAGGGCGAAGCTCCCAAGGCGCTGGGCGGCGATCCACCATCCCGCGACAAAGATTGCGATGCCCAGCGCGCCCCAACCGATGGACCGGCGTCGTTCAGCGCCCGCATCGGTGTCGTCAGGCACCGGTCTCAAGATAGAAGCCGTCATCGGGCAGCTTGCCGCCAATCAGGGCGGGATCGGTCTCGGTGAGGAGGTTAAAGAACGTCTCGAGAGACGGGCGCGCTTCGGCCGCGCTGCGCACGGAAAGGTTCGATGTCGCGATGGCGCGCTCCAGAATCGGCTTCGGCATCTCAAGATAATCGGCGCCCAAACGGCCCGCGCTCGCCGGATTGCTGCGCACCCACCGGGTCGATCCTCGAAGCGACTCGAGAAGGCGAGGCGCAAGATCGGGCTGGCGGTCACGAAGTCCGTCACGCAGGACAATGCCGGCCTGTGGGATGTCTGCCGCCCCGCCGGTCGCGTCACCGTAAAGAGCCTGAAGATCGATCGCACGGGTCACGCCAATGCCCTCGGAAAGGCCCCGCATCTGCGCCATGGTGGCCGCGGGCTCCATAAGGACGGCCGCCGGCGCACGTCCCGCTAGCATGAGTTGCGCCGCCTCGATCAGAGACGCGGTGTACTCGATCTCGATATCGGCCGGCGTCAACCCTTGGTGACGCATGACAAGAGAGAATACAGTATCGGGCAAGTCGCCGCGGAAGGGGACGAGGACGCGACGGCCTGCGAGATCGGCAAGCCCCGCGATGGCCGGATCGGTGGTCATGACGTAGAACATGCCGCTCGTAATCACGCAAAGAAGACGCATGCCGAGGCCGCGATTGTAGAGATTGGCGGCCGTGGCCGTGGGCGCCGTGCTCACCGCCGCGGCGCCCGAGGCGATGCCGGCGCGCAACTCGTCCGGCGACGACCATTTCCGGAATCTCAACCCCGAAAGCACCGGGGACACCCCATCGCGGTCCACCACATGGATCAACGGCAAGGACAGGGTGAGCGGCGCGCCATAGAACGTCAGTCCTTTCGGGTTGGCCCCGGCGCGTATGGGCATCGACATGGCCGCAAGACCGCCGAGAAACATACGGCGTGTGGGCTGCTTGAAAGGTGTCATGCTTTCGCGTCCTTTGCTCTAGAAGGAAAAGCCGGTGCGCAGATAAAAGGTACGTCCCGGCGCGCTGATCCGGCTGGGGCGCGCGGACTCTTGCGGCTTGGCGGGAACATGCTCGGCGTAGTCTGCATCGAAGACGTTGTCGATGCCGATCTGTAACGGGATTCTGTCGCGAAGGAGCAACGAGGCATAGAGATCGAGAACGGTAAAACCGCTGGTCTCACCCTCGTCGAAGCCGCTGCCGGTGGCCGGGTTGTCGTCCACCCGATTCTGGTCCGCGACGAGCCGAAGCTTCGAGCCAAGCGAATACATGCCGAGGTCGCCCAGACTGTCGGTCCAGTTGAGCACCAGGTTCGCCTCTAGAGGAGCGATGCCGTAGAGCGGCCTATCATCGTCGCGATTGGCGCCGTAGGTGTAGATGAGGTTGGCCCGGGTCGAAAGCTCGGGCGTTAAGTTCCATGTAAGATCGGCCTCGGCGCGCAGGATATCGGCGTCGACATTGCGAAACACATTGGCCCCGTCGGTGGCGGCGACACCCGATTGGCCGCGCGCCCTGTCTTTGCTGATGAAATCAGACACACGGTCGTAGGAAACGCCGACCGAAGCCCGCCAAGCGCCCCATTGCAGCCCGCTGCCGGACCTGCGGGATCGGCCGAATGCAATCCATTCCTCACCTTCGGAGACGAGTCCCATGCCGATACGGGTGTGGCGCTCCTTGTCCAATCCAGGATTGCCGATGAAGCGGTTCTGCGCCTGCGGCACCGGTGCGGTGGCGGCGAAGAACAGTTCCTTGCTGTCCGGTGCTCTTTCAAAATAGCCGATCTCGCCGAAGATCGACATGCTGTCGGCGATCTCCTGCTCAACCAGGGCGCGCGCGTCAAAGAGATCGAAGCGCGGGTTGGTTTCGGTCGCCCCGTAGTAGAATTCATAGAGATTTGAAGCGCTTGCGGGAAGGCCGGGAGAAACGATTCCGAACGGTCCATCCGGCACACGATCCGCATCGCGCGCCTCCGCCCAGACCGATCGGTACTGACCGCCAAGCTTCAGATGCGTCGTTTTGCGGAAACTGTACGCGCCCTCCCAGCGCGCACCCAGGTCGAGGACCTGAATATCCGGAAAAGGGACGGCGCTGGTGCTGTCGAGGAGCGGTGTAGAGCTCGTTGCCACGCTGTCGGTAAAGCGGAGGCCGTCACGGACCTCTTGGCCAAAGCTGAGTGCGAAACGGTTTTGCAGGGGTCCGAAGGCAGCATCGCCAAGGATCTGCGCATCGATGAAGCGCCGCTCGTTCTCCACCTGCTGTCGCCTAGCCCCGGGGCCCGGTGCAAATGACCGAAGCTCGAAGTTATTGTTGACCCTCTCGCCATCACGAATGGAGAGCTCGGCCCGGATACGATCGAAACCCAAGCCGCCTTCACGAAGCTCCGCTCCGACGCGACCCACCAAGCGATCGGTCTCGGTATTGTCCAAAGCCACGGATGGGGTCGCAAAGTCATCGATATCGTTGCGCAAGAACACGCCGAACACCTCGAGTTTCCGCGAGGGCGTGTAGCCAAGAATGATCTGCTGTGTGTTCAGCCGGAATTCGTATGGAACCCTCTCTCCATCCCCCGTTTCATAGCTGTCCGACGTCGTGCCGGCGGCGTTGCCGAAGGCGCGGACATAACCCTCCGGTCGGCGTAACGTCCATTGCGCAAGGCTCTCATAGGTATCGCCGGGAGTGGCGTAACCGCCTGCGAGCTTGAACGGCAAAGCAGAGGTGCGCCAAGTTTCGAGCGTTTCTGCCGGAAGGCGAAGATTGTCGTTTCTGTACGGCATGAAGAATTGGGCGCGATCGAAGGCGAAGAGCGGTGTCGCCGGACCCAGTCCGGAATCCCGATGCTGACGAAGGTCCGGAAAGAACGAGAGCACCGGAGCGGGGGCCCTGCCAGGTGGGGCGGGCCGGCTGAGGCCCGGTCCCGCGAAGCTGGTCAGAGGCGTGATCGGGCTGGCATGCGGCGGCTGCACCTGCCCTCCCCACACCTGCGCGAAAGGGAACCCCGCCGAACTCTCCTGCGCCGCGCTTGGCAGTGGCGCCGCGATTGCCAGTGTAAGCGCGAGAGCGAGGGAGTGTAGCAATCTCAAGGGGCAGTCCTTTCCTAGGAGGATAGATGAAACGCCAAGATGCGTGGTCATGCGCCAGCGGGCCGTCATCGACAGGCCGAAGATGTTGGCGGCGGCGAGGCTTATTGTTGGGTCGGCGGGCCAATCGAGCCCGATGGGCGTCGCGATGCCAGCCCGGGTCGTGAGGAGAAAAGCAAGCGTACTATCGTCATGACAGCGCCTGTCCGGTTCCGCAGGCCGCACAGACGCCATGAACCTCGATCACATGGCGCAGAGGCGCAAAGCCGGTTTCTGCGAGCACGCCCGAGATACTCTCCAGCAGGTCTGGCGCGACACGCTCTGCAACCGTTCCGCAGTCGTCGCAGATCGACAGGATGGAGGCGTGCTGGTGGCTGCCGCACTGGCAGGCGATGTAGGCCTTGAGCGACTCGACGCGATGGACGCGTCCACGTTCCGTCAGAGCCGCTAGCGCATTGTAGACTGTCGGTGGTGCGATCCTCGGATGCGCCGCGTGAAGTTCCCGGAGGACATCGTAAGCGGACAGCGGGCCGCCGTGCCGACGCAGAACCGCCAGTACATCCGCCTGAATCTGTTCTCCCCGCTTGCTCATGGATGCCTCCGAATAGCTTCGGCGAAACTGCTTTATTACTTTATAATGTAACAGTTTCGCCGAAGCTATGCGCCCGGATGCCGCATACCTCATGGACCGGTTGGCGGCTGTGCGTCCCGCACCAGACTGGCGACGGCTTCGGCAATGGGGAGCATATGCGTCGCGTCCGGCCCATAGCGCTGGATCGTGACGGCCTGGTTGTCCGCCTCTCGCGCGCCAAGGGCGATCCGAACAGGTACTTTCTTCAGGGGGGTTCGCGCACCTTATAACCGACCTTCTCGTTGCGCAGGTCGGTCTCTATCCGAAGCCCAGCCTTGCCTGGCGATCAAGGCCTTTTGACGACGGCCTAGCCCCCTACCGGGCGTTACGGTGACGCCGCAGCCTGAAGGATGGCGTTGAACAGCAGTTTGTAAGTGCCCCGCGCCTGCGCCCGGAAATGCACCCTGAATCCCATCAGCACGACGCGGCCGGCGCCGACCGGCACGCTGGCCAACGCCGCCTTGCCGAACAGCTTCTCCGGTCCCGTGAGCCAACCGCTCAACAACGGATCGTGCGGCGGATAGACCCCGACGGCATCGCCCGCCGAGACGTCGAACGCCGGCGCGTTCTGGCCCGAAAACAGCACGACGCTGCGTTCCGGCATGCCGTAGGCGATCGGATGGCGCGTATCCATCAACACGCGAAGCAGGCTGCCGCGCGCGTAAAATTCGGAGTCCGGCATGCCGTCGAGCGCGTCCTGCACCCGCAGATCAAGGTGCCGCATGGCGTATTGCGCCGCGCCGTCCCACGCGATCAGCGTGCCGCCGTCTTCGACGAACGCCCGCAGCGCCTTCGCGCCGCCCTCACCCAAACCGCCCGACAGCGCGTGCGGATAGTCCTGCGCGCTATGCCCGTCATGGATTTCTTCGGGTTTCTGATGCGGCAGCAGGATGACATCGAACCGGTCACGCAGATCGCCCTGCCGGACATCGGCATCCAACAAGGTTTCATACGGCAGTCCGTAGTCGTCGAACACGAAACGCGCCCAGCCTTCCTCCGCGGTCGCGACGTGGCTCTTGTACAAGCCGACCCGAGGAGTGGTCAGCTTCGATAACGGTCCCTTCGGGGCCGCGCCGACGGACGCCACCGTGACCGATTCCGCCTTGGCGATCTTGGCGACCAACGCATCCCGCTTGCCGCCGCCCTTGATGACGAAAGCGCCCGGCGCGACGCGCATGCCGTTGGCGTCCAGCGTTTCGGTCGCCCGGGAAACGGGCACCTTGTCCGCCAGCAGCCGGAAGACCGCCTTATACGCCGCATTGCTTTCGCAGCCGAGGACATAGGCGGCGGCTTTCCCCTTGCCGCCTTTCGTCACACGACCCTTGGGCCGGAACGGCGCCGCCAACGGTTTCGTCTCGGCGTCGAGGGGCTCCTGCACTTCGACCACATCCACGCCCATCTGCAAGGGCAGGCTGTGGGCCGTGTTGTCGTAAGGCTGCACCGGCGGGCCGCCTTCGTAATGCCTGAGTTCGGGATACGGATCGTTGCCGAGCATCGTCCTCGCGAAGGCGCCGTACGGTTGGGCCAGCCGCACGAGACGGGTTCCCGCCGGGTAGGTGACGCCGTCGGCGACGAAATCCTCGGTCGCCTCCTCCAGTTCGACGGCCGCAAAATCGAGAATCTCCAGCATTTCTGCCGCCGTCACCGGGTCCCGCTGGGATTGCGGCACCAGATAGGCGGCAGGGCCTCGTTGCTCCGCCACCGCATCCGCGCCGATGGCGTGAAAACCCCGCAGCCACCTATCGCGATACCGGGCGGCGTTGCTGAGACAGGCCATCACGGCGGCATCGTCGTAGTCGACGATATCCCGAAGGCTCCACCGCCCGCCCTGCCAAGGCATCGGATGGTTCCAGACGCGTTGGAACGGGTCCGCGCCCCGCGCGACGGTCAGTTCGCTCACGTCGAAATCGACCGGCGTCGCCAGCCTGACACTGGCCGCTTCGGACAGGATGCGCACACCGCCGTGGTAATGCTGATAGGCGCGGCTCGGGCTGTAGATGTCGTAGGTCACGTTGATGCCAACGCCCGCCTTGCCCTGCCCCGTCAATTCGGCGGCCATGGCCGACCCCATCATGGCGATGTTGGCCTGCAGGATCGGATGCACATTCGGGTCGATCGGGTCGATGAAGGGCGGCAGGATCAACCGCATGCCGTCCTGCCGCGTCTGATGCATGTCGAACACGATCTGCGGATGCCACGCGTTGTGGCAGTGCTCGACCGCAAGCCGCGTCTCGGCCTGGGTGAACATGAACCAGTCGCGGTTGTTATCGTGCCCGGTATAGGTGTTGTACAGGAAGGGCGGATTGGCCCCTTCGTAATAGGTGCCGAGCGTGCTGTCGTACCAGTCCTTGACCATGGTCAGGCCGTCGGGGTTCAGGCAGGGCACGAGCAGAAAGATGACATTGTCGAGGATTTCGCGCACCGTTTCGTCGTCGCTGGTGGCGAGCCGATGCCCCACGAGCATCGACATCTGCGTCGCCCCGACCTCTGTGGCATGGATCGAACAGGTGACCAGCACGACCGTCTTGCCCTCGGCGATCAGGCTTTCCGCCTCGTCGCCGTCGGCGATGGTCCGCGGGTCCGCCAGTTTCGCCTGGATGTCGCGATAGCGGTCGAGCGACGCGATCGTCTCCGGCGCCGAAATGGTGGCCATGATCAGCGGCGCGCCCTCGGTCGATTTGCCCAGTTCCGAAAGCTGCACCCGGTCCGAGGATTTCGCGAGCATTTCGAAGTAGTCGACGATCTCCGGCCAATCGGCCAGCTTGCGATCCGCCCCCACCTCGAATCCGAGATGGTCACGCGGCGTTGGGATGGAGGAGTCCTGGGTCATGTCTCGGCCTGCTTGTTGCGGTGCGTCGGTCGGATGTATCGCGGCCTTGCCCGGGCCACCGGGCATTCAAGAGGCGCGCGTTTCGCAATAGATGTGATGCGCGGAAGGCACCGAAGGCGTGTACGGGGCGCGCGGAGAAAATACCCTGACGACTGACTGACTGCCCGCGCCCCATACCGGACCTTCACCCTAGCCTCATGCCGCGGCGATGCGCAATGGCGGGTCTCGGCGATCGATACCGTTTCACAACCGAACGTGTCGTTGCGGATCGGCGAAAAGAGGCCTCGGACCGAACTCGCGAGCTACCCTTCTCACGCCGCCCACATTCGCGGGTTAGTCCGCATTTTCCAGACTATCATTTGCCATCTCGCCGCCATCGGCCCATCTTTTTTTTCGAAAGCGGTCTCGCACGACGGCGCTCGCCAATGCCGCGTGCCTCCTAGGCGCGCATGGCGATGAAACACCGATACGCGGCCACGGCCCGTCGCCTCGAATCATAGGACCGCCGGCAACAGGGGCCGACGTCGGAGCCGGACGATACGCCAGGCCCCGAGGCGCAGATTGCCGGGCGCGGCGAGAGACCGGAGTCGGCGCGTCAACACCCGACCAAGGCATTGATGACGATGAAGAGGTCAATTGCCCCCCTATTGACGGAAACGACAATCATTCTGCTGATCGTTGGGATGGTGGCCGCGAGCCTTGTCGCGTACCACCGGTCCGGTGGCCCCGCTCCTCTTTCCAATTGGGAAAAAGAGAAGGTCAGCCTCTCGCAAAAAACCAGTGCGTTGGAACGGGAGAACCGCACGTTGCGGGAGTCCGTTCGCGCGCTCGAAGCCGACCTTGCCGAACGGGCGGCGTCAACCGGTTCACGCGCTGATCCGCTGATCGACATAAAGGAATTGCAAGAACGCCGCGACCGCGCCCAAACATCCGCCCGAACGGCGACCGTCCAGGTCGCGAAAACCCGCAAGGCGCTTGCCGCGCTCGAAGAACAGCTCGACCGGAAAAAGACGCAATTGGAGACGATGAGCCGGGCCGCCGCGGCAGAGGAAGCCGCCCAGGCCGGGGCCCGGGAGTCGCTGCGCAAAGAGGTGGAAAAGCTGACACGGCAAGAAACCACCGCCGCCAAGCGCGCCGAAGCGGCCGGAGCGGAACTCGTCCGCGTGAACCAGGCGCTCGCGCGGCTCGAAACCACGCTCGGCGAACGGCAAGCCGAACTGAAGACGCTGTCGGAAGAGGTTGCCCATCGGGAAAACGCCTCGAAGCAAACGGCCCGGACCTTGGCATCCGAGATCGAGGCGTTGAAGATTCAACGGGAACTGGCGGAGCGGCAAGTCGATGCCGGGAAATCGCAAGCGGAGCGGCTGCGGCGGGAGGTCGACGCGCTTCAAACGAAGCTCCGCGCCGACCAAGCGAGATTTAAATCGGTCGAGGACGCCATCCGCCGACGCAAGGCCGCGTTGGAGACGCTTCCTTCTCCCCGTCCGGAGCAGACGCCCGCGCAGGCAACCAACAGAAATCTCTGCCTGGAAGCCTGGGCCCGCGTCGCCGCGGAACCCAAGGCCCGCGCGCGGTTGGCAGAGCTTCGGGAGAAGATCGCGGCGGCGGAAACCGAGCTTTGCGAATTGAACAAGCGGCGCGCGGCGGCCAAGGAGAGTCTTGGGCCGCCGACGAACGAACCCGACAGCCCACGGCAAGAGCCATAGCACGGCGGGAGCGTCTTTGACTCCGTTCGGCCCTGCATGCCACTGATTGGGCATATACACGATTCTCGACATCCTTGGCGGAGACGGCATGACAACGCGCATTGCGGTGATCGGAAATTCAATGCGGAACGCCGGCGCGCCGATGGCGGACGACCTGGCGCTCGGCGGACACGACGTGCGCCTCGCCCTGTGGCCCGATCAAGGCGACCTTATGGCGGACATCCGGTCGACCGGCGGGATTTCGGTGACTGTCCCCGCCGAACGGACGCTATCCGGACGTAACGGGTTGGGTGTCCTTAGGATTCTGACCAGCGATCCCGCCGAGGCGGTCGCCGGCGCCGATCTGGTGGTTCTGGACGTCGAGCCGTTGGAGCTGGAAGAACGGGCATCCACGCTCATCCCGCACCTCGAGAACGGCCAGGTTCTGTACGTCGCCAGCCACGGATACTGGGCGGGGCTGCGACTGGCGTCGCCGCTGCGAGCGGCCGACAAGGCCGGCGTCACCGTGATCGAGGGAACCGTGCCCAGCATGACCTCCAAACGGACCGGCGCCGAGATCACGTCCTATCTCTTGCGGCATCACGTTCCCATCGCCGCGTTTCCCGCCAATCGCATGGCGGAGGCCGAGCGGTTCCTGCCGCTGATCACGGCGTCGGCGGAATGTCGGCGGAACGTTATCGAGACCAATTTCGAAAACATGAACATGCTGGTGCATCCGGCGATGACGCTTCTCAACGTCGGGTATTTCGACCGGGCCGCGGCCGCCGGCGAACCGATCAGTTTCTACGGAACCGGCAATACCATCCACGCGGGTAAGCTCGCCGAAGCGCTCGATGCGGAACGCCCGGCGGTCTGCGATGCGTTCGGCGTCCGGTTTCGATCGCTGCTCGACCATATTCACCGCCTATACGGCGCCGGCGGGGACACGGTGCACGACGCCGTGCAGGAATCGCCGGGATACGGCAAAACCGGCGCCACGCGCGCCGACATCTGGCAAACATGGATGGAAGGCGATCTCCCGCTTGCCCATGTTCCCTTCGTGCAATTGGCGGAGACGGCGGGATTGACCGTGCCCTTGCACCGGGGGTTCGTCGACATCATCGACGCGTTGCTGGGCGGCAATTCCTGGCAGGACGGCCTTACCCTCGACCGGCTCGGCCTCGCCGGCATGTCCATCGACCAGATCCGCGCCTATGTCGAAACAGGAAATCCCGGTGGATAGGGCCGGTCGGATCGAACACGGTCTATTGGCGACTATTCGACAGTTCGAATGGCGGGCGATGCGAGATGAAAATGCGAACCACGCCTTCGCCGCAGCGCTGCAACAACATGGCTGACAAATGCACCACGCCGCTTGATTCTGCGCCATAGCGCGGGCGCAGTATGTCGCAATTGACGCGTATCAAAGCTTACATTCAGACTCGGCATTAGCATCGCCTTTCGGAGAGGACCCTCAACACATTGAAGTGAGGATCACATGACGATTTCACCGATGCTCTTCATTTGCCTCTTTCTTGCCGGCTTCGGGATTTTCCTGATTGGAGCCGGCGTGATCTGGTGGGTCTCGCTACAAGCCAGAAAACTCGGATTGGAAAAGAGCCCCTGATTCTGCAACCGCCACGCTGTTTCGGAATTTTCTCCGTCGCGCATCGCCGGCGTCGTCCCCGAGGACAAACCGTGACACGCTATTATCTCGACGACCGCTCGACCGATCTGGCCGCTTTGCAGAAGCGCCTTGAAGCCTCCGATCTGATTCCGAGCCAGGTCCCCTTGCTCTGCGGGCTCGACGCCAAACTGACCGCTCTTCACGCTGCAGGGATACACTCGCTCGCGGATCTTCGAACCGCGCTCAAATCGAAAAAGGCCTTGGCGTCCCTGTCGGCAGCGTCCGGTGTCGACCCGGACTACCTTCGATTGCTCAAGCGGGCAGTTGGTGGGTTCTTCCCGAATCCAAGATCGCTGGATGAAGTTGACTGGTTGGAGAGCGACATCGTCTCGCGTCTCAAGGAGGCGCGTGTAATGAACACCCGGACGCTGTTCGAGGCGGCGTCCGACGGAGCAGATGCATTGGCGAAGGAAATCGGCGCGGATGTAGACGATTTGACGGAACTCGTCGCGATCGCCGATCTATGCCGCATTCAGTGGGTCAGTGCAAAATATGCCAGGGCACTGCTGGCCGCCGGTCACACCAGCGCCGCGGCTGTCGCCAAGGCTGATCCTGAAACCCTCTTCCATGCGATCGCGAACACGAATCAGCGTGCCAAATTCTACAGAGGCACGGTGGGATTGAGAGACGTCAAACGATTGGTGGCGGCCGCAGCCTATGTTCCGCCAACACCGGATCAAAAGTAACCGCTGACCGCGGACGTCTTTGGCGCATCGAACCGCCTTATCGCTCCGCAGACACTGTCCTATATCGCGGCTCGCGCTGGCTTCACCAGCGCTGATGAGCGGCACAGTATCAGAAGAGGTCAAGTTGAAGTGTATTTAGAACTGTACGACTTCAATCAAAAACCCGAGCCATTTTCCCACTACACTACGGACACGCTCTGGACGGATCCTTGGATCGCACAGCAAATGCTGAAAACGCATCTGGATCAAGGCACTGATTTGGCCTCCCGCCGGATTCAGACCATTGACCGCATTGTGGGATGGCTCGATCGAAAGATTGGCCTGTCGGGTAAGAAGGTCTGCGATCTGGGCTGTGGGCCGGGCCTCTATGCAACGCGCATGGCGGCAAGGGGCGCGAAGGTGATCGGCGTCGATTTCTCGACCGTCTCCCTCACCTATGCGCGATCCGAAGCCGCCGCCCGGAATCTGGAGATCGAATACCGGGAAGCCGATTATCTGACCGACGATCTGCCCGGTGAACAGGATATCGTCAGCTTGATCTATTGTGATTTCTGCACCCTCTCGCCCGAGAAGCGACGCACACTTCTGAAGCGGATCAAAGGGATGCTGAACCCGGGCGGGAGGTTCGTATTCGACGTGTCCACCACGCGGCAATTCACGGAGCGGCGCGAAGTCGCAACCTACGGTCACCGTCCTATGGGAGACTTTTGGTCACCGGATGACCATTTCGCTTTCCATACCACCTTTCTCTACGATCAGGAAAAGATCACCCTCGACCGCTATCTGATCGTTGGTCCGCAACGCCGGTTCGAGATATTCAACTGGATGCAGTATTTCGACCCCGAGAAGCTCTCGAGCGAAGTGCGCGATGCCGGGCTTGTCGTTGAGGAAGCCCTCAACGTCATGACCGGAGAAGCTTGGACGCCAGAGACAGAAGAACTTGCTCTTATTTCCCGCGCGTGAACGCTATGCGGTCGCGGCATGGAAAACGAGCCCGCTTCGTCCGAGAGCCGTCATGTTAATCAGCGCAGCATAGTTTCGCATAATCGGCGGCAAATGGCGGAGAAACAGAGATTCGAACCCAGGGTGCGCTCGCGCGCAGAACGGTTTTCGAGGTTGGCAATCGCCATGCCGGCCGGCATGCCGGTGTATCCAACAGAACGGATGTCCGAGCGGCAATCAACGGGTCCCAAGGTGGTTACAACGGCCGCAGCGCTTGCGGCATGGAAGGTTATTGATAACACATAGCCGCCCGACCTTCGCAACATACGTCCGGTTCCGGTGGCGTCGCCGCGACGGCCTCGTGATTTGAGCCAATTGATCCTGATCATCGAAGCGGGACGGTATCGCTGCCACGTTCGGCTGGAACGAGTGGAAAGCAATTTCATGTCCGAAAACTACGATGCAATCGTCATTGGATCTGGTCTTGGCGGATTGACCGCGGGAGCCCTCTTCGCCAGGACGGGCGCGAGGGTCCTGCTCCTCGAACGCAACAAATCGTTCGGGGGGGCCGCCACGACCTATCGTCATGGCGCGCTGACGGTCGAGGCCTCGCTGCATGAAACCACACATCCCGATGCGCCGGTGGACCCCAAACACGAGGTTTTTGAAGCCCTCGACCTCGAGGCGGATATCGACCTGGTGCCCGTGGAAAACTTCCATGAAATACACTGCCCGTTGATCGGAGATCCCTTCATCCTGCCGCATGGATTCGATGCCGTCGAAGCGCGGCTTGTCGAGCGCTTCCCGCATTAAAGTGAAAAAATCCACGCTTTCCTGCGTCAAGTGAAGCGCACCCACAACGCTGTTGAGTTCCTGAGCAATGAGCATGGCGTGTTGTGGCGGCTAGCCCATGCCGCCGAACTGCCGCTCAACCTTTGGGCGGTCTTGCGCGACATGCGGTCTTCGCTTTCGGAGGTGTTTGCGCGCCATTTCGGCGATGACGAAGCGGTCAAATTCGCCCTGGCGGCGAACCTGCCGTACTACGCCGATGATCCCGATACGTTCTGGTGGCTCGGCTATGCCATGGCGCAAGGCGGCTACCTGCGAAGCGGCGGCTACTACATCAAAGGGGGCTCCCAAACCCTGAGCAATCGTCTGGTCGAGATCATTCGCGAAGAGGGCGGCGAGACCTTGAGCGGATGCGAGGCCGTCGCCATCGATGTCGGCCCCGCCGGCGAGGCCGTCGGCGTACGCTATCGATCGGCGTCGGACGGCGCGGATACCCTTGCCCTCGCTCCGGTGATCTTTGCGAACGCGGCCCCCCATGTCATCGAGGGATTGCTGCCAGCCGAGCATCGCGCGGCGTTTATGCAGCCCTATCGGGACCGGCCGGTCTCGATCTCGTTGTTTTCCGTCACCCTCGGCTTGAACAAGCGGCCCTCCGCGTTCGGTGTCACGAGCTACTCCACCCAACTTATACCGGCCTGGATGGAGCGGCTCGGCGACTACAAGCGCAGCGCCGAGCTGATGGGCGACATGCCCGGAGACAGGATGCCGGCAATGGGCGTCGTCGACTACAGCCAGATCGACAGCGGGCTGACGGATAACGGGGTCTTTCCGATCAACGCGGTCTGTGCGGACCGGCTGGAAAACTGGCAGGGCTTGAGCGACGACGCATACACGGAAAAGAAGGACACCTGGCTTCGCGCGATCATCCGCCGCCTCGACGAGGAGTGGCCGGGACTCGCGGACGCCGTGGTCGAGACGACGGTGACGACCGCGCGATCGCTGCACGAGTATCTGAACACGCCGGGCGGCGCCGTCTACGGCTTCGCGATGCGTCCGCCGGAGCACTTGCTGACAGGGCCGCCGCGATCCGTGGAGACAACTATTAACGGGTTGTGGATGGCGTCTTCCTTCGCCGGCTTCGGCGGCTTCACCGGGGCGATGGCCGTCGGCGCCCTGGCGGCACAGACTGCCATGCGCGACGCCACGATCGGAAAATAGGCGCCGCGATCAGACGTTGAGCGTGTCGAGCATGGCCGACGCCATCGCCTGGCCACTCTCAAAGGCACATTCGACGCGGGCGCCAAGGCACCAGTCGCCACCGGTGAATAGCGTACCGTCAACGGATCCAAGATACGGCCGACCAAGGGGTTCGGTCGTAAGAGCATAGCGCCAACGATGGGCTGCCGCATACTCGATACTCGGGAGGGGTCCGCCAAGCGTATCCGCGAGCATCCCCAGCATCTTGTCGACGATAGCGTCGCGCTCGTATTCCAGGTGTCGTTCGCTCCAATCGGGCGCGGCATGAACGACCCAACAATGCGTGTCGGCGCGCCGGCCGGGCTTTGCGGCGTTCCGGGCAATCCAGGTCAAGTCGCCGTCGGTCGCGCGCCGAACGTCGTATCCGGGATCGACCGGCGCCGTAAACGCGACCATTAACGCCCAACAGGGCGCGATTTTCACATGGGCAAGGCCGTCCGCGATGGCGGGTTCGGTGGCGAGCAGGGTGCGGGCTTGCGGCGCGGGCGCCGTGCAGATGACGCCGTCGAACCGTTCGTTCCGATCATCCGCCGCCATGTGCAAACGCCAAGCCTCGCCATCCCGACGGATCGCAGAAATCTCTGTCGAAAACCGGACATCGAACTCTTGCGCGACCGACTTCACGATGGCGTTCATCGCCGGCATTCCAACGATCCAGTCAGTCGGCGCGGAAGGCGGTGGGGCATGCATATTCGGATGCCAGTGGGCGGCTGCACCCCTTTCGATCGCGTTGTTCAAGGCGGCAAGGAAGTCCTTGGAACGCGCCGTGATGAATTGCGCGCCATGATCGAAGACGAACCCGTCGCCCGCACGGCGCGTCGCCATCCGGCCGCCGAGGCCACGGCTTTTCTCCAGGATTACCGGCCGCAGACCGGCCTTGATGAGCGAAGCGGCGCAGGTGACGCCGGCGATACCGGCGCCGATGATGGCAATTCTGGGCGCGGAGGCGGTGGTCAAGGAAGGGGCCCTATGGTTGAAACACGGAATACTGCGCGGTTGATCCAGCACATATCCTGATACGTAAAAGATTTGACCTTAGACTAGAATCGGCGTCAGAAATTGGTCGCAGGCGTATCGATCCAAACGCCCTCCATCACTGCTCATGATCTCTCTTGCGTCGAGTGAGGGCCATCCGCCGCCTTTTGCCAGTTTTAAGGGCAAAGTGGTGCTCATATCGAATACGGCGGCGTCTTGCGAGGTGACCGTGGAGGGGGACTTTCCAATAACGTCCGAAGCACGGGCGAAAGGCAAACATGCGCAGCCATTCTTCCAATGGCCCGCGAACGAATTGGGGGCCTCGGCAAAGCCGGGCTGGAACCTCCAACAACAGCCGATTGCTGCCGACCGGCGATCCGTCGAAGGGTTCTCGACCGGCACATCGCCCATCTCGCTGCAAAACACTCGGCCGATTGAAAACCGGTTGTCCGAGCGTCATAAGACACGTCTCTCGTTGTTGTGCTTCGAAAGCAGGATTTGTTGATGGAATCGGATGACGGCGGCAGGACACAAACGCGCCGAGTGCCCAGGGCAGCCTCATGGCTGGGAGCGCTTGGACTTATGCCGTTTGTCGCGTTATCGCTTGCGTGCGCCGTTATCGATGGTCCTGGAAAGAATGAAGCCCTCTTCGCCCTTGCCGCCTACGGTGCGGTGATTCTTTCCTTTCTCGGCGGCGTTCACTGGGGCCTTGCTCTTGCCGGATCAGGCGCGGCGCAAAACGGTCGCGAGCTTTTTCGCCGGCTGACGTATAGCGTCTTGCCGGCGCTCATTGGATGGGTCGCGTTGCTCCTGCCAACGCCGGCCAATCTACTCACTCTGAGTGTCGCTTTCTTGATTCTGTTGGCTTACGATTTTGTCGCCTCTCGTGCGAACCGGGCCCCCGCATGGTACCCGACGCTCCGTTGGCCCTTGACCCTAATCGTTACCGCGGCGCTGTTATTCGCCGTGGTCGCATAACGGAACTGCGGTGGGCTCTCCCGCCAGGAGCCGGCGCTTCTCGTCCAGCATGCGAGTCCAGGTCCGACGCGCCCCCCACGCATGGGTTGCCTTGCAGTTGCTCCGCTTTTCGACCAATTGAGGAACCTGTATCACCGAGTTACCGGCACCGTAAAATCCGGCGTGAGGACTGTTGCGGTTTGAGCGCCCTTGTAACCGAGCCTGAACGGTCTCAGGGGCTATGCCGGAAACACCCATCAAGGGTACCGAGACAAATTCGACCCCATGCCTGAACATGAAAGTTATTTTTTAACATAGAGGTATTGATGGCGGAGAGACAGGGATTCGAACCCTGGGTACGCTCGCGCGCACAACGGTTTTCGAGTAGGACTAGAGCCCACATCGTATTGATCAGGCCCAGGGCCCTTACCAGGAGATAGTTGGGAATGAGACCGCCGGAGAAGAACATGGTAAAGACTATGAGTCCCGTGAAGAGCTTGCGCCCCAGGAGGTGCCGCTTCGAGAGGGGATATGCGCACATAATCGTCATGGCGAGGTGGATGACAACGGTGGCGGCAACGTAGATGACCGTGTTGCGATATCCGCTCCAGAATTGTGGCGCCTGTATCGCCTTC
>JANQKC010000033.1 GCA_028281325.1 Alphaproteobacteria bacterium
GATGGTGATGCCGGGCGACAACATCTCGATGGAAGTGTCGTTGATCGTGCCGATCGCGATGGACGACGGGCTTCGTTTCGCGATCCGCGAAGGCGGCAAAACCGTCGGCGCCGGCGTCGTCACATCGATCATCGAATAAGGATCGTATAATAAGGAGTGAGGCCGGGCATCCGGCAGCATGTGTTACTAGGAGTGTAGCTCAATTGGTAGAGCGTCGGTCTCCAAAACCGAAGGTTGCGGGTTCGAGTCCCTCCACTCCTGCCACGTTGAGCGGGCCGTTTTCTTTTTTGACGGTCGGAACCTAGGTATAGACGGGACAGTATCATCGCCATGGCAAAGACCAGCCCCGCCCAATTCATCCGCGAGGTGCGCCAGGAAGCCAGCAAGGTTACCTGGCCGACGCGCAAGGAAACCGGGATCACCACGATTATGGTGTTCATCATGGTCTTCTTGGCCGCGATCTTCTTCTTCCTGGTGGACAATGTCGCGTCGACCGCGATCCAGTTCATCCTCGGGATCGGAGGATAGGTCATGGCGCATCGCTGGTATGTGGTGCACGTCTATTCCGGGTTCGAACGGAAGGTCGCGCAATCGATCAAGGAGCAGGCGATCCAGAAGGGCCTCGACGAAGACATCGAAGAGGTTCTGGTGCCGACCGAGGAAGTGGTCGAGATGCGCCGCGGCTCGAAGGTTAGCGCCGAGCGGAAGTTCTTCCCCGGCTACGTCATGGTCAAGATGAACATGAGCGACGAGAGTTGGCATCTCGTCAAGGACACGGCGAAGGTAACCGGGTTCCTCGGCGCCGGAGGGCGGCCGTCGCCGATCAGCAACGCCGAAGCCGACCGGCTGCTGCATCAGATCAAGGAAGGCGTGGAGCGGCCGAAGCCGTCCGTGACCTTCGAGATCGGCGAGCAGGTGCGCGTGTCGGATGGGCCGTTCGCGTCCTTCAACGGCAATGTCGAAGAGGTCGACGAAGAGAAGGCGCGCCTCAAGGTTTCGGTTTCGATCTTTGGCCGATCGACGCCGGTGGAACTCGAATACGGCCAAGTGGAGAAGCTATAGCGTCGGCAAGGTTCGGCGTTGCATCGTGCGGGAGGTCAGCCTCCGAAGTCCATGGGGGACCGTACCGCGCAGTCCGTAGAAAGGGACAAGTGAATGGCGAAGAAAATCGAGGGCTACATCAAGCTCGAAATTCCGGCGGGGCAGGCCAATCCCTCGCCGCCGGTCGGGCCGGCCCTAGGCCAACGTGGCCTTAACATCATGGAATTCTGCAAGGCGTTCAACGCTGCGACGCAGAATGTGGAACAAGGCATGCCGATCCCGGTGATCATCACCGCCTATGCGGACCGGACCTTTTCCTTCATTTCCAAGACGCCGCCGGCCAGCTACCTGCTGCGCAAGGCGGCGAAGCTGGACAAGGGGTCGGGGGCGCCGGGACGCGACGTGGCCGGACGGGTCACGCGCGCGCAGGTCAAGGAGATCGCGGAAACCAAGATGCCCGATCTGAACGCCAACGACATCGACGCGGCGATGAAGATCATCGAAGGGTCCGCGCGGTCGATGGGTCTAGAGGTGGTGGGGTAATCGATATGCCAAAACTCGGGAAAAGAATGCGTGCGGCGCATGAAAAGGTCGATGCCGATACGAGTTACGAGATTGACGAGGGCGTCAAGCTGGTCAAGGAATTCGCCACGGCGAAATTCGACGAGACGGTTGAGATCTCGATGAACCTGGGCGTCGATACCCGGCATGCGGATCAGCAGGTTCGGGGCGTCGTGCAGCTACCGCATGGCACCGGCAAGACCCTGCGGGTTGCGGTTTTCGCCAAGGACGACAAGGCGGAAGAGGCAAAATCGGCCGGCGCGGACGTCGTCGGTGCGGAAGACCTTGCAGAACAGGTGCAGAACGGGCAAATTGACTTCGATCGTGTGGTTGCGACACCAGACATGATGGCAGTGGTCGGGCGGCTTGGGAAAATCCTGGGGCCGCGCGGTCTGATGCCGAACCCGAAATTGGGCTCGGTCACGCCGAATGTCGGTGAAGCGGTCAAGGCGGCGAAGGGCGGCGAGGTGCAATTCCGCGCGCAGAAGGAAGGCATCGTCCATGCCGGCATCGGGAAGGCGAGTTTCCCGGAGGCGGCATTGGCGGAAAACGTGCGCGCGTTTGTCGACGCGATCAGTCGGGCCAAGCCCAGTGGAGCGAAAGGCACCTACATCAAGAAGGTGGCGATCAGCTCGACGATGGGGCCGGGCGTGAAGTTGGATATTTCCAGCGCGGGCAGCGCTGGGTGAGTTTCCGTTTCCGGGTTTAGGCCCGGGAATGGGGCGATGAGGGGGTGGTTCGCCATCGCTCTCGTCACCTGTCCGAGACTACGGGTGTTTCGCGCGGCCGACGTTGGGTCGAGCGAGGCTTAAACGGGCAACCGGCCGGTAATAGACGGGGGTACAGGACATGGCCGGCAGTGTCGGCAAGTGGCTTGAGCCTCTGGGGCAGGATCCGTCGGACATCCAAAACGGCGCGTTGCCGGGGCGGGTGTTCAGGTGCAACCGACAACGGGCCGCCGAATGACCGGTGGTCCACCGTCAAGCATCGGAGAAATCAGTGGACCGAGCAAAGAAACAGGAGCTGGTCGCTGAACTGCAAGAGACCTTCGAGTCCAACAATCTCGTGGTGGTGACCCAACAGTCGGGTCTTACCGTTTCCGAGGTGTCGGAGCTCCGGAAGCAGATGCGTGAAGCGGGCGCTTCGTTCAAGGTAACGAAGAACCGGCTTGCGAAGATCGCGCTGAAGGGGACGAAGTTCGAGAACCTTTCGGACCATTTTACCGGGCCGACGGCGGTTGCCGCTTCGGAAGATCCGGTAGCGGCCGCGAAGGTTGCTGTGGAGTTCGCCAATAAGAACGAGAAGCTGCAGATCGTTTGCGGCGCTCTCGAGACCGAAGCTTTGGACGCCGACGCCATCAAGACGTTGGCGAAGCTTCCGTCGCTCGACGAACTGCGCGGCAAGCTTATCGGACTTATCCAGGCTCCGGCGACCAAGGTTGCGGGTGTGCTACAGGCGCCGAGCGGTCAGCTCGCGCGCGTGGTCGGCGCATACGGCAACTCGGACGGTTGATGCAGAATTGTGAACCAGAGTATCAAAGTTTAAGCCTAGGAGATTGAGTAACAATGGCTAATCTTGAACAGATCGTAGAGGATCTTTCCAGCCTCACCGTAATCGAAGCGGCGGAGCTGTCGAAGATGCTCGAAGAAAAATGGGGTGTTTCGGCCGCGGCGCCGGTCGCCGTTGCGGGCGCAGCCCCGGCGGCGGGCGACGGCGCCGCTGCGGAAGCCAAAGACGAATTCGACGTCGTTCTTGCCAGCGTCGGCGACAAGAAGATCAACGTGATCAAGGAAGTCCGGGCGATTACGGGCCTCGGACTGAAGGAAGCGAAGGATCTTGTCGAAAGCGCGCCGAAGCCGGTCAAAGAGGCCGTTTCCAAGGACGAAGCCGAAGAGTTGAAGAAGAAGCTGGAAGACGTGGGCGCCTCCGTCGAGCTCAAGTAGTGCGGCGGAACGCTTTTAGTATCGGGCAGGGGCGCGCCTTCGGGCGCCGCCCCTCGCCATGTTTAGTCGGTTAAGCAAGAGGTGGCCGGGCGTGTCCCGGACCACGGTCGAGGATCAATAATGCCGCAATCCTTCACGGGTCGTAAGCGTATTCGCAAGTCGTTCGGGCGTATCGCGGAAGTCGCGCCAATGCCCAACTTGATCGAGGTCCAGAAGACTTCGTATGACCGCTTTCTCCTGCCGGTCCAGAACGGAAGCGACACCAGCATTCCGTCGGGCCTCGAGGAAGCGTTCCGGACGGTGTTCCCGATCCGCGACTTCTCCGGGCGGGCGCAGCTCGAGTTCGTGAAGTACGAACTGGAGGAGCCGAAATACGACGTCGAGGAGTGCCAGCAACGCGACATGACCTATGCGGCGCCGTTGAAAGTGACGCTGCGCTTGGTCGTGTGGGATATCGACGAAGAGACGGGCGCGCGCTCGATCCGCGACATCAAGGAACAAGACGTCTATATGGGCGACATGCCGCTGATGACGCCGAACGGCACCTTCGTCATCAACGGGACCGAGCGCGTCATCGTCAGTCAGATGCATCGGTCGCCGGGCGTGTTCTTCGATCACGACAAGGGCAAGACCCATTCGTCGGGCAAATATCTTTTCGCGGCCCGGGTGATCCCGTATCGCGGATCGTGGCTCGATTTCGAGTTCGACGCCAAGGACCTTGTCTTCGTGCGGATCGACCGCCGGCGGAAACTGCCGGCGACGACGCTGCTGATGGCGCTGGACAACGACGCGACCGAAGAATTGCGCGAGGAACGCGCGAAGGAAGGGCTTGAGCTGGAACCGGGCGAAGCCGTCGGCATGTCGAAGGAAGACATTCTCGACTTCTTCTACGACACGGTGCTGTTCAAACAGACCAAGGGCGGCTGGAAGACGCCGTTCGACGCCGAGCGGATGCGCGGCATCAAACTCGATCAGGACCTGATCGATGCAAAGTCCGGCGAGGCCGTCGCCGAGGCCGGGCAGAAGGTTACGCCGCGCCTGTCAAAGAAGCTGGAACAGGGCGGGTTGAAGGAAATCCTGGTTCCGAACGAGGAACTGGTCGGCCGGTATGTCGCGTGCGATCTGATCAACGAAAACACCGGCGAGATCCATGCCGAGGCGGGTGACGAAATCACGGAGGAATTGCTCGAGCAGTTCGCGGAAGTAGGCATCAAGGACCTGCCGACGTTGAACATCGACCATACCAACGTCGGTCCGTATATCCGCAACTCGCTGGCAAGCGACAAGAACAACTCGCGTGAAGACGCGTTGATCGATATCTACCGGGTGATGCGTCCGGGCGAACCGCCGACCCTTGAAACCGCGGAAGCGATGTTGAAGAGCCTGTTCTTCGACTCCGAGCGTTATGACCTGTCGGCGGTGGGCCGGGTCAAGATGAATTCGCGTCTCAACCAGGAAACGCATGACCAGATGCGGACCCTGCGGCGGCAGGACATCTTGGCGATCGTCCGTGTTCTGGTGGACCTGAAGGACGGGCGCGGCGACATCGACGACATCGACCATCTCGGCAATCGTCGTGTTCGGTCGGTGGGCGAGTTGCTCGAAAATCAGTATCGCGTTGGGCTCCTCCGCATGGAGCGGGCGATCCGCGAGCGGATGAGCACGGTCGAGATCGACAGCGTCATGCCGCACGACCTGATCAATGCGAAACCGGCGGCGGCCGCCGTTCGCGAGTTCTTCGGATCGTCGCAGCTGTCGCAGTTCATGGATCAGACCAACCCGCTGTCGGAAATCACCCATAAGCGGCGCCTGTCGGCCTTGGGGCCGGGCGGCCTGACGCGGGAACGCGCGGGCTTCGAGGTTCGCGACGTGCATCCGACGCATTACGGTCGGATCTGTCCCATCGAAACGCCGGAAGGTCCGAATATCGGGCTGATCAACAGCTTGGCGACCTTCGCGCGGATCAACCAATACGGCTTCATCGAGACGCCCTACCGCAAGGTCGAGAACGGCAAGGTGTCCGATGATGTGCTGTATATGTCGGCGATGGACGAGGGCCGCTACACGGTGGCGCAGGCCAACGCCAAGATGGACGGGCGCGGGAAGCTGAGCGAGGAAATGGTCAGTTGCCGGGCCGGCGGCGAATACATTCTGTCGCGTCCCGAGGACATCGACCTCATCGACGTCTCGCCGAAGCAGATCGTTTCGGTGGCGGCGGCGCTGATTCCGTTCCTGGAGAACGATGACGCCAACCGGGCGTTGATGGGCTCGAACATGCAACGCCAGGCAGTGCCGTTGTTGCAGGCCGAAGCGCCCTTCGTCGGCACGGGCATGGAGGAGCGCGTCGCGCGCGATTCCGGCGCGGCGATCGTCGCGCGCCGATCCGGCGTGGTCGATCAGGTCGACGCGACCCGTATCGTTATCCGGGCCACCGAGGAGACGGAGGCCTCGACGTCGGGCGTCGATATCTACAACCTGTTGAAGTTCCAACGGTCGAACCAAAACACCTGCATCACGCAGCGTCCGCTGGTAAAGGTCGGCGATCACGTCGCCAAGGACGATATCATCGCGGACGGTCCCTCGACGCAGCTCGGTGAACTGGCGCTGGGCCGGAACGTGCTCGTCGCGTTCATGCCGTGGAACGGCTACAACTTCGAGGATTCGATCCTGATTTCCGAACGCATCGTTCGGGACGACGTCTTCTCGTCGATCCATATCGAGGAATACGAGGTGATGGCCCGGGATACCAAGCTCGGCCAGGAAGAGATCACCCGCGATATTCCGAATGTGGGCGAAGAGGCGCTGAAGGACCTCGACGAAGCCGGCATCGTCTACATCGGCGCCGAGGTGAAGGCGGGCGATATCCTGGTTGGTAAGGTCACGCCGAAGGGCGAATCGCCGATGACGCCGGAAGAAAAACTCCTGCGGGCCATCTTCGGCGAAAAAGCGTCCGACGTGCGCGACACGTCGTTGCGCGTGCCGCCGGGCGGCATGGGTACGGTCGTGGAGGTGCGCGTGTTCTCGCGGCGCGGCGTCGACAAGGACGAGCGCGCGTTGGCCATCGAGCGTCAGGAAATCGAACGTCTCGCCAAGGACAGGGATGACGAAAAGGCCATCCTGGAAGGATCGTTCAACGATCGTCTGGCCGACCGGCTGCGCAACCAGACCGTTGTCAGCGGGCCGAAGGGCCTGGCCGCCGGCAAGCGGATCACCGACACCCTGATGAGCGATTACACGCCGGGTCAATGGCGTCAGATCGTCGTCAAGAACGGTTCGGTGAACGACGAACTCGAAGCCCTCAAGAAGCAGCATGACGAGGCGATCGAACAGCTGCAGAACCGCTTCGAGGATAAGGTCGAGAAGCTGCAGCGCGGCGACGAGTTGCCGCCGGGCGTGATGAAGATGGTCAAGGTCTTCGTGGCGACCAAGCGCAAATTGCAGCCGGGCGACAAGATGGCTGGCCGGCACGGCAACAAGGGCGTCATTTCCAAGATCGTGCCGATCGAGGACATGCCGTATCTGGAAGATGGTCAGCCGGTCGATGTCGTGTTGAACCCGCTGGGCGTTCCCAGCCGCATGAATGTCGGTCAGATTCTGGAGACGCATTTGGGCTGGGCCAGCCATGGTCTGGGCCGGCAGGTCCGGGAGATGGTCGAGGCGGTGCAGAACGGTGTCGGCGGTACGCCGGAGCTCAAGAAGGGACTCGAGAAGGTCTACGGCAAGGAGACCTTCAAGGACGACATCGATTCCATGGAAGAGGCGCAGATTACCGAACTTGCCGGTAATCTCGTCAACGGCGTGCCCTTCGCGACCCCGGTCTTCGACGGCGCGCATGAAGAAGACATCGTCACGGCGTTGAAGGCGGCGGGGCATGACGTGTCCGGCCAAGTCACCTTGACCGATGGTCAGACGGGTGAGCAGTTCTCGCGCAAGGTGACAGTCGGCTATATCTACATGCTGAAACTGCATCACTTGGTGGACGATAAGATCCATGCCCGGTCTATCGGACCGTACAGTCTGGTCACCCAGCAGCCGTTGGGCGGTAAGGCGCAGTTCGGCGGTCAGCGGTTCGGCGAGATGGAGGTCTGGGCGCTCGAAGCCTATGGCGCCGCCTACACCTTGCAGGAAATGCTGACGGTGAAATCGGACGACGTTTCCGGACGGACAAAGGTCTACGAAGCCATTGTGCGCGGCGACGATACGTTCGAAGCGGGTATTCCGGAATCCTTCAACGTTCTCGTCAAAGAACTGCGTTCGCTCGGCCTCAATGTCGAGTTGATGCAGGAGAACGTCTAAGCAGTTAGCGGCCCATGACAGAGTTCCCGCCGATCGTGGCGCGAACCGATAGGTCAGGAGAGACTTGATGAACGAGTTGATGAATATTTTCGGCCAGCCGACGGGCCCGCAAGGGTTCGATCACATTCGCATCTCGCTTGCCAGCCCGGATCGCATCCGGTCCTGGTCCTATGGCGAGATCAAGAAGCCGGAAACGATCAACTATCGAACCTTTAAGCCGGAGCGGGATGGCCTGTTCTGCGCGCGTATTTTCGGTCCGATCAAGGATTACGAGTGCCTGTGCGGCAAATACAAGCGCATGAAGTATCGCGGCATCATCTGCGAGAAATGCGGCGTCGAGGTCACGCTGTCCAAGGTGCGGCGCGAGCGTATGGGCCATATCGAACTGGCGTCGCCGGTCGCCCACATCTGGTTCCTCAAGTCGCTGCCCAGCCGTATCGGCCTGTTGCTCGACATGACGCTGAAAGAGCTGGAGCGGATTCTCTATTTCGAGAACTACATTGTCATCGAGCCCGGATTGACCGCGCTCAAGGAGCGCCAGCTTCTCAGCGAGGAAGAGTATCTCGATGCCCAGGACGAATATGGCGACGAGAACTTCACCGCCAAGATCGGGGCGGAAGCGCTGCTCGACATGCTGTGTGCGATCGACCTGGAGGCGGAGAAGGAGCAGGTTCGCGTGGATCTCCGCGAGACCGGCTCAGAAGCGAAGCGGAAGAAATACGTCAAGCGGCTCAAGCTGATCGAAGCCTTCATTGACTCCAACACGCGGCCTGAATGGATGATCCTATCGGTCATCCCGGTCATCCCGCCGGAACTGCGTCCGCTGGTGCCGCTCGACGGCGGCCGGTTCGCGACGTCGGATCTGAACGATCTGTACCGTCGCGTGATCAACCGGAACAACCGGCTGAAGCGGCTTATCGAGCTGCGGGCGCCGGAAATCATCGTCCGGAACGAAAAGCGGATGCTGCAGGAAGCGGTGGATGCCCTGTTCGACAATGGCCGGCGCGGCCGCGTGATCACGGGCGCCAACAAGCGGCCGTTGAAGTCGCTGTCCGACATGCTGAAGGGCAAGCAGGGGCGGTTCCGTCAGAACCTGCTCGGCAAGCGCGTCGACTATTCCGGGCGGTCGGTCATCGTGGTCGGCCCGGAGTTGATGCTGCACCAATGCGGCCTGCCGAAGAAGATGGCGTTGGAACTGTTCAAGCCGTTCATCTATTCGCGGCTCGAAGTCTATGGCATGGCGTCGACGATCAAGGCCGCCAAGCGCATGGTCGAAAAGGAACGGCCGGAGGTCTGGGATATCCTGGAAGAGGTGATCCGCGAGCATCCGGTGCTGTTGAACCGGGCGCCGACGCTGCATCGTCTCGGCATTCAGGCCTTCGAGCCCGTGCTGATAGAAGGTAAGGCGATCCAGCTTCATCCGCTAGTCTGCGCGGCGTTCAACGCCGACTTCGACGGCGACCAGATGGCCGTGCACGTGCCCTTGTCGATGGAGGCGCAGCTCGAAGCGCGCGTCCTGATGATGTCGACCAACAACATCCTGTCGCCGGCCAACGGCAAGCCGATCATCGTGCCGTCGCAGGATATCGTGCTTGGCCTATATTACCTGTCTCTCGAAAACCCGGAGCGGGTCGGCGCGCCGTTGGAACTGAACAAGCAGGACGAACTCGAAGCCGGGCTCGCCAGCAAGGATCTCATCGTTCTCGACACGGAGACGGATACCGCGGTCGAGGTCGGTGCGGACGACATGACGAAGACATGGCGGGCGGTCAAGGCGGGCAAGATGACCGTCCATCGCGTGCCGCGGTTCGCCACGGTCGGCGAGATCGAACATGCGCTGTCGACCGGCGCCATCGATCTGAACGCCCGTATCAAGGCGCGGTACGAGACGGTGGACGACAAAGGCAAGCCGGTGGTCGAGTCGGTGCTGTCCACCCCGGGCCGGATGCTGATGTCGCAGATCCTGCCGCGCAGCCCGCTGGTTCCCTTCGAATTGATCAACCAGCTGCTGACCAAGAAGGAGATCACCCACGTTATCGATCAGGTGTATCGCCATTGCGGTCAGAAGGAGACCTGCATCTTCGCCGACCGGCTGATGCAGATGGGCTTCCGTCATGCCTGTACCGCCGGCATTTCCTTCGGCAAGGACGACCTGATCATTCCGACCGCCAAGCAGTCGCTGATCGGCGAAGCCAAGGAAAAGATCAAGGAATACGAGCAGCAGTATCTCGACGGTCTGATCACCAAGGGCGAGAAATACAACAAGGTGGTCGATGTCTGGTCCGAGTGCGGCGATCTGGTTGCCGACGAAATGATGAACGCCATGGAGGCGGGCGAAGAAGGCGAGGTCAACTCGGTCTTCATGATGGCCCACTCCGGCGCGCGTGGGTCGGCGGCACAGATCAAGCAGCTCGCCGGCATGCGCGGCCTGATGGCCAAGCCGAGCGGCGAGATTATCGAAACGCCGATCATTTCCAACTTCAAGGAAGGGTTGAGCGTTCTCGAATACTTCAACTCGACGCACGGCGCGCGGAAGGGGCTGGCCGATACGGCGCTCAAGACCGCCAACTCGGGTTATCTGACCCGCCGTCTCGTCGACGTGGCGCAGGACTGCATCATCGTCGAGGAGGATTGCGGCACGAAGGAAGGCCTCGCCATGGCGGCGGTCATCGAGGGCGGCGACGTCATCGAGGAGTTGGCCGAACGGATCGTTGGCCGCTATGCGGCGGTGGACATCGTCGATCCGGAGACGAAGAAGACCATCGTCAAGGGCGGCGAGTTGATCGACGAGGAATGCCTCGAGGCGATCGAAACCGCCGGGCTGGATCATGTCCGGGTGCGCTCGGTCCTGACCTGCGAGAGCAAGGGCGGCGTTTGCGGCCGATGCTATGGACGCGATCTGGCGCGCGGCACCAAGGTCAACATGGGCGAGGCGGTCGGCGTGATCGCGGCCCAGTCGATCGGCGAGCCGGGCACGCAGCTTACGATGCGGACCTTCCATATCGGCGGTGCCGCGCAGGTGGCCGAACAGTCCGGTTTCGAAACGACCATCGACGGGACGGTCACAATCTCGAACGGCAGTCTCGTGACCGACTCGAGCGGCCGTGACGTGGTGATGAACCGGAGCACGGAAATCGGCGTCCGCGATGCGCAGAAGCGCGAACGGGTCCGTCACCGGATTCCGTACGGCGCCCGGTTGCTGGTCAAGGATGGAGGGACCGTCTCCAAGGGCGATCGTCTCGCCGAATGGGATCCCTACACCATTCCGATCATCACGGAAAAGGACGGCATCGCGAACTACGTGGACCTTGTCGCCGGCGTGTCGATGCGGGAAGCGGTCGATGAGACGACCGGTATTTCGAGCAAGGTGGTGACCGATTGGAAGCAGCAGCCCAAGGGCGCCGAGCTGCGGCCGAGGATCACCTTGCGCGATAAGAAGGGCGAGGTGATCAAGCTGTCCAACGAGCTTGAGGCACGCTACTTCCTGTCGGTCGACGCTATTCTGTCGGTCGAGAGCGGCCAGGCGGTCAAAGCGGGCGACGTGCTTGCCCGAATTCCGCGTGAAGCCTCGAAGACCCGCGACATCACCGGCGGTCTGCCGCGTGTCGCCGAGTTGTTCGAGGCGCGTCGGCCGAAGGACTTCGCCATCATCACCAACGCCGATGGCCGGGTCGAGTTCGGCAAGGACTACAAAACCAAACGACGGATTGTCGTGGTCCCGCCGGAAGAAGATAAGGAGCCCAGCGAGTATCTCGTCCCGAAGGGCAAGCACATCACGGTGCAGGAGGGCGACTTCGTCCAGAAGGGCGACCTGCTTATGGACGGCAACCCCGTCCCCCACGATATCCTCGAAGTGATGGGCGTCGAAGCGCTGGCCGATTATCTGGTGAAGGAAATCCAGGACGTTTATCGGCTCCAGGGCGTGAAGATCAACGACAAGCATATCGAGGTGATCGTCCGGCAGATGCTCCAGAAGGTGGAGATTTCGAACCCGGGCGACACCATCATGCTGACCGGTGAACAGATCGACCGCGAGGAGTTCGACGAGCAGAACAATAAGGCTGTCGCCGAGGGCGGCGAGTCGGCGACCGGTACGCCGGTGCTTCAGGGCATCACGAAGGCCTCTTTGCAGACCAAGTCCTTCATCTCGGCGGCGTCCTTCCAGGAAACCACCCGGGTGCTGACCGAGGCGGCGGTGAACGGCAAGATCGATACGCTTGAAGGTCTTAAGGAGAATGTCATCGTCGGCCGTCTCATTCCGGCGGGTACCGGCAGCGTCATGAACCGCATGAAGATCGTCGCCGCCGACCGCGATCGCGAGCTTGCCGCGCTGCAGGCGCAGGAAAGCCCGGCCATCGAGGCGAGCGGTGTCGATGACGACAATAAGGACCAGGCGGAACAGTCGGAGGTCGCCTAACACGGAAAATCGGGCCATGCCGCCGTCGATTCCGGGCTTCCGGAAGTTGGGACGGCGGTATGGCCTGAAAGTCGCGGAAACGGTCAGAAAAGCGCGATCTTTTGCTTGACGCCCTATAGGGCCGTTACTAGTATGCGCGACTTCTTAAAGGAGCTAGGTAGTAGCGGCTGGCTAAGTGAGGCGACGCCACGTCACTAGACACAGTTCCGGGAACTTAGAGCTTTGACATAAGCCGGAAAGCCGGCTGCAAATTCGGTCCGCGGGACCCGCAGTGGAGCAGACGAGTGCTTTACTGACGGTTTTCGTTATTTTGTCCTAAGGGCAGTTTCTTGCTCTCAGGAGAATTAGGGGCGAATCAGGAGCGAACCTCGGCGGTGCTCCGAAGGGTTAAGAGTATTCCGCCGGGTGTGACGAGGAGGATTGAGGGCTAGCATGCCGACGATCAATCAACTGATCCGCAAGGGTCGGCACGACAAACCGACACGGAACAAGGTTCCGGCGCTCGAAGCGTGCCCCCAGAAGCGTGGCGTTTGCACGCGCGTATATACGACGACGCCGAAGAAGCCGAACTCGGCTTTGCGGAAAGTCGCGCGCGTGCGCCTGACCAACGGGTTCGAAGTGACCAGCTACATCCCGGGCGAAGGGCATAACCTGCAGGAACATTCGGTGGTGATGATCCGCGGCGGACGGGTCAAGGATTTGCCCGGTGTTCGCTATCACATCATTCGCGGAACGCTCGACACCCAGGGTGTCGACGACCGCCGGCAGCGCCGTTCGAAATACGGCGCCAAGCGGCCTAAGTAGGACAGCGAGAAGAGACAATGTCGAGACGTCGACGCGCGGAAAAACGCGAAATTATTCCAGACGCCAAATTTGGCGATACGACCGTCAGCAAGTTCATGAACAATGTCATGCTGGACGGCAAGAAGTCGGTCGCCGAGCGGATCGTGTACGGGGCGCTCGATATCCTCGAGCAGAAGACCGGGAACGATCCCGTGAAGGCGTTTCACGATGCGGTCGAAAACGTGAAGCCGCACCTGGAGGTGCGCTCGCGCCGCGTCGGCGGTGCGACCTATCAGGTGCCGATCGAGGTTCGATCCGACCGGGCGCAGGCGTTGGCTTTCCGGTGGATCATTCAGACGGCGCGCAGCCGCGGCGAAAATACAATGACCGAGCGGCTCTCAGGGGAACTTCTTGACGCGGCGAATAATCGCGGTGCGGCAGTCAAGAAGCGGGAAGATACCCACCGTATGGCCGAGGCCAACCGCGCCTTTTCTCACTACCGCTGGTAACCAACTCCTTTACTGGACCGAACAGCCATGGCACGCACGACACCCATTGAGCGCTACCGCAACATCGGCATTATGGCGCATATTGACGCCGGCAAGACGACGACGACGGAGCGCGTCCTCTATTACACCGGCCGGTCGCATAAGATCGGCGAGGTCCATGACGGCAACGCCACCATGGATTGGATGGAGCAGGAGCAGGAGCGCGGCATCACCATCACGTCGGCCGCGACGACCGCTGAATGGCGCGATCATCGGGTGAACATTATCGACACGCCGGGGCATGTCGACTTCACCATCGAAGTCGAGCGTAGCCTGCGGGTTCTCGACGGCGCGGTCGCGGTATTCGATAGCGTCGCGGGCGTGGAGCCTCAGTCGGAGACGGTATGGCGGCAGGCCGATAAATACGGTGTGCCGCGTATTTGTTTCGTCAACAAGATGGATCGGATCGGCGCCGATTTCTTCCGGTGCGTCGACATGATCACGGACCGTCTGGGCGCGCAGCCGTTGGTCATGCAATTGCCGATCGGCGCCGAAGACAACTTCGTCGGCGTCGTCGATCTGCTGCGCATGAAGGCGATCGTTTGGAAGGACGAATCGCTCGGCGCGGAATTCGAAGAGCAGGAGATTCCGGCGGACCTCGCCGATCAGGCGGCCGAGTATCACGAGATGCTCGTCGAGAGCGCGATCGAACAGGATGACGCGGCGATGGAAGCCTATCTTGAGGGCACCGAGCCGAACGAGGAGACGTTGCTCGCGTGTATCCGCAAGGGCACGATCAGCGGCGCGTTCGTTCCGGTCATGCTGGGATCGGCATTTAAGAACAAGGGTGTGCAGCCGCTTCTTGATGCGGTGGTTGATTATCTGCCGTCGCCGTTGGACGTGCCGCCGATGCAAGGCGTGCTGCCGAACGACGAGCCGGCCGAGCGCAAATCGTCGGACGACGAGCCGTTCTCGGCGTTGGCGTTCAAGATCATGACCGATCCGTTCGTTGGGTCGTTGACCTTCGTGCGCGTCTACTCGGGCGTGCTCAATTCGGGCACCGGCGTGCTGAATTCGGTCAAGGACAATAAAGAGCGTATCGGCCGCATGCTTCTCATGCATGCCAATCATCGGGAAGACATCAAGGAGGCTCGCGCCGGCGATATCGTCGCCATTGCGGGCCTTAAGAATGTCACCACGGGCGACACGCTGTGCTCCGGGCAGCACGCGATCATTCTCGAAAAGATGGAATTCCCCGATCCGGTGATCGAAATCGCGGTCGAGCCGAAGACCAAGGGCGACCACGACAAGTTGTCCGTGGCGTTGGCGCGGCTTGCCCAGGAAGACCCGAGTTTCCGGGTCACGTCCGACGAGGAAAGCGGCCAGACCGTGCTCAAGGGCATGGGCGAGTTGCATCTCGAAATCATCGTTGATCGCCTGAAGCGCGAGTTCAACGTGGACGCCAATATCGGCGCGCCGCAGGTGGCCTATCGCGAAACGATCAGCAGGGCCTACGATTGCGACTACACGCATAAGAAGCAGACCGGTGGTTCGGGTCAGTTCGCGCGGGTGCAGTTGTTGTTCGAGCCGGGCGAGCCGGGGTCGGGTTACGAGTTCGAAAGCAAGGTCGTCGGCGGATCGGTGCCGCGGGAATACATTCCCGGCGTCGAGAAGGGGCTGGCGTCCGCCCGCGAAAGCGGCATCATGCTCGGCTTCCCGGTCATCGACTTCAAGGTGACCTTGCACGACGGCGCGTCGCATGACGTCGACTCGTCGGTCATGGCCTTCGAAATCGCCGCGCGGGCGGCGTTCCGGGAAGCCATGCAGAAAGCGGGTCCGAAACTGCTTGAGCCGATCATGAAGGTTGAAGTGGTGACGCCGGACGACTATCTGGGCGCCGTCAACGGCGATCTGGCAAGCCGTCGCGGCCAAGTGCAGAGCACCGAGATTCGGGGCAATGCGCAAGTCATCAATGCGATGGTGCCGCTGATGAACATGTTCGGCTATATCAACACGCTGCGTTCGCAAACGCAGGGCCGGGCGCAATTCACCATGCAATTCGATCACTATGCTGAAGTGCCTCAATCCGTTGCGGAAGAGGTACGCGAGAAGTTGGCCTAATTAACGAGCGGGAACTGGGATTCTAGACCAATGTCGAAAGAGAAGTTTGAGCGAACGAAGCCGCATTGCAACATTGGCACGATTGGTCATGTCGACCATGGCAAGACGACGCTGACGGCGGCGATCACGAAGGTGCTTGCGGAAGGCGGCGGCGCTGATTTCACGGATTACGCGGAGATCGACAAGGCGCCTGAG
>JANQKC010000036.1 GCA_028281325.1 Alphaproteobacteria bacterium
GCGGGCAATTCGCGTATTGCCTCGATCCGGACGGCAACTCCATCGGGATCTATGCTTAACAGGACACGCTAATGCGACGAGCGGACCGCCTCTTTCAGATCGTCCAACACCTGCGGGGCGGCCGTCTCGTCACGGCGGCGATGCTTGCCGAGCGGCTGGAAGTATCCGAACGGACCATCTACCGCGATATCGCCGACCTGCAGACCAACGGCGTCCCGATCGACGGGGAAGCGGGCGTCGGCTACCTGATGCGCGAAGGCTTCGACCTGCCGCCGCTGATGTTCTCGCGCGACGAGGTGGTGGCCCTCGTCGCCGGGGCGCGGCTGATCCGGGCTTGGGGCGGTGCGGCCATGGCGCGCGCCGCCGAGGAAGCGCTGATCAAGATCACCGGCGTCCTGCCGGCCAACGAACAACGCCGCCCCGACCAGATCGAGATTCATGCGATCGCGGAGGAAATGACCCCGGCGGTGCGGGCCCGGATCGACGAACTGGAAAAGGCGGTCGAGAACCGCCGCCGACTCAAGCTCGACTATGCCGATGCCGAGGAAAGGCTCACCAAACGAGTGGTGCGCCCGCTCGGGCTATGGTTCTGGGGCAAGGTCTGGACACTGATCGCATGGTGCGAATTGCGCGAAGACTTCAGGATGTTCCGACTGGACCGGATCGCCGGCCTGACCGACCAGAACGCCCCCTTCAAGCCCGAACGCGGCAAGACCCTCGCCGATTTCTACCGCCTCATGGAAGAGGAATGCGGCCGCCCGGAGTAGCCGGCCTTACCCCATGTCGGTCTTTTCGCTTTGGCGCAGGCTCTCGATGGTGTTCGCCGAATCGACATTTTCCAGGCTGCTGACCACCTCGACCACCGCCGGCCCATCCGCCGCCATCGCTTCCTGCAATGCGGGACCGGCTTCCTCAGGCGTCCGAACGGTCAGGCCGACCGCGCCGAAGGCCCGCGCCCAGGCGGCGAAGTCCGGGTTGACCAGTTCGGTGGCGTGCGGCCGACCGGGATAATGGGTTTCCTGATGCAGCCGGATCGTCCCGTAGTTCGAGTTGTTCGAGATGACGATACGGACCTTGGCCCGTTCCTTGACCGCCGTGGCCAACTCCGAGCCGGTCATCAGCGCGCCGCCATCACCGACAAGCGCGATGACCTGCCGATCCGGATGCCGTAGCGCCGCCGCGATAGCCGCCGGCACGCCCATCCCCATGGCACCAGCTTCCGAGCCGAGCAGCGTCTGGGTCGACTTGAAGCGGTAATGCCGGTGCATCCAACTCGCGAAGCTGCCCGCATCCGAGGTCAACACGGCGTCGTCCGGCAGATGCGCCTGCATCGCCGCGATCATGTGACCGAAATCCATGCCGTCGCTTGCGTCCCGCGGGGTCAGCGCCGCGCTCTCGTCGTAACCGGCATGCGCCTTGGCGACCCAAGACTTGCGGGCGTCGGAGGCCGGTGGCGCGTTCTGCGCCGCAAGCGCTTCGAGAAACGGCGCGGCCTCGCTGACCAGCCCCATCTCCGTCGGCAAGTTGGTGCCGATCTTGGCCGCGTCGGGATAGACATGGATCAGCCGTTGCGCCGGCGTCGGGATCGCCCCGCCGATGCAGGCCATCTCGCCCATCCGGGTGCCGACCGCCAGGATCAGGTCGGCGTTGCGCACCGCTTCCTGAATCGCGGCGGGCGGGCGGATGCCAAGCTCGCCGGCGTAGTTCGGATGATCGTGATCGAACACGTCCTGATGCTCGAAGGTGGCGTAGACCGGCAACGCCCAGGTCTCGCTGGCATCCTTCAGCGCCTTCCTCGCATCGGCCATATGGGCCCGTCCGCCGACGATCATGACCGGCCGGTCGGCGGATGCCAGCAAATCGGCCACCGCGGCCACGTCGCCCTCCGATGCCCGGATGCGCGGCGGCGCCTGCCGGCCCAGCGGTTTCGCGTCGGTTTCCGCTTCCAGCACGTTGGTCGGCAGCCCGACGACCACGGGCCCAGGCGTGCCGCTTTCGGCGATCCGGATGGCCCGCGCGAGGATTTCGGCCATCCGGTCGGGATGGTCGACCTGCTCGATGCTCTTCGCCATGTCGCCGAAGGTCTTGACGAAATCCATCTCCTGCGTGGCGCCGCGGCCGATCCGCTCGTTATTGACCTGCCCCAGCATCAGCACCAACGGATAGGCCCCCTGCTGCGCCGCATGGGCCGCAATCGAAGCGTTTGTGGCGCCGGGGCCGCGGCTGGCGAAGACCACGCCGGCCTTGCCGGTCAGCTTAGCGTCGGCAAAGGCCATGAAGGCCGCGCCGCCCTCGTGCCGGCAGGTCACCAGATGGATCACCGGATCCTCGTGCAGTTCGTCCATGACGGCGAGATAGCTCTCCCCCGGCACGCAAAATGCCCGGTTCAGGCCATGCAAGACCAACGTATCGAGAAGTACCTTTGCCGCCGTCACGCCCATAAACACTCTCCCTGCGCCCCGATCCCGGAGCCTCGCCGTTGCCGTATCGCTGATTGGATGATGATGGTACCGGGCGATCCTGCCCCGTATTGCCCATGTTTCGCAAGTTTGGGATTGGCCACCCCGCAAGCGGTGAGCACCCAATCCATGGGAGGCGCAAAAAATCAAACAGCGAAATGACTAAATCACAGAATCTGGGACATTTTGTCCTATTTTGGGTTTGAGTGGCGTTTCCGATTTTTCTATTTTCGACGGAGCGAAAGAGGGTTTGAAGGCATGCCGGAACCGGCGATTGATCGCGGCCAAACCGCCCTGGGCAAGGCGCTTCAACTGCTCGACGTGTTTGTCGCGTGCGGTGAGCCGATCCCTCTGGCGGAGGCGGCGCGCCGGCTGAACCTGCCCCGGCAAACCGTGCATCGGCTGACGTGGCAACTGGTCGACGAGGGCTTGCTGCGCCGCGACCTCGCAAAAGACATGTTCGCGGTCGGCCCGCGTCTCTCCGGTCTCGCGCTCGGGACGCTCTCGGCGACCTGGCAGCCGGGTCCGGTCCACGGAATCCTGGAAGAGCTTGCCGGCGATATCCGCGAAACCTGCAACCTCAGCGTTCTTGAAGGGAATCGGCTGCTCTACATCGATCGGGTGGAATGCGACTGGCCGGTCCGCGCACAGTTCGATATCGGCGCCAAGATGCCGATCCACGCGACGGCAGGCGGCAAGCTGCTGTTGGCCTTTCTTCCCAGCCGCAGTCGGACCCGCCTTCTCGCGGCGCTCCCCTTACCCGCCCTCACCGCCCGAACGATCACCGATGCGGCGCGGATGGCGCAGGAAATCACCGGCATCCGCAAGTTGGGCTACGCGTTGAACAACGAAGAGAACGCCGAGGGTCTGGTCGGTATCGCCGTCCCCATTCGCGATGCCGCGAAACGGGTCGCAGCGGCCCTCGCCCTGCACGCACCGCTCACGCGGGTCGCCCATGCGGATCTGCCGGCCTTCGCGCCGCAATTGCGCCATGCCGCCGACCGCATCGAGCATCAACTGAATTTAATGAAGGACCAGTCGAATGACGGAACAGACGATCGATAAACAGCCATCCAGTAAACAGCCATCGGCTGCGACTCCAGCCCTGAACATCACGCCGGTGAGCGATGCGATCGGCGCCGAGATTCGCGGCGTCGATCTCGCCGGCATCGACGACGCGACTTTCGCCGCGCTTCACAGGGCTTGGCTCGACCACGGTGTTCTGCTGCTCCGCGACCAATTGCTAAGCGATGCCCAACTCGTCGCTTTCAGCCGGCGTTTCGGCGACCTCGACGAAGCCCCGCCCAACGAGAACGGCAAGGGCGGCGTCGACGGGTTCCCCGAAGTCCTGGTGCTGTCGAACGTGAAGGAAAACGGCAAGGCCATTGGCGCGCTCGGCAACGCCGAGGCGATCTGGCATTCGGACATGAACTACATTCCCGAACCGCCGACCGGCAGCGTGTTGTATTCGCTGGAAGTCCCGGAAACCGGCGGCGACACCGGCTTCTGCAACATGTACAAGGCGCTCGACGCGTTGCCCTCCGACCTCCGCGCGCACATCGCCGATCTCAAGATCAAGCACGATTCCAGCACGAACAGCGGCGGCTTCCTGCGCGAGGGGGCGAAACCGGTGACCGACGTGCGGGACTGCCCCGGCGCGATCCATCCGATCGTCCGCACCCATCCGGAGACCGGCCGCAAGGCGCTCTATCTCGGCCGCCGGCGCTACGCCTATATCATGGGGCTCGATCTCGACGAGTCGGAAGCGCTGCTGGACGAAATCTGGTCGCACGCGACGCGCGACGACTTCACCTGGCACCATCGGTGGCGGGTCGGCGACGTTTTGATCTGGGATAACCGCTGCGCCATGCACCGGCGCGACGACTTCGACGACAGCGCCCGCCGCATCATGCACCGCACCCAGATCAAGGGCGACGCGCCCTTTTAGGCAGCGGTCCTAGGTCGGCGGGGTGTAATCGCGGATATTGATTATCCCGGACCCAAGCACCCAGACCAGAAGTGCGAACAGCAACCCGGCAACCACCGTGGTGACGCCGAACTTCAACAATAGCCGCGGCTTCGCCGGCGCGCTCGTTGCGTGGCCCTCTTCCGGATTTTCGACCGGCCGATTGCCCCACGGCAGAATCGCAAACAAGGTGAGCCACCAAATAACAAGGAAGGCCAGGGTGCCGGTAAACCAGTTCATGCCTCAGACCTGCTCCAGTTCGATCAGCGTGCCACAGAAATCCTTGGGATGCAGGAAAAGCACCGGCTTGCCATGCGCGCCCGTCTTCGGCTCGCCGTCTCCCAGCACCCGGGCGCCCGCCGCCTGCAATTTGTCGCGTGCCGCCAGGATGTCGTCCACCTCGTAACAGACGTGATGGATACCACCGGCCGGGTTGCGCGCCACGAAGGCCGCGATGGGCGATGTCGCGTCCAAGGGCTGAAGTAGCTCGATCTTGGTGTTCGGCAGATCGACGAACACGGTATTCACCCCGTGATCCGGCAGCGCCTGCACCTCCGACACCGTTGCCCCCAAGGTATCGCGATAGGTCGCCGCGGCGGCATCCAAATCAGCGACCGCGATGGCCACATGGTTGAGTTTTCCGATCATATCGTCCGCTCCGGCTGGCGTCGCCCTGGGGCGTCGCGGGGAATCTGGGAATGAGTTATACGCGCACGAGATGGATCTCGGTCTGCGGCCGCTTGCCGCACAGCTCCCGCAAGCAGCGGCGCACCGCGCGGCGCGCCGTCTCGCTGACCGTATCGTCATCATCCCGGTCCCGTTCAGGCAGTCCGTCGACCGCCGTGATAACGGCCTCGATCACCTCGTCGGACAGGTCGCTCCCGTCCGCCGCGTCCTCGATGCCGTGCAGACTAATCATCGGAAGTCCGCTGACCGCGCCGTCGGCCCCCAGGATGATCGTCGCCACCGCCGAGCCGTTATAGGTCATGCGGCGGCGGTCTCGGATGACCGGGCTTTGCAGGTTGATCAACCGCCGACCGTCCAGCGCCAACCGTCCGGTGAAGACCTCGTCGATGATCTCGCCGGCCCCCGGCGCGAGCCGGATCATCGATCCGTTCTGGCCGACGACCGCCTTGGGCACCTGGCACTCCTCGGCCAATTTGGCGTGCGCCAGCAAATGTCGCGGCTCACCGTGGACCGGCACGGCGATCTTCGGCCGGATCCATTGATACATCTGCGCCAGTTCGTCCCGCGCCGGATGCCCCGAAACATGGACGTTTTCCTCATAGGCCGTGATGACCTCGACCCCGATCTCGCTCAACCGGTTGTGCAGCCGGTTAATGGAGATTTCATTGCCGGGGATGATTCGGCTGGAGAAGATCACCGCATCCCCGGGATCGAGCGATACCTCCGAATGATCGCCATTGGCGATCCGGGGCAACGCCGCACGCGATTCGCCCTGGCTGCCGGTGCAGATCAGCAGCGTCTTGTCGCGGGGCAGATAGCCGACATCGTGTTCGGTCACGAAGGGTTTGATATCCCGGAGATACCCTGTCTCCTTCGCGGATTCATACATGCGCCACAACGACCGGCCGACCAGCGCGACCTGCCGGCCATGCGCCTCGCCGACATGGGCCATCGTCTCCAGCCGCGCCACGTTGGACGCGAAACACGCGACCGCCACGCGATTCTCGAAGCGCCCCACCAGACTCAGCAAAGCCTCCCGCACATCGGCTTCCGACCCGGAATCGCCGGGCACCAGAGCGTTCGTGGAATCGCCGATCATCGCCAGCACGCCCGCCTCGCCGGTCCGAACCAGCGCCGCCTCGTCCACGGTCGGCCCGACCAGCGGATCGGGATCGAGCTTCCAGTCGCCCGTATGCATGACCCGGCCGACCGGCGTTTCGATGACCAGCGCGTTCGGCTCCGGGATGGAATGGGTCAGCGTGATCAACTCGATATCGAACGGCCCGACGGAAAACCGCCCCGACAGCGGAACTTCGGTCACCGGAACGCGATCGAGCAGGTCGGCCTCCACCAGCTTGCGGCGCAGCACCGCGTTGGTGAACGGCGTCGCATAGACCGGGCAGCGCAGCCGCTCCCAGAGATACGCCACCGCCCCCAGATGGTCTTCATGCGCATGGGTCAGAACCAAGCCCGCCAATTCGTCGCGGCGCTCTTCGATAAAGGCGGGGTCCGGCATGATGATATCGATGCCCGGCGTGGACTCATCGCCGAAGGTAATGCCGAGATCCACCATCAGCCATTGGCCCGCATGGCCATACAGGTTCAGGTTCATGCCGATCTCGCCGGTGCCGCCGAGCGGCAGGAACAGCAACTCGTCGTCGCCGGGACTGCCGGTCTTCAGGTAATCGGTCATGCGGGCATATTTCGCTTATAGACCTCTTCGAGGCCACGGATCGTCAGTTCCCGGTCGATATGTTCGATCACACTGGACGTCTCCGCGAAAAGCGGTGCCAGCCCGCCGGTGGCGACCACGGTCAACGCCTCGCCGTATTCGTCGCGGATCCGGGCCACGACCCCTTCGATCATCGAGATATAGCCCCAGAAGACACCGGACTGCATCGCCGGCACCGTCGCCTTGCCGATGACTTTCTCGGTCTTCTGGACCGCAACGCGCGGCAGCAGCGCCGACGCCATGGAAAGCGCGTCCATCGAGAGGTTGATCCCCGGCGCGATGACGTTGCCGCAGAAGTTGCCGTCCTTGTCGATGACGTCGAATGTCGTCGCGGTGCCGAAATCGATCACGATCAACGGCCCACCGTACCGGCTATACGCCGCGACCGTGTTGACCAACCGGTCCGCCCCGACCTGCTCCGGCCGGTCGATCCGGACGCCGACGCCGAGGTCCAGCGCAGGGTCGCCGATCATCAACGGTTGCTGATGGAAATACTTCTCGCAGAGGGTCACCAAGTTGAACCGCGCCTCCGGCACCACGGTGGCGATGATCGCCGCATCGATATCCTTGGGCTCGACCCCCGACAGGCTCATCAACTGCGTCAGCCACACCGCGTATTCGTCGGCTGTCCGCTTCGGGTTGTTATGGCAGCGCCAAATCCCCTTTCGGTCGCCGTTCTCGGATACGGAAAACACGACATTCGTGTTCCCGGAATCTATCGCTAGCAGCACCGTCTCACTCCTGCATCCCGGGCATCATAGGAAGACATCGCCCGCCGTCACGGCTTTTTCCGAACCATCCGCCAGGCGAAGGATAAGCGCGCCGCTGTCGTCCATGTCCAGGAACTGCCCTTTGAATTCATGGTGCGGCAACCGAACGGTGATTTCCTCCCCCAACCCGCGCGCCCGGGCAAGCCAGGCCGTCCGGACCGGCGCGATGCCGGCAGTCTCCCATTCAGCGCACCAGCGGCGCAAGCTGTCCAAAAGGGCCATGAGGACCGCCTTGCGATCCAACAGGCCAGCCCCCGCCTCCGCCAAGCTGGTCGCGGGCAGCGTCGTATCGCCCGGGGCAACGGCGATGTTCACGCCGCATCCGAGGACGACCCAATCCACCCGGTCGGCCGCCGCCCCCGATGACTCGAGCAGGATGCCGGCGATCTTCTTGCCATCGATAAGCACGTCGTTCGGCCACTTCTGCTCGACCCGGGCATCGTCCGGCAACAGGCCGGACAGCGTTTCGGCCATGGCGACCGCGGTGACGAGCGAGAGCTGCGCGGCCAGCGCCGGCGGCGCCGCCGGTCGTAAAATGACGGAGAAGAAGAGATTGCCCTCTGGCGATTGCCATCGGCGACCGCGGCGGCCCCGCCCCGCCTGCTGCCGATGCGCCCAGACCACGGTGCCCGCCGCGGCCCCTTCGTCGGCGAGACGACAGGCTTCGTCGTTCGTCGACGACAGCGTGTCGTGTTCGATGACGGAAAACGCAAGTTGGGCAGTCATGGCGCCGGCCCGATCAGGACCGCGCTATGTCGCGAACAGCGACGCGGCGGCCGCATCGGCAATCTCAAGAACCGGGGACAGTCCGATGAAGAAAACAACCGTCACAACGGCCGTGATCGCCATCACCGCGCCGACGCCTTTGCCGATCGGCTGTTCCAGCGGTTCGACCGTTTCGTCGAAATACATCACCTTAACGATCCGAAGATAGTAGAACGCGCCGAACACGCTCGTCACGACGCCGATGATCGCCAGCGCGACCAGACCGGCATCAAGGGCGGCCATGAAGATGTAGAGCTTGCCGAAGAAACCGGCCAACGGCGGGATACCCGCCATCGAAAACATGAAGATCAGCAACGCCAGCGCCATCGGCGGGTTCGACTTGCCGAGCCCTGCGAGGCTGTCGATGGACTCGACCATCTCGCCCTTCTGCCGCATGCTGAGGATGCAGGCGAAGGTGCCCATGGTCATCACCAGATAGATCGTCATATAGACCAGCACGGCGGTGATGCCCTCGCGACCGCCCGCGGCCAATCCGATCAAGGCGTAACCGACATGGCCGATCGAGCTATAGGCCATCAGACGCTTGATATTGGTCTGGTTGATGGCCGCCAACGCGCCCAAGACCATGGAAAGGATCGACACGAAGACGATGATCTGGCGCCACTCCACCAGCATCGCTTCGAACGGTCCCACCATCACCCGCAGGAACAAGGCGATGGCGGCAATCTTCGGGGCGACCGAGAAGAAGGCCGTCACCGGTGTCGGCGCGCCTTCGTACACATCCGGCGTCCACATATGGAACGGCACCGCGGAAACCTTGAAGGCCAGGCCCGCGATCAGGAACACCAGGCCGACGATCAGACCGATGGCGGGTTCGCCGCCGTCGGCGAGCTGCTTGGCGATCAGGCCGAAATCGGTGGTGCCGGCAAAGCCGTAGATCATCGAGCAGCCGTAGAGCAACAAGCCCGACGACAGCGCGCCGAGAACGAAATACTTCAACCCCGCCTCGGTCGACCGCGTGGAATCGCGCTGGAACGCCGCAATCACGTAGAGCGACAGGCTCTGCAGTTCCAGACCGATATAGAGTGAAATCAGATCGTTGGACGAAATCATCATCATCATGCCGAGCGACGCGAAGACGATGAGGATAGGGTACTCGAACCGGTCCATGCCTTCCTTGCGCAGGAAGCGGTCGCTCATGATCAGCGTTACCGCCGACCCGGCCAGCACCAGTACTTTCATATAGGCGGCGAAACCGTCGACGATGAACAAGCCGTTGAACGCCAAGATGCGATCGGTGCCTTGGAACAACACCATCAGCAACGCGAGGATCAACGCCATGATGGAAAAAGTCGACACCGTGCGGTAGGCGCGCTTCTCGCTGCTGAATACGCCGACCATCATGAGGACCATGCCGAACACCGCCAGGAAAATCTCTGGCAGCGCGGGTAACATCACGGGCAAGGCATGCGTCAACGGATTACCCTCTCATCTCACCGCACGGCAACCGACGTCGTATCGGCGACGGCGGCAAGCGCGGCGTTGTAGTCGGCAACGAGCTTGGCGACCGATACTTCGATCGGCAGCAGGAAGGACAACGGATAAATCCCCATCCACAGCACGACCAGGATCAGCGGCGCGAAGATGGCGATCTCGCGCGCGTTCAGGTCCAGGATCGACTTGAGATTGTCCTTGGTCAGTTCCCCAAAGATCACCCGGCGGTAGAGATACAGCATGTAGCCCGCGCCCAGGATCATGCCGGTCGCGATCAGCGCGCAAATCCAGGTGCTGACCTGGAAAATGCCGACCAATATCAGAATCTCGCCGACAAAACCGCTCGTCCCCGGCAACCCGATCGACGCCAGCGTAAACACCAGGAACACGGCGGCGTATCGCGGCATGCGGTGGACGAGACCGCCGTAGTCGGCGATTTCCCGGCTATGGATACGGTCGTAGACCACGCCGACGCAGAGAAACAGCGCGGCGGACACGACGCCATGGCTCAGCATCTGAATGATCGACCCGGCCACGGCCTGCTCGTTCATCGCGAAAATGCCCACCGTCACGAAGCCCATATGCGCGACCGATGAATAGGCGATCAGCTTCTTCATATCGACCTGCGCCAAGGCCACGAGCGATGTGTAGATCACGGCGACCGCGCTCAACGCGAACACGAAGGGCGCGAAGAAGTCGGACGCCACCGGCAGCATGCCGATCGAAAAGCGCAGAAAGCCGTATCCGCCCATCTTCAGCAACACACCCGCCAGGATCACCGATCCCGCGGTCGGCGCTTCCACATGGGCGTCGGGCAGCCAGGTATGCACCGGCCACATGGGAATCTTGACCGCGAAAGATGCGAAGAAGGCCAGCCAAAGCCATGTCTGCACGTTGGGATCAACGGCGAATCCGAGCAGCGTAATAATGCTCGTCGTGTTCGCCTGATGATACAGCGTGATGATCGCCAGTAGCATCAACACCGAACCGAGCAGCGTGTACAGGAAGAACTTGAACGCCGCATAGACCCGCCGCGGTCCGCCCCAGACCCCGATGATCAGGAACATCGGGATCAGCACCGCCTCGAAGAAGATGTAGAAGACCACGAAATCGAGCGCGCAGAACATCCCGATCATGAAGGTCTCGAGCACAAGGAAGGCGATCATGTATTCGCGCACCCGCGTCTTGATCGCGTCCCAACTCGCCAAGATGCAGATCGGCGTCAGGAAGGTCGACAGCAGGACGAAGAACATCGAGATGCCGTCGACGCCCATCCGATAGTAGATGTCGTATTCCGGAATCCAGGGAACCGATTCGACGAACTGGAAGTCGGGCGTCGCCGGATCGAACATGATCCAGATGTAGAGCGACGCGAGGAAGGTGAAGAGCGACACCCACAACGCGGCCCAGCGCGAATTGCGGGCGACTTCCTCTTCCGTGCCGCGCACGACCAGCAGGATGAACAGCGCCCCGACAATCGGCGTGAAGGTAACGACGCTCAACACGCCGACATTCTCGAACATGGCCCCCTAACCCCCGCTTCGCAGCATGTACCAGGTGACCAGGACCACCACGCCGATCAGCATCGCGAAGGCGTAGTGATAGACATAGCCGCTCTGAAGCCAACTCGCCCGGCGCGCCAGTTGCCGCGTGACCGCCGCGATGCCGTCCGGGCCGACACCGTCGATCACCGCGCCGTCGCCGGATTTCCAGAGGCCGAAGCCGAGCCGGAAGGCCGGCTTGACGAAAATCCGATCGTACAACTCGTCAAAATACCACTTGTTGAACGAGAAGGCGTAAAGCGGCTTGAACCGTTTCGCCAACGCGTCCGGCATACCCGGGCTCGCCATATACATCCAATAGGCCAGCGCGATGCCGGTGCCCCCCATCCCCAAGGGCAACAACTTGACCCAAAGCGGCACGTTATGCGCGTCGGCCAACGCTGTGTTGGTCTCCAGGACGAACAACGAATCGCCCCAGAAGGCGGCCATGCCATCGCCGACGAACACGCTGTAGGTGATCGCCCCGGCCACGATCGAGCCAATCGCGAGAACCACCAACGGCACCCACATAATCGGCGGCGCCTCGTGCACATGCGCCAATGTCTTCTCGTCGCAGCGCGGCTTGCCATGGAAGGTCATCAAGATGAGCCGCCAAGAGTAGAAGGCGGTCATCAACGCCGCGGCGATGCCGAGCCAGAAGGCGTAGGCGCCGACCGACGTTTGCGCCGCGAACGCGGATTCGATGATGATGTCCTTGGAATAGAAGCCGGACAGGCCGAACACGCCCGGGATGCCGATCCCGGCCAGCGACAAGCTGCCGATCCACATGAAGGCGTAGGTGATCGGCACCATCTTGTAGATGCCGCCCATCTTACGCATGTCCTGTTCGTCCGACATGGCGTGGATCACGCAGCCGGACCCGAGGAACAGCAGCGCCTTGAAGAAGGCGTGCGTGAAAAGATGGAACATCGCCGCGCCATAGGCCGACACGCCCGCGGCGAAGAACATGTAGCCGAGCTGCGAACAGGTCGAATAGGCGATCACGCGCTTGATGTCGTTCTGCGTCAACCCCACCGTCGCGGCGAAGAAAGCGGTCGATGCGCCGACGATGGTCACCACCGCCAAGGCGATTTCGGAATACTCGAACAAGGGCGACAGGCGGCAGACCATGAAGACGCCGGCCGTCACCATCGTCGCCGCGTGGATCAGCGCCGAGACCGGCGTCGGCCCCTCCATCGCGTCGGGCAGCCAGGTATGCAGCCCAAGCTGCGCCGACTTGCCCATCGCGCCCATGAACAGCAGCAAGCAAAGCACGGTCATAGCGTGATACTCGCCGCCCAGGAAGACGATCTGCGCATCCGCCTTGCCGGCCACCGCCGGGAAGATTTCCGCGAACTCGACGCTGCCGAACAACACGAAGACCCCGAAGATGCCGAGCGCGAAGCCGAAATCGCCGACCCGGTTGACCACGAAGGCCTTGATCGCAGCCGCATTGGCCGTCGGCTTCTTGTACCAGAAGCCGATCAGCAGATAGGAGGCGAGCCCGACGCCTTCCCAGCCGAAGAACATCTGGACCAGATTGTCCGCCGTCACCAGCATCAGCATGAAGAAGGTGAACAGGCTGAGATAGGCGAAGAAGCGCGGCTTGCTGTCGTCGTGGCTCATATAGCCGATCGAATACCAATGCACGACCGCCGACACCGTGGTCACCACGACCAGCATGACCGCGGTCAACTGATCGATCAGCAACGCCCAGGCGAAGGAGAAGCCGGTCACGTCCATCCAGGTGAACAGGCGCACCGTCCGCGCGTTCCCGCCGATCGCGACGTCGAAGAAGACGATCCAGGACAGGACGGCCGACAGGGTGAGCAGGATGCAGGTGGTCAGCATGGACGCCCGGTCGCCGATGAGGCGCCCGAACAACCCGGCGACAATGGCCCCGATCAGGGGCAGGAAAACGATGGCGGCATCCATCCCGGGCTAACCCTTCATCATGTTGATGTCTTCGACGGCGATGGAGCCGCGGTTTCGGAAATACACCACCAGGATGGCGAGGCCGATGGCCGCCTCCGCGGCCGCCACGGTCAGCACGAACATGGCGAAGACCTGTCCGACCATGTCCTGTAGATGGGTGGAGAACGCCACGAAGTTGATGTTTACCGCCAGCAACATAAGTTCGATAGACATCAGGATGATGATCACGTTCTTGCGGTTCAGGAAGATGCCGAACAGGCCCAGGGTAAATAGGATCGCGGCAACCGTCAGGTAATGCGCGAGACCGATTTCCAACATCAGATGCCACTCCCCGACGGCACCTTGACCACCTCGATCGTGTCCTCGGCCTTGCGCGCCAGCTGCTGCTCGATCTTCTGGCGTCGGACGCCTTCCCGATGCCGGAGCGTCAACACGATCGCCCCCATCATCGCGACCAGCAGCACCATGCCGGACGCTTGGAACAGGTAGACGTAATGCGTGTAGATCAACCGGCCGAGGGCGTGGATGTTACTGGCCTGATCGGGCGGCGGAATGGGCGCGGTCACGAGCGTCGCGGCCTCCGGCGACACCGCCCAGGTCCCAACGATAAGCACCAACTCGGCAAGCAGAATGATCCCGATCAGCCCCCCGACCGGCAGGTACTGCAGGAACCCTTGGCGCATCTCGACGAAATTGATGTCGAGCATCATGACGACGAACAGGAACAGCACGGCAACCGCGCCGACATAGACGACAACCAGGATCATCGCCAGAAATTCGGCCCCCATCAGAACGAACAACGCGGCGGAATTGAAGAAGGCGAGAATTAGGAACAGCACGGAGTGAACCGGATTCCGCGCCGTCACAACCATCACGCCGGCGGCAATCGCCACGAAGGCAAACAAATAGAATGCCAGCGCCTGAATGATCATCCACCCCCCTTATGCCGCCCCTGGAACGCGTAATTGCCGGTCGATTTTTGTGAAATCGTTGTCGGTAATTCGCCGCTCGACCGTGACGTGTTTAACGATACGGTGCGTCCAATGCAATATTGGCCGCAATCTCCGGCTCCCAGCGGTCGCCGTTCTCCAATAGCTTCTCTTTGTTGTAGAAAAGCTCCTCGCGAGTCTCGGTCGCAAATTCGAAATTCGGTCCCTCGACTATGGCGTCGACCGGACACGCCTCCTGACAGAATCCGCAATAAATGCATTTCGTCATGTCGATGTCGTAGCGCGTCGTACGTCGGCTGCCGTCGTCGCGCGGCTCCGCCTCGATGGTGATCGCCTGGGCCGGGCAAATCGCCTCGCACAGCTTGCACGCGATACACCGCTCTTCGCCGTTCGGATAGCGCCGCAAGGCATGCTCGCCCCGGAACCGCGGGCTCAACGGTCCTTTCTCATACGGATAATTCACCGTGTGCTTGCGCCGGAACATCGTTCGCAACGTCAACGACATACCGCTCACCAACTCGGACAACAGAAACGCGCGCGCGGTGCGATCAATAAATGACATCTATCTCCACTCCATCCGATGCATGGCCCTATGCACCGCCTGCCGGCGGAACCTGATCGAAGGCGATCAACCAGCCGGCGGTCAGGATGACCCATGCCAGCGACAGCGGCAGGAAGACCTTCCAGCCGAGCCGCATGAGTTGGTCGTAGCGATACCGTGGGAAGGTTGCCCGAACCCACAAGAACAGGAACAACACGAAAGCGATCTTCAACGCGAACCAGATCGGCCCCGGAATCCAGGTGAACGGGGCAAACTCGAACGGCGGCAACCAGCCGCCCAGGAACAGGATCGCGGTCATCGCGCTCATCAGGATCATGTTCGCGTATTCGCCGAGGAAGAACATCGCGAAGGTCATCGACGAATACTCGACGTTGTAGCCCGACACCAGCTCCGCCTCCGCTTCCGGAAGGTCGAAGGGGGCGCGGTTGGTCTCGGCCAACGCCGAAACGAAGAACACGACGAACATCGGCAGCAGCGGCGAGAAGGCATGCCAGTGATGGATGCCGCCGGACTGCGCCAACACGATTTGCGACAGGTTCAGCGAACCGACCGCCAGCAGGACGGTGATGATCACGAAACCGATCGAGACCTCGTAGGACACCATCTGCGCCGCCGACCGCAGCGCGCCGAGGAAGGCGTATTTCGAATTCGACGCCCAGCCCGCCATCAGAATGCCGTAGACGCCGAGCGACGAAATCGCGAACAGATACAGAAACCCGACGTTGATATCGGCCAGAACCAGCCCGGGGCCGAACGGGATGACCGCCCAGGCGATCAGACTAAGGACGAAGGTGACGACCGGCGCGAGAAAGAAGATCACCCGGTTCGAACTGGCCGGAATGATGGTTTCCTTGAAGAACAGCTTCAACCCGTCGGCGATCGGCTGCAACAGCCCGAACGGGCCGACCACATTCGGTCCCTTGCGCAACTGCATCCAACCGATGACCTTGCGTTCGGCGAGCGTCAGATAAGCCACCGACAGCAGCACCGGCACGACGATCATCAAAATTCCGCCGACGATCCAGGCGGTCGGCCAGATATAGTTTTCCCAAAGCGCCATCATATCAACCATGGGTGCCGGTCGCTCCGTCTGCGGCAGCCGACAATTCGTCGACGCATTTGGCCATCGTTTCCGAGGCGCGGCTGATCGGGTCGGTCATGTAGAAATTCGGGACCGCGGACACGAACGGATCGGCCCGCATGTCGCCCGCGCGGCCGAAATCGCCCCATTCTGCCGCCTCGATCGTGTCGATGGCGAGGAAACCCGGGACATCCGCCCGCAGCTTCTCGCGCAGCGCATCCTGGGTATCGAACGGCAAGGCATCGCCCAACGCTTCGGACAGCGCCCGAACGATCGCCCAATCCTCGCGGGCGTCGCCTGGCGGAAAGGAGGCCCGGAACCCGGCCTGCACACGGCCTTCGGTGTTGACGTAAAGGCCGTTCTTCTCCGTATAGGCCGCGCCCGGCAGGATGACGTCGGCCGCATGCGCGCCCGCGTCACCGTGATGGCCCTGATAGATCACGAAGGCGTTCTTCAGCTTGGCGGTGTCCAACTCGTCCGCGCCCAGCAGATAGACCACCTTCACATCGCCGCTCTCGGCCCCGTCGAGGATCGCCGCCGTGTCCTTGCCGCCCTCGCCCGGCACGAAGCCGATATCGAGCCCACCGACGCGCGCAGCGGCCGTATGGAGCACGTTGAAGCCATTCCAGTCGCCGCTGATCATGCCGGTCGACTCCGCGACCTGCCGCGCGGCCCGCAACACCGCCGCACCGTCGGGCCGCGTCAGCGCTCCCATGCCGAGGATCAGCATCGGCCGGTCGGCCTGTTTCAGTTTTTCCGCGAAGGGATGGTTGCCGGCGCGGATCGCCTCCAACGTGTCCGGTCCTGCGCCGAGATACTCGGTGTCGAAGGTCAGGTCGACCTGCGGTCCGACGACACCGGCGGTGAACCCGCCCTGCAACCAGCGCTTCCGCAGCCGCGCCGCGATCAACGGCGCTTCCGAACGCGGGTTCGTGCCGATCAGCAGACAGGCATCCGCCTCCTCGATCCCCGCGATGGTGGAATTGAACAGATAGCTGCCGCGCACCGACGGATCGAGCGCCGCACCGTCCTGCCGGCAATCCAGGTTCGGCGATCCGATTGCCGCCATCAATTGCTTCAGCGCGTACATCGACTCGACATCGCAAAGATCGCCGGCGATAGCGGCCACCTTCCCGGCCCCGGCGCTCTTGATCTTCTCCGCGATCGCCGCGAACGCGTCGCCCCAAGTGACGGGCGCCAACTTGCCGTCCTTGTTGCGCAGATACGGCTTGTCCAGGCGCTGCCGGCGCAGGCCGTCGCAGGCGAACCGGGTCTTGTCGGAGATCCACTCCTCGTTGATATCCTCATGCAGACGCGGCAACACGCGCATCACCTCGTTGCCGCGCGCGTCGACGCGGATATTGCTGCCGAGCGCGTCCATCACGTCGATACTTTCGGTCTTGGTCAATTCCCAGGAGCGCGCGGTGAAGGCGTAAGGCTTGGACGTGAGCGCGCCGACCGGACACAGGTCGATCACATTGCCCGACAATTCGGAGCTTATCGCGCGTTCGAGCGTCGTGATCTCCGCCCCCTCGCCCCGGTTGACCAGCCCGATATCGTCCACGCCGGCCACTTCCGAGACGAAACGGACGCAGCGGGTGCAATGGATGCAGCGGGTCATGATCGTCTTGACCAGCGGGCCCATGTATTTCTCTTTGACGGCGCGCTTGTTTTCCTCGTAACGGCTGCCGTCATAGCCATAGGCCATCGCCTGGTCCTGCAGGTCGCACTCGCCGCCCTGGTCGCAGATCGGACAGTCGAGCGGATGGTTGATCAGCAGGAACTCCATGACGCCGTTGCGTGCCTTCTTGACCATCGGCGTGTCGGTCATGACCTCCATGCCTTCGGCCACCGGCAGGGCGCAGGACGCCGCCGGTTTCGGCGGCCCCGGCTTGACCTCGACGAGGCACATCCGGCAGTTGCCGGCGATCGACAGCCGTTCGTGATAGCAGAAGCGCGGAATCTCGATGCCGTTCTGTTCGCACGCCTGCAACACCGTCAGACCTGCGTCGACCTCAACTTCCTTGCCATTAATCGTCAGCTTCGGCATTTCCCGCCCCCGTTACGCCGCCGCCGCACGGCCGCCGGCCTTGCGCTTTGTGATGCGGTCTTCGATTTCGCCGCGGAAATGGCGGATCAACCCCTGAATAGGCCAAGCCGCCGCGTCGCCCAAGGCGCAAATGGTGTGCCCCTCGACCTGTCCCGCGACATCCAGCAACGTGTCGATCTCCTCGACCGAGGCGTCGCCGACGACCATGCGTTCCAAAACCCGCCACATCCAGCCGGTGCCTTCCCGGCACGGCGTGCATTGGCCGCAGCTCTCATGCTTGTAGAAGTAGGCCAGCCGGGCGATCGCCTTGACCACGTCTGTCGACTTGTCCATCACGATGACGGCCGCGGTGCCGAGGCCCGACTGCGCCTCTTTCAGCGCGTCGAAGTCCATCAGCACGTCGTCGCAGATCGATTTCGGCAACAGCGGCGTCGAACTGCCGCCAGGGATCACCGCCAAGAGGTTGTCCCAACCGCCGCGCACGCCGCCGGCATGCTTGTCGATCAACTCACGCATCGGGATCGACATGGCCTCCTCGACGTTGCACGGCCGCTCGACATGACCGGAGATGCAGAACACCTTGGTACCGGTGTTGTTCTCGCGCCCGAACCCGGCGAACCAACTCGCGCCGCGCCGCAGGATCGTCGGCGCGACCGCGATGCTCTCGACGTTGTTCACCGTCGTCGGGCAGCCATAGAGCCCCGCCATGGCCGGGAACGGCGGCTTCAACCGCGGTTGCCCCTTCTTGCCCTCCAGGCTTTCCAGCAGCGCCGTTTCCTCGCCACAGATATAGGCGCCCGCGCCGCGATGAACGTAGACCTCGAAATCCCACCCGGACCCGGCCGCATTGGGGCCCAACAATCCGGCGTCGCGCGCCTCGTCGACCGCCTTCTGCAAGGCCGCCGCCTCGTTGAAGAACTCGCCCCGGACGTAGATGTAGGCCGCATGCGCGCCCATCGCGAAGCCCGCGACCAGGCAGCCTTCCAGCAATTTATGCGGGTCGTGCCGCAGGATATCGCGATCCTTGCACGTTCCGGGCTCGCTTTCGTCCGCGTTGACGACGAGATAATGCGGACGCCCGTCGTTTTCCTTCGGCATGAAGGACCACTTCAGGCCGGTCGGGAAGCCGGCGCCGCCCCGCCCGCGCAGGCCCGACGCCTTCATCTCCTCGATAATCCACTCCGCGCCCTTCTTGATCAGGTCGGCGGTGTTGTCCCAGTCGCCACGACGCCGCGCGCCTGCCAAGCTGCACTCGTGGAGCCCGTACAGGTTCGTGAAAATTCTATCCTTATCCTGCAACATCGCCCCTTATCCCTTTGCGAACTCTAGGTCTTGTAGGGTCGTAATCTCGCCCGCCGGCGCGGAGGTTTGTCGATCGATCTGGGTGCCCGGTTCCGGCGGCGTGCCTGCCTTGAAGGCTTCCAGGAGCTTCACGACGCTGGCGGCGTCCAGATCTTCGTAGAAGTCGTCGTTGACCTGTAAGATCGGCGCGTTGACGCAGCCGCCGAGGCACTCGACCTCCAGCATGCTGAACAAACCGTCCGGGGTCGTCTCGCCGAAATCGATCCCCAGATGCTTGCGCATCGCGTCCACCACGTCGCCCGACCCACGCAGCCAGCACGGGGTCGTCGTGCAGCATTGCAGATGGTATTTGCCGACCGGCTTGGTGTTGATCATCGTGTAGAAGGTCGCGACCTCCGTCACGCGGATGCGCGGCATGTCGAGCATTTTGGCGACGGCCTCGATCACGGCTTCGCTGGCATGCCCCTCATTCTGGCGCTGCGCGATATCGAGCAACGGCAAGACGGCGCTCTGCTGCCGACCTTCCGGATACCGAGCGATAATTTCCTTAGCCTTCGCAAGGTTTTCGTCGTTGAATTTGAACTCTTCGCTCATGGCCGCCGTCTATCCGCGTTGGACCGTGTTACCGGTCGATTTCTCCGAAAACAATATCCATCGATCCGAGGATCGCCACCGAATCGGCCAGCATATGTCCCTTGCACATGTATTCCATCGCCTGCAGATGCGGGAACCCGGGCGCCCGAATCTTGCACCGATAGGGCCGATTCGTGCCGTCCGCGACGAGATACACGCCGAACTCGCCCTTCGGCGCCTCAACGGCGGTATAGGTCTCGCCCGCCGGCACATGAATCCCTTCCGTATAGAGCTTAAAGTGATGGATCAGCGCTTCCATCGAGTGCTTCATTTCGCCGCGGCTCGGCGGCGCGATCTTGTCTTCCTTGGTCAGAACCGGTCCATCCGGCATTTTTTCAAGGCATTGGTCGATAATTCTCAGACTTTGGCGCATCTCCTCGACCCGCACCAGATAGCGGTCGTAACAATCGCCGTTCTTGCCGATCGGTATATCGAAATCAATCTGGTCATAGACCATGTAAGGCTGGGACTTGCGCAGATCCCACGGCACGCCGGACCCGCGCAGCATCGGACCGCTTAGCCCCCAGGCCATCGCGTCCTGCGCCGAGATGATCCCGATGTCGACGCTGCGCTGCTTGAAAATACGGTTTTCGTTCAGCAGCGTTTCCATGTCTTCGATGAATTGCGGGAAAGTTTCCGACCATTCCCTGATATCGTCGGCGAGTCCGGCCGGCATATCCTGATGCACGCCGCCCGCGCGGTAATAGGCCGCGTGCAGCCGCGCGCCCGACACCCGTTCATAGAACTCCATCAGGATCTCGCGATGCTCGAAGCCCCACAGCATCGGCGTCATCGCGCCGACATCCAGCGCAAAAGCGGTCAGATTCAGCAGATGGTTCAGAATGCGGGTGATTTCGTCGAACAGCACCCGGATGTATTGCGCCCGGGGCGGCGGCTCGATGCCCAGCAGCTTTTCGACGCCGAGCACGAAGGCATGTTCCTGGCACATCGGCGAGACGTAATCGAGCCGGTCGAAATACGGCACCGCCTGCATGTAGGTCTTGTATTCGATAAGCTTTTCGGTGCCGCGATGCAGCAGGCCGATATGCGGGTCGACGCGCTCGACGACCTCGCCGTCCATCTCCATCACCATCCGCAACACGCCATGCGCGGCCGGATGCTGCGGCCCGAAGTTGATCGTCATGGTCTTGATCTGCGGGTCGGCGGTCACGATGCGTCCTCCTCGGTCGCCTTTTCATCGCCGGGAAGCTGCGGCGTCATGCCTTCCCAAGGACTGAGGAAATCGAAACTGCGGAATTCCTGGACCAGTTTTACCGGTTCGTACACGACACGGCGCTGTTCGTCGTCGTAGCGCACCTCGACATAGCCCGTCAGCGGGAAATCCTTGCGCAGCGGATGACCGTCGAAACCGTAATCGGTCAGCATGCGCCGCAAATCGGGATGCTCGCTGAAGAATACGCCGTACATGTCCCAGCATTCGCGCTCGAACCATCCAGCCGCCGGATAGACCTGCGACACCGAGGGCACCGGCGTCGATTCATCGGTCGTCACCTTCACGCGGATCCGAACATTATGTTTCAGCGACAATAGGTTATAGACGATTTCGAACCTTTCGTCGCGGTCAGGATAGTCGACGCCGCAGATATCGGCGAGCACTTGAAACAGACAGTTCGCGTCATTGCACAGGAAGGACAAGACACGGGAGATGGCGTCGCGCCGAACGCGGAGCATCAACTCTCCGTTTTGAATCTGCGTATCGGCTACATCCTGGCCCATCTGACCGGCGACGTAGCGGCCCAGTTCGTCAAGCGCCTCTAGTCTTTCATCCATGATCTGGTGTCTGATCTGATTTTGCTCGGTCAGCGGGCGATGGTGCCGGTGCGGCGAATCTTCTTCTGCAACTGAAGGATTCCATAGACAAGCGCCTCCGCGGTCGGCGGGCATCCCGGGACGTAAATGTCGACGGGAACGATCCGGTCGCAGCCGCGCACGACGGAGTATGAGTAATGATAATACCCGCCGCCGTTCGCGCAGGAGCCCATCGAGATGACCCACCGCGGCTCCGCCATTTGGTCATAGACCTTGCGAAGCGCCGGCGCCATCTTGTTCGTCAGGGTTCCCGCGACGATCATGACATCGGACTGACGGGGGCTACCGCGCGGCACGACGCCGAACCGGTCAAGGTCGTACCGCGGCATATAGGCATGCATCATTTCGACGGCGCAGCAGGCGAGGCCGAAGGTCATCGGCCAGAGCGACCCGGTCCGGGCCCAGTTCACCAGCTTGTCCGCCTGCGCGACGATGAACCCTTTGTCGGAAAGCTCATCGGTGACGGCTCTCAACGCCGCGTCCTGTTCCGCGCCGGGCATGATCGGGCGTTTGTCGGGATCTACGTTTACTCCCATTCCAACGCTCCTTTGCGCCATTCATAGACGAAGCCGACGGTCAAAATGCCGAGGAAGACCACCATGGACCAAAATCCGAAGAGGCCGATATCGCCAAGAGCGACGGCCCACGGAAAGAGGAAGGCGACTTCTAAGTCGAAGATAATGAAAAGAATTGCCACCAGATAAAACCGAACGTCGAACCGGCTGCGCGCATCGTCGAACGCTTCGAAGCCGCATTCATAGGCCGACAGTTTTTCGGAATCTGGATTTTGCTTGGCGAGAATAAAACTCGCCGTCACCATGATTCCCGCCAATCCCAGCGCGACCGCCAGGAAAATCAGGATCGGGAGGTATTCCCGAAGCAGTTCGTCCATTGACCACCCTTACCCTCTGATCAGCCCGTTTCGGCAATCCTAAACCCTCCCCCCGGAGCGCTTGGGTTGCCCGCGTCTTATATCGTTTCTTATGCTGTAACGGGCCGCTCAAGTAGGGAGCAATATAGAGTTACGACCCATCGAGTAAAAGCGAGAAGTCACAGAATCCTCATGATTTCTGCACGAATCGCCACCACGGTAGCGGATGAGACGCCGTCTTTTCGGACGACATCCCAAGGAAGGCGGCATCAAGACCGCTCGCATACGTTGAATTTATTGAATGTTTCGTTACCATCCCGTATCCGACGGTCGCGCTGAGGTTCAACCGTCGCCACGCGCCAAATTCGGCCCCGCGGTCCATTTCGCCCCGTGCCGGCGCACGAAAACACCGGAATTGGACAAAATTTCCGTCGCGATTCGCTTTGCCGGAGCGGCGCAGTCGCGGCGAGGCCAGCGAGCCCGATCGGGAACGGTGCGGAAGTACAGGAAGATTTAAGGGGTCAAAATGGCGGGAGTGACGGGACTCGAACCCGCGGCCTCCGGCGTGACAGGCCGGCGCTCTAACCAACTGAGCTACACCCCCGCGATAGAGGTCGCTCCATGTAATCGACGGCTTCCCGAGTGTCAAGCAGACAGACCCGAAATCGACGCCAAATCCTGGAAATCCGTCAAGGGAAGCCCCGCGGCGACGGATGATCAATCCTCGTCGCGCAAGCGGCTGCTCAGCCGGCTCACGCCGGTTTCCAGCAGGAGGTAGAAAACCAGGGGACTCAACGATCCGATCATGACGAAAATCGCCAGCCCCGCGACATTTTCATTTTCGGCCACACGGGTGAACAAGACGGCGGTGAATATCCATGCGGCCATCCAAACCAAGAACCCGGCGACCTTCAGAAGCCGCTTGGTCAGCTTGCCCCGCATGGCGGCGGCGGTCTGAAGGAACCGTGCCAAGCCGCCGCCGCGCGGCCCTTGCTCCGCGTCGGAGAGGATCGATACATCGGCGTCGCGCATGGAACGGCCCCGCCGGCCGCGGCGTGTATGGCCCGGACGCCGCCAGAACACGACAACGACCGCAATTGCCGCGAACACGGCACAGGCGATCAGGAAGGTAATGTCCTCGGAAACGAGGTATAGCCCCGCGAGCACGCCGCATGGGATAACCGCCAGCAACACGCCGACAACCTCGAGAATCCGCAGGGAACCGTTTTCTTCCTGATGCCCCAACGACATATCGAGTTCTTCCTCTTGAGCCATCACGCGATGATGCGCAGAGACAGCTAACAAAATGTTAAGAGGAGCGCTGCCGATCGAACAATCGGAGCCTGCGGAAACGGACAGTTTGGCGGGAATGGTGGGCGATGACGGGATCGAACCGCCGACCCCCTCGGTGTAAACGAGGTGCTCTCCCAGCTGAGCTAACCGCCCACATCTCAGCGCGCATCATAGTGAGGATGGTCGCGCAGGCAAGCAGGCTGTCGGAATCAAATCGGCCGCCCGAAGGCGGCCGATTCAAACTCACTCAAGTCTGCCGTTTAGTTGACGGCAGTCTTGAGCGCCTTACCGGCCTTGAACTTCGGCTGGTTGGAAGCGGCGATCT
>JANQKC010000021.1 GCA_028281325.1 Alphaproteobacteria bacterium
AACGCCTTCCAGGAGCGGCGTGGCCACCGCCGGCGCGCCCGACTCTCGCGGTCGCGCGCCGACGGACCAAACTGTCAGGGGATTACCATCGCAATACAAACGATGCATTAACCCTAAGGCTCGCGCTGCAGCGGTTCCGGGGCCAACGCCAGTCGCTCGCCGAGCCAGATCGCGTGGTCGAAATGATCGGCCATGGCGTCGCCGGTCATCGGATGCACCAGGACCGACAGCGGCCCGCGGTTGAGCGTCAGGAACGGCACAATGTCGGCGAATTGTTCGGGCGCGAAGGCGACCTGATAGCTCCACGCCGGGTGCGGGCCGACCGGCTTGCGGTGCCAACGACCGAGCGTGACATCGAAGGCTTCCAGCGCTTCCCGAAGCGCCGCCGCCGCGGGCTCGCTCGCCGCATCGAAATAGACATGCGCATGATAGCCGGTGATCGAGTCCGTGTGTTTCATGCCACCCTCCTTCATCGCGACGACATCAACCGAGCGCTCTTTTGCAGAACCTTTCTACAAAAATGGCGCGGCGGCATGGCCGGTCAATCGCCTGCGCTCCCGTCACCCGCGGGACAGCTCTTTCTGCATGCGACGCAACCGGAACCGGCGGATCATGCCCAGACTCCAGCGATACCCCACCCAAGACCCCACGATGGCCCAGGGAATACAGCCGACGAACATGGGCACGCCCCACAATTCGAAAATGCCGGCCACGTAGACCCACAGCGTTTCCAACGGCCCGGTATCGGTCGCCAATAGGCCGTCCAGACTCGTTTGAAAGTCGCCATAACCGCCCCTTTGCTCCCAGCGACCCATCATGATCTCGCCGGTAACGAGGAAGCCGTAGTACAGCGGCGGCACGGTGACGAGATTGGTGACCCAGGTCCAAGCCATCCCGACAATCAGATTGAAGTCCCAGGACCGCCCGATCGCGCGACCCGCTAGCCAAAGCAACAACACGATCGGCATCTGCACGCCGACGGTCGGCGTCAACGCCACCAGCAGGCCGACGAACACCCCGCGCGCCGTATGCTCGGGCTCGCGCTTGCCGCGCAAGACCGGAATCAAAAGACGGTATCGGAACAACCGTCCGATCCGTCCTATAAATCCATGTCGTAATGCCACGGCAACCGCCCAATTCTCGTACTTTTCGCCCGTTCGATACGGTGTAGGGGTTCGCGAGGAATCCTGTCAATCGCGGGCGCGGTACCGGAGCATACTCGACGCAAATAAATGATCCGTTAGCGCTTTCGCGCAACACCGCGCGACGGCGGCGGCCGGGTCTAGCGGTCGCGAATCAGCGAATAGACGTAAAACAGAACCGACGTGATCATGATCGCGCCGCCGATCAAGGTCGGCGCGTATGTGCCTTCGCGGATGAGGCCGACCGCCAGGTCGATGGCGAAAGCGATCACGAAGAACACCACATAGACGCGGCGTTTCTCCTCCGAGGTCGGTTTATCGTCGTCGCGTCCCGCCATTGTCCTCGCCTCGATAGCTGCCTATGCAGGCATGCCTTACACCGAGAATTTGCCCGATCCGCGCGGAAAGGTAAAATCCCGAGAACGTTATCGCGGATCGCTCTCGTATCCGCGTTCCCGGACACGCCGAACCGGCACGCCAACCACGACATACCGGTCTAGGATAAGGATGGATTATGTATGACATCGTTTTGACGGGCGGCCGCGTGGTCGATCCGGGTCAGGGCATCGACCCAGTCACCGATGTCGCGTTCAAGGACGGCCGTGTCGCGGCGGTCGGCGACGGGCTGGTCACCATGTCGAAGTTCCTCTCGCTCGGCGCGTCGTTGAGCGATGTCATCGCGGCCGGAACAAACCGCGCGGCGGCGGCCGTCGGCCGGCCGGATCTCGGCACGCTGAAACCCGGATCGCCGGGCGACGCCGTGGTGTTGCGCCACATCGAAGGTGAATTCGAGTATCTCGATAGCCTGGGGCAGAGCTACATCGGCGAGCAGAAGCTGGAGCCGGAGGCGATGATCCTCAACGGCGGCTGGTGGGAATGAGCCTATGACCGGAACCACGCATTCCTCCGACACGCTGAAAGCCCCGCTGGTCGATCCGTCCGCCTGGCGCGGCGCGGACCTGCGCGACCGGACCGACTGGATCGTCACCCTGACGGCCACGGAAATCGCCGAGATCGAGGCGGCGCTCGCCGAAACACGGGACCGGCGGGCCGATCTGTTCGCCCTGACGAAGGACGACTTTGCCCTGCCGACACTGTCGGCCAAATTGGAAGGACTGCTGCCGGTGCTGGAAGGCGGCCGCGGCTTCGCCTTGCTGCGCGGCCTGCCGGTGGAGCGCTACAGCGAGGAAGACGCACGCACGATCTTCTGGGGGCTGGCGCAGCATGTCGGCATCCCGGAACGGCAGGACGGCGCGGGCAACCTGATGCATGACGTGCGCGATACCGGCAAATCCTTCGCCGACTCCGACACATTGCGCGACTACCAGACCGACGCCGCGATCAACTTCCACAACGACGGCGCGGACATCTTCATGCTGTGCTGCCTGCAGGCGGGCGCGAGCGGCGGGGAGAGCCTGCTGGTCAGCGCGGTCGAAGTCTTCAACGAGGCGATGCGCCGTCGCCCGGACCTCGCCGAGGTGCTGCAACAGGCGTGTTGGCACATGGATACGCGCGGCCAGCGGCGCGACGGCGTGAAAGTCCAGGTGATGCCGATCTACACCTATTGGAACGGCCAACTGACGCCGAACTACAAGAACAGCCTGATGTACGCGGCCCAGCGCTTCCCCGAGGTGCCGCCCTTTACCGAGAAGCAGCGGGAAGCGATCGCGCTGCTCGACGAGATTTGCGGCGACCCCGATGTCGCGCTGTCCTTCGTCATGGAACCGGGCGATATCCAGATCGCCAGCAATTACGCGACCTTTCACGCTCGCACGAAATACCGGGACGGCGGCGACCCGGACCGCAAGCGGCATCTGCTGCGGATCTGGCTGACCATCCCGAACGGCCGGCCGCTGCCGCCCAATTTCGAAGGGACGCGCGAGTTCGGCGCGACCTATGCCCGACGCATGACACCGAATGGAGGACAGACATGAGCGATTACCTGACCCACCGCGTCGACGACCCGGCCGCCTGGAGCGGCCCGGCAATCCGGGACCGGCAGGACTGGATCATCGAGCTTTCCGCCGACCAGAAAGACGCGATTCGCGCCGCCCAGCGTCAGGCGTCGGCCGGCGGGCGCGACCTGTTCACGCTCGGCCGAGACGATTTCCCGATCCCGGCGCTCGCCGACATCATCGATGACGTACACCGGGAATTGGAAGGCGGGCGCGGCTTCACCGTCTTGCGCGGCGTGCCGGTCGCCGAAATGTCCGAGGACGCGGCGAAGACGGTCCTGTGGGGCCTCGGCCGCCACATCGGGACGCCGGAACCGCAGGACGGCGCGGGCAACCTGCTGCACAGCGTGCGCGATACCGGCGCCCGGGTGGAGACGACCGACAACATCCGCAGCTTTCAAACCAACGATCCGCAGCGCTTCCACAACGACGGCTGCGACACGTTCATGCTGATGTGCCGCCAGACCGCGAAATCGGGCGGCCGCAGCCGGCTCGCCAGCGCCGTGCAAATCTTCAACGACATCCTGGAACAGCGGCCCGACCTCGCCAAAGTGCTGCAGGAGGATTTCCACATGGACGCCCGCGGCCAACGTCCGGACGGGGTCACCGTTCAGATCATGCCGATCTATCACTGGTTCGCCGAACGGCTGTCGATCAACCTGAAGCTCCGCTATATCCACACCGCCCAGCGGTTCGACGAGGTGCCGCCCCTCAGCCCCGCCCAGAAAGAGGCGATCGCGCTGTTCGAGAAGGTCGCCGAAGACAACGTGCTCGAATTCGACATGGCGGCGGGCGACGTACTGATCGCGAACAACTATACGATCATCCACGGCCGGACCGGCTTCGAGGACTGGCCCGATCCCGAGCAGCGGCGACACATGCTGCGCCTGTGGTTAACCCTTCCGGAGGGCCGGCCGTTGCCGCCGGTTTTCAAAGGAAGCCGCGAATTTGGGGCCAGTTACGCGCGCCGCATGAATTGAATAATAGGTAAATATACCTTCACGGGAGGAATCGGGCCGGGGCTGCCTTAATATTGCCTTATTCCGGGCAAATCGAAGCCACAGTCCCCGTGTGTACTAATCAAGCTGAGACCTCCCCTCTCAGACGAGGCTACGCCAAACAGCCTCATTCAAGTATACGGCCTTGGCGTAAGGTCGTTCACTCCTGGCGGTCGCTGGCCCACCCCCAGCGACCGTCTTTCTTTTTGCCCCTTTCCTGCGATACCTTGTGCGCTCCGCCAACAGCCGTGACGCGCGATGCCCGATCAATTTTCCGCCGAGAACCTTCTCTGCATGCGCGGCGAACGGATCGTGTTCACGGATCTCGGCTTCACCCTCGATAGCGGCGGCGCCCTGGTGCTGCGCGGCCCGAACGGCAGCGGCAAGTCCAGCCTGATACGCCTCATGGCGGGGCTCGGCCGTCCGGTCGAGGGCGCGTTACGGTGGAACGGCGACGATATCCGCAACGATTTTGCCGATCACCGGACGCGGACCGTCTACGTCGGCCACGCGGACGGCATCAAACCCGCGCTGACGCTGCGCGAGAACCTCGCCTTTTGGGCGGGACTCGGCGACGCCGACGGCGGCAACCGCGTACAGGACGCCATCGACCGGATGGCGCTGTCCCGCCTGGCCGACGTGCCCGGCCGGTTCCTCTCCGCCGGGGAGAAACGGCGGCTTGCCCTGGCGCGGTTGCTGGTGCGCGCCGCGCCCTTGTGGCTGCTCGACGAGCCGACCGTCGGCCTCGACAGCGGGGCGCAGGACATCTTCGAAACTGTGTTGGCCGAACAGTGCGCCGGCGGCGGCATGGTCGTGCTGTCGACGCATACGCCAATCCGGTTGGCGACGGCGCAAGACCTCCAACTCGACGATTTCGCCGTGGCCCGGATGCACCTGGACATGGCCGGCGCATGATCGCCGCCTTCCGCCACATGCTGATGCGCGACCTACGGCTGGCCTTGCGCCAGGGCATGGACGCGACCATGGCCGTGGCTTTCTTCATCATCGCGGGCACCCTCTTTCCCTTGGGCGTCGGCCCGGAACTCAACACGCTGGCGCGGATCGCGGCCGGCGTGATCTGGGTCACGGCGCTGCTGGCGGTGCTGCTGTCGCTCGACCGGCTGTTCCAGCAGGACTTCGAGGACGGATCGCTGGAGCAATTGGTGCTCTCGCCGACGCCGCTGGAAATCCTGGTGCTGGCCAAGATCGCCGCCCATTGGATCATCACCGGCGTGTTGCTGATCGCCGCGTCGCCGTTGCTGGCGATCTTCCTCAACCTGCCGGCCGAGGTCTATCCCGTACTGCTGCTCGCCATGGGTTTGGGCACGCCCAGCCTCAGCCTGATCGGGGCGATCGGCGCGGCGCTCAGCCTCGGTGCGCGGCGCGGCGGCGTGCTGATGGCCGTGCTGGTGTTGCCGCTCTACATCCCGGTGCTGATCTTCGGCGTCGGGGCCGCGAACGCCGTCGCCATCGGCCAAAGCCCGCGACCGCATCTGTTGCTGCTTGGCGCAATCCTCGCCGCCGCCCTTCCCTTGGCCCCTTGGGCCGCCGCCGCCGCACTGCGCCAAGCCACGGAATAACCATCGGTCCGGACTGGACCGGCAAGGTCGCGTGAATTGGCCCTTACCGTCCGATCCCTGACCGTGGATATAACGTGTGAAATGCAATTCAGCGCGCCGGGGCGCTTGCCGCCGGCGGGGATTTCGACGCAGTATCGCCATCACCACCGCTGATCGAGACCGAGCCGCATGACACGATCCATCGCACATGGCTGGCGCACGCCGCTCCTGGTGTTCCTGATGGGCTGCCTGCTGCTGTTCCTGTCGTTCGGCACGCGCGCGTCCTTCGGCCTGTATCTTCAACCCGTCAGCGCCGATTTCGGCTGGGGCCGCGAGGTCTTCGCCCTGTCGATCGCGATCCAGAACCTGATCGTCGGCGCGGCGCAGCCCTTCGCCAGCGCCGTGGCCGACCGCTACGGCACGGGCCGGATGGTCGCCGCCGGCGGCGTGCTGTACGCGGCCGGCCTTTACCTGATGGCGAATGCGTCCACGCCGATGGACGCGTATCTGAGTATGGGCGTGCTGATCGGGCTCGGCCTCAGCGGCACCAGTTTCGCCATCGTGTTTTCCTCGATCGCCCGCGTGGTGCCCGAGGACAAACGCTCCCTCGCCCTCGGCGCGGGCACCTCGATCGGTTCGATCGGCCAGTTCACCATGGTGCCGCTCGGCCAGTCCTTCCTCAGCGCCTATGGTTGGTCGACCGTGTTGACGATGTTCTGTTTCGTGATCCTGCTGACCGTCCCCATCGGCGCCGTCCTGAGAGGCAAACCTCAGGAACACGGCAGCAAACAAAGCCTGCGCGAGGCATTGCGCGAGGCGCGCGGCCATCGCGGCTACCGGCTGCTGGTCTGCGGATTCTTCGTCTGCGGCTTTCATGTCGCCTACATCGGCACGCATCTGCCGTCCTATATCGTCGACCGCGGCTTGCCCGCGGAACTCGGCGCATGGACGCTCGGCCTCGTCGGTCTGTTCAATGTCTTCGGGGCGCTTTGCGCGGGATTCCTCGGCGGCAAGCTCAGCAAACGCTACCTGCTGAGCAGCCTGTATTTCGCGCGCGCCGTCCTGTTCACGGTCTTCGTCCTGACGCCACTGACCGAAACCACCGTGTTGTTGTTCGGCGCGACCATGGGATTGCTGTGGCTCAGCACGGTGCCGCTGACCTCGGCCCTGGTGGCGCAGATTTTCGGCCCGCGATACATGGCGACGCTATTCGGCATCGTCTTTTTCAGTCATCAGATCGGCAGTTTTCTGGGCGCGTGGCTCGGCGGCTATCTGTTCGACGCGACCGGCTCCTATGACGTCGTTTGGTGGATTTCCGTGGCGCTCGGCATCGCATCGGCGATAATTCACCTGCCGATCGACGAGAAGCCGGTGCCGCGATTGGCCGCCGCCGACTGACGCTTCGGCAAACGCGACAAATTTTCCCCGGAAATCGCTGCAAAAAGCTCTTATATAATAAGGAGCCATGCACCGATTTGCGAACCCGACCCGATTTCTCCGGATCGCCAACGCCGTCCTCCCTTGGACCGGCGGGCTGACCGCCCTGCTGCTCGGCGTGGGGCTGTATCTGGCGTTGTTGAACTCGCCGCCGGACTATCAGCAAGGCGAAACGGTGCGGATCATGTATGTGCATGTGCCGTCCGCCTGGATGGGCATGCTCGTCTACCTGACAATGGCGATCGCGAGCGCGGTGGCGCTGATCTGGCGGCATCCGCTCGCGGACATCGCCGCCAAGGCGGCCGCGCCGATCGGCGCCGGTTTCACGATCATCTGCCTCGTCACCGGGGCCCTGTGGGGCAAGCCGATGTGGGGCACCTGGTGGGTGTGGGACGCACGGCTCACGTCCATGTTAATCCTGCTATTCCTGTATCTTGGCTATATTGCGCTGGTGAACGCTTTCGACGATCCCAACCGCGGTTACCGCGCCGCCGGCATTCTGGCGCTGGTCGGGGTCGTGAACCTGCCGATCATCAAGTTCTCGGTCGATTGGTGGAACACGCTGCACCAGCCTGCCAGCGTGATCCGGCTCGACGGTCCGACGATCCACCCGGACATCCTGCTGCCGCTTCTCGTGATGGCGGTGGCGTTCAAGCTGTTCTTCATCACCGTCCTGATCCTGCGGATACGGAGCGAGATCGCGGCCGCGAAGATTCGCAACCTGCAGCTCAGCCTGGCGCGAGGGTAAGGCCGGCATGGACACATATTTCAGCATGGGCGGGCACGCCGCCTACATCTGGCCGTCCTACCTGGTCGCCGCGGTGGTCCTGATCGCCCTGTTGATCGCATCGTGGCGCGCGGTGCGGGCACGGGAAGCACAACTCAAAACGTTGCGGCACGCACGGCGCGGCGGCGCGGGAGAAACGGAATGACGCGGAAACGACTGCGGCTTTACGCCGTGCTCAGCGGATTGGCGATGCTGGGCATCGCCACGGCGTTGGTGCTGAGCGCGCTCTCCGACAATCTGGTGTTCTTCCATAGCCCGAGCGACGTCGTCGAAAACTCCGTCGAGGCCGGACAGCGTATCCGGCTCGGCGGTCTTGTCGAGGAAGGCAGCGTCGCGCGCAGCGACGGCACCGTCCTCTTCGCGATTACCGATATGAAAACGACGATCCCGGTCCGATTCGCCGGTATCGTTCCCGACCTCTTTCGCGAGGGTCAAGGCGTGGTCGCCGACGGGCAGCTCGACGGCAAGGGAAACTTCATCGCCAGCGAAGTGCTCGCCAAGCATGACGAAAAATACATGCCGCCCGAAGTCGCCGACGCGCTGAAACGCGCCGGGCACTGGAAGGAAGGCGAAGGACCGGAAGGAGCATCGTACAAATGATCGCCGAGCTTGGGCATTTCGCGCTGATCCTGTCGCTCTGCGTCGCGGTGGCGCAATCGACGCTTCCGCTTGCCGGCGCGGCGCGGAACCACGCCGGATTGATGACGCTGGGCAGCGCCGCCGCCATCGCGCAGTTTTTCCTGGTCGCCATCTCCTTCGCCGCCCTGACGCACGCCTTTGTCGTCAGCGACTTCTCCCTCAAGGTCGTGGCGTCGAACTCGCACTCGCTGAAGCCGATGATCTACAAGATTTCCGGCGTCTGGGGGAACCATGAAGGCTCGATGCTGCTGTGGGTGCTCATCCTCGCCCTGTTCGGTGGGTTGATCGCCGGGTTCGGCCGTAACCTGCCGCCACCGCTGCGCGCCCGGGTGTTGGCGGTCCAGGCGATGATCGCGGTCGGCTTCCTGTTGTTCCTGCTGCTCACGTCGAACCCGTTCGAACGGCTCTACCCGCCGCCGGCGAACGGCAACGACCTGAACCCGCTGTTGCAGGATCCGGGCCTCGCCCTCCATCCGCCGATCCTGTACGTGGGTTATGTCGGCTTCTCGATCGCCTTCTCCTTCGCCGTCGCCGCCTTGATCGAAGGCCGCGTCGACGCCGCCTGGGCGCGCTGGGTGCGGCCTTGGACGCTGCTGGCCTGGTCCTTCCTGACCGGCGGGATCGCGCTCGGCAGTTGGTGGGCCTATTACGAACTCGGCTGGGGCGGTTTCTGGTACTGGGACCCGGTGGAGAACGCCTCCTTCATGCCGTGGTTGGTCGGAACGGCGCTGCTGCACTCCGCCATCGTCGTGGAGCGGCGCGACGCGCTGAAAACATGGACCATCCTGCTCGCGATCCTCACCTTTTCACTCAGCCTGATCGGCACCTTCCTGGTGCGGTCGGGCGTGCTGACCTCGGTTCACGCCTTCGCCGTCGACCCGGACCGCGGCGTCTTCATCCTGCTGCTGCTGATCATCGCCATCGGCGGCAGCTTGGCACTCTATGCGTGGCGCGCGCCGACGCTCAAGGGCGGCGGATTGTTCGCCCCGATCAGCCGCGAGGGCGCACTGCTGCTGAACAACCTGTTGCTGACCACGGCGGCGGCGACCGTGTTCATCGGCACGCTCTATCCGCTGCTGCTGGAAGCGGTCGGCGGCGGCAAGGTTTCCGTCGGACCACCCTTCTTCAACGCGACCTTCATCCCGCTGATGGTGCCGTTGGTCGCCGCGCTCGCGGTCGGTCCGTTGCTGGCCTGGAAGCGCGGGGACATTATGGGCGCGCTGTCGCGGCTCAAGGTTGCCGGGGCGGTCACCGCCGTGGCGCTCGTGCTGTGCGCGGCGCTGGCATGGGGCCGGCCGATCCTGGGCACGATCGCCATGGGGTTTGCGGTCTGGCTCGCCGCCGGCGTCGTCACCGAGATCGCCGAGCGCATCCGCCTCGGCCGTATTCCCTTGCGGCAGAGCCTGGCGCGCGCCGGCGGGTTGCCGCGCAGCGCCTGGGGCATGGCGCTTGCCCATATCGGCATCGCCGGCATCATCGCCGGCGCCGCGGGCGCGACCGTCTGGAAAGAAGAAATCATCCACGTGATGCAGCCCAATGAGACGATGGAGATCGGCGGTTACACGCTGACCTACGACGGGGTTCAGGATTCGCGCGGCCCGAACTACCTGACGCGGAAAGGGTTGTTTTCGGTCAGCAAGGACGGCGAACCGGTGACGAAGATGTACGCCGAACGGCGGCGCTATCTGGTCGGCGGGCAGCAGACCACCGAAGCGGCGATTTACAGTACGCTGGCCGGCGACCTCTACGCGGTGGTCGGCGACAACGACGGTCAGGGCGGCCAGACGGTGAACGTCTATTACAAACCGCTGGTGCCGTGGATGTGGATCGGCAGCACCTTGATGGTGCTGGGCGGTTTCGTCTCGCTGAGCGACCGTCGGCTCCGTATCGGCGCGCCGTCGCGGAAACGCCGAAAGCCCGCCGCGGCGCAGCCCGTCCCCGCGGAATGAGCCCGCTGTGAAACGGCTTCTTTTCATCGCACCGCTGGTCCTGTTTCTGGGCATCGCCGGCTATCTGGGGTTCGGCCTGACGCGGGATTCCAGCATTCTGCCGTCGACACTGATCGACAAGCCCGCGCCGACGTTCGACCTGGAGGCGCTGATCCCCGACGGCAAAGGTCTCAAGACCGACGATCTCAAAGGCAGGGTGGCGCTGGTGAACGTCTTCGCCTCCTGGTGCGTGCCGTGTCGGGCCGAACATCCCATCTGGATGCGCGTGGCGACGCAGGAGAAGATTCCGATCTACGGCCTGAACTGGAAAGACAAGCGGTCGGACGCCATCGCCTGGCTGGAAGAACTCGGCGACCCCTACGAACGGATCGGGTTCGATCCGGATCACAAGGGGGGCGTCGAATGGGGCGTGTATGGCGCGCCCGAAACCTACGTCATCGACCGCGACGGGCGCGTCCGGTTCAAGTATGTCGGGCCGGTCTTCTCGGAAACCCTTAACGAAACGATCTTGCCGCTTGTGCGGAAACTGCAGGAAACGCCATGACGCGTCATCTTCTCGCCGCCGCATTCCTGACCGTCGTCATGGGCCTGACCGGCCCGGGCCTCGCCGTGCAGCCGGACGAAATGCTGTCCGACCCGGCGCAAGAGGCGCGGGCGCGGGCGTTGTCCGCCGAGATTCGCTGCCTCGTCTGCCAAAATCAATCGATCGACGATTCCGACGCCAGCCTCGCCCGCGACCTGCGCCTCCTGGTGCGCGAGCAGATCACCGCAGGCAAGACCGACCAGGGCATCCGCGATTTCCTCGTCGAGCGTTACGGCGCCTTCGTGTTGCTGAAACCGCCGGTCAATGCCAGTACCTGGCTGCTCTGGTTCGGCCCGTTGATCGTCTTCATCCTCGGCGTGATCGGATTGACCATGTTTTTCCGCAACCGCGCCCAAAGCGGCGCGCCGGCCGCGACCGCGCGCCTGAACGCCGACGAGCAAGCCCGCATCGCACGCCTCCTGGACGACATGGAGCACGGGTCCGAAAGCCATGAGAGCGGCGATCACGGCAAGGGCGACAAACCATGACCTTCTGGATCATCGCCGTTGTCATGATGCTGGCCGTCGCGGCCGGCCTGTTGTTCCCGGCCCTGCGCCGCGGCGCCGATGACGTGGACGCCGCCGACTTCGACATCGAGGTCTATCGGCACCAACTCGAACAGATCGACGCGGACCAAGGGGCGGGTCTGATCGGCGAGACGGAAGCAGGGGCGGCCCGGGCGGAAGTGTCCCGCCGCATGCTCGACGCGGACGCGCGCCGGGACACCGAGGCATCCGGCAGAAAATCCATGCCGGCCAGCCGCTGGATCGCCGCGGTCACCGCCGCCGTCGTGCCGCTCTGCGCCTTACTGCTCTACGCCGATTGGGGCGCGCCCGGCATGCCCGGCTATCCCTTTGCCGAGCGAAGCGAACAGATCAGCCAGCAAACCGCGGACTTGCGCGCGCGAATCGCGAATCTGCGCGAAAACCTGGAGCAGAACCCCGATAACCTCGAAGGATGGGTGTTGCTGGCCACCAGCCTCGCCACGCTGAGCGACTATGAGGAGGCCAGCAAAGCGTACGAAAAGGCGCTGGGGCTCGATGCCGGAAATGCCGGGCTGATCGCGGCCTACGGCGAAACGCTGGTCATGATGAATACGGGCGTTGTCACCCCGGCGGCCCGCGCGGCCTTCGAGTCCGCCTTGGAAAAATCCGCGGCCGAGCCGCGCGCGCGCTTCTATCTCGCCATCGCGGAGGAGCAGGCCGGCAACAACCGCGCGGCGCTTCAGCGCTGGCTCTCGCTGCTGAAGGACTCGCCGCCGAACGCGCCATGGACGCCGGTCGTCCGGCAACGGACCATCAACGCGGCGGAAGCGGCGGGTATCGAGCCGGACAGCATCGTCCCGCCGCCCGCCGCCGTCGCCGAGAAACCACCCGGACCGAGCGCGGAAGACATGGCCGCCGCGCAATCGATGACCCCCGCCGAACGCGCGGCGATGATCGAAGGCATGGTCACGCAGTTGGCCGATCGGCTGAAGGAAGAGCCCGACGACCTGGAGGGATGGCTTCGGCTGGGCCGCGCCTATACGGTGCTGAGCCGGCACGCCGATGCGAAAATCGCCATGGCGAACGCCGCGCGGCTCGCGCCGGACAAGGTGGACATCCTGGTTCTGTACGCCCGTACCCTGCGGAACGCCGCCGACAATAAGCAGACGCCGGAATCGGTTGCCGTGATGCGCAAGGTGCTGGCGCTCGATGCGAAGAATATCGAAGGGCTCTGGCTGGTTGGACGCGCCGAAATCGAGAGCGGCGATGTCGAGGCGGGCCGCGCCAAGATGCAGCAGGCGCTCGACAGTTTGCCCGCCGACGCACCGGACCGCGACAAGCTGCAACAGCATCTGGACGAGCTGATCAAGCCCAAGAACTAGGGCGCATCATTCCGCCGCGTCGAGCGAGAAACGCTGGCGGTACCGGCCCGGCGCCACGCCCAGACGGCTTAGAAAGGCGCGGCGCATGCGTTCCTCCTCGCCGAAACCGCAACGCAACGCGACCTGCCCGACCGGCAAAGCGGTTTCCTCCAGCAAACGGCGCGCCGCCTCGACCCGCAACGCGGCGACCACCTTGGCCGGCGTCATGCCCGTGCGGTCCCGATAGACGCGGGCGAAGGTGCGGGGACTCATGCCGGCCTGCTCGGCGAGACGCTCGACCCGCAGGTCGGCGGCCAAGTTGTCCGCCATCCAGGCGTGCAAGTCCGCGAAATCGCCGGTGTCGGAGAGTTGGGCGGCCAGGATCGAACTGAACTGCGCCTGCCCGCCGGGCCGTTTCATGAACACCACGAGCCGCTGGGCGGTCTGCAACGCCACGCGGCGGCCCAAATCCGCCTCGACCAAAGCCAGCGAGAGATCGATCCCCGCCGTCACGCCGGCCGACGTCCAGACGCCGCCGTCCTCGACGAAGATCGAATTTCCGTCGACCCGCACGTCCGGATGCTGTGCCGCCAGCGCGTCGCAGTATCCCCAATGCGTGGCCGCGCGCTTTCCGGCGAGCAGACCGGCGGCGGCGAGCAGGAAGGCGCCGGTGCAGACCGAACAGGCGCGTCGCGCCGTCGCCGCCTGCGCCCGGAGCCAGTTGACCGTCGCGGTATCCTCGGCCGCCGCCTGCACGCCATGCCCACCGGACGCGATCACCGTATCGAAGGATTTTCCGGCCGCATCGCCGAACGAGACCGAAGACAGACCGACGCCCGCCGACGTGCCGATCTCACCGCCGTCGCGGGACACGACGGTCACCCGATAGGCCGGAACCGCACGCCCTTCGGCCTGTTCGGACGCAGAAGCGAAGACCTGGGCCGGCCCTGCGATGTCGAGCAGCTGCGCGTCCGGGAAACCGAGAATGGCGATGTCTTTGGTGCGGGCCGGATCGATCATGTCCGCATTTTACGGGTTCGTTTGGCAGAAATCGAGGATATTTTGTCATTTCTGCCAAATTCGATTTCCCGTAGCATGAAATCATCCAAACGCCACGAGGTATTGCCGCCATGACCGATCCGATTTCCGTTGGACTATTGCTGTTTCCACGCCTGACCCAACTCGACCTGACAGGCCCGTTCGAGGTGTTTTCCCGCACGCCCGGCATGACCGTTCATCTGATCTGGAAATCGCTCGACCCGGTAACGTCGGACAGCGGGATGAGCATCGCGCCGACGGCGACCTTCGCCGATGCGCCGCCGCTCGACATCATCTGCGTGCCCGGCGGCCCCGGCGTCGCGGCGCTGATGGAGGACGACGAGACCCTGGCCTTCCTGCGCCGGTGCGCCGAACAGGCGGACTACGTCACCTCGGTCTGTACCGGATCGCTGGTGCTGGGCGCGGCCGGCCTGCTGACGGGAAAGCGCGCCACCACCCATTGGATGTCGCTCGACCTGCTGCCGCATTTCGGCGCCGAGGCGGTCGATGCGCGCATCGTGCGGGACGGCCATACGATCACCGGCGGCGGCGTGACGGCGGGAATCGATTTCGCCTTGTCGATCGTCGAGGCGCTGCGCGGCCGCACCGTCGCCGAAGAAACCCAGTTGGCCATCGAATACGATCCGGAACCGCCGCTCCAGTCGGGATCGCCGCGCAGCGCCGACCCGGCCCTGGTCGCGGAGGTGCGGCAACGCGGCGCGGCCCGGCAGCAGGAGCGGCTGGAAATCGTGCAACGCGCGGCGGCCAAACTATCGGCGGCGTGAAGCCCTAGGCCGCCTTCAGCCGTTCGGTGCAACCGACGATGAATCGGAACAGCGTGCGCGGCTCGGTATAGTCGCTGGTCGCGCAATGCATCGAGGCGCGGTTGTCCATGCCGACGAGTTGGCCCTTGCGCCAGACATGCCGGTACCGGAATTCCGGCTTCAGCGAATGCTCGATCAGCTCGCCCAACAAGGCGTCGCTCTCCGACTGCTCCAAGCCGACGATGCGCACCGTGAAGCCGGGATTGACGAAGAGCGCCTTGCGGCCGGTTTCCGCGTGGGTTCGCACCACCGGGTGCTCCACGTCGGGATGCGCTGCCTGCTGCGCGGCGTTAAGCGACGTCATCGCCGCGCCGCCGTTCCAGCCGTAGCGGTGGATCGCGGTCATGCCGTCGATCCGGTGGCGCGTCGCCGCCGGCAGCGTCTCGTAGGCCCGAATCATATCGGCGAACAACGTATCGCCCCCCTTCGGCGGAATCTGCACCGAATACAGGAAGGTCGCATCCGACGGGTTGGCGTCATAGGTCAGGTCGGCATGCCAATAGGCCCCGGCGGGCTTGGCGGTGGTGCGCGACAACGCGTCGCCGTGGTTCGACCGGATGACCGAACAGTCCGGCGTCTCCGGATGGTGATACTGGTCGAGGATATGCGGCACCAACGGTCCGAACCGGCGCGTTAGATCGAGCAGCCAGTCGAAATCCTCGGGAAGGTCGGACAGCACGATCACGCGGTGATCGAGCAGCGCCTGCTTGATCGCGGCGAAATCGTCGGCGCTGAGCGGCGTCGACGGATCGGCGCCCGCAACATCCGCGCCGAACCCGTGGTCGAAGGGGGTAACGGTAATCGGCATGATCCTGTCTCCGGTCTGTGGTTCCGCGCCCGATCGGGCCATTTCGGAATTTTACGGCAAACCGCCGGTCAGGGGGAAATCGCCGCTCGGCGTTTGGCAGGACGCGGCGCTGCGCGGTAGGGTCGAAACGACGAGTCCCATATCAGCAGACGCCGCCACCGATGAGCGCCGTATCCACCGCCGAAACCGACAGCGACGGCGGCCCCGCGACCCCGGCCAGCCCCGGCGCCTTTCAACGCGCCATGATCCTGGCGACGGCGACCCTGGCGACGATGCTGGTCAGCATGACCCTGATGATCGTCAGCGTGGTCATGCCGCAGTTGCAGGGCTTGCTGTCGGCGACCCAAGATCAAGTCGCCTGGGTCATCACCTTCAACATCATCGCGATCGCCGTGGTCACGCCGATGACCGGGTGGCTGGCCAACCGCTTCGGCCGGCGCAACGTGATGATCTACAGCACGATTGGGTTCGTCGTCTCGACGATCCTGTGCGGCACCGCCAACAGCCTGGAAGTGCTGGTGCTGTACCGAATGTTGCAGGGCGTGTTCGGCGCGCCGCTCAACCCGCTGTCGAACGCCATCGTGCTGGACACTTTCCCGCGCGAGCAACATGGCACCGTCAACTCGATCTACGGCGTCGGCGTGGTCATCGGCCCGATGGTCGGGCCGATCATCGGCGGCTATATCGCGGACGCCTATACCTGGCGCTGGGCGTTCATCGCGGTCGGCATCGCCGGGATCCTGGCGGTGATCGGCGCGGTCGTCTTCATCCGCGACGACCGCCGCGAGGCGAAACTGACGCTCGACTGGACCGGCTTCATCACGCTGGCCATCGCCATCCTGTGCTTCCAACTCGTGCTCGACCGCGGCGAGCAGGAGGACTGGTTCAATTCCGTCGAGATCGTGATCCAGGCGGGCTTGGCCGTCGCGGCCTTCTAGGTGTTCGTCGTTCACAGCCTGACCAGCCGGCGACCCTTCCTCAACCCGCGCCTGCTACTCGACCGGAATTATGCGATCGGCCTGATGGTCGTGCTGATCTTCGGGATGATGAATTTCACGCCGATGGCGCTGTTGCCGCCACTGCTGCAGAACCTGGCCGGCTATCCCGACGACGCCATCGGCCTGTTGATCGGCGCGCGCGGCCTCGGCGGCGTCCTGGGGTTCTTCGCGTCGATCTGGGTCGGCAAGCTCGACCCGCGCATCGGCATGACCGCCGGTTTTCTCATCCAGGCGCTGTCCGGCTGGTGGATGATGGCCTTCGACGTCAACCTGACCGGTTTCGACGTGGCGCTGACCAGCGCCATGCAGGGCTTCGCCGTCGGGTTGATCTGGGTGCCGCTGGTGGTCGCCACCTTCGCCACGCTGCGCCGGGAACATCTGAACGAAGCCACCGCGGTGTTTCATCTGCTGCGCTATATCGCGGCCAGCGCCTTCGTCTCGGTCAGCGTGGCGATCGTATTGCACACCGGGCAAGTGAACTACGCCCGCATGACGGAATTCGTGTCCCCGTTCAACGACGTGCTGCTGGAGTCGTCGGCGCTGGGGCAATGGAGCCTGGAGAGTTTGCGCGACCTGGCGACGCTCAGCGGCGAGGTCGGCCGGCAGGCCTTCATGATCGGCTATATCAACGCCTTCACCGCCTATACGGTGCTGAGCATCGCCATTCTGCCGCTGGTGTTCTTCGTTCGTGTACCCGACCGGAACGGCTGATCTAACGCCAACCCGGCGCGTGCGTGGATCGCTTCATCACGATCCAACCGCCGACCGCGGACGCAATCAACATGACCGCGGCGGCGCTGCCATAGGTCCAGCGGGGCAGGACGCCGAGCGCGCCCAACAGCACGACGGGCAGAAGCAGCGCGACCGCCACCCACGTACCCAGAACGGCGCGGGCAACGCGCCGTCGTTGATGCGCCGACCGAATGCGCCGGACCGAATTGACCGTGGTGACGAACGCGACCAGGCAAGCCAGCACCGGCAAGGCCCAGGTGGCGATCATGCCAATTGTGGCGGTATCCAAGATCATCCCGCTCCTCCCGGATCACGCGGACGGCGCACAGGGGACCGCCTGGAGCCAACCCGCATGGACCAGAATCCAACCACCGCCTTAACAAGCCCTTAAAGGCTTATAGCGTATTGATTTCCAATGGTTCGCGCCCACGGGAGAAGACGCTCCCGCGGTCGATTCTCGGCAGAATTCGAAGAACGTTGCGGCCGGGCGAATCGCCGCCGCGTCGGGCGGACTGCCCCTACATAAACAGCCTTTCGCCCTTCTTGTCCTTATAGAGGTCCGCGACGAATTCGCCGTAGCCGTTATACAGCAGCGTCGGGACCCGGCCGTTGACGCCGAGCACGCGCTCGGTCGCCTGGCTCCAGCGGGGATGATCCACTTCGGGGTTCACGTTCGCCCAGAAGCCGTACTCCCGCCCTTGGATCTGTTCCCAGAAACTGACCGGGCGCTTATCGGTGAATTCGAACCGCACCAGCCCCTTGATCGACTTGAAGCCGTACTTCCACGGCACCGCCAGGCGCAGCGGCGCGCCGTTCTGTTTCGGCAACGTCTTGCCGTAGATCCCGGTCGCCATGAAGGCAAGCTCGTTCGTCGCTTCGGCCAGGGTCAGGCCTTCGACATAAGGCCAGGGGTACCAGCCTTCGCTTTGCCCCGGCGCGACATCGGGATTCTTGAAGGTTTCCATCTTGACGTATTTCGCCGAGGACAGCGGCCGCGCCAGATCGACCAGCGCCTTCATCGCAAACCCGCTCCACGGCACCGCCATCGACCAGGCCTCAACGCAGCGAAACCGGTAGAGCCGTTCTTCCAACGGCATCTTGGCGAGCAGGTCGTCCATGCCGATCTCGAATTCCTTCTCGACCTGGCCGGCGATCGTGATCGTCCAGGGCCGGATCGGCAAGGCTTGCGCCCGTTCATGGATATTCTTGGAGGAGCCGAACTCGTAATAGTTATTGTAGGTCGTCGCGAGCCTTTCGGCGGTCAGGGGACGGTCGAGCGTGTATTTCGGGTTGCGGTCGACCGGATAGAGATGCGCGGACGGATCGGGAATCTTGGCCGCGGCCTCCAGGGCCGCCTTCGCGGCGGGATCGCCATCGTCGCAGGCGGCCAGCAGCGCCGGCAGCCCCAAAAGGACGGGGCCGGCCGCCGCCGCCTTGACGAGACGGCGGCGGTTCCGAAACAGGCTTTCGGGCGTCGCCGCGGATTCCGGCAGTTCCCACCCTTTCGGTATGCGGATCAGCATTCTCGTCTCCTACGTTCCTGGCCACCTCGCCAGACTTATATAGATGGTATGACGGCGAGGGCCACCATCGTCCCCCAGCACGCAAGAGGGGGACAATGATGACGCCTCGGCCGACATAGGAAGGCACCGTATCGCGCAAGCGCGGCTACCCTTGGGGGGTTACTTGGCCTTGCAAGGGCTGCAAGGACGGCATGCCTTCTTCGCGGCGCAGGGGTTGCCGGCCTTTTTGGCCGCGCACGGGTTCTTGGCGGCGCACGGATTGCCCGCTTTCTTGGCGGCGCAGGGGTTCTTACCGGCGCACGGGTTCGCCTTACAGGCGGCAAGCTGGATGCGCTCGCCGGCAAGGGCGGTTGCGGTCGGCAAGGCGGCCGCGCTCGACAGGGCGACGGCGGCGCCGAGCGCCATGGCGGTGCGGGCAAGCGGCAATTTCTTCTTCTGCATAATGAGTTTCTCCAAACGCGTTTGCCGGACCCTCTTGGCGGAGCCCGAAAGCCTCTCGGCCTCTTCCCTGCGCTAGGCAAGGCGAAGGGGCCATGCCGGGAAGTGTGGCAAAGTGACGTAAAGTCCCGATAAGGAAGATTTAAAGATTTTGTAAGGGCAAAATTCCCCTGAAACCCGAGGTTTCAGCGGTCCAATGCGAACCAGAAGCGAACATCCCCGCCGTCGGCGTCGGCCCCGACGCGGCCGCCATGCGCTTCGACCAGTTCCTTGACGATGGTCAACCCGATCCCCGCGCCGCCGCTGTCGCGCGACCGCGATTTATCGACCCGATAGAAACGCTCGAAGATCAGCGGCAGATCCGTCTCGGCGATACCGGCCGCCGTATTGCGGAACGATACGGTGACCCCGTCGCCGTCCTCCTTGGCGGCGACGGTCAGGTGGCCGCCGTCGGGCGTGTACTGCCAGGCATTCTGCGTCAGGTTCCGCAGCACCTGCAGCAGCTTGTCCCGGTCGCCGTGCACGATCAACGGATCGGCCGGCATCTCGGTTTCGACGGCGATGTCGCGCGATTGGAATTGGAATCGGTCGAGTTCCAGCGCTTGCCCGATCAACGTCGGCAGGTCGACCTCCTGGCGGCTGAGGAAGGCCTTCGCCGCGTCGGCCTTGGTGAGCTGATGCAGGCTTTCGACCAGCCGGACCAGGCGCATGATCTCGTCCTGCAGAATCCTGAAGGTCCCCTTGTTCGCTTCCACCACGCCGTCGTCCATCGCTTCGAAATAGCCGCGCAGGCTGGTCAACGGCGTCCGCAGTTCGTGGGCGAGGTCGACCACCATGGTGCGGCGCAGACCTTCGATTTTTTCCAGGCTGTCCGCCATGCGGTTGAACGCCAGCCCCAGCCGGCCGACCTCGTCCTTGGACGTTACCTCGACCCGCGCCGAATAGTCGCCCGCCGCGACGCGCTGGCTGATCTCGGTCATCTGCGACAACGGCCGCAACACCGTCCGCGTCAACAGGAAGCTGAGCAGCACGGCGATGGCGGTGGCCACGATGCTGGCCTGAATCAGGTAGCCGTGCACCGATTCGACGAACATTCGGTGGGTGTCGGCGGGCGATATCTTGTACTCCACCATCAGCACGGTGAAGTAATCGGCGGCCAGGAAATCCACCGCGATCCAGACGATCAGGATGACCGTGCCGATGACCGGCAGGTTGATCGCCAACAGTTTCCACAAAAGCTTGTCGCGCATGGTCGGCTCCTGGCCGTTAAGGAGATTTGGACTGGGCGAAGCGATAGCCGACGCCGTGCACGGTGAGCAGGAATCGCGGCGTCGATGGGTCGGGCTCCAGCTTCTGCCGCAGCTTGCCCATGTGAACGTCGATCACGCGATCGACCACGACACCGCCGTTGTCGTACAACCGGTCGAGCAGTTCGTCGCGACTGAAGACCTTGCCCGGCGCCTGCATCATCGTTTGCAACAGTTTGAATTCGGAGGGCGTGAGCGCCACGTCCATGCCGCTCACGGTGACGGCGTGCCGGTCCGGATCCAGGCGGATCGGCCCAGACTCCAGAACGGCGGCGGCCGGGGGATCGGCGCGACCGGCGGTACGGCGCAGGATCGCCTTCACCCGCTCCACCAACTCGCGGGGGCTGAACGGCTTGACGACATAATCGTCCGCACCGATCGACAGGCCGACCACGCGGTCCATCTCCTCCGCACGTGCGGTCAGCATCAGGATCGGCACGTCGGAGTCCCGGCGCAGCGCGCGGCACACCTCCCAACCGTCCATCCCGGGCAGATTGATGTCCAGGATCACCAACGCCGGACCCTCGCGCCGCGCCAGCGCGAGGCCGGCATCCCCATCGCCGGCGCTCAGCGTTTCAAAGCCTTCTTTCCGGAGGTATTGCTCGACCAACGAGGCGATATTGCGGTCGTCCTCGACGATCAGGATCGGCCGGCGGGGTTGCGGATCGGACATGGCGGCGCTCCCGGAACGCGAACGGTTTCGCCGCAGATCGAGAATCGGCGCGGCGGTGCCGGCCAATTTGACGTATGATGGCGCCCAAACGCAATGCACGGGGAGTGACGAAAGAGTGAGTGAGACCAAGATCCAGCCGCGACGGAGCCTGATTTTCGTGCCGGGCGACCACCCGGAGATGTTTCCCAAGGCGCTGACGACCGGCAGCGACATCGTCTGCGTCGACCTGGAAGACGCCATCGCGCCGCAGCACAAGCAGATCGCGCGCGACAAGACGCTGGCCCTGTTCGCGGAGCCGCAGGCCGATGACGGGGTCGAGCGGATCGTTCGGATCAACTGCCTGCGCACGCCGGAAGGACAGCGCGACGTGCTGGCGATCGGCGAGACCGACACGCCACCGCCGGCCCTGATGCTGACCAAGGTCAAGACCGCCGACGAGGTCCGTCTGCTCGCCGACCTGTTGAGCGGCCCGCACGAAGCGATCCGGTTTCACGTGATCATCGAGACGAATGACGGACTGAACGCCGCCTACGACATCGCGCGGTCCTGCGACCGCATCGACTCCTTGTTGTTCGGCGGGGTCGACATGGCCGCCGACCTGCGCGTCGAGCCGACCTGGGACGGGCTGCTGCATGCCCGGCAACGGGCCGTCCATGCCGCCGCGGGCGCGGATGTCGACATGATCGACGTGCCGTTCCTGGACCTCAACGACATGCCGGGCCTGGAACAAGCCGCGCGCGCCTCCGCCGAAATCGGCTTCACCGGCAAGGCGGCGATCCATCCCAAGCAGATTCCGGTGATCAACGGTATCTTCAGCCCCAGTGCGGAACAGGTGGACAAGGCGCGCCGCATCGTCGAGGCCTTCGCCAATCACGACAGCGGCTTGCTGGTGGTGGACGGCGAATTGATCGAACGCCCCGTGCTACGCTCGATGACCCGCATACTGGCGCTCGCCAACCGGTAATCGCCCGGCCGCTGGAGGACATGCCGTCAGTCGATATTCTATTTCGACGCGGTATCCATCCGGCGCACCTGATAGGACGTGCCATCCTTGCGCAGGACAAAATGTTTGTGCTTCTGATGCGGTGCCCCGCTAAAAGTTTCCACTGCGATAAAGCGCATATCGACGATAATTTCGCCCGCACTATTGGTGGCGAGTTTCATCGAATTTACTTTTTGCACGGAAGCGCCATGCGAAGTGTCGGGAAAGTCAACACCGCCCCCTTGCATATCATAGTAGGTGACAATTGCATCTCGGATCGCATTCCGATCCGAGGTCTGGTAAGGCGTGAGTCCCGAACGCGCACGCGTTCCCAGTGGCGCTACGGCTGCTTGCTTCCTGGGAACCACGGTCTCCTTAGAGGGTGCCCTTTTCTGGGATGAAGCGGCGGTCTTACCCGGTGCAACGGCCTCAGATTTGTCGGCGTTGCCTTCCGTTTCCGTAGATGGCGGCGTCGACGGTTCGGAGAGCGATGCGAACGCCTCAAGATCACCACCGTGGTTTTCATCATAGGGACCCGCCGGAAACCCGATCCCGGGGAAAGTGATGGTTTGTGCATTCGCCTGGCGCGCCAGGGGCATATAGTTAGGCGCCGCCTTCTGGATCGCGGCAGCAACGGCTTGGCCAATCAGCCCCGCTACGCCACCGCCTGTCGCCTGCGGCGAGTATTGCATCGTGGTCTTCTCGCGCCAGATATCTTCGCCGGTCCGGCCACTCTTCAGCACATAGGTAAAGGATACGATCGTTGTAGCGGAAATGATGATATACTGCGTTTCCCAATGCTCGATCGAGATGTAGAGGATCGCATCGGCCCCGAACAGATCACCCAAGACAACCGGGTCGGCGTTATGGACGAGATTGGCGTCGGACAGCCCTTCTTCATTCATCACCCCGCGCACGAGATTCACCGGGAACACGTAGTAACCCCGCTCCGAGACGGGCACCGAAACCGTCGAAAGGAAATAGCGCGGCGCATCGACGTCCACGGTGTTGTTCACCACCGGCAGGATCAGGATTGACTTGGGGTTCTCAGCGCGAAACTTCGTGTAGTCCTTTTTCATCTGCGGCGCGCACGCAGCCATGAATGTCAGCGCGATGATGACCGCGGCCATGTGTTTGAGCGTCGTCATTTTGGGGCGCCATCCTTGGCAAAGAAGCCCTTAGTGCTTGGACTCGCGGAACTGCGGTCGATCACCGCGATCATTTTGTTCATCAATACGCTCGATTCCGGCCAGCTTTCCTTTTCCCGAACGAAGTAGCGCCGCGCCTCGCTCGGCCGGTTCGTGATCATCAGCAGGTATCCGTACTCCGCATATAGCCCGGGCGCTAAGATCGGCGGATTTTCTCCATCCAAAGAGGCACCCTCTATTTGCCCTTCCTCCGCATTCGCAATGGCCTGCTCCAGTGTCAGCATCAGCGACTCAAGCTGCTCTGGATCTTTGTAATAGCCGTATAGCTGTTCCTCGTAATTGCCCCAGTAGTATTTCTGCTGCGGCGCACAAGCGCCGGCGACAATGGCGACGGCAAACAGAAAAACAAAAGACTTGGCGGACGGCATCATTCACTGCACCACGAACGTCTTGGTGGCTTGGCCAGAGACGAAAACGCGTTCCGAGAACAAAACCTTTTCGCCCATCCGCACCTCTATGAAATGGATGCCCGGTTCAACCAGAAGCACGTTTTCGACCCCGTCGAAAGAAGCTGCGAGCCCCATGTTGTTGCCATCGACGACCACCACCGATCCGATGGGCGCATTCCTGAACGCAAGCGAGGGACGCTCGTCGGAAATGTCGGTTCGGGTCGTCGGGTCGCAAGCGGCGGCGACCATGACGAAAGCGAGTATTGCAATCCAACGAAAACCGCCATTCATGACCCTGGCTCCCGAACGTATAGGCCCGCCAACGGTTTGCCGGTCAATGAGCCCTGAACGATGCTGCTAATCGCGCCTTCGGAGGCCGATGAATCACCGAATAGGCTTTCGACCTTTATGCGGCCAACCTCTCGTCCTGGAAGCGTTATCTCCAACCCGGTTTGACGGCTCCGAATCCGTTCACCTTCGCTGACCACAACCAATTCGTCACCGACCTTGAGGCCTTGGCTAGCGCCGCCGCTGATATAGACACGATTGCCCTGTACTTTAAGGATGTCCGTTCGCCACGGGCGCTCTTCCAGCTTCGTGATAAGCTGGTTAACCGTTTCGCTGATCGCCGCGGTCAGCGCTTTGTCATTAAGCGTCGCGTCATATTCCGCGCGCGATCCAAAGCCGGCCACCGCTCCAGATTCGAGCGTCGCTTGCCCGGCGCCACTAGTCGAGAAGAAAACGAGCCCGTTACGAACGTCCGCCAAACGTATATCCACCTTCGCCCGTGCCAATTGTTTCTTGGTGGAACTTAGGAACCCCGCTTGTCCCGTCGTCGACCGCCCAAATTCGGTGACGGAGCCCAATACCAGAACATCCACCCCGACAAGGCCACCTTCGGCACCATTGCGCTGCCGCTCCAACTCGACCTTGCTTAGGTCGGGCCTCTCGAAGACCAAGAAACGATTCGTGGCCACTAATTGGTTGGAAAGAATGTCGAGCGCCTGTTTGCCGAGTGGATCGCCCTGTGCGTCGCGAAGCAAGGAACGGCCGTACCGCGTCTCGTTCGAGAAACGGCCTATGGCGATTTTCCGCTTGAACCGCTTCGCCACTGGAAGATTGGCCGCATTCTGCGCTTCAATCTGCGCGTCGCGGCTCGAACTCCCTTCCTGCTTAACCGTTGGGTCACCCGGAACGGCACAAGCTGTCAACAGCGTAACCGCGCCCACAGCAAACGCCCGCACGAGGAGCGGATTGATGTTTTCGATAGAGGTTTTCAAGGTTCGGTACTTATTGTTGGTTTCAATTTCTACGATAGCCTAAACAATTTTAATGCTATCCTATGTTCTGCCATTCTTTCGACATTATGCTGTAACATCAAGAAGTTTTCCAAAGCAGATCAAGTTATTAGTCTAATGACAAAAACTTTTAATTTAGTTAACTGATTTTACCTTCTACCGTTTGGTCGGCCTTCGCTGGTTCCTAAAATGATCGCTCGGTCTCGCATCGAGCAATCGGCTAATATCTAAATCCTTGTCAATCTCGATCAGGACAACACTGTCATGGCTAACAACATTCCGCGTCTGAACGGCGCGATCCGGGCGCTCGAACAGGGCAAGCCCACCTTCACCACCTTCACCGCGCCCGAGATCGGCGCGACCCAGGCGATCAACGCCGCCCCCTACGACGCCCTGGTGTTCGAGATGGAGCATGGCGCGTATGACGTCACCGCCATGCGCCACTGCATGCAATACATGCTCGACCGGCGGCAAATCCTCGACGGCGGCAGCCTGGCGCCCGCGACCGCGCCTTTCGTCCGCATTCCGCCAAACGGCGGCGAGATGAACCAGTGGACCGCCAAGCAGGTGCTCGACCTCGGCGTTTACGGCGTGATCTGGCCGCATGTCAGCACGGTCGACGAAGCGCGCAACGCGGTCGCCGCCTGCCGCTATCCCCGGCCGCCCAAAGCGCCCTTGTTCGACCCCGCGGGCCAGCGCGGGGACGGCCCGCGCACCGCCGCCGGCTACTGGGGCGTGGATCAGCAGACCTACTACAAGCGCGCCGACGTGTGGCCGCTCAATCCCGACGGCGAAATCCTCGTGGTCATCATGTGCGAGGAGAAGCGCGCCATCGACAATCTGCCGAAGATGCTGGAGGAGGTTCAGGGCATCGGCGTGGTGCTGATCGGCGAAGGCGACCTGTCGCAAGACCTAGGCTACCCGCGGCAATACGACCACCCGACCGTCGCGTCGGCGATCGACGAGATTCTGACCATCTGCAAGGAACATGACGTGGTCTGCGGCCATCCGCATGTCGACGCCGGCAACGTGGACGAGCTGTTGGAGCGAGGCTTCCGTTGGTTGATGGCGCAACCGACACTGTCCTTCGCCGGGCTGGAACGGGGCCTCGCGGCGTCCGGACGCGCCTGACCGGGAAAGGGCTGCCTGCCGCGGCGCGTCACGTTGCGGCGGCGGCGGATTCCGCGCATACATAAGCATTAACGGGATACATTCCCTCCCTCCGAATTTTGACGCAAAAACGACGAACAACAGCGAGCCCCTCCATGCAGAAATCAGACACGGTCCGCGGCGCGGACAGGGCCGCGCAAGCCCTTCGGGCAGCCGGCATCGAAACCGTCTTCGCCATGTCCGGCAACCAAATCATGGTGCTGTTCGATGCCTTCCTGGACGAGCAGATCAACGTCGTCCACATCCGCCATGAAGCCGCCGCGGTCCATATGGCGGAAGCCCGCGCGCAGTTGACGGAGGATGTCGCGGTCGCCCTGGTGCCGGCGGGGCCGGGTTTTGCGAACGCCTTGTCCGCGCTGTATTCCAGCCGCATGTCGGAAAGCCCGATGGTCTTGCTGAGCGGCCACGCGCCGGTCGCCCGTATAGGCCAGGGCGCCTTTCAGGAAATGCCGCAGGCCGACATGGCGGCGCATCTGGCGAAGGCCTCATGGACCGTCGAGAACCCGGACGGCGTCGCCCCGGCCATCGCCGAAGCGATACGGATCGCGCGCGCCGACCGGCCCGGCCCGGTCCATGTCGCCCTGCCCTTCGACGTGTTATGCGCCGATACGGAGGACGGCGCCGTGCCGGCGGCGGATGCCTTCACACCGGCCAGGAACGACCTGACCGACGCCGACGCGCAAGCAGCACTCGATGCCATCGCCAATGCGGCGCGCCCCTTGATCCTGGTCGGCCCCACCTTTGCCCGCGGGAACGGGGCGGAAACGGCGCGGCGCCTGGAGGACGCGACCGGCGTCCCGGTCGTCTGCTCGGAAAGCCCGCGCGGCACCAACGATCCTTGTCTCGGCGCCTTCGCCGAGGCGTTGCGGGACGCCGACCTCGTGGTGTCGGTCGGGAAGCGGCTGGACTTCACGGTCCAGCTCGGCGCGGCCATGGCGCCCGATGGAACGGTCATTCACATCGACCCGGAGCAACAGGAACTCGACCGCAGCGGGGCGGTCTTCGGCGACCGGTTGACGCAGGCCATCAAGGCGGACGCCCTGCCCGCCGCAGCGCGCCTGATCGCCCTCGCCACGGATCCGGCCATCGACGCCGGCTGGGCCGCCGATGTGAAAGACGCGGTAACCCATCGGCCCGGCGACTGGGCCTCGCTGACCGGTGGACCGGACGGCCCGCTGCACCCGATCGATGTCTGCCGCGCGGTGCAGGCCAAACTCGACGAGTCGCCCGACGCGGTGCTGATCATCGACGGCGGCGAGTTCGGGCAATGGGCGCAAGCCTGCCTGCACGCCCCCAACCGCATCATCAACGGCCCCGGCGGCGCAATCGGCGCGGGCATCCCGTTCAGCGTCGCCGCCGGATTGACGAAGCCCGACGCGCCGGTCATCGCGCTGATGGGCGACGGCTCGATGGGGTTTCACCTCAGCGAATTCGACACGGCGGCGCGGGCCAACGCACCCTTCGTCCTGATCGTCGGCAATGACGCGAAATGGAACGCGGAGTATCAAATCCAACTCCGCGACTACGGACCGCAGCGGATGATGGGGTGCGAGTTGAACGCCACGCGATACGACCAGGCCGCCGTGGCGTTGGGGTGCGAGGGCGGCCATGTCGCGCGCGCGGACGAGATGGCGCCCGCGCTCGACAAGGCCCTGAAATCGCGCCGGCCGACCTGCCTCAACGTATCGATCGAAAGCCATCCGGCGCCGACGGTGCGGCGCGGCTGAACCCGGCGCAGGGCCTCGCGCGGCGGACGCGTTTCGGCAAAAAAAGTGGGGCCGCGAAGGCCCCACTCAAACGCCAATCCGTTGACGGCGTTTACTTCTTCCAACGCGCGAACTGGAAGCGCGGCACTTCGTCGAGGCCGGCTTTCAGCTCCAGGTCCTTGTGGACTCCGTAGAAGCGCTTGACGCCGAACATGGGCATCCAATACGCCTGCTCGATGATCCGCTGTTGCGCTTTCTTGTAAATGGCGGCGCGGACTTCGGGATCGACGGAATTGCGCGCTTCGTTCAACCATTTCGACAGTTCCTTGTCGCCGGTATAGTTGTTCGAAGATTCCACATCGAAGAAGGGGAACAGGATCGCGTCGGCATCGAAGATGTTATAGCTGCCCCAGTTGAAGTTGCCGATACCGGTGACCTTTCCGGCCCGGCGCAGCTTGCCCATCTGTTGCGAGTTGCCGCGGAAGTCCTTCAGGTTCACCTGGATACCGACCTTCTTCAACATCTCCATCGCCGCCTGGTTCGGCAGGTTCTGGTGATCTGAATACTGCCACAGGTCGATCTCGAAACCGTTGGGATGCCCGGCTTCGGCCAACAGCGCCTTGGCTTTCTTCGGATCGTAGGCGAACCCCTTTACGCTGTCGTCATAACCGAAGTGATGCGGGCTCATCGGCGTGTTCACCGGATAGCCTTCGTCCCGCACCAGCTTCTGAACGATCTTTTCGCGGTTGATCGCATGCGCGATGGCGCGGCGAACGCGGACATCTTTCAACGGAGTCTCCGACGCCCGACCCATCGAGTCGAACTGCCAGAAATCGATGCGGATGATCGGGAAGTTCAGCACCTCGTAATCCGGCTGGTTCTTGAATCCCGGCACCTGATCGAGCAACAGGTTCATCGAGACGTCGCTGCCGCCCGAGAACAGCTCGGCAAGGCGCGTCGATGCTTCCGGCACGACCTTGATGGTCACGTCCTTGATCGCGGGGACACCCTTCATCCAATAGTTCTCGTTCCGAACGAGCACGATCCGGCTGCCCTTGGTCCAGCTCACCCACTTATAGGGACCGGACCCCATGGCGTGTTCCTGCATGTACTGGTCGTCCTTGCCCCACTTCGGATCCATGATGAAGAGCGTGTTCAGACGCTCCAAGGCCAGGGCATACGGCTCATGCGTGTGGATGCGGAGTGTGTGGTCGTCGATGACCTCGACACTCTTGACCCATTTGAAATTCGGCAACCGCGGTGACTTGCGCTCCGGATCAAGGACACGTTTCTCAATCGTGTATTTGATCGCTTCGGCGTTCAGCGGGTTGCCGTTGTGGAATTTCACGTCATTGCGAATCTTGAATTCCCATGTCGTGTCGGTCGGCGTGCTCCACGACGTGGCGACATGGGGCAGAATCTTGCCCGTGTCCGGATCGCGCAGCACCAGCGGATCCCAGATCATGTAGCCCATCTGGAGCATCTGGCGCGACGACGTTTGGTACGGTTCCATCGTGTGGAACTTGCTGTAGAACGCGATGTTCAAGCTATCGCGCGCCGCCTGCGCCGGCGCCACGATCGCGACCGCAAGAAATGCGGCGGCGATGGATAAGAGTTTAAGTCTGCCTGGCATTGCGGGCCTCTCCTTCTGTGATTCGTTGCCTGTTCGTCACTTTTGCCGATCGTTGCAGTGGTCGCTTATCGACCGCGGCAAGATACCGTTCCATTCAGCCGCAGCCGGATCGGATAGTCTTTTTGTCCTTCCGTTTCAAAAGAATAGGGTCAGCGTCAAAGGCGGCGCAAGTCGCTTACCCTGAATTACAACCAATGCGCCACAAAATGATCTGCATATTGACCTTTTCCGAGAATTTTGCCGATTCATTACCCGGTTCCGGCCGAAACGGCCGGCGTCGGTTCGGCGTCCGCCGCGGCGTCTTTTTCGGATAGCCAGCATTTGCTGCCATGGGTCGGGCCGAGCGCGAACATCGGCGGTCGCGCCTGCTCGCATTTCGGCATGGCATGCGGGCACCGCGGCGCGAACGGGCAACCCGGCGGCAGCCGGATCAGGTTCGGCACGCTGCCCGGGATTTCCTGCAACGGCTGCTTGCCCTTCGTAAACTTGTCGCCGAGCCGGGGGATCGACCGCAACAGCCCTTGCGTATAGGGATGCTGCGCATTCTCGAACAGGTCGTCGATCTGCAGATACTCGACGACCTCGCCGGCATACATGACGACCACCTCGTCCGAGGTTTCGGCGATCACGCCCAGGTCATGCGTGATCAGCATGACCGCCATATCCAGTTCTTCCTGCAACGACAGGATGAGGTCGAGGATCTGCGCCTGGATGGTAACGTCCAGCGCGGTCGTCGGTTCGTCCGCGATCAGCAGCTTCGACCGGCAGGCGATCGCCATCGCGATCATCACCCGTTGGCGCATACCGCCGGAAAACTGATGGGGATAGTCGCCAAGTCGGCTTTTCGCGCTGGGAATACCGACCTGATCGAGCATCTCGGCGGCGGCGTCCAACGCCTCGTCGCGGCTCTTTCCCTGATGGATCATGAACACTTCGGCGACCTGATCGCCGACGGTCAGGACCGGGTTCAGAGAGGTCATCGGTTCCTGGAAGATCATCGAGATGTCCGCGCCCCGCACATCGCGCATCTCGTTGTCGGACAGTTTCATCAGATCGCGGCCGTCGAATCGAATCTCGCCGTCGACGATCCGGCCCGGCGGGTCGGCAACCAGGCGCATCACGGACAATGCCGTCACCGACTTGCCGCTGCCGGATTCGCCCAAGACGCCAAGCGTCCGGCCTTTGTGGATCTCCAAGTTGACGCCGTCGACCGCTTTGACGACGCCGGCAGGCGTAAAGAAATGCGTCCGCAAACCGGACACGGAGAGAACGACATCATCAGTCATGGCGCATCGGTCCGTGCAAGTGACAGGCGACCCAATGGTCGGGTCGGGCTTCGATCATCGGCGGCTCTTCGACGCGGCAATGATCCATGGCCTTCGGACAGCGCGTATGGAAACGGCAGCCGCTCGGCGGGTTGATGGGGCTGGGCACGTCGCCGCGGAGAATCGTCTTGCGCCGGGCGCGGCCACCGGCCTCGGCGCGCGGCACGGCGGCGATCAGTGCCTCGGTATAGGGATGGAGCGGCGTCTGGTAGAGGTCCTTATCCGAGGCCATTTCCACGATCTTGCCGAGATACATCACGGCCACGCGGTCGGCGATGTGTTCCACCACCGACAGGTCATGCGAGATGAACAGGAAGGAAAACCCGAATTCCTCTTTCAGCGAATCGAGCAGGTTGATCACCTGGGCCTGGATCGAGACGTCTAGCGCGGAGACGGCTTCATCGGCGATGATCAATTTCGGCGACATCGCCAACGCCCGCGCGATGCCGATCCGTTGACGTTGTCCGCCGGAGAATTCATGCGGATACCGCTGCATATGCTCGGGCTGCAGGCCGACCTTCGTCAGGACCTGCTCGACATTCTTCTCCCAGTCCTTGTCGCCGGTATGGACGCGATACGCCTCGCCGACGAGTTCCTTCACCCGCAGCCGCGGATTCAAGGACGCGAACGGATCCTGAAAGATGATCTGAATGCGTTGCCGGATCCGGTTGAGCTCGGCTTCGTCGACCGCGAAGATATTACGCCCGTCGAACATCACTTCGCCCGCGGTCGGCTCGTACAGCTTCAACAACACCCGGCCGACCGTCGACTTGCCGCAGCCCGATTCACCGACCAGGCCCAGCGTCTCGCCCGGCTTGATCTCGAAACTCACGCCGTCGACCGCATAAACGTAATTGGCGACCCGCTTGAGCAACCCCGCGCGCAGCGGGAAATGCATTTTCAGATCGCGGACGTCCAGGACCGGCGCATCGCCGGCCGGACTCCTTTCTTCTTGTTCTTCAACTGCCATAACCGGTTACGCCTTTCGCATCCGCGGGTCGAGCAGATCGCGCAAGGCGTCGCCGACGAGATTGATACCCAAACAGGCCAGGAAGATCGCGACGCCCGGCAATGTCGATAGCCACCAAACCGTCAGGATATAGTCGCGGCCTTCCGCCAGCATCAAGCCCCAGGACGGGGTCGGCGGCTGAATGCCAAGGCCAAGGAAGCTCAGGAAGGTCTCGCGGATGATCGAGCGCGCGACCTCGACGGTGGCGATGACCAGCGTCGCGGCCGCCAGATTGTTCAGGATATGCTTGAAAATGATCCGATAATGGTTGAGCCCTTGGGCGCGCGCCGCGATGACGAATTCCTGTTCACGCAGCTTTCGCGTCTCTATTCGGGCAACGCGCGCAAAGATCGGCCAATTCGATAAGCCAAGCGCCAGGATGATGTTCTGCATCGATGCGCCGAGCACGATGACCAGCGTCATGGCGAGCAGGATGAACGGAAACGCCAGCATGGCGTTGACGCTGAAGTCGACCACAGAGTCGATCCATCCGCCGAAATAACCGGCGAACAGGCCCAAAATGACGCCGATGACCATGGAGACGAACACCGCCGAGACGCCCACCGTCAGCGAAATCCGGGCGCCGTGGACGATCCGGCTGTAAACGTCGCGGCCGAGCTGATCGGTGCCGAGCCAATGCTCCCACGAGCCGCCTTCCATGAAGGCTGGCGGCGACAGCCGTTCCAAGATGTCCTGCGACAGCGGGTCGTGGGTCGCGACCCACGGGGCGAACAGCGCCATGATCACCAGCACCGCCATCAACGCGAGCCCGAAAACGCCGAGGCGCAAGTGCCACATTTTGCGGAAAATGATGTAGGCCTTGCTCGGCGCCTTCTCGACCTCGCCGGCCCCGGGCACCATGTCGGATGTGTCTTCCACTCTTATTGTCATAGCTTGCCCTATTCAAACCTGATGCGTGGATCGATCCACGCCGCGCCCACGTCGGCCGCGAGATTCGCCAATATCGTGAAGCCGGAAAAGATGATGACGATCGCCTGGACCACCGGGAAGTCGCCGACCTGAATCGATTCGACCGCCAGCCGGCCCAGGCCGGGCCAGGAGAATACGGTCTCGGTGACCACGGCCCCGCCGAGCAACGCGCCGAATTGAATGCCCGACACCGTCACCAACGGAATCGCGGCGTTCCGCAGCGCGTGCCGCATCAACACGGATTGTTCCTCGACACCCTTCGACCGGGCGGTGCGGATATAGTCCTGGCTCAGCACCTCCAGCATGCCGGATCGCACCAACCGCATGTTGAGCGGCAAAATGAACGACGCCAACGTGATCGCCGGAAGGATCAGATGCAGCCATGTTTCGCTGCCGGATGCCGGAAGCCATTTCAGCCAGACGCCGAATATCACTATCAAGACGATGCCGAGCCAAAACAGGGGCATCGCCTGGCCGACCAGGACCACGAGAATCGTCAGATTGTCGACGATCGAATACCGTTTCACCGCGGAGATGATCCCGAGCGGGATGGCCAACAGCGTCGCCAAGATCTGCGCCGCGATGGCCAATTTCAGCGTTGGCCATAGGGATGCGGCGATAAGGTCGCCCGCCGGCACCTTGGCGACCCAGGATACGCCGAAGTCGCCGGCGAAGATGACGCGCCCCATATAGTCGCCGTATTGGACGATCAGCGGCCGGTTGAGACCGTACTGCTCTTCGAAACGGGCGATATCCTGATCGTCGGCGTTCTCCGGCAGCAATGTCGATGCCGGGTCGGCTGTGTAGAAGAGAAGGAAAAACGATACGAAGGAGACGACGAGCGCCACGCCAATGGCGTGCAACAGCTTATGGACTATATATGTTCGCATTAATGTCACGCATGGTTAGCCACCCGGAAACCAGTTTGTCATATCCAGACCGCAAGGCAAGAGGGACGTGCGATCACACTCCCGCCACCGAGTGGCACCAATGGAATTTTTTTCATGATGCAGACCCGTGACAATTTCAACCGGCGACTTACATGGTTGCACACGCATTGTCATTTATGTTGCACTGCGGCATTCGCATTGAGGACGATTGAGAGGCTTCGCCGACAAATATGCGCAATCTGGCGAAGTCTGAGGCACATACCATGATCAGAACAAGTTTTTGCACTGCAATCGCAGGGATTTTCGCGGCATTGCTTATCGCCGTCGGTCCCGCCCACGCTCAGCAAGGGCCGATGCCCGTCACGGTCGCGAAGCCGCTGGTCAAGAATATTGTCGACTGGGACGAATATACCGGGCGGTTCGAAGCGGTCGAACGGGTCGACGTGCGGGCGCGCGTTTCCGGTTTCCTGGAATCCGTTCATTTCCGCGAAGGGCAGATGGTCGAAAAAGGCCAGGTGCTGTTCATTATCGATCCACGGCCGTTCCAGGCCGAACTGGATGCCGCCAAGGCGGCGGTGGAAGGCGCGGAAACCGCGTTCAATCTGGCCGTCACCGAGTTAAAACGCGCTGAATCGCTGATCTCCCGGAACAACATCGCCCGCGAGACCGTCGATCAGCGCCGCGCCGCCCGGGAAACGGCGCGGGCCGAGATTCTGTCCGCTAAGGCGCGCGTGCGCAGCGCGGAGTTGAACCTCGAATTCACCCAGGTCCGTGCGCCGTTCAAGGGCCGGATATCGGACGCACGGGTCGATGTCGGCAACCTCGTGGAAGGCGGCACCGCGCAATCGACCTTGTTGACCACGCTGCTCTCGACCGACCCGATCCTGTTCACCTTCACCGCCTCCGAGGCGGAATTCCTCAAGTACACCCGGCTCGACCTGTCGGGACAGCGCCAGTCGTCGCGCGAGACACAGAACCCGGTTTACGTCCGCCTCGCGGACGAGACCGACTGGAAACGAAGGGGCGAGATGTTCTTCGTCGACAACGAGATTTCGCCGGAAACCGGCACGATGCGCGGCAAGGCAATCTTCGACAACCCGGACGACATTCTCACGCCCGGGATATTCGGCCGGCTGCGCCTCATCGGATCAGCGCCTTATGACGCCATCCTGATCCCGGACGACGCAGTGATCTCGGACCAAAGCCGGAAGATGGTTCTCGTCCTGGGCGAGGATGCGACGGTCATCGCCAAGCCGGTAACGCTCGGCCCGCGTCACAACGGTTTGCGGGTCGTGCGATCCGGCCTCGACGCCGACGAAACGGTCATCATGCGGGGCGTCCAGCGCGCCCGTCCCGGCGGCAAGGTCTTGCCGCAAGAGGCAACCCTGCAGCTGGATGGCACGTTAACGCCATCCCCGGGAAGCTAGGTCTCCTCATCCTCTTTATTCTTCAAACCACACGGTAGTTGGAGGGCGCGGGCATGCGCTTTACGCATTTCTTCGTCGACCATCCGATTTTTGCGACCGTCATCTCGGTGTTGATCACCCTGCTCGGCGCGATTTCCTATTTCAGCCTGCCGGTCGCGCAGTATCCCGAAGTCGCGCCGCCGACGATTCAGGTCACCGCGACGTATCCCGGCGCGTCCGCCGAGACGATCGCGGATACCGTGGCGACGCCGATCGAGCAGGAAATCAACGGCATCGAGAACATGCTCTACATGCGCTCGGAATCGACCGGCGACGGGCGGTTGACATTGACCGTCACTTTCGCGCTCGGCACGGATTTGGATTTCTCGCAGGTTCTCGTCCAGAACCGGGTCGCGATCGCCGAGGCCCGCCTGCCCGAACCCGTGCGCCGCCTCGGCGTCACCGTGCAGAAGAGTTCGCCCGACCTGATGATGGTGATCCATCTGCTGTCGCCCGACGACTCGCGGGACCAACTCTACATATCGAATTATGGCCGGACCCAAATCGTCGACCGGCTTGCCCGCATCAACGGTGTCGGCGAGGCGCGCATATTCGCCGAGCGCGCTTATTCCATGCGCATCTGGCTCGACCCGGAACGCGCGGCAAGCTTCAACATCACCCCCGGCGAGATCGTCGACGCGCTGCAGCAGAACAATGTTCAGGTCGCGTCCGGAATCATCAACCAGTTGCCGGTCCCGACCCCCGGCGCGTTCGAAATCAACGTCGAAACGCAGGGCCGCCTGATCGCGCCTGAGGCGTTCGGCAACATCGTGGTCAAACGCGGCGAAGGCACCTCGACGGTGCGGGTCAAGGACATCGCGCGCGTCGAGTTGGGCTCGCAGGACTATTCGACCATCGGCTATCTGGACAAATCGACGGCGCTGCCGATCCTGATCTTTCAGCGGCCCGGGTCGAACGCGCTGGAAACGGCGGACGAACTGATCCGGACGATGGACGAACTGGCCGAGGACTTCCCCGAAGGCCTGGAGCACACCATCGTCTATAACCCGACGGAGTTCATCGAAGAATCGGTCGACGCGGTCTACATGACCCTGATCGAGGCGGTCTTCCTCGTCGTCCTGGTGGTGGTGGTTTTCCTGCAGAACGTGCGGGCGTCGTTCATCCCGATCGTCGCCATCCCAGTGTCCCTCGTCGGCACCTTCCTGGTGATGGCGGCGTTGGGATACTCGATCAACAACCTGACCTTGTTGGGCCTTGTGCTCGCCATCGGCATCGTCGTCGATGACGCCATCGTCGTGGTCGAGAATGTCGAACGATACGTCGCCAAAGGCATGAACGCGCGAGAAGCCGCGCACAAGACGATGGACGAGGTCGGTTCCGCGCTGGTGGCGATATCGCTGGTGCTGGTTGCCGTGTTCCTGCCGACGGCGTTTATCGAGGGCATTTCAGGACAATTCTACCGGCAGTTCGCGATCACCATCGCGACCGCGACCCTGTTCTCGCTGATCGTTTCGCTCACGCTGTCGCCGGCGCTCTGCGCCCTGCTGCTGAACCGGCGCGAAACGCGGCGCAAGGAATGGCCGCCGGTAACGTGGATCATGTGGCCCTTCCGCAAATTCGCGGCCGGGTTCAACTGGGGCTTCGATCGCATGTCCAACGGCTATGCCGGACTCACGCGCCGGGCGGTGCGCATGACGCTGATCGTCATGATCGTCTATGCCGGACTGATCGGCTTGACGGTGCAGCAGTTCCGCGCCGCGCCGACCGGCTTCATTCCCGAACAGGACCAAGGCTACCTGATCACGGTCGTGCAGCTTCCCGCCGGATCGAGTCTGGCGCGGACCGACGCCGTCGTGCAGCGCGCGGTGAATCTGATCCTCGACCATCCCGAAGTCGAACATGCGGTCGGTTTCGCCGGCTTCGACGGCGCGACCTTTACCAACGCACCCAACACCGGGGCGATCTTCTTCACGATGAAGGATTTCGCCGAGCGCGCCGACCGTGGCGCATCGGCGCAAAAGATCCTCGGCGAGGTGCAAGGCAGCCTGTTCGAGATTCAAGACGCCTTCATCTTCATCGTCGCCCCGCCGCCGGTCCGCGGCATCGGCAACAGCGGCGGTTGGAAACTCTACGTGCAGGACCGGCGCGGGCGCGGCATCGCGGCGCTCGAAGCGGCGACCAACGACCTGATCCAGGCCGCCAACGGCGATCCGGACCTCACGCGCGTCTTCACGTTGTTCAACACCGCAACGCCGAAGATCTTTGCGGATATCGACCGCACGCGCGCCGAGATTCTCGACGTGCCTGCCGACCGCGTGCTGGAAGCGCTCGAAGTCTTCATCGGGTCGGTCTATATCAACGACTTCAACTTCCTGGGCCGCACCTATCGTGTGACGGCACAGGCCGACGGCCCCTACCGTGACGATCCAGGCGATATCGCCAAACTCCGCGCCCGGTCGACGACCGGCGCGATGGTGCCGCTGGGATCGGTCGCGACGTTCCGCGATATCACCGGGCCGCACCGGGTGCCGCGCTACAATCTTTATCCGGCCACCGAGGTGATCGGCGCCACGGCGCCCGGCGTCTCGACCGGCGAGGCTATCGAAAAGGTCGAGGCGCTGGCCGAGAACGTTTTGCCCGACGGATTCGACATCGAATGGACCGAACTGGCGTTGCAGGAAAAGCTTGCCGGGGATACGGCGCTGATCGCCTTCGGTCTGGCGGTGGTATTCGTCTTCCTGCTGCTCGCCGCGATGTACGAGAGTTGGCTGCTGCCGCTCGCGGTTATCCTGATCGTGCCGATGTGTCTGCTTGCCGCCCTGGTCGGCATCGGATTGCGCGGGATCGACAGCAATATTCTAGTGCAGATCGGTTTCGTCGTTCTCATCGGCCTCGCGGCGAAGAACGCGATCCTAATCGTCGAGTTCGCCAAACAGGCGGAAGAAGACGGCATGAGCCGGATAGATGCTGCGGTCGAGGCCGCGCGCGTGCGCTTGCGGCCGATCCTGATGACGGCCTTCGCCTTTATTTTGGCCGTCGTGCCGCTGGCGATCGCGGACGGCGCCGGCGCGGAAATGCGCCGCGCGCTTGGAACCGCCGTGTTCTCGGGCATGCTGGGCGTCACGCTCTTCGGACTGTTGTACACTCCTGTGTTTTACGTGGTTTGCCGTTGGATCGGCTCGCTACGCGGGTCGTCCCGTCCTGCGGATAAGAGCGCACCGCCGCCAGCTTAAGACGGCGCCCGAAAGGCGCTGTGCAGAACGGACACGGGCAATCTTGATCTAGATCACGGTTCCAATACGCCGGCGCGGCTATCTCTCTTCGACGAATGGCCGCGCCGGCCTGCGATTCCGGATTTCAGGACGCAGACGCGCGTAACCTCACGTCATACAGATGTCACCGCGGACCGTATTCGAATGGCAAGAGCAATCACCTGGGTGCTGGTTTCCGATGGCCAGCATGCGCGCGTTTTCGAAGTTGCCGGAAAAGGGCGTGTCGAATTCATGGGGGCTTACGGATCTGAAATACCGCCGACCCGCGACATTGCCGCCGACCGGCCGGGCCGGACCTTCGATCGCGCCGGCCCCGGACGGCATGCCATGGAACCGCGGCACGACGCCCATCGACATGCGAAGCACGTATTCGTGAAGGAAATGGCCGAGCGGCTGGACCGGTCGTGTCGGAGCGGCGATTTCACCGGCTTGATCGTCGTCGCCGCGCCGGCGGCGCTCGGCAACCTGCGGTCCGCGTTCTCAAAACGGGTTCAAGCTACAGTGAGAAGAGAACTCGCGAAAGAAGTGACGGGACTATCGGAAAAGGATCTCGTGGATTACCTGAAGCGCGTCGAGGTCATTTGACCGGCAAAGACCGCTTATCGAAGGTCGACGCCGATACCGCGAGATCGCCGACGATACCGGCGAGCGGCGGGGGCGACACCGCCGAATGCAGGGCGTAGAAGGACGTGGGGGCGATCGCCGGCGTCACGGTCAATTCCACAAGCTCCATGCCGTCCCGATAGTCCCGCGGCAACAAACCGATCCCCAACCCCGCCCGCGTCAGGCCGGCGCAAACGCTGAGACTGTTGCAGGCGTTGACCCGTTTCGGCCGCACGCCCTCCGCTCCGAACCAGCTTTCCATCAATCGATGCAACACCGACGAGCGGGTCATCGTGATCAGCGGCCATTTCGCAAGTTCGGCCGGCGACAGCGGGTCGGCCGCAACGCCCAGCTTGGGGTGCGCCATCCACGCGAAGGTGACATCGCCGAGCGGTCGATAGGAAAAGGCCGGATCGGGCGGGTCCGGCGACGCGGTGAGCAACACGTCGAGATCGCCGGTGCGGATTTGCCGCATCATCTCGTCGAGCAGGCCGATTTCGAGTTCGACGACCGCCTCGGGATGCCGCCGGTTGAGCACCGCCACCATCTCCGGCAGCCATGTCAGCGCGATATGCTCGGCCACGCCGACCCGGACCGACCCCGATAACCGCGCCGGATCGCCGACGCTGCGGCGGATTTGCCGCGTCAACGCCACCACGTCCGCCGCATATCCGGCCAGGTCACGGCCCTTCGCCGTCAACCGGTACGGGCGATGACGGCGGTCGACAAGGGCGACGCCGAGTTCGCGCTCGAGATCGGCAAGCCGCATCGATACCGCCGATTGGGTCGTGTTGAGATGCTCGGCCGCCTTGCTCACGCTGCCCAGGCGCGCAATCTTCAGAAAGGTCTCAAGCTGCTGCAGGTTCATCTTGAACTTCAGAAAATTTGATGTTCAGTATCATATTATCGCATTTGACATGATATTGCAGGGTGTTGTTACCATATGGCGCCGCACGCGGCCGCCGACCGGCCGCCAAGCCCATCTGCCATGAGGAGAGCACTGATGCCCACGGCCCCCATTCGGGACATCACCGAAGACGAAATTCGCGCCTACGAGGAAGACGGCGTCGTCCATTTAAAGGGACTGTTCGCCGCCGATTGGGTCGGAATGCTTCGGGAACGGGCGGACCATGTCCTGGCCAACCCGGGGAAACTATCCCATGAACTGGCGCACGAAGACGGCCGATTCTTCAGCGACACCTTCCTTTGGCACCAGCATGACGGGTTTCGCGACTTTATATATAAGTCGCCGGCCGCCGCCATCGTCGGGCAGGTAATGCAATCGGCGAAGATCAACATCGTCTTCGACCAATTCCTGATCAAGGAACCGGAGACCGGCGAACCGACCGTCTGGCATCACGACCTGACCTATTGGCCGATCAAGGGCCGGCAGGTGTCCACGCTGTGGCTGGCGCTCGACCCGGTGACCGAAGACTCGGGGTCGATGGAATTCGTGAAAGGCTCGCATAAATGGGGCCAACGATTCCGGCCCGTGGCCTTCGTCGACCCGGAGAAGTACAAGACCGATGAGCCTCCGGTTCCCGACATCGACGCGATGCGGGACGAGCTGGAGTTCATCCGCTTCGACTACGAGCCGGGCGATTGCACCGTGCACCAAGGATTGCTGGTGCATGCGGCCGGCGGCAACAAGCGCAAGGACCGGCGGCGGCGCGCCTACGTCACCCGCTGGGCCGGCGACGACGTGGTCTATGACCCCCGGCCAAAAATCCAGCAAATGTTGTGGGAACCCGGCATATCCGCGGGCGCGGCGCTGGACAGCGACCTCTGGCCAAGGGTATGGGAGAAGGCGGCCTAGGGCCTTCGCCACCGACGAACCCCGCCACCCCATCGCGCGATCCAGCCCGGCCGACGAGGATAGGCGCATGACATTGCTCACGGATTTCCGCGTGGCGCAACTCGGCCCCGGACGCGCCGCGGCCGTCTGCGGCCGGCTGTTCGCGGATGCCGGCGCGGCCGTCACCGCCGTAGACCCGGCGGTGTCCAACCCGCTCGAACAGTATTTGAACGCCGGCAAAACGACCGTCGCAAAGGCCAACGCGGAAGACGCCGTGGCGACAGCGAATGTCATCGTCTGCGAAGGCGCGCCCGGCGGGCTTCGTAACGACGGGTGGGATGAGGACAGGCTGCGCCACCTCAACAAGGACGCCGCCATCGTCCTGGTCTCGAACTACGGCCAGACCGGCCCGCACGCGGACGACCCCGCCACCGACCTGACGCTTTTCTACGCCAGCGGCATGGCGCGGCTACAGACGGGACAGGTGACCGACCTGACCGAGCCGCCGATGCGCCCGGTCGGCGAACAGTCGGCCTTTCTCGGCGGTGTCGCCGCGGCCTGCGCCGGCATGCAGGCGGCCCTGCTCCCGCGTGGCGGCGCCACGGTCGATATCTCGATCCAGGAGGCGCTGGCCACCTTGGCGATTTCGGAACTGGCGCGCGCCGGCCTCACCGGGCGGAGCTGGTCCCGCAAGCGCGTGAAGGACGGCAACGGTGCCACGGTCACGATCCTGCCGGCCAAGGACGGTTACACGGCAATCTCGCCGCGCGAGGATCATCAATGGGCCGCCTGGCTCGCGGCGATGGGCAGCCCGGAATGGGGAGACGACCCGCGCTTCGCCGCCAAGCCGGACCGCATCGAGAATTGGGATGCGCTGCACGCCCTGATGTCCGACTGGAGCCGCCGCCACGACAAGCAGTGGATCGCCGACACCGCCCAGGCGGCGCATGTGCCGAGCTTTCCGCTGCGCGATCCGGCGGAGCAATTGGACTCACCGCAACTGGCCCATCGAGAATTCTACAAGACGCTCGATATCGACGGACGGACGGTGAAGACGCCCTCCGCGCCCTTCACGCTCACCTATAGCGACGACCCGGACACACAGTCGCCGCGTCCGATACCGCCCGGTCCGCTGCCGTTGTCGGGTATTCGGATCCTGGATTTCAGTTGGGTCATCGCCGGGCCGACCGCGACGCGGCATCTCGCCGCCATGGGGGCCGAGGTCATCAAGGTCGAGGCGCCGGGTCGGGGTGATCCCGGCCGCACGTCGGAACTGCACACGGTGCTGGGGCAGGCGAAGCAGGGCATCGTCCTGAACCTGAAGAACCCGGACGCGGTCGGGATTGCAACCGCCCTCGCCGCCCGATCCGACGTGCTGATCGAGAATTTCGCAACCGGCGTGATGGACCGGCTGGGCCTTGGCGCGGAAACGCTGCACGCGGCAAACCCGAACCTGATCTACCTGTCGGCGTCGGGGCTTGGACGGACCGGGCCGGAAGCGGGCGCGGTCGCCTACGGCACCTTGTTGCAATGCTATGCCGGGTTCGCCGGCCTCAACCGCCACCCGGATAACCCGCCGCGCATCGGCTTTGCCTGGCTCGATCCCATGTGCGGCCTCATGCTGCCCTTCGTCGTGGCGGCGGCCCTCCAGCGGCGGCGGACCGCGGGACACGGGGTACGGATCGATTTTTCGATGATCGAGGCGATGCTGTGGACCATGGCGCAGCCGCTATTGGCGACACAACTCGACGCGCCGCCGCGACCAGCGGGAAACTTTTCGCCGCATGACGCACCGCACAATGCCTATCGCTGCGCGGGCGAGGACGAATGGCTCGCCGTCGCCGTGACCCGGGAAACCGAATGGCAAGAGCTCTGCGCCGCCGTACCGCCGCTTGCCGCGATGGCGGATCACGGGCTGTGGCAGCGCCTGGCGTCGCGCGACGCCATCGACGCGAAGATCGCCGAATGGGCCCGCCCGTTGTCCGCGCAAAAGGCCGCCGCCACATTGTGCGAAGCCGGCGTTCCAGCCGCCGCGCTGGCGACATCTCGCGACCTCATCGACGACCCTCACCTGAACGATCGCGGGTTCTGGGATAGGCAGGAGACGGGTGTGCTGCCGGGTCTGCCGTGGAAGACAAGCTTTGGCCGGAAGACCGGAGCGGCGCCGGGCCTCGGTGCCGATACCGACACCGTCCTACGCGAGGTGCTCGGCCTTTCGGACGACCGGATCGCCGCGTTGCGGCGCGCCGGCGCACTCGGCTAGCGCGCGGACTCAGAACTCGCCGCTGCGGTACGCCTCGTCGAGACGCTTCGCCTCCTCCTCCGACAATTCGTCCCAGGCCTCGCCGCGCCGCCGCAACGCGCCGGTGAAGTTGGGCGGGCGTTTCTCATTGAACGCGGCACGACCTTCCTCGCCGTCGACGGTGGTCTGGATCAGCATCGAATTGATCAGATTCTGGACGTGCCAAGCCTGATCGGGCGGCAGATTGCCGAACCGGACCACGAACTCCTTCATCATCCGCACCGCGACCGGCGGCATCTTGACGATGTGGCGCGCCATTTTCTCCGCCCGCTCCATCAACTCGGCATGGGGGGCGACCTCGTTGATCAGCCCGATGCGCAAAGCTTCCTCTGCATCGAACGGTTCGTCGGTCAGCAAGACCTTCATCGCATCGATGTAGCGGAGCTGCTGGATCAACAGGCTCGCGCCCGGTCCGTGACCGAGCCACCCCTGCGACAACAAGGCGAACTTGAACCGCGCATGCTCGGCGCTGGCGATCCGGATGTCGGTCGACGCGAGCAACAGGTAGAGACCGGCGCCCGCCGCCCAGCCGTTCACCGCCGCGATGATCGGCTTCCACACCCGCGGATAGTGATCGCCCATCCGGCCGTCGACGCCGGTCTGCTGGCCGTGCACGGTTCCGGCCAATGGCCAGTAGATACGGTTGGTTCGAAGGTACTCGCGATCCTCTTCGGTGAGGTCGGGACGCGGCGCCAGATTATGCCCGCCGCAGAAATGCCGGTCGCCTGCGCCCGTGACGATGCCGCAGCGGATGTCCCGGTCCTCCCACAGATCGACCCACGCCGCCGAGATATCGTCCGACGTCGCCTTGTCGAGGATGTTCGCCTTATCGATGTTGTTGATGGTGATATATGCAACGCCGTCGCGTTTCTCGTAGTCGATGGCCACGTCGATACCCTCCCGTGCCGTTGGATTGCCGCCGCCGCAAGGCCGCACCCGGCATTGTCCCGCGTATCCGGGCCGGCGACAAACGCATGACGGCCTGCCCGGCGACGCCGCCGGCGCAGGGCGCACACGTCGCATCGACGGAAACGTCTATTCGGCGGCGAGCATGACGGAGTCGGGCACGCGGTAGCCGTACCGTTCCTCCAGGCCCAGTTCCTTCACCAGCCGCAGTCCCCGCGCGAGATGATCGCCCGACAACGCGGTCAGCGGCTTGCGCATCGGACCGGCCGGCATGCCGACGGCGGCCAACAGCGACTTGACCGGCACCGGATTGATCGCCGAATAGGCGAAATGCAGCATCGGCAGGTTCTTCAGATAGGCGGCGCGGAAGCGGGCCGACTGCGCCGGGTCGTCCCAGGGCGTCGAAATTTCGACCATTTCCCGCGGGATGATGTTGCCGGTCATGTTCGCGGTGCCATGCCCGCCCAAGGACATCGTCGGCACGACAAGGCCGAGATTCGGCGAGCAGCAGCACATGATGGAAATGTCCGGATCGGCGGCGCAAACCTGGGCGACCTGGGCGACGCGGCCGGTCGATTCCTTGTTCACCCGCACGTTCGGATGCACGGCGATCTCCAGGATTTCCTCGGCGGACAGATCCGTCTGGACCCGGGGCGGGTTGTTGTAGATGCCGATCGGGATCGGCGACGCGTCGGCAACGTCAAGAAAGAACCGGACGATGTCCTGGGTCGACGCACAGATATAGGCGGGCGCGGCGATGACGGCCCCGTCCGCCCCTTCGGTCGCCGCCTGCTTCACATAGTCGATCGTCGCTTCGGTGGTCGCGCCGGTGCAACCGTACCAATGCTCCATCCTTCCCTTCTTCATCGGCATGGTCTGCGCCACAACCCGATGGCGTTCTTCCGGGGACAGCATGGACACCTCGCCGGACGATCCCATGATCAGGACAGCCGATGTCCCGGCGTCGCGCTGGAAATCGAGGAGCGTCTCGAACCCGCCCATGTCGATCGAGTAGTCGGCGTTCATCGGCGTGATCAGCGCAACGAACGATCCGGTAATCTTGTTCTGTCCCATATTCTGTCTCCCAGATTGGCGTGCTATGCGACGGGGCCCGGCAGTGGACCCGAATGCCCCGGCCCAATCAGTTGGGCCGTCGGCCTTCTTTCGGCAGCTTGTGCGGCTTCTCCGGACGGTCCGGTCCCCAGACGCGGTCGTAGTAAGACTCCGCCAGCATCAACGCGCCGACCGGGTTATGCGCGAGCACGCGATCCTTCGCGACCAACGTGGTGACGGGCCCTTCCGAATGCTGGAAGAACAGGCTGTCGTGACCGACGCACAGGCCGAGGACCACGTTGAACTCGCAGCCGGCATCGTTCAGCAGTTCGGCCTGCGACACCGGGTTGCACATGGACTCATGTCCGCCAGGACGGATTTTCTCGGAATCCTTCAGGCCGATTTCCTCTTTCCCGACACTGCCGTTCTTGCAGGCGGCGGACGCCACCTCGAAACCGTGGCTTTCGAGGATGTCGCTCAAAACGCGCGCCTGATCGACGAAACTGATACAGGTCGCGATTCCGATCTTCTTGAACCCCATCTTCTTCGCAAATTGGCAAACTTCCTCGACGCGGGTCCAACGGCAATACCCCTCGCTTTCGACACGGGCCGATTCCTGAGCGATTTTCCGTGTGAAGGGGTCGGCGTATTTCGCCGCCGCGCTATCGATCGCGCCTTGCGCAACCTTCGACGGGCAGTAACCGGGACCGCGTTCTGCGGACTCGCCTTGCCGGCACGCGCGCACAGTCGACGGACAGTAAGCGCAGGCGGCGTCATGATATTTTGGGGCGTTCGTTTCCTTCAGCGGCATGATTCTCTCCCATTTTAGGGACAACCATAGGCAGCGCCGGTCGCGATCGGCTTTGATGTCGATCAAAAAACCACAAAGAATTCAAATCCGGCCGCCGGCTTGGCCCGATCAGCACGCCGAACCCGAGGAGCGCCACGCCGATCCGAACCAGATGCGCGGCCGCAGCAACGTAACGCCGAGGAAGACGAGCAGCACGCCGCCGGCGCCGGACACGGTTAGGCTAAAGGGCAATAAGAAGTCGTCGCCGGTCGTCGCCGCGCCGGACGGGGTGAATCCGGCAAAGGCCAGCGCCAAGCCGGTCGCCCCGCTCACGACGCCGATCGTCCGGGTCACCATGGCGAGGCTGCCGGCGACCCCACGCTCGCGCAGCGGCAGGATCGCGGCGACGATTTCCATATAGGCCACCTGGAACAATCCGAAGCCGACACCCACCGTCGCGAGGCCGAGGACCATCACCATAATCGACGTCATCGCATCCCACTGGCCGACGGCGAGCAGCCCCAACCCGACCAGAACCGCCCCGATCAGCGCCAACCGGGGCGCGGCGATACGGTCCAGCAGCCACCCGCCGGCCGGACCGGCGAGCACCATGCCGGCCGGACTCATCGCCAGCACGCCGCCGGCCAGCACGATCGACAAGTCCGTCATCCGATCGAGATAGAAAGGCACCAGGAACATCACGGCGAACCCGACCATGTTGACCATGACATTCGTTACATTGACCACGGTAAACACCGTGTTGCGGAAGAACCGCGGATGCAGGATCGGTTCCCGCGACCGTTTCTGTTGCCACACGAATCCGGCGAAACAGGCCACCGCGGCGATGGCGAGCAACAACGGCACCAACGGCTCGCCGGCGCCGGCATGGCGCGCCTGGTTGATCGCGAGCAGAAAGGTGCTGAGGCCAACCACCAGCAACGCCGCGCCGGCGATGTCGAAGGAGCGGGAGCCCGCTCCCGTTTGCGCTTTCGGCAGCAGAAAGAGCAGCATCAGGGTGACCGCGCACAACGGCACCCGAAACCAGAAAACCGATGACCAGCCCCACTCGGCGATCAACAGGCCGCCGAGCGACGGTCCGATGACCCCGCCGAGCCCGAAGGCCATCGTGTAGATACCGAGCGCGCGGGCGCGGAACGATTCCGCGAAAAGCATCGTCGCCAAGGCCGGCCCGCAACTGATCACCAGCGCCGACCCGACACCTTGCAGCGCCCGGGCGAAGAGCAGCTCGATGAAGGTATCGGCCGCGCCGCACAGCGCGAAGGCGACCATCGATACGAGCAACCCGATCCCGAAGATGCGCCGATGCCCGACCAGATCGCCCATCTTGCCGAACACCAGCGTCAGGCTGGAGTAGATCAGCACATAACAGATGACGACCCACTGCATGTCCTCGAGCGGCACCTCGAAGGCCCGCGTGATAGCCGGGAAAGCGATATTGACGGCAGAGTCGAGCGGCGCCGTCAGCGTCCCGAGACCAACGACGAAAAGCCCCAGCATCGCACGCGGTCCGACCCGCTCCGGCGACGTGCTGGCGGTCATGGGCTACTCACGGCCGGGCGGCAAAGGTCCGGACCGACCATCGATGCTGGAATAGTGATCAGGGCAACTCTCCGGGTGTCCCGACAACACTACAGCATTGCGACCGCCCGTCCTATTTTTCCCCATCCGATTTGTCAGGGGTGTCGTGCCGCACGTCGTCCCGCCTCAGGTCATCGATGACCGTCCCCTCCCAAAGCGGCACACCCTCGCGGTAGGCCGCGCGGCCGATCATATGCGCCGCGACCGGCGCCGTGACCAGGAGAAAGACGATCGTCGCCAAGGCGCGCGTGACGATGCCGCCTTCACCGAAATGGAACGCCAACGCCAGCAGAATCAACCCGCAGCCGAGCGTGCCCGCCTTGGTCGACGCATGCATGCGAATCAACACGTCCGGCAACCGCAGCACGCCCAGCGCCGCCACGAACGCGAAGAATCCGCCAAGCACGATAAGCACCGCCACCACAATCTCCATCATGGCTTCGCCTCGTCGCCGGAAGAAGAGGAAGATTCCGCCGCCGAAGGGTCGGGGCCCACGCGGCGTTCGATGTATCGGGCCAGCACCACCGTCGCCAAAAAGGCGACGAGCGCCAGCGCGACGCCCACGTCAAGGAATGCCGGCCGGTCGGACGAGATCGCAACCAGAGCGCAAAACCCAACCGCCAAGATCGTCATAAGGTCGAGCGCCACGACACGGTCCGCGGCGCTCGGACCAAGCAGGAGGCGGATAAAGGAAAGCACGAAGGCCGCAACCAGGCAAAAGAAGCCGATATCCACCGCCCATGCGAGAATGACACCGCTTTCCATCAGTTGAAGGCCTCCAGCACCTTTCGTTCGAGACCGTCCTTGATCTCGCGCCGGCTCTCCTCCGGGTCATCGATGAACATCGCATGGACATAGAGCGTCTTACGGTCATCGGATACGTCGAGGCTCAACGAACCCGGCGTCAACGACACGAGATTCGCCACCACCATGATCTGGCCGTCGTCCTTCACATCGAGCGGCACCGCGATGATGCCGGGCCTGCTGCGGTGATCCGGCGTGATGACGTCCCACACCACGCGGAGGCTGGACACGACCAACTCGAACAAGAAGAAGAGGGCGAGTCCGATCACCCGCCAGACGCGGCCGAAATACGTGGTCTCGCCGAACAACGGCCGAACGGTCCAGAGCGCGAAATAGCCGACGACCAAGCCGCTCGCCAATGTCGGCCACGCGAAACTGCCCCACAGCGCGGCCCAGCCGGTCGCCAAAAGCCCATTGAGCAACAACAGCGTCATCGTGCACCTCGCAACACCGTCTCAACATAGGCGGCGGGATTGAGAAGCTCCGCCGCGGATCGCTCGGCCGCGTTCACGAACGGCTCGGGATAGAAACCGATGCACAGCGTCAACGCCGCCAGCGCGGCGATCGGCAACATCAGACAGGCCGTTTCCCGACGCCCCAACCGGCCCTGCACCTTCAACTCGCCATCGGGGTGCGGTTTCCAGAACCCTTCGCCCCAAATCTTGGTCATCGAAAACACGGTCAACAGCCCGACCAGCAGGGCGAACCCGGCGACAACGTAAGCTTCCGCATCGAGGCTCGCCTTGACCAGCAGAAATTTCGCCCAGAAGCCCGAAAGCGGTGGAAAACCGGCGAGCGAAAAGGCCGGAATGAGAAACAATACCCCCAAAACCGGGCGCGACTTATACAAACCGCCAATCCGGCCAAGGTCGAAGGAGCCCGTAAGGCGCTGCATGACGCCGCTGACCAGGAACAGGTTCGCCTTCACGATGATGTGGTGCACCAGATAAAAGACGGCGCCGGCGATCGCCAACGGCGTGTATAACGCCAGCCCGAGGATCATGTAGCCGATCTGACTGATGATGTGGAACGAGAGGATCTTGCGGACCTGGCTCTGCGCCGCCGCACCCAGCACGCCGGTCACCATCGTCAAAACGGCGACGACCAGCAACGCGCCGTGGGTATAGGCAATGTCGTGAGTGAAGATCAGCGTGAAGGTGCGGATCAACGCATAGACGCCGACCTTGGTCAGGAGCCCCGCGAAGATCGCCGAGATGGCGACGGGCGGCGTATGGTAGGATGCCGGCAACCAAAAGAAGAGCGGAAACACCGCCGACTTGATCCCGAAAGCGACCAGAAACAGCACCGCGACCACCGTGAGCAGGCCGGTCTGATCGCTCGCCTGCACGGCGACATGCAAATCCGCCATATTGAGCGTACCGGTCAGACCGTACAGCAAGCCGATGCCGCCCAGGAAGAGGATCGTCGACACCAGATTGAGCGCGACATACTTGATCCCGCCGTCCAACTGCGCGCGGTCGCCGCCCAACACCAGCAGGCCGAAGGATGCGATGAGCATCACCTCGAACCAGACATACAGATTGAAGATGTCACCGGTGAGAAAGGCGCCGCAGACGCCGGCAATCAGAACATGAAACAGCGCATGGAAACCGAGCATCTCACGGCGGGCGTCGATGTCGGCCAAGGCGTAGACCGCAACCGCCAAACCCGAAATGGCGGTGATCAAGACCATGATGACGCTCAACATGTCCGCGACGAGCGTGATGCCGAACGGCGCGGACCAGCCGCCCATTTGCGTCGCAAGGATACCGTCGGTCCAGACCCGCGCCACCAGCCAGACGGCCACCCACAATAACGCGGCGCTGCCCGCAATGCTGATGGTCCGTTTTAGCCGCGGCGCGGACCGGGTGGCGAATGTCAGGATCGACGTCGCGAGCGGAATCAGGATGGGCGCCGCAAGAAGCCAGGTCATGCGTTTGCCCCGTCCTTGCCGTCACTTGCCGGGACCGCCGTCGGCGACTCTCCCTCGGCGATGCGCATGGCGTCGCCGTCGACCGTGCCGAGAACGCGCCAAGACCGATAGACCAGCACCAGCGTGAAGGCGAGCAAGCCGAAGCCGATGACAATCGCGGTCAGGATCAGCGCCTGCGGCAGCGCATTCGCCGCCTGGACCGCCGGCTCGGACAAGCCATCGGGCACAAGCGGCGGTTCGGCCTGGGTCAACCGGCCCGAGGCGAAGATGATCAGATTCGCCGCATTGCTCATGAGAATGAGGCCGAACAGGAATTTCACGACGTTGCGCCGGAGCATGAGATAGACGCTGGCGGCAACCAAAGCGCCGACGAGAACGGCCATGACGGTTTCCATCGTCAGTCCCCCTCTTCGAGCGCGAAGACGAAGGTGAGGACGGCCCCGATGACGACCAGATAGACGCCGATATCGAACATCAAGACGGTGCTTATCGGCAGCCCCTTGCTGTCCCCGTCGGCGCCGGCAAACCACCAGAGTCCGGTCAGGAAGGCGTCGCCCGCAACCGCCGCCAACAGTCCCGCAACCAGGGCCACGCCGAGCCCGATCATGGCGATCATGCGAGGGTCCATCCGCAGCGCGCGCCGGGCAGCGGCCGCGCCGTGTGCGATCGCGTAGAGCGCGTATCCGGTCGCGGCCAGCAAACCGCCGATAAAGCCGCCGCCCGGCTCGTTGTGGCCGCGCAGCAGCATAAACAGCGAAAAGACCAGCATCAGGCTGACCAGAATGCGGGTCGCGGCGCTAAGGATTACCGAATTCATGAGCCGTCTCCCGAAGCAGGCCGCGCCTTGAGGACGGCATAGGCCGCCAGTGCAGCCACGGCGACGACGGCAATCTCACCAAAAGTATCCAACGCCCGGAAGTCCACCAGGATGACGTTGACGATGTTGCGGCCGAATGCGGCGGGAACGCTGTTTTCCTCAAAGAACACCGTGAGCGACCGATCGAAAGGCGTCTGCGTTACCGCAAGAAGCACCAACGCAACAACCGTGCCGGTGCCGAGCGCCAGCGCGGCGTCGCGCCGCCGGCTCCAGCGCCGGGCCGATTCGACCGCGCTGAAATGCGGCAAGCGCAGCAACACGACAGCGACCAGAATGACCACCAACGATTCGACGAGGAGCTGCGTGATCGCCACGTCCGGCGCGCCGAACAGCAGGAACAGAAGCGCGACCCCGACCCCGACCGCCCCAAGCGCCGTCATGGCCATCAACCGAGAGCTGGAAATGACGACCACGATCGTCGCCGCGAAGACAAGCGCGGCCGCGCCCCATTCGGCCAGCGCCAAGTCGGGCCAGCGGTCGGGCAAGGCGATGGCGTCGCGCAAGACCAATGTCGCCCCGACCGACAGGGCCAGCACCGCGAAGATAACCGCAATGTAGCGGCGCAATAGGCCAACCTGAATCCAGTCCGTTTGAAACGCCGCGATCCAGCGCAGACCGTGAAGGCAGCGGTCGTACACCTCGTCTCCCGAGATCATGCGGGCATCGATCGCCGCGAGGATTTTGCGCAGACGCCAATGGCCGAAATAGATCGCGACGCCGAGCGAGAACGTCAGGATGCTCAGCGCAAGCGGGACGTTGATGCCATGCCACAGCGCCAGCTTGACCGTTTCCGGACGCCCGAGAATCGACGCCACCGCCGGCTGGACCAACGTATCCGCAACAAGCGCCGGCGCCAGTCCGAACGCCAGTCCGGCGACAGCCAGCAATAAGGGACCGATCCACATGCGAATGGGCACTTCGATCGGCGGCTTGGGGGTGGATGTCCGCTTGCCGTAGAACGGCAGGAGCGCCACGATACCGGCGACGCCGACCATCAGCGCGCTGGCGATGACGGCGGTAGTCGCAACCACGACCGGTTCCGAAGCGATCGCCAGCGCGCCTTCGTATTTCAGTTCCTTGCCGATGAATCCGAGAAACGGCGGGAAACCCGCCATCGACAACGCCGACGCCGTGGCGATGAAGAGCGTTATCGGCATCACCCTGGCAAGCCCGCCCAATTGTCCGATCTCGCGGGTTCCCGTGCTGTAGTCGATATTGCCGACCACCAGGAACAACGCCGCCTTATAAAGAGAATGCACGATCAAGAAGGTGACCGCGGCGGCGACGGCGACCGTCGCCTCGGCCCCCAGGAACATGGTCAGGGTGCCGAGCGCCATCACCGTGGTATAGGCCAGCATCATTTTGAGATCGGTCTGCCGGATTGCGACCAGTGAGGCGAATATCGCGGTCACCGCACCGAAGATCGTCAAGGTCCAGATCCAGGCGTCGGTCCCGCTCAACACCGGGTGCATCCGCGCCAACAGGTAGATGCCCGCCTTCACCATCGTCGCCGAATGCAGGAAAGCGCTGACCGGCGTCGGCGCGGCCATGGCATTCGGCAGCCAGAAATGAAACGGAACCTGCGCCGACTTGGTGAAAGCGCCGACCAGGATCAGGGTCAGGATCGCGCCATAATGCGGATGTGCGCGGATCAAATCCCCGCTCGCAAGGATTTCCGACAGCTCGTAACTGCCGGCCGCGTTACCCAACATGATGAACCCGGCAAGCAGGACCAAACCGCCCGCGCCGGTCACCAAAAGCGCCTGAAGCGCGCAACGGCGCGCCTTGGCCGATGCGTGGTCATAGCCGATCAACAGATACGACGTGATCGTCGTGACTTCCCAGAAGACGAACAGCGTGATCAGGTTGTCCGCCAGGACCAGCCCCAACATCCCGAGCATGAAGAGCGAGAGATAGAGAAAGAACCGGTTGAAGTGGGCATGGCCCGCCAGGTAGGCGGAAGAATAGGTCAGGATAATGATACAGATGACGCTGATCAAAAGGCCGAAGGTCAAGCTCAGCCCGTCAATCAGAAATGAAAATTCGACGTCCATACTGGGCGCCCACGGCACGGCCAACCGCACCGTCTCGCCGGTCGCGATTGTCGGCAGGAGAGTCGCCAGGAACAGGGCCGCGGCAATTGCCGGCAGCAACGCCAAACCGACCGTCCCCATAGACGCCGGCGACAGCCGCACCGGCCTCGGCCGGTCCGTCCCATTGTTCGCCCGTTCAGTCATGATCGTATCAGGTTTCTTCGTCTTTTCTCGTTGTCGTTCAGATCATGCATCGGGCCGGCCGACACACTCAGGTCACTGTATCACACCCCTCTCGGCAACCGGCCGCCCAGGGGGCGGCCGATACCTATCACACGGGAAGATTCAAAACACGAGACAGTTTCAGTGTTAGAACAGAATTATTGTGCCCGTCCAGTTCCGGCCAAGTTGGACCCCAAATCCGTATCGCCGGACTGCCCATCGATTAGGCGCTCGATCGCGGCGATTGCATCCTTGGTGTGCAGCTTACGCCGTTTCATCTCCTGGATCGCGAATGTGTTCACGGCCGGCCGCGCGGTTTCCCGGCCGATCTGGTCTTCCAACTGTCGATGCGTTCGGACGAGAGAGTCATACCGGCGGGCGATCTCGGGCCACTGGGGGGCATGCGATTTCACGGAAACGGTAGCGCTCATTGGTTCTCTCCTTGTGCCAACGTGAATCCGGCAGTGCCATCGAAATGCTGCAGTTTCTCAACATGCATCCAACGATGAATATCGCCGATCCGGGTCAACAGATCGCGTATATCCGCATCCGTGCAGGATCGGTCGCGGTCGGTCCATGCGAACCGGCAGCGCCAATGGTTCACGGTATCCGTATGGCCGGTTCGGCCCGGGTAAACCTTCGTGCCGCGATTGGAGATCATCGAGAGCCGGAAGCCCGACGCGAAAACCGCCGTTTCCAGACTTTGGCCCAGCGCATCGGCGTTGCCCTTCCATTCGATGAAGACATCGACGCCAGCCATCTCGCGCGTGACTTCGCCGAGCGGGCCGTGAACCGCATCCGGAATCTGCAGCGGCGCGTATGTCCGATTTTCCAAGTGGCGGGACGACCTGCCGAAGTTGTCGATCACGGCGCCGGTGAAGGCGGCCGTGCCGACCGACTCGGCATCGCGCGCGATATCCGCGGTGAGATGGGTCCCGTCCTCCAGCGTACAGTACAGCGCATTTTCGACCACATCCGCCACTTCCTGTTGGCCAATATGCCGCATCATCATGACTGCCGACAGAAGCAGCGCGGTGGGATTGGCCAGCCCCTGTCCCGCGATGTCGGGCGCCGACCCGTGGACCGCTTCGAACATGGCGACCTGACGGCCGAGGTTTGCGCTGGGCGCCAAGCCGAGGCCGCCGACCAAACCGGCGGCAAGGTCGCTCAGGATGTCGCCATTCATGTTGGTCGTGACCACGACGTCGAAGGATTCCGGCGCAACCACCATCTTATGGGCGCAGTTATCGACCACCAGGTGACCGGCCTCGAACTCCGGGAAGTCGGCGGCGACCGATTCGAAGGTCGATTTGAACAGACCTTCGGTCAATTTCATGATGTTGGCCTTGGTCGCGCATTCGACCTTGTGACGCCCCTCGGCCTGCGCCAAGGCAAAGGCGAACCGTGCGATCTTTTCGCTGCCTTTGCGCGAAATCAGCTTGAGGCACTGCGCGACGTCCGGCGTCTGCATATGTTCGATGCCGGCGTAGAGATCTTCCACGTTCTCGCGGACGACGACGAAGTCGATATTCCGACCGCTGAACGGGGTCGCGATTCCCGGCAAGGCGCGGACGGGCCGCACGTTGGCGTACAGCTCGAAAATCTTGCGCAACGTGACGTTCGCACTCTTTTCGCCGAACCCGACCGGCGTTTCGAGCGGCCCTTTCAGCACAACGCCCGCGTTCTCGATAGCGTCCAAGGTTTTATCGGGCACGCCGGACGCAATGCCGTCGCGGAACACATTGGCGCCGGCGTCGCATATCCGCCAATCGATCGACGCCCCTGCTTCGTCGAGCACGCTCATCGCCGCTCGCATGACTTCGGGACCGACACCATCGCCGGGCAGGGCGACGACCGGATGGGTCACCTGTTTTGCGCGGTCCGGCGACTGCGATCGACCCGCGCCGGGCGACACGCTAGAAGAGTCTGCCTCGTACATCATGGCGTGTCACCGCCCGCTCGACCGATTCGTATCCAGCCTTGCCTCTTTTTCATTGGGCGCTCCCCAGGTTTCAGGTTTCATCGAACGGTCGCCGAGTAGATATGTGGGCGCGCGCCTTATTGTCCCAATCGATATGGCGTCGATGCGTGATAGGTTTTTCCGATTGCGGTCGATCCCTATGGCAATGGAAAAACAATCGGCGCACTTGACCCCACCCATGCGGACACCACTTCGCCGAGAGTCCCGTGTTCGACGGCGGCGCCGGGTCGGGGATGTTTACCGGCGTCTCGACTCCGAGATAAAGCCGACACCATGCGCGGGCAAACAGGCCGTCGCGACGCCCCCTTTTTCCGGATTCGCGGTAATCGCCTGCGCAGGACGGCGTAGCCCAACAAGCTGTGCGTTGAGCCACGACCGTCAAAGACTGACGTCTATCGCAGCGCCTGATCGCGCCAACCGAGACCGATGCGCTTTTCGTGCGGAATATCCTATGAGGCGATTTCGTCGCGTCACATGACGAAGAGGATGATGAAGGAGATGATCAGCGCGAACAGGGCGATCGCTTCGGTAAGCGCAAATCCCAGCAAGCCGACGGGCTGTAGTTTCTCACCCGCACCGGGATTGCGCGCCACGGCGGAAATCCAGTCGGAGAAAATCTTCCCCAACGCCATCGCGACGCCAAAGAGGGGAAGGATGGCCACCGCGGCCGCCAGTAGCCGCATACCTTGGTCAGTCATGACGATAACTCCTTTTATTATAACAATTGCGTGATGGGGTTAGAGGACGGCGCGGCCGTTAGTGGCCATGGAGCGCGTCCCGGATGTAGAGCGACGTGATCAGGATGAAGATGTAGGCCTGGACCAGGAAGATCATGAACTCGAAGGCGTACAGCGCCACCATCATTATGATCGGAAACACGTTGAACGCGACGCCGGTCATCCCGAGCGCGTCGGTGAACATGACGCTGAAATCGGCAAACAGTTTCAGCATGATGTGACCGGCAAGGATGTTCGCGAAAATTCGAACGCCCAATGTCACCGGTCTGAACAGATAGGAGATTACCTCGATGACGATGAGCAGCGGCGCCAGGTAACCGGGCGTTCCCTCCGGCAGGAAGAACCGGAAAAAACCCATTCCCTGCGTGCGGAAGGCCAACACGTTGACATAGGTGAACACCAGAAGCGCCAGAGCCATCGTCACGATCAGATGGCTCGTGAAGGTGAATTTGATCGGCGTCAGGCCGAACCAACTGCCGAACAGGATGAAGACGAATAGGCAGAACACAAACGGTATGGCGGGCGCCGCAGCCGGCCCGGCGGATCGGGTGACGGTCTGGGCGACGAACAAATACACCGCTTCGGCGCTCGCTTGCAGCCGGCCCGGAACCAGCGCGCGATCTCGCATGCTGTAGATCAAAAACGCGCTGACCAGAAGCGTGGTCGTGACCATCGCTTGCGCGGATGTTGTGAATGATAGGTCGAATCCGAACAGCTCGATCGGAATCAGGACGTCGATCTCGAATTGCCGTATCGCGTAGGGCAATTCCGGCTCATTTGCCGCCATGCGGCTTCTCCCCTTTCACGACTGCGCAGCCGTTGGCCGCGCAGTCAGCCTCATACAAGCGCGCCGTCGCGACCGCCTGATGCTCGTTCGTAGCTGGTGATACTGCGACTCGCGTCAGCGACCGCAGCGCCGGTTTTCAGTGTGTGCAGCGACCATTTCGGCACCCGCCCCATGCATGATGGCGATCCGTCCGCAGCGGCAATCTTCGCCTCTACGGATCGGACAACGTCGCCAGGCGCACGGCCAGCGGCACCGGCTGTCGAGCCGACAGCCAGGGAGGTCCGCTTCATAAAAACGCCTCTCCTTCTCATATCGGATTACCGGACCCGCATTCGCAACAGCTGCCGCCGATCACACCTGGATGGTCGCGGCGACGCCGCGCGCCGCAACGTTAGGAAGCCGCCTCTCGGGCGACGCCGCCGCGCGTGAAGGCCGCCGCGGCACCTCCAGACACGGTTGACGCCGATACCGGATGGCGGCCCCCATCCATAGGATGAGCAGCGCAAACGGCGCGATGGCGGATGTCATGATTTTCGGCACTTTCAGGTCCCGGTCCGGGCTTGGCGAGTTTCACGGTGGCAATGTGACGTTTGACTTTTAATCAGGCCAATCGATTTCTAATGAAACTTCGATAGAAAATTCCAACCAGCGAATGCTGGACATCACGAGGCCCGCCCCCAATGCCCACCGTTAAACAACTGCGCTATCTCGTCGCGATCGCCGACACGCTCCATTTTCGGCGCGCGGCGGAAATGACACATGTCACACAACCTACCTTGAGCGGACAGCTTCGAGAGCTGGAAACCCGCCTTGGCGTACAATTGGTCGAACGCAGCCGCGCGCGCGTTGTGTTGACCCCCGTCGGAAAGGAGATCGCGGCGTTGGCACGCACCGTCCTACGCGACGTGCAGCGCATCACCGAGATCGCCAAACATGGCCAGCAACCGCTTGGCGGCACAATCCGACTCGGCGTGCTGCAAACGCTTGGCCCATATCTTTTCCCGCACATCCTACCGGAGTTGCATGAAAACTATCCGGACTTAAAACTTTATATCCGGGAAGGCATGCCGGCCGCCTTGATGTACGCACTGGAGGAAGGACAGCTTGACCTGCTGCTGTTCCCCTTGCCCGTGCGCAGCAGCGACCTGCAGACAACGCGGCTGTTCCGCGAGCCGCTTTGGATCGCCGCCCCGGCGGACCATCGGCTGGGCGACAAGGAGCTTGCCGACCGGTCCGACCTCAAGGGCGAGACCGTCCTATCGCTGGAACGCGGATACCGGCTGCACGACCAGGTGAGCCACCTCTGCGAACAGTACGGCGCAACGCTGTCGCTGGACTATGAGGGGACGAGCCTCGATACCTTGCGGCAGATGGTCGCGATGGGGATGGGTTTGTCCTTCTTCCCGTCGCTATACGTCCAATCCGAAATCCTCAACGACAAGCAAGTCGTCGCACGGCAGATGCGGTCGCATCCGCCGAACCGTATGATCGGCATGGTTTGGCGAAAGAACAGCGCCAGCCAAACCGACTACGTGACGCTGGCGTCGCTGATCCGTGAAATCTTGAAAACCCGGGTTACCGGGATCACCGTCATGAAGTGACGGCAACAACCGCTACAGCAGGAAGACGGCGAGCGCGACCAGAATGGCGGCGATCCCAATCGTCGACCATTTGGTCAGCGCCACGAAGTTTTCCCAAGCTTCGACATGCGGTTCGATATCCTGGTGCATTGGCCGCGCCGACGATTGCAGGAGCGCTGCAGCGCCGGCGGCGCCATTGGCGTGCCCAGCGGCATCGTTATGGTCGGCGGGAACCGATGCCTCAGCCCCTGTTTCTGATCCGGTTCGACTCGCTTCCAATTTTTCCTCCGGTTCATTTCGTCGGGCCGGCGCACACCCATCCGGCCCCTTTTAGATGGACAAAGGAAGCAGCCAAACAATTCAATTGAAGGAAATGATTTAATAGGAAAAGTCTATCAAAACTCGCCGATTGATTTTTCCTATCAAACTGCGCCCGTATTCGAATTGGAGCAATCAGCGGCGAAGCGCCATACTTCTTCCGAACAAACGAATAGGTTCTGTCGCTTTACGCGACAGTAGGGATGTATCTTGCTTCCGTGTGTTTCACATAAACTTACTTTGATTAAGGTCGTTACAGACTCCGTTTCCGCGCGCCTCGCCGCCCTGCGCGGAGACGGGACGCCGTCGCCTGAAGCGACGACGGCGTAGGGCGCATCAACCCGCCCTGGCCGCGCGGGGGGATAGGGAACAGTCCCCTCCCTATCCCTCCAGCGCAACCGGCGAAACAAAGCCATCCGGTTTAATCGTCAGCACGGAACAATCAACCTGCCGCAGCACGTCTTCGGCCGTGGTGCCAATGAGGAATCCGGCAATGCCACCGCGGGTCGCCGTGCCCATCACGATGAGGTCGACGGCATGTTCCGCCACCAACTGCGGGATCAGCAGGCTGGGATTTCCGCGCGGCAGATGCAATTCGTAAGACAGGTCTTCCAAATCCACTTTGCCGAGGAGACGTTTGATAGCCGCCTCGCGCGCCGACGTGTTCACGGTGTGCAATCGCTCGCGTATCGTGTCGTCGATCTCCGACCGGCTGGTATCGAGATCGGCGCCGACATAATCCCAGGCGTTCACGATATCCAGCCGACACCCCTCCATCCGCGCCAGCGAGCTGGCCATTTCGAGAATCTTCACGTCCAAGGGATTGAGCGGGGCATCCGCGGGACCCGGATCGACTGCGGCAAGAATCCGATGGAAGCGCCGTTCCGCCTTCGGCTTCATCACCCAGACCGGACACGGACATTTACGCATCACATGCATGGAGTTGCTGCCGAAGGTAATCGACCGCAAACCCCGGAGACTGTCCGCCGTCATGACCACGAGGTCGAAGCCGTCGCGCAGGACGGCCCGAACGATCGCCAGAAAGACCTTGTCTTGAGCGACCGCCACATCCACCTGGACTCCATCCCGCCGCAACGGGTCGACCAACCGCTCGAGCAACGCCCGCCGTTCATCGAAGTAGCGGCCTTGCAGATCACGCTGTTCGGACACCGAAGACCCGAACGGCGCCGCCGCCAGGCTCGGCAACCGCTCAATCACCTCAAGCACGGTCAAGCGCGCGCCATTGCGCTTCGCCAACGCGGTCGCCCGGTCCAAGGCCGCCTCATCGCCGACGCTTTGGTTGTAAAGCATCAGGATATTCTTAAAGCGTTGCATCTAATCGTCCCGCTAACAGCAAGGGATTGATCCTCTGGGATATTCGATATCGCATGAATGTGGTGCCGCGCGACAAAGCGAATGAATGATTGTTTCCGCTGTTTTTATAGAAATTTCCTATCAGTCTCAGGCTCGGGAGGCGCCAGGCAGAGCATCGTCGTCACCTGATGCGCCGACACGCCGATCCGTAAAAGTCAGGCGTCAGGATGCGGAATTTTTGATTTGGTAAAATCTGTGCCACCCTTAGACCTTAGCACATCATGGTAGGATGAGCGTTCCGTCACTATCACGCAGAGGAGGTCTCGAATGGAGCACGTGCGCTACATTGACCGCACAGCAGAGGACTATCGTCGCCAGGGATACGATACCGAGTATAAATGGGCCCATCACACCGACGCGCCCTTCACGCCACTGACGAAACCCCTTTCGGAATGCACGGTCGGGCTGATCGGCACGAGCGAAGTGGCCGTGCGATTCGATCCGGAGACCGAGGAAGACCCGATCGTCGAGGAGGATTTCCGCGGCATTTACGCGATCCCGGGGGACGTGCCGACGGACCGCTTCTACAGCCGGACGTCATCCTTCGACCGGAACGCGACGCATCTGGACGACGTCAACGCCTACTACCCGGTCGATCGCATGCGCGAAGCCGTCGCCGACGGCGTGATCGGCGCGATGCCGGACCGGTTCTACGGCGCCTACAACAACTATAGCCAACGCAAGGTGCTGACCCAGGAAGCGCCGAAAGCGCTCGAACTGTGCCGCGAAGACGGCGTCGATGCGTTGGTGATGGTCCCTCTGTGACCGGTTTGCCATCAGACCGTGAGTCTGATCAGCCGATACATCGAAGAGCATGGCATTCCGACGGTCGTCATCGGCGCCGCGCGGGACATTGTCGAACATTGCGGCGTCGCCCGCTTCCTGTTCGTCGATTTCCCCTTGGGCAGCCCGTGCGGCGAACCCGGCAATGTCGAGCAGCAGCGCGGCATTTTCCGGCAAGCGCTCGATCTGCTTGAAACCGCGCCGGGCCCGATGACCACGCAGGAGGCCGGCTACACCTGGAGCAAGGGCGACGAGTGGAAACGCCTGGTCTTCACCGAGGAACAACCGTGGCAGGACGAAGAGACGAAAGCCGAATGGCTCGCCCGTAAGGAAGAGTACCGGCGGCTGAAAGAGGAAGGGAAAGTCTGATGGGCGACGACGCAGCCGGGGCGGCCAAGGAGGTCATCGTCTACTCGTCGCCCTTCTGCGCGCCTTGCGAAGCGCTCAAGAAGTTCCTGAGCGAGCGGGATGTCGATTTCACGGTGCGCGATCTGATGATGGACGAGGACGCCCAGGACCGGCTGGAAGAATTCGGGATCCGGTCGACGCCGGCGCTGGAAATCGATGGCCAGCTTTACGCGGGCGGCGCCCTCAACCCGCAGAACGTGAAAGACCTGTTGAACCTGTGACGGTATCGGGCTGGCCCGGCCTTTATAAAAGAACGGTAGTATTAAGATGAGCGGCGCGACGATTTACGAGGCACCCCGACCGACGGCAAAACCCGGCGAGACGGTGGTGACGACGACCTGCGGGCATAATTGCGGCGGCCGTTGCGTGGTCAACGCCCATGTCGTCGACGGCAAGATCGACCGAATCTCGACCGACTCACGCCGCTGGGACCCGGACCATCCGCCGTTGCCTGCCTGCGCGCGCGGCGTCGGCCAGATCGAGCGGGTCTATCATCCCGACCGCCTCAAATATCCGATGCGCCGCACCGGACCGCGCGGCTCCGGCCAATTCGAGCGGATTTCCTGGGACGAGGCGCTCGACACCGTCGCCCGCGAGATGCTGCGCGTGCGCGACCAATACGGCAACGCGGCGATCCTCGACGGGTCGCGGTCTGGCACCACGTCCAGCCTGCACGGCCGCAACGCCGCGAAACGCTTTCTGCACATGTTCGGCGGCTGCACGACTCTCTGGTCGAACATGTCCTGCGAGGCCGAGGTCTTCGCCATCCGCCACACCTTCGGGCATGACGTGAACTACAAGGCAGCCGGGCGCGAGCCGACGGACTACGTCAACTCCAAGCTCATCCTCATGTGGGGATGGTCGCCCGGCGACGGCACCTTCGGCACCGGCACCATGCCCTATCTGAAATGGGCGAAGGAGAACGGCACCCGGATCGTCTGCGTCGACCCACGCCGCACCCGGACCAGCAAGCAACTGACCGACGAGCATATCTTCATCCGGCCGTCCACCGACGCAGCGGCGCTGATCGCCATGACCCAGGCGATCGTGGCCGAAGGCCTGCACGACGCCAATTTCTGCCGACGCTACGTCCAAGGTTTCGACGAAGACACCCTGCCGCCGGAAGCGCCCGCCGGCAGTTCCTATCTTTCCTATCTGACGGGCGATGCCGACGGCGTGGCCAAGACGCCGGAATGGGCCAGCCCGATCACCGGCATCCCGGCCAAGACGATCCGGCAGCTCGCCATCGACTTCGCGACCAGCAAGCCCGCCGCGATCCACGGCGGCTACGCGCCGGGCCGAACCGCCTACGGCGAGCAGTTCCACCGCGCCGCCTATGCGCTCGCGGCCGTCACCGGCAGCATCGGCACGCCGGGCGGCAACGCCGGGCCCAGCAACGGGGCGACGGGCCGCGCCGGGATCAAGATGCTGCCCGCCGGCAAGAACCCGATCGAGTCGAAGGTCGCAACGCCCTTCCTCGGCGATCTGCTGCTGAAGGGCAAGGCGGGCGGGTTCCCGGCCGACATCAAGTTGATCTATTCGACGGGCGGCGACCTGTTCAACCAATGCTCCAACGCGAGCAAGCTCGCCAAGGCCTTGGACAACGTGGAATTCATCGTCGGCCAGGATCATTTCCTGACCCCAACGACACGCCATGCCGATATCGTCCTGCCGGCGACGACCTTCTGGGAACGCAACGACGTGCACACCCCGTGGGCCGGCGCGGGGCATTACGGCATCTACATGCAGCAGGCGATCGAGCCGATGTACGAATGCCGCAACGACATGGATATCTATGCGGACCTCGCGCAGCGGGTCGGCATCAACGGCTACAACCTGCAAACGGAAGAAGAATGGCTGCGCGAACTGACGGCGGACGTGGTCGACGATTTCGACGCCTTCCGGGAGAACGGCGTGGCGCGGATGCCGAAACCGGACGATGCTGTGGCCTTCGCCAAACAAATCCGCGATCCGGAGAACCACAAGTTCACCACGCCGTCCGGCAAGATCGAAATCTACTCCAGTTTCCTCGGCGAGAACCCGGACCCGTACGGTCTGGGCGAGATTTCGCCGATCCCGACCTGGGTGCCGCATGCGGACCTGCCGGACGATGCGGCCTATCCGCTGCGTCTCTGCAGCCCCAAGTCGCGGGCGCGCACGCATTCGATCCATGGCAACCAGCCGAAACTCGCCAAGGTCGACCCGGACGACGTGTGGATTCATCCGGCGGACGCCGAGGCGCGCAGCATCGCGCAAGGCGACCGGGTCAAGGTGTTCAACGGCTATGGGGCCACGACACTGGCGGCGCGGGTCACCGAGGACGTGGCGCTTGGGGTCGTGTCGATCAACGAAGGCGCCTGGTTCACGCCGGATGCCGACGGGACCGACACCTCGGGCTGCGCCAACGCGGTGACGGCCGACACCGCCGCGCCCAGCGGCGCGATGACCTACAACACCAATTTCGTGGAGATCGCCGCCGCCGACCGGATGTCAGACCGCCCCTTTGCCGCGTAGGTCGCGGACCGTCTCGGCGGACAGGCCGAGCCAGTTCCGCAGCACGGTCTCGGTGTGCTCGCCCAGAAGCGGCGCCGCTTCGAGGGCAACCGCGTTGCCGGACATCTTGACCGGCCAGCCCAGCAGTTTCATCCGGCCGCGCACGGGATGGTCGACCCATTGGAAGATGCCGCGTCGCTCGAAATCCGGTTCGTCGGCGAGTTCCTTGAGGTCGAACACCGCCCCGGCCGGAATACCCGCCCGCCCCATCTCTTCCATGGCCTGCACCTTGGTCCGCTCCATCGTCCACGGGACCAACATCGCGTCGATCTCGTCCTTGCGCGCGAAACGGTCCGCCGCATTCTCGAACCGGGCGTCGCCGATCAGCTCCGGCCGGCCGATCAGGTCGAGCAACCGATGCCAGTGCCGGTTGTTGCCGCGGCTGACGAAGATATAGACATAATCGTTGAGGCCACCGGGCGCGCAAGGAAAGACGCCCATGGGCGCGTTGCCGCCGGTGAGGAACCCTTCGGCGGCGCGGCCGGGCGCCTGCCCCTTCGAGATAACGTCGGAAAACGCGAAACGGGCGTAGTGCATCATCGCATCCTGCATCGCGACGGTGAGGCGTTGTCCCTCACCGGTCGCCAGCTTTTGGTAAAGCGCGCCCAGGATGCTGATCGCCAACAGCATGCCGGTTCCGGTATCCGCCAGGTTCGGCCCCGGCTTGATCGGTATGCCGTCCGTCTCCCCCGTGATCGACATGATGCCGCCGGTCGCCTGGCCGATCATGTCGAAGGCGAGGAAATCCTCGTAGGGACTGCCTTCGGCAAAACCCTTGAGTTCCGCATATATGACCGAGGGGTTGACCGCGCGGACATCCTCGTAGCCCAGGCCGAAGCGGTCGAGCACGCCCGGCCCGAAATTCTCCACCACGACATCGGCCTTGGCGGCGAGGTCCTTCGCCACCCGCCGCCCCTCCGGCGACTTGAGATTGCAGGTCACGCTTTGCTTGTTCGCGTTGTAGAGGATGAAGAAGGGCGAATCGGTTACGCCGTCTTCCGACGCCGCGCGGCGGACCTGATCGCCGCCGTCCGGGTTCTCCACCTTCACGACCTCCGCGCCGAGCCAGGCGAGCGCCTCGGTGCAGGCCGGCCCCGCTTCGAATTGGGTAAGGTCGAGGACCTTCACGCCCGCCAACGCGGTTTTGGATTTGTCCGTCACGCCGTTATCCCGTCCTGTCTCTGAAATGATCCGCTGTCATGAAAACGGATTTGCCGGATATGTGCAGAGTATTGGATCGGGCGGGCGATGGCCAAACGCGATGAACCGGAGTAGCCTTTCCGGATGCGATATCCGTTACCCGTCCGACACGCCGGATGACCGCGCGGTCGCCGGCCCTGATTACATTTTCGCTGTCCTTCGGCTTGATCCTCGGCCAGTTGGCCCTCATGGCGGTCCCGGCCCTTTCCGTGGATCTGGCCGTTCTGTGGCAACTCGATGCGACGGCGCTGGGATGGCTTGGGGGCATCTATTTCGCCGGATACGCCATCGCCCTGCCTTTCCTGGCCGGCGCCGCGAACCGGATGGACGGACGGATCGTGTATGCAGGCGCTGCGTTGACCAACGCGATCGCATGCCTTTGCGTCCCGCTCTTCGGCGAGGGGTTCTGGGGATTGCTGGCCTTGCGCTTTGCCGCCGGCATCGGGTTCGCCGGCGTGCATATCATCGGCATGAAGCTGCTGGCCGACCGACTGTCGGGAGTCGCGCAAGCCCGGGCGAGCGCCGTCTACACGACCGCTTTCGCCATCGGCAGCGGATGCTCCTTCCTCATCGCCGGCCTGCTTGCCGGCTCCTTCGGTTGGCAAGTCCCGTTCGTTGCGGCGGGCTTCGGGTCGCTTCTGTCGATATCGATGCTGTGTCTGATCGGCCCGCCGCTGGCGGAAAACGCCTCGCGATCCACGCGCCTGTTTCCGGATTTCATGGGCGCGCTGCGCGATCCGGAAATCCGGCGTTATATCGTCGCCTATGGCGGCAACATCTGGGAGGTCTTCGCCGCCCGCGTCTGGTTCGTGCCGGTCCTGACCTTCAGCGCCGCCTATAACAGCCTGGGCAACACCACCTGGGACCCTGCGGTCATCGCCGGGCTATCGGTATTCGTTTCCGTGCCGATGAACCTGATCATCGCGGAACTGGGGATCCGGTTCGGCCGCAAGACGGTCATCTTCGCAGTATCGCTTGCGTCGGTCGTTGTCTGCGGGGTCCTGGGTTGGCAGGCGTCGGGGCCGTATCTGGTCGTCCTGTTCTTGCTCCTGTTCCACAGCATCACCAGCTTCGGCGACGTCGGTGCGATCGCGGGCGGCATGGTGGCCGTGGCGACGGGGCAAACGCGCGCCGCGGCGCTCACGCTGTTCGGGCTGATCGGATTCGCCTTCGGCTTCCTCGGGTCCATCGCGGTGGGTCTGGCCATCGACCTGACCGGCGGCCGCGGCGAACCCGGCGCATGGGCCTGGGCCTTCGCCGTGATGGCGGTCGGCTCGGTGATCTCCGGCGCGGCAATGGCGTGGAAACCCCGCAGATCAATGCATCGGTAAGAGTTCCGATACGCTGGAAGCCTTAACGAACCGGGAATGTCACTCTCTCGGTGTCTTTTCCGATTGCGGAGATGATCGGCCCGATGATCGACCGGGCGATTCGCTCGCGGTCATCGTCCAAAAAGGGCAAGGCCAAATCGGCTTCCCAGATGATCCGACTCGTGTCGCGCTCCCGGAGATCCACCGTAATGTCCAGGCGATCCTGATCCTGGTTGCTGATCCGCGGGACCACGCGCGGCGGCCGAAGCGGCCGGTCGCCGAACATCGACGAGGGAATCGTACCCGGGAAGGTCAGGTCGCGTTCGTCGGGAAAGGTCAGTTCCTCGCGATCGACCGGGAAACGCCGCTGCCGTTCCTCCAACGCGCGGAGGCGCGACTCGCGCCACGTGATGCTGGTGCCGAAGTTGAACACCAATGGCGCATCGTTCGATACGACATAGCCCGCCTTTTCCAGGGACGCGAGGAATTGCCGGCGAAACGCCAGATTGGCCTCCGTATCGTTGTAGATCACGACGTCGAAGGTACCGCCCGCCGGCAATGCCTTGTAGACCGAGCTGGACAACTCGCCGGTCCAGTCGGCGCTTTCCGCCGCCGGCATCCATTGCGATGCGAGCAGCCCGCCGAACAGGGCAAGCGCAAGGGCCACTTTGAACCTCATGGATAAAAACCTCTCTCGTATCGCCAGTTGCCTTTGTCCTCTCAACGAACCCGTGCGCGCCTCGTGGGGGCGTTCACGCGCTTCACGCCGAGGCCCGCCGCGGGACGAGCAAAAGTGGGCAACCGTGCCCTTCAGTCAAATGTTCGAGCCAGTTGGGCACCGACCCGTCCGAACCGACACCGCATATGATCAACCCAAAGCGCCCTCCTGACGCCGACTTGAGCAAAGGTAACGGGTCCCCGCCTTTTACGGCCGTAACGCGGCAATGAACATCCGGCGGGACGGCCGCATCGACCCAATCTTGAACGGCGGGCAGGTCGTCCGTCGCGGCGCCGGTAACCAAGAAGACCAGATCGCCCTCAAGCTGGCGGGCCGTCGCCACCGCGAGTTCGGCGCAGTCCTTTGCGTCATCGCTGCCATCGAAGACCACCGCAACGGGGCCGGACAGCGCGCGTTTGACCGACCCGGCGATCAGGACCGGCGCATTGCTCTGGAGGGCGCGCAGCGCCGTACCGCCGATCCGCGATTTCAGATGTCCGCTGCCGCTGCGACACCCGATACAAAGAAGGTCGACTTGACTCGCGGCGGCGGCCACTTCCCGGTGAACGTTGCCGCGAACGCTGTGGAACCGCCAGCGTAACTGACGCTGGGCGCCCAGCCGCTCCAGCGCCTGTCGCGCCGATGCCAGCCGCTTGGAAATCTCTTTTTCCATTTCGGCGACGTCGAGACGATGGACCTGTGCGCCGGCGCGCCGCACTTCGCTGGTGAAGGGAAGTTCCGCAAGCGTCAAAAGTTCGGCGTCTTCGACGAAGAGACCGGTCAACTCGCTCTTCATCGCCTGCGCCAATGCGGCGGCGGTTTCCAGGGCGGTCAGGCTCCGTTCCGACGCATCCAACGCGACAAGGATACGCTCGACCCGCGCCCAGTTACGGCTGTGGTTTGCGATCATCTTTCTCAGCGTCCGCTTGTGGTCCGAATTTCCGGCGAATGGCCGCCAACTCTTTGAGTCGCGCCTCGGTCTTCTCGAATACCGTTGCCGCGGGCGCCCCGGTCAGAAGCTCGATCCCCTGCTCGATCGAGCCAACCCCGTAGACGTTGAACCTTTCGGCCGCGACGGCGTCGACGACGTCCTGGCGCAGCATAAGATGTTTCACGTTCGATTGCGGGATCAGGACACCCTGTCGGCCCGTGAGACCGCGCGCATTACACACATCGAAAAACCCCTCGACCTTCTCGTTGACGCCGCCGATCGCCTGAACGACCCCGTTCTGGTTCACCGATCCCGTCACGGCCAGCGACTGCCGCAACGGCACGCCGGAGATCGCCGAGAGCAGCGCATAGAGTTCGGCCGAAGACGCACTGTCACCATCGACGCCGGCATAGGATTGTTCGAAGACGAGACTCGCCGACAGTGAAAGCGGAATCTCGCTGCCGAACATCGCGTTCAGATATCCGGACAGGATCAACACCCCCTTCGAATGCAATGGGCCACCGAGCTCCACCTCGCGCTCGATATCGAGGACCTTGCCGGACCCAAGCCCGATCCGCGCGGTGATGCGCGTCGGCCTGCCGAAACGGAAATTGCCGAGATCAAGGACGCTCAGCCCGTTGACCTGGCCCGCTTTCTCGCCGTCCGTATCGATCAGCATGATGTCGCGCGTGATCGATTCGAAGGCGCGATGCCGAAGCCGGTCGGCGCGATGCTCCTGCGCCTCGATGGCCTGCCGTACGTCCACCGCCTCGATGATGGAACGATCGTTTCGGGTCGCCCAGTAATCCGCTTCCCGAATCAGGTCCGCCATCCGTCCCGTCAACAGCGTGAGCCGTTCGGCGTCTTCCGCGATCCGGGCGCTGGTGTTCAGCAACAGGCCGACCCCGGCATGGGTCATCGGCTTGAGATCCTGCTGACGGATGATGCCGCCGATCATCGCAACATATTGCTGCGCAGAGCCCAGCGTAAGCTCGGTGTCTTCGCTGAAATCGACGGCGACCTTGAAGAGGTTCGTAAAATCCGGATCGAGCTGGCTGAGAAGATAGTAGTGCTGACGCTCGCCGACGAGGACGACCCGGACCTCTAACGGAATCGGCTCGGGTTCGAGCGACATCGTCGAGACGAAGCCCATGGATTCGGCCGGCGCTTCGATTCGGATTTCCCGCGACCGCAAGGCACGTTTCAGCGTGTCCCAGGCGAAGGGCTGCGTGAGTACGCGGATGGCGTCGATAATGAGATACCCGCCGTTCGCTTGATGCAGGGCACCGGGCTTGATGAGCATGAAATCCGTCATCAGAGCGCCGAATACGGCGACATGTTCGGAGCGCCCGATCAGCCGCGGCACGGTCGGGCTGTCCTCGGTGATCACCGGCGCGCCCGGCCCGTTGCTGTGATCGACGATAACATTGACCGCATAGCGCCGGAAGTTGTCGGCATTCGGCGCGGTGGCGCCTTGGCCCATGGGATTCATCGCGCCGGCCGCTTCGTCCGGAACGATGAACAATTGGACGTTTTCCAGCAGGTCGGCTTGAACCGCGTCGAGATAGTCGGCGCATTCAGGAAGCGCACCGAACGCGATGCGGACGTCTTCCATCGCATGTCCGATCGAATACATGGCGACCTCGCGGTTCAAGCCCCGGATGGCGTCGCGGCGCGTTTTTTCCCACTGCGGCAGGTTCTGCATAATCGCCCGGAGTTCTTCCTGCAGGGCTTCCGTGGCCTTCTGAATCTCCTGTCGTTCCTCGTCGCTCAACTGTTGAAAGGCTTCGGGACGCATGACTTCGCCGTCGCGGACCGGCGCGAACGCAAAGCCGTGCGGCGTTTGCATCATGACGATGTCTTTTTCCGCCGCCTTGGCCCGAAGCGCCTCGAACTGGTTTTCATGCTTCTGATCGAATTCGGATTGAATGGCGTTGCGGCGCGTGCGGTATTCCTCGCTCTCGAACACGGCGGGGATCGAACTCCGCAACTCCTCGATCAACCCCTCCATGGCGGCCTTCAGCTTGGCGCCTTGTCCGGTCGGCAATTCGATGGCGTTCGGCTTGTGCGTATCCTGGAAGTTGTGCACATACACCCAGTCCTGCGGCGTCGGCTCATCGGCCGCCTTTTCCCGCAGCAGGCGTTGCGTGACGGAATGGCGACCCGAACCGGGCGGGCCCATGACGAACATGTTGTAGGCGAAATGGTCCATGCCCGCGCCGAACTCGATCGCCGCAAGCGCACGTTCCTGTCCGACGACCTCCTTGGACTCCGGTATCTCCTCCGTCGTCTCGAACGCCGGCAGGAAAGCCGAAAGGTCGGGGCGCAGGGCGTCGGTGCGTAGGGGTTCAACCGTCATGGCAATCTCATGCTGTTTCCCGGGAAAACGCCTTCCCGGCGCTTACGGACGGAGAGTTTACCAGCATGAGCCGTTTTGCGATGACATGAATCAAGACGATCAGGCGCGGCGCACGTCGCCTGGACCCAGGCCTGCCGAGAAGAATTGCCGGACCCAAGGGTCACGGCCCTTTAGGCGAACGGTTACCGGCCTAGCAGTTTTGCCGCCGCCGGGGCCATTTTTCGGTTGCTGTGGCCGACACCGGGGACGGTTTCCAACTCCCATGCGAAAGGCGCGCCGATGCGACCGGCATAGTCGCGCGCGGTCGCGAAGAAGGTGTGTCCCCTTTCGAACCGATGCGCGCCTTGCGCCATCGCCTCCGTCGCCCGACGCAGGAACCGATGGTTCGGGTCGTTATCCGCTTCGCCAAGCAGCACGATCAACCGCGTTCCCAAGGCGTCGCGAATCCGCGCCGTATCGGTCTCGGTCTCGGCAAGCCCATAGGGCATGGCGACATCGGGATCGACCATGGTGTACCAGCCCGCATTCGCGGCGATTGCGGTGCGGATGCGGGCGTTCGGCATGAACAAAACCATGCGGTGGACGAACTGCGATCCGGCGGAATGCCCGAAGATGTCGTATTTTTCCGCCGTCAGCCCATGGTCGCGGCGCAATGCCTCAAAGATACTCTCTATATAGGTGAAGGCCCATTCGTCCTTCGGCTTGCGGCCGCCGGCCGCGTAGAACACGTTCCCCATGTTGTACCGCCAACTGCCTGGAAACGCCTTTTTGGTAAACTCCGGAACAACGACAAGAAACTTGTTTTCATCCGCAAGGTCGATCCAGTTGTCGCGATAGGTTTCGCCGTTGCGCCGGACACCGTGCATCACGAAAACGACCGGCACAGCGTTGTCCGTTCCCTCGGGCCGGTGATACCAGACGGTCACCGGCTTGTCCGGATCGTTGGCTTCATCGACATAGACGAAACTGCCCGTACCGACGGCAAGGTCCGCCGAAGCGGAAGACGACACGAACCAAACCGTCATCGCCGCCAACACGACCGCAACGCGCCCGGTCAGCCGGGCGAAACGAAATCCCTCAGCCCCAGCGTTATCGATTTTCATGCTCGCACTCCAATCAAGACGTCCGCGCCAGTGCCGGGCGCGTTGCTGCTATTTCGGCGCCATCTCGGCGATGATCGCGGCGGCGGGGGCGGCCAACTCACCGTTCGAGTGCCCCACGCCTGGCACCGTCTCGATCCGCCAATTGAACGGCACGCCGAGACGCTCCGCCTCGCGCCGGGCGGTCTCAAAGTAATTCCGGCCGCGGGCGAAACGATGGGGTCCCTGGCGCATCGCCTCCGGCGTTTGACGAAGATTGGGCGTCTGCAACGTGTCCGCTTCGCCGAGCAGGATGACCATCGGGCGCGCAAAATACGCCGTCAAAGCGGTCTTCAAGGAGTCGACACCCCCCAAGCCGTAGGGAAAAGGTTCGTCCTGGACGGGTAAGGTGTAGAAGCCGGGGTTGGCGGCGACAGCCGTATCGACAGCCCCGCTGTCGGCAAAGGTCATGTATCGGTGCACGAACTGACCGCCGGCGGAATGGCCGAAAAGGCTGAACGTTTCGCGGCTGGTGCCGGTCAGGTCGCGCACCTGTTCGAAGATGCGGTCGATGACCGGAAGGCTCCAATTCTTCTTCGGATTGAGCACCACGGCGCCGTCCTCATCATGGGCGAGGTTGCCGAGGGAATACGGCCAATCGTCGGGAAACTGCTCCATATCGAATTCCGGCGTGATCACCAGGAAGCCGTGCGTGTCGGCCGACGACACCCAGTTGTCGCGATAGTCGTCGGCGTTCCGGCCCATGCCGTGCATGACGAAGACGATCGGGCTCGCCGCCGTGAAACCGTTGGGTTGATGGTACCAGATGCGGATCGAAGCGCCGGTGTTTGCCGCGGGATCCTCATAGACGTACTGGCCGCTGCCAGGCTTGATTTCGGGGGTCGCACTGTTTTTCATGATGATTTCCAAGACGCTTCGATGACGATGATTCAAGGACCGAGGCCGTTCCGGCGGCGCGGCGTCCCGGCCGCTTCCCAATGGGGCCGACTATCCGATACCCGCCGCGACATCCCGCTTCGCCGGCAGGTCCATGGCGGTATCGTCGAACAGGTGACAACGCACGAATCCCGCCGCCGTATCGGTGCCGACCGGCATCTCCGTCTTGCACCGGTCGGTCGCCTCGGGGCACCGCGGGTGGAACGAGCATCCGGGCGGCACGTCGAGCGGGTTCGGGAAACTGCCGCCGATATGCGTATCGGGAATGCCGGCGCCCGGCGTCAGGCTCAACACCGATTTCAGCAAGGCTTTGGTGTAGGGATGCTGCGGCGCGTTGAAGACCGTTTGCGCGTCGCCCATCTCCACGATCTTGCCGAGATACATCACGGCCACACGCGTCGCCATGTGCTGCACCACGGACAGGTCGTGCGTGATCAACAGATAGGTCAAGCCGAGTTCTTCGCGCAGGTCGAGCAGCAGGTTGAGGATTTGCGACTGCACCGACACGTCGAGCGCCGATGTCGGCTCGTCGCAGATGACGACTTCGGGCTTCATGATGATCGCGCGGGCGATGGCGACCCGTTGGCGCTGCCCGCCGGACACCTGGTTCGGATAGCTGTGATACATGCGGCGCGGCAGACCGACGAGACCCATGATCTCCTCGACCATCGCCTGCCGCTCTTTCGGGTCGCCGACCTCGTGAATTTCGAGTGGACGCCCTATCGTCTGACCGATCGTCTTGCGCGGGTTCAGCGACGAGTAGGGATCCTGGAAAATCGGCTGGATGCGCCGGGCGATGTCGCGCGGACCGGTGTCCGCCATCGGTTCGCCATCGAGACGGACAACGCCGTCATCGATCGGCTGCAGGCCAAGCAGGATTCGCGCGAGCGTGGTCTTGCCGCAGCCGGATTCGCCGACCAGGGCCAGCACCTCGCCCTTGAAGAGGTCGAGCGATACGCCATCGACCGCGCGCAGCTTGTTTTGCTGGCGAAAGATACCGCGCCGCACGTTGAAGACGCAGCGCACGTCGTCCATGGCGAGCAAGGGAGCCGCGCCGGAAGCGGTGGCGGGCGATACGCCTTCGTCATTCGCCGCAAACGGCCCGCCGTCCTTCACGGGTAGGGCGGCCGGCGGCGGTGCCTCCTCGACCCCGTGTTCGAGAACGCAACGGAACTGCCGGCCATTTTGCGACCTCATCGGCGCTTCGGTCGAATGGCAACGGTCCTGCGCGTAATCGCAACGGCCCGCAAAGGCGCAGCCCTGGGTTTCGCCGATCAGCGACGGCACGATGCCGGGAATCGCGCCCAACCGGGTGCCCGGCTCGACACGGCTCGGATCCGGGATACATTCCAGCAGTCCGTGGGTGTAAGGGTGTTTCGGCGATCCGAAGACCTGCTCGGTCGTCCCGCTTTCGACGACTTCGCCCGCATACATGACGGCGATCTTATCGGTCGTCCGCGCCACCACGCCGAGATCGTGCGTGATCAGGATCATCGTCATGCCGAGCTCGCGCTGCAGTTCGGACAACAGCAGCAGGATCTGCGCCTGGATCGTGACATCCAAGGCGGTGGTCGGTTCGTCGGCGATGATCAGTTCGGGCTCGTTCATCAGCGCCATGGCGATCATGATGCGTTGGCGCTGTCCGCCCGAAAACTGATGAGGGTATTGGGACAAGCGGCTCTTCGCCGCCGTGATGCCGACCCGTTCCAGCAAGTACTCGGCGCGGTCCAACGCTTCGGCCATCGATACGTCGCGATGCAGCAGCATGACCTGGGTGAGTTGGCGGCCGATCGTGTAGACCGGGTTGAGCGCGGTCATCGGCTCCTGAAAAATCATCGATATCCGATTGCCGCGAATCTGCGAGGCAAGCTGCTTGTCCGACAACGACAACAGGTCGAGGCCGTCCAGTTCCAGACGGTCCGCGGTCCGGATCGCGCGTTTCGGCAGCAAGCCCATGATGGCGAGCGACGTCAGCGATTTTCCGCAACCGGACTCGCCAACGATGCCGAGCGTTTCACCCTTCTCCAGCGCAAAACCGACGCCGCGGACCGGATGAATGGAATCGACCGCCAGCGGAATTTCGACCCGGAGATTGTCGACGATGAGAAATTTTCCGTCGCCCGGCATCGCTAATTCCTGTTTTCGGGGGCGGTGACGTCGCGCACGCCGTCGCCCATCAGGTTGATGCCGATGACCAGAATGAACAACGCCACGCCCGGCAGGATCACCAACCACGGCCGGAAGAACATCGCGCTCCTGCCTTCATTGATCATCAAGCCCCAAGCCGGCGTGGGTGGCTGCACGCCGACGCCGAGGAAGGAGAGCGCCGCCTCGGCCAGAATGGCGAACCCGACCTCGAGCGTGAACACGACAATGATCTGGTTCAGCAGGTTCGGCATGATTTCGTAAAACAGCACCTGCCGCCGGTTGCTGCCGAGCGCCCGCGCCGCGGTGATATAGTCGAATTGCCGCATTTGCATCGTCGCCGAACGCACCACCGTGAAATACAGCGTCCAGCCGAGCGCGCCGATCAGCGCGATCAGGATCGGCAAGGACGGGCGGATGAAGACGACGAGGGCCAAGATCAGCAACAGGCCCGGCAATGCGAGCTGGCAGGTGAAGAGATACATCAGGGCCTGATCGATCCGGCCGCCGAAATAACCGGCGCAGATGCCGAGCGTGACGCCGATGACGCAGCCGATCGAGGCCGCGCCCAATCCGATCAACAGTGAAATGCGACCGCCGTAGAGAAGCCGGCTGAGGTAGTCGCGGCCGAGCGTGTCCGTCCCGAACAGGTGATCCCAAGTACCGCCTTCGACCCAGACCGGCGGCAGCAACCGGCGCGCAAGAACCTGTTCGGAAGGGTCGTATGGCGCAATCAAAGGCGCCAGGATCGCCAGCAACGAAACGAAGCAAACGATGCCGAACCCCGTCAGCAGGCCGCGATGATTGCGGATGCGCAGACGCAGCGCCTCCCCCGGGCTGAGGGCGACCGGCTCCTGTTCGGCGCTTGAGGCGGTGGCTTCGGCCATGATCGGTTATCCTAGGCGAATCCGTGGATCGAGCCACGCGTTGAGAACGTCCGACAAAAACGTCAGCACGACGAACATCAGGGCGAAAATGAAGATCAACATCTGCACGGTCGGGATGTCGGCGCCATAGATCGATTCCAGCGTCAGCCGGCCGAGGCCGTTGATCGCGAAAATCGTCTCCGTGATGAAGGATCCGTTCAACTTCGCGCCAAGCTGTACGGCCAGGACGCTGACGACGGGCAGCAGCGCGTTGCGCAGCGCATGCCGCACCAGCAGACGATAGGTCCGGAAGCCGTTGGCGCGCGCGGTGCGGATATAGTCGGACGCCATCACGTCCAGCACACCGGTGCGCGTCAGCCGCATCACCGACGGCACGGAACTGGTGCCCAGCACGATGGCGGGCATCACGAAATGCTGCCAGGTCTCGTCGCCCGAGACCGGGAAAATCGGCACCATCACCGCGAACAGGATGATGAACATCAGGCCGAGCCAGAAGTTCGGAATCGCCTGCGCCGAAATCGCGACCGACAAGGCGAAACGGTCGACGATGCTGTTGGGCCGCATCGCGGCGATGACCCCCAGCGGGATCGCGACGATAATCGTTACGAAGACGCCCATCAGCGCGAGCTGTAACGAAACCGGCGCATGGGAAATGATGAGGTCTTCGACGGGCTGCCGCCAATAGATGCTCTTGCCGAAGTCGCCTTGCAGCACGCCGCCAAGCCAGTCCAGGTATTGAACGAAGACCGGACGATCGAAACCGTATTGTTCGCGAATTTGCGCGACAACGTCCGGTTCCGCGTCTTCGCCCGCGATCACGAGAGCGGGATCGGTCGACAAGAACAGCAGGAAATAGGTCGCGAAGGACACCGTGAACGCGACCATCAAGGCCAGGAAAGCGCGTTTTGCCGTGTACCGGAGCATCGACCTTACCGCCGCCCCGCGCCGAATTCGGCGAAGATCTCGGCGTTTAGGACGCTTGAGCTACCCACTCGGCAACCATGGCCGGCCGGTTCGGTCATCCGTTGCTTTACCTCCCTGTCCTGGCCGCCCATTTTTGTCTTCGCGGTCCGTACGTTAAGCATCCACGGTATTTTTCCAATGCCGCCGGTGTCCAATACAAAGATCGAAACGAACTATGCAGAAAAAGTATGGCGAACCCGAAGGATCACCATAGGGCCCAGCGCTTTGAGCAATAAGTATCCGGCATAAAGCCATGCCGACTTGGTATTGGACCGCCTTAAGCCGGGACGAATAGCCTAATCGTTAAGGAAATATGGCAAGGGGTGGGATGTCCCGGCGAACGGGATGATCCGCCGGTGGTGCTAGGCCTACGCTGTGGCGCTGGTGGTATGCCGGCAAAATGGCATGGGTCATGCGCCAACTGAATTGACAATGGTCGCGAAACTCTCAGGGAGGCTAAAAAGATGCGAGGCGCCAAAATACTCCGGGCTGCTGTCGGCGTTCTGGTCGCAACGGCGGCGGTGGCGGTGTCACAGGTCGCGGTAGCGGGGAAGAAGAACGACACGCTGACGGTCGCCGTGCAGCGGGAAGTCCGTAACGTGGATGGGCTTTATACCAACAGTCGGCACACTTTGATCTTGATGCAACTGACCGACGACGGATTGGTCTATGTCGATCCGGAAACGTTCGAGTACAAGCCGGCTGTCGCCAAGTCATTCAAATACATCGATGACACGACGCTGGAATTCGAACTTCGCGAGAACGTGAAATTCCATGATGGCAGCCCGTTGACGGCGGACGACGTGGTCTACACCTATGAATGGGTGCTGCAGAAAGAGAGCGGATCGCGCCAGACGAAGAAAGTGCAGCGCTGGCTCGACAGCATCGAAAAGCTCGGCCCCTACAAGGTCCGCATGAACCTCAAGCGCCCCTATCCGCTGGCGCTGCGGGACGCGGCGGTGAGCATCCAGCTTCGCAAGAAAGGCTCCTATCACGCCGAGGGCAAGGCCAACAAGGACGCGCAAAGCCTGCAGCTTAACGGCGTCGGCCCGTACAAGATCGTCGAATTCGATCCGGGCAAGAAAGTCGTCCTGGAACGGTTCGAGGATTATTACGCCGACAGCCCGAAGGGAAAGCCGGCGATCAAGAATATCGTCTTCCGGACCATTCCCGATTGGGGAACCCAGCAGGCCGAAGCGATGAGCGGCGGCATCGACTGGATGTACAACGTCCCGACCGAGGTGGCCGAAACCATGGCCAACGCCCCCCGGACGAAACTGGTTCCGGGACCGTCCATGCGGGTCGGGTTCATCTCGATGGACTCCGCCGGCAAGACCAAAAAAGACAGCCCGTTCAAGAAACTTGAGGTGCGTCAGGCGATGATTCACGCGATCAATCGCGAGAGCATCGTCAAGCATCTCGTTAAAGGCTCGTCGAAGGTCATCCATTCGGTCTGTCACCCAGCTCAGTTCGGGTGCACCCAGGACGTCAAGAAGTACAGTTATGACCCGGCGAAATCCAAGGAGCTGTTGAAAAAAGCCGGCTATCCGGATGGCGTCGAGTTCGATTTCTGGGCCTATCGGGAACGGTCGGTGTCGGAAGCCATCGCGGCGGACCTGCGAAAGGCCGGTTTCAAGCCGAAGTTCCGCTACGTGAAGAGCAGCGTGCTCGGGCGCGCACGGCGCAGCAACGAGGTTCAGTCCTACTTTGGGACCTGGGGGTCGGGCAGCACGGCCGACGCCGCGGCGATTGTCAGCGTTCACTGGACACTCGACAACGACCGGAACCTCACCGAGGATCCGGAAGTCGCGAAATACGTCGTGGCGGCCGAGGCGTCCACCGATCCGGAAGTTCGCAAGGCAGCGTATGACAAGGCATTGGGCCTGATCGCGGAGCGGGCGCTCAAGGTGCCGCTGTACGCCTTTTCCTTGAACTACATCGTCTCGAAGGAACTCGATTTCGAAGCGCCCGGCGACGGGCTGCCGCGTCTTTTCCTCGCCAAGTGGAAATAGCACGGCGCGTCGAGACGCGGGTCGTTCGGCCTGCCGGTCCATGACGCGATACGGAGCCGGGGAGCGGTCGTCTCCCCGGCTCTTTTCATGCGGCCTATCCACCTCGGGTGCGACAGAGTTGCGATCCACGGCGCGGCGCGCCGCGCGTATCGGTTGCGTTGCCGCCACAGGTGCGTACCATCCATCGGGGCAGCGTTCGTGCGCGCCGCGTGCGCACCCGCCGGCAGCACCGAGGGATCGGTATGGAGCTTAAGTGGCTGGAAGACTTTGTCTGCCTAGTAAAGGCGGGCAGCTTTTCGCGGGCGGCGGGCGAGCGGAACGTCACCCAACCGGCGTTCAGCCGGCGCATCCGCGCCTTGGAAGACTGGCTCGGCGTGACATTGATTGACCGGTCGTCCTATCCGGTGACGCTGACGCCCTTCGGCGAACAGTTCCTGCCGTCGGCGCAGGAAATCCTGCGCACGTCCTACGGCGCGCGCGACGATTTCCGCCTGTTGACCAAGGGGCAACCGAACACGATCACGATCGTGACGCTGCATACGCTGTCGCTGCATGTCCTGCCGGAATTGATTACCCGGCTGCTGCGCGCGCAGGAGAACGCCAAAGCCGACATCATTTCAAGCCTGCAGGGAGTGGATCAGCATTTCGACGCCGTCACCAACGGCGTCGCCGATCTGCTTGTCACCTATGGCGACGACGCCATCGAGTCCCAATTTCTCGCCGTCAGCGTGCTGGAGGAAAAAGTGATCGGGGAGGACAAATTACTGCCGGTCGTATCCGCGCGATTTGCGGAACAGTACCGCCTCGCGAATATCAGAGAAGCCGATCGGCAAATACCCTTTTTGGCCTATTCGAGTTTTTCTTTTACCGACAAGCTGGTGACGCCTGCGGTCAATCCGATCAGCGACCGTCTCCGGGTGGTCATAGAGAGCGGACTGAGCGAGAGCCTTAAGGCCTTTGTAATGCAGGATTTCGGGCTCGCTTGGCTGCCGGGCGCGACAATCGATAAGGAACTGAGAGCCGGTGAAATCGTCTGCGTCGGCGATGAGGACCTGTTCGTCGATCTGAAGATCAACGCCTACCGCAATAAGGACCAACCGAGCGACCTGTCGGACGCGATGTGGGACATTCTCTAAGCCCGGCGACCCGCGGCGTCACCGGACCGGGCGTCATCAACCGAGATCCGTCAGTCGTCGCCGACCTGCGCCTGCAATCTGTTCGATTGCGGTTCGCAGCCGCATATTTCCCCGACCGACCGACCGACGCTGTCGTGGACCGTCTGACGAAACAACGGCTGCAATGCCCGCACGGCGTCCGGCGTCAGAAGGTCGAGTTGCTGCAATAAATTGAGCAAGGCGAGAACGCGAGCGCGCGCGTTGCCGTCGGCGATCTTCAGCGCCACGCCGAGTCCTTGATCCGGCATGAACGCGCATAGGAATCCTTCGGCGCCGGTCTTCATCAGGACAGCGCCGTCGGTGGCGTCAGCGATCAAGGCCGTCGGCTCGCCGGTGCCGGACATGTATTCGGGATAGCGGCGCACCGCGTCCTGAATCGTGCGGATCGCGGCTTTTCGCGTCGGCGAGGACACCGCGGCCGACGCGTACCGCGCCATCGCGATGGCCATATCCGCGATCGACATCGCCGGCGTCGGCAAGGTGCACCCGTCGATGCCCATCGGCAGGGTCGTCGCGTCGCGGCCGAGAAGTTCCGAAAGAACTTCCAAATACAGGGTCTGGGTCGGATGGGACCGCTCGTTATACCCTTCGACCGGCCATCCCATATGCCGCGACACGGTCAGGAAGCCGCAATGCTTTCCCGAACAATTGTGGTAACGCCGGGCCTTGCCCTTGCCGGCGCGAATGATGGCGTACGCCAGGTCCGGGTTCCGCGGCAGGTCCGGCCCGCAGGCAAGCGCCTCCTCGGTAAGGTCGAGTTGCCCCAGCCAATCCATGACGAGATCGACGTGAATATCCTCGGCGCGGTGCGACGCGCTGGCCAACGCGATATGCTGAGGCGTCAGTCCGAATTTTTCCGCCGCTCCGGTTTCGACAAGGGCGATCGCCTGAATCGGTTTCAAGGATGAACGGGGGAAGGTGACAACCGAAGGATCACCCCAGCCATACACAATCTGACCCGTCGCATCGGCGACGGCCGCCACGCCGAAATGGACGCTTTCCAAGACGGGTCCGCGCCATACTTCGGCGAGTTTCGCAAATTCCATTGTGCTCATCCCTTTATTGTCATTATGGCCCTAGACTAATTGAGGCACGCCGTCCACGGCCAAGGCAGTTTTCGAATAACCTTATTCGTGAACGGCATTTTCGACCGCACCGCCAACGTAACGGCCGGGCTTTCCCGCACCTTTAACGAGACCGTCACGAAACCGACATCGCTGAGGCGATAGGGTACCGCTCCAAGATGGCCGCGCACGGCGATCGCCATCTCACGACCAGCTTGACGGCCCCTGACATGAGTCGCCCTACCAAACCCGGTGAAGACATCCCCGCGCGGCAACGATGGATGGCCGTGCTTGCAAAAGCGAGCCCGGACCGCATCGAACCGCTCTGGAATGAGATTCCCGATCCGCCCGGATGGCAGTTCGTCCGACCGCCGGAATCCGGCATGGTGATGGTGCGCGCCCGCGCCGGCGGAACGGGGCAACGGTTCAACATGGGGGAGATGACCGTAACGCGTTGCGCCGTCCGCCTCGACGACGGCACCGTCGGCCATGCCTATATCGCCGGGCGCGACCGCCGCCACGCGGAACTTGCCGCGGTCCTGGATGCGCTGCTCCAGGACGAGACACGGCGCGAGACGATCGAAAACGCGATCATCGCCCCACTCGCCGCCGCCCAGCAGGCGGAGCGTGCGGCCGTGGCGCGCAAGGCGGCGGCAACCAAGGTCGACTTCTTCACCATGGTTCGCGGTGAGTGAGGGAACGGCAGAATGAACGCGCAGTCACCCGATCACAACACCGCCGGCCTGGACCACCAACGAACCTTCCGCCTCGTCCTGGAAGGCATGTCGCGGCCGGGGCGGCTGGTAACGCTCGACGCCGGGGAACGACCGGTGGCGGCGCTCAACGCGGCGTCCGCCGCGGTTGCGCGGACACTGTTGGACGACACCACGCCGCTTTGGATCGACCCGGCCTTGGCGGACGACAGCGTCATCGATTTTCTGCGTTTTCACTGCGGATGCCCGGTCACGGCCGACCCTGGCGCCGCGGCCTTCGCGCTTGCCGGGGACGGCCTGCCCGCGCTGGAGCGTTTCTCGATCGGCGACGACGAGTTTCCCGAAGCGTCGACGACGATCATCCTGCAGGTCGAACGGCTGGCGCCCGGCGCCGACGTGGTTCTCGCGGGCCCCGGAATCGACGGCACAAGCGGTATCGCCGATCCAGGCCTGGCGGCGGATTTCTGGCCGCAGTGGGCGGCGCTCACCCCGCTTTATCCCTGCGGAATCGACATCATCCTGACGGCCGGCGACACGCTCTGTTGCCTGCCGCGCACGGTTCGCCGCGTCCTCGGACGGCCGGGCGAGGCGCAGTAGAAGGAAAAGCAAGAATGTATGTGGCGGTTAAGGGCGGCGAAAAAGCGATCGACAACGCGCATCGCCTGCTGGCGGAGGAACGCCGCGGCGATCCGGAGTCTCCGGAAGTTTCGCTGAAGCAGATCGATCAGCAGCTTTCGCATTCGGTCGACCGCGTAATGACCGAAGGCGCGCTGTACGATCGGGAGTTGGCGGCGCTGGCGATCAAACAGGCGCGCGGCGATCTGGTCGAGGCGATCTTCCTGCTCCGCGCCTATCGCACGACGCTGTCGCGGTTCGGCGCCAGCGAGCCGATCGACACCGCGAAGCTCCTCATCCGGCGGCGCATCTCCGCCACCTACAAGGACCTTCCGGGCGGTCAGGTGCTGGGACCGACCTTCGACTACACGCACCGGCTGCTCGACTTCTCCCTGGTCGACGGCACGGAACCGGAAGCCGCGGCCGAAAGCGACGGCGATCCCGACACGCCGATGCCGCGCGTCGTCGACCTGCTGAATCAGGAAGGGTTGATCGAGTCGGAAGACGCCGATGACGACACGCCCGTCGGCGACGTCACGCGCGAGGCGATGACGTTGCCGGCGGATCGCGATGTCCGGCTGCAAATGCTGGCGCGCGGGGACGAGGGGTTCGTGTTGTCGTTGGGATACTCGACCCAGCGCGGTTATGGCCGCAACCACCCCTTCGCCGGCGAGATCCGGCTCGGCGAGGTCGAGGTGGACTTCACGCCGCCGGAACTCGGTTTCCCCGTCACGCTGGGCGAGATCACGGTGACCGAGTGTCAGATGGTCAATCAATTCGCCGGATCGGCGACCGAGCCGCCGCAGTTCACCCGCGGCTACGGCATTTCCTTCGGCCATTGCGAGCGTAAGACCATGGCGATGGCGAATGTCGACCGCGCCCTGCGCGCCCGCGATCTCGGCGAGGACGTCTCGGCGCCGGCCCAGGACGAGGAATTCGTGCTGTACCACGTGGACAATGTCGAAGCGTCCGGCTTCGTCCAGCATCTCAAACTGCCGCACTATGTCGATTTTCAGTCGGAACTGGACACGGTGCGCCGGCTGCGGGCGGATGCGCAAGCGCGGCAAGCGGGGGTGGCGGCGGAATGACCGAACCCGCGCAACAGCCCCTGACCGGCTACAACTTCGCGTATCTCGACGAGCAGACGAAGCGCATGATCCGCCGCTCGATCCTGAAGGCGGTCGCCATCCCGGGGCATCAGATTCCCTTCGGCAGCCGCGAAATGCCCCTGCCCTACGGCTGGGGCACCGGCGGAATCCAGGTTACCGCCAGCATCATCGGCAAGGACGATACCCTGAAGGTCATCGACCAGGGCGCGGACGACACGACGAACGCTGTCAGCATCCGCAAATTCTTCGCCGCGACCGCCGGCGTCGCGACGACCGAGCGGACGACCGAAGCGACCATCGTACAGACCCGGCACCGCATTCCCGAGACGCCGTTGACCGAGAACCAGATCATCGTCTACCAGGTGCCGATTCCCGAACCGCTGCGCTGGCTCGAACCGCGCGAGGTGGAAACGCGCAAGATGCACGCGCTCGCGGAATACGGACCGATGCATGTCCAACTCTACGAGCAGATCGCGAAATACGGCCGCATCGCCGCCAGCTACGATTATCCGGTCGTCGTGAACGGCCGGTATCTCATGCGGCCGAGCCCGATCCCCAAATTCGACAATCCGAAGATGGACAACAATCCGGCCCTGCAGTTGTTCGGCGCGGGGCGCGAGAAGCGCATCTACGCCGTGCCGCCCTACACCTCGGTCAAAAGCCTCGATTTCGAGGATTATCCGTTCAGTGTCGAAAGCTGGGAGCATTGCTGCGCGCTGTGCGGTTCGACCGACAGCTATCTCGACGAGATCATCACCGACGACCGCGGCGGCAAAATGTTCGTGTGTTCCGATACGGATTACTGCACCCAACGGCAAGAAAACGGCCATTTCGGACCGCTCGGCAGCGAGGCGGCGGAATGACCGATCGCATCAGTCATAACGCCGATACGCCGCTGCTCCGCGTCGACTCCCTGTCGAAAAGCTATGGGCCGGTCGTGGGCTGTCGCGATGTGGCGTTCGACCTGTGGCCCGGAGAGGTGCTGGGCATCGTCGGCGAGTCCGGATCGGGCAAGACGACGCTGCTGAAATGCGTGTCCGCGCAGCTCGAGCCGGACGGCGGCGCGGTGCAATACGACACGCGCGACGACGGCCCGCGCGATGTGTACGGCCTGTCCGAAGCGCGGCGCCGGCTGCTGATGCGGACCGACTGGGGCATCGTCCATCAAAATCCGCGCGACGGCCTGCGGTTCGGCATCTCCGCCGGCGCGAATGTAGGCGAACGGTTGATCGCGGTCGGCGAACGGCATTACGGGGATCTCCGCGCCGAGGTAACGGACTGGCTCGAACGCGTCGAGATGGATATCGGCCGCATGGACGACCTGCCGTCGACCTTTTCGGGCGGCATGCAACAGCGTGTGCAGATCGCCCGCAACCTGATCACCCGGCCGCGGCTGGTCTTCATGGACGAACCGACCAGCGGACTCGACGTGTCGGTCCAGGCGCGGCTGCTCGATCTCATCCGCATGCTGGTGGGCACGCTGCGCATCGCCTGCATCATCGTCACCCACGACTTGGGGGTGGTCCGGCTGCTCACGCATCGGACGATCGTGATGCAGAAAGGAGAAGTGGTGGAACACGGCCTGACCGACCAAGTGCTGGACGATCCGCAACACCCATACACCCAACTGCTCGTCTCATCGATACTGCCGGTATAGCCACATGACTGACACGGATACGCTTCTGAACGCGCGCAACCTCAGCAAGACCTTCACCTTGCACACCCAAGGCGGCGTGCGGCTGCCGGTCTTCGACGGGTTGGACCTATCGCTTCAACGAGGACAATGCCTTGTGTTGGTCGGCCCGTCCGGCGCCGGGAAATCGTCGTTGCTGCGCTGCCTCTACGGCAACTATCTGGTGCAGCACGGCGAGGTCATGGTCCGGCACGACGGGCGCATGATCGACCTGACCCAGGCGACGACGCGCGACCTTTTGGATGTCCGGTTACGCACCCTCGGCTTCGTCAGCCAGTTCCTGCGCGTCATTCCGCGCGTCAGCACGCTCGACGTGGTTGCCGAACCGCTGTTGGCGCAAGGATGCGGCGAGGACGACGCCCGCGACAAGGCATCGACGATGCTGGCGCGCCTCAACATTCCCGACCGTTTGTGGTCGATCGCGCCGGCGACCTTTTCCGGCGGCGAACAGCAGCGCGTGAATATCGCCCGCTGCTTCGTGGCGGACTATCCGATCTTGCTGCTGGACGAACCGACCGCGTCGCTCGACGTGGACAACCGAAAGATCGTCCTCGACCTGATCACCGAGGCGCGGCGGCGCGGCACCGGCATCATCGGCATTTTCCACGACCCACAGGATCGCGCGGCCGTGGCGACCGACACGCTCGAACTGGCGGCAATGGATCAAGCAGCATGAGCGCCGACGAACAGGTCTTCACGAACGCGCGCCTCGTGCTGCGCAATCAAGTCGTCCGCGGCACGTTGGTCGTGCGCGATGGCCTGATCGCCGATTTCGATTCTACGCCGAGCGCCGTCGGCGAAGGGTTGGATGGCGACCTGCTGATGCCGGGTCTGGTCGAACTGCATACCGATCACCTGGAAAAGCATGCGACGCCACGGCCCGGCGTGTCCTGGAATCCGATGTCCGCGGTCATGGCGCATGACGCCCAGCTCTGCGGCGCCGGCATCACGACCGTTCTCGACGCCGTCCGCATCGGCGACCGCGAGCATGAAGGCGACCGCTGCGACGAGGTGACGGGAATCGTCCGCGAAATCGCGGAGTGCGGCGCACGCGGCGTCTTGCGGGCGGAGCATCTCCTGCATATCCGCTGCGAGATCAGCGCGCCCGGCGTCGTGGAAATGTTCGACGTGATCGCGGGCAATCCGCTGATCCGCCTCGTATCGCTGATGGACCATACGCCGGGACAGCGGCAGTTCACCAGCCTGGAGCAATGGCGCAAGTACTACGGCGGGAAGAACAACAAGTCGCGGCAGGAACTGGATGACTTGATGCGGCATATGCAGGCGAATGCCGAAGTTCATTCCGACCCGCAGCGCCGCGAGGTGGCGTCGCGCTGCCGCGAGATGGGGTACGCGCTCGCCAGCCATGACGATGCGACCGAAGACCATGTATCGGAAGCGGTCGAACTCGGCCTGACGATTTCGGAGTTTCCGACCACCCATGAGGCGGCGGCGGCGGCGAAACGTCATGGCATGACGGTGATCGCCGGGTCGCCGAATGTCGTTCGCGGCGGCTCGCATTCGGGCAACGTGGCGGCCGCCGATCTGGCCCGCGCCGGCCATCTCGACGCGTTGTCGTCCGACTATGTTCCGATCAGCCTGCTGCACAGCGCCTTCATGCTGCCCGAACGGGCGGACATCGATCTCGTCGACGCCGTCCGAAAGATCACCGCGACACCGGCGGAGATGGTGGGGCTGGAAGACCGCGGGGAAATTGCGGTCGGGAAACGCGCCGATCTGATTCAGGTCAACGATTCATTTGCCTCGCCGGTGGTCCGGCGGGTCTGGCGGGAAGGAAGCCGGGTGGCATGACCGACGCAGCAGCGGATAGGGATCCCATCGAAACGATCCTGGCGATCTATCGCGACAAGGGGTGCCGCCACTATGGCCGCGAACGCGTGACGCAGACGGCGCATGCCCTGCAATGCGCGATGCTTGCCGAGAAGGAAGGCGCGCCCTCCGCCCTCATCGTGGCCGCCCTGCTGCACGATATCGGTCACCTCACCAATCCGGACGACAAAGCCGCGACGAACCGCGGCGAGGACGCGTATCACGAATCCACCGGGCGGGACTATCTATCCCAATGGTTCGGCCCCGAGGTTACGGAACCGATCCTCTGGCATGTTGCGGCGAAACGCTATTTGACGGCGACCGAACCCGATTACTTCGCATCCTTGTCGCAAGGTTCGGTCCGAAGCTTGGAACTGCAAGGCGGACCGTTTACAGCCGAACGGGCCGACGCCTTCGCCGACCGTCCCCACGCCGCCGGCGCGATCCGGGTGCGGCGTTGGGACGATAAGGCGAAAACGCCCGGCTTGGAAACGCCGCCGCTGGAGCATTTCTGGCCCCATCTCGAAGCCTGTCTGACCGTTCGATGACTGTCCGGTGCGCCGTATATTTCGCGCCCCACCCGAAAGACCCATTGGGACAGGTTGGTAATGCCTGGTTGGGCCGCAATCCGGCAACCGGCGAAGCCTGCGCACAACCGACCCTGGATACGATCGCATCCGACCGGCTGCGCAAGATCACCGCGTCGCCCCGCCGCTATGGCCTGCACGCGACGCTCAAGGCGCCTTTCGAACTGGCGGCCGGCCGGACGATCGCGCAATTGGACGATGCCATCGTCGCGCTTGCCGCGGCGCGCGACCCGATCGCCGGGCTTCGGCTAACGGTATCGGAGTTGAGCGGTTTCCTTGCGCTCACCTTGAGCGAAACCTCCCGCGCCGTCGAGAACCTGGCGTCGGATTGCGTGCGCGGTTTCGACCCGTTCCGGGCGCCGCTGCGGGACGAGGACTTGCGCCGCCGTCGCCAAGCCGAGCTCAGCAATTTCGAAGACGCCCTGCTTCTTCGCTGGGGGTATCCGTATGTGATGGAGGCGTTCCGCTTCCACATCACGCTGACCGGGCGACTGCCGACCGAAGGTCGCGCTCCCATCAAGAAAGCCCTGCAGCGGATTTTTCAGCCGATCCTCGGCGCAGCGTTCGCGATCGACGGTATCGCGTTGTTCCTTCAGGAAGGCCGCGACCGCCCGTTCCATATGGTGCGGCGTTACACGCTCGGCAGTGGAGCCGTCACGAGTTTCCCGATGAACGAGTCGATCGACCGGCCGACGGGCCCGACGTTGGAGAACGTGATCACGTCCTCACCGCAGACCCGATAAGCGGCGGCGCGGTCGAGCCGCGCCGCAATCTCGCTTTCGGATTCACGGCCGCGCGCCGCCAGCCGCGCTGCCAACACGTCCCGCGGGGCGGAAACCGAAATCACCCGTATCGGCCCGAACCGCCGGCGCGCCGTATCGATTACGCCGCGGCTGACATTCGCGACCACGGTCGCGCCGTCGGCCAGGTGGTCGGCTATATCGGCCGGCACGCCATAGCCGAACCCATGCGCGTCCCACGACAACGCGTAGCCGCCGGCCCGCTGTATCGCGAGGAAGTCCATGCGCGACACCGGGCGGTGCCGTTCGCCCGAGACGGACGCGGGTCGGGTTATATCGCGGCGTGCGAAGCGGACCCGCGGGTCGGCCGCAAGCCGCGCGCGGGCGCCATCCAGCAACGTGTCCTTGCCGACGCCGGACGGCCCGACCACCAGCACCAACGTTCCCTGGCTGCCCGCTCCATCGGTTGCGGTGAGAGGCTCGCGTTCAACGTCCTGCGTCATCAGGGGCGATACTCTTCCGCTTGAATGATGCGCATCCGGATCAATTTCGACAGATGATCGATGATCGACACGGTGATCAGGATCATGATGATGATCAGGCAGGCTTCGTCCCAATTGTTCACGCGGATGCGATCCGCGAGCTGCAGGCCGATCCCGCCCGCGCCGACGATCCCCAGGATCGTCGCGGATCGCGTGTTGGACTCGAAGTAGTACAGCGATTGGCTGAGGATGACCGGGATGATCTGCGGCAGAATGCCGAACCGTACGACTTCTACCTCGCTGGCGCCGGAGGCCCGCACGCCCTCGACCTGCTTGCGGTCGATATTCTCGATCGCTTCGGCGAACAGCTTAGACAAGGTGCCCATGTCGCCGACGATGATGGCCAAGATGCCGGCAAACGGGCCAAGGCCGACGACATTCACGAAAATCAGCGCCCAGATCAGCGTGTCGACGCCGCGAACGGAATCGAACATGCGCCGCAGGGTGAAATGGAAGAACCAATTCGGCAGCACATTTTTAGCGCCCAGAAACCCGAAGGGAAGCGCGATCAACGCCGCGAACAAAGTGCCGAAGAAGGCCATGCCCAGCGTTTCTAGGATCGCGTATAAGAATTCCCAGAACCAGCCGTTGGCGGCCGGCGGGAACATGAATTCCAACAGCCAGCCGAGTTTGCTGACGCCTTCGATGAGGCGCGGCAGGTCGAAGAATCCGGCGTGCCAGAAGCTGTAGACGACCGCGCCGGCGAACAACCCCCAGACCAAATAGGTTCGGAATTTTTCCGCCGGGGTCGCCCCGAACGCACGGGGCCATTTCTGTTGGGCCGCGGAGACGGCGCTGCGGTCGGGAAGTCTGGTGACTTGGGTCATGCTGTTTGCTGCTCCGGGATAAAGCGGTGACGGAGCTTCTCGCAGCTCATATCGATCAGCGACACCGTGACGATGATCATCAGCACCAGCGCGCTGACGTCGGTGTAAACGAACTGCCGGATCACGAACATCAGCTCCTGACCCACGCCGCCCGCGCCGACGAATCCGATCACCGCGGCGGAGCGGACATTGATCTCGAAGCGCAGAAGCGCGTAGCTGAGATAGTTCGGCAGGACCTGCGGGATCACGGCCAGCCGGATGATCTGGAACCAGTTGCCGCCGCTGGCGCGGACGCCCTCGACCGTTCCCATATCGACGTTTTCGTTCACTTCGGCGAACAGTTTGCCGAGCGCGCCGGCCGAGTGAACGGCGATGGCCAGGACACCCGGCAACGGCCCGAGGCCGAAGGCGAAGACAAAGATCATCGCATACACGAGTTCCGGAACGGCGCGCGCAATTTCGGTAAGCCGGCGGGCGATGAAGTAAACCCAACCGCTGGACACCAAATTGCGCGACCCGGCGAAGCAGAAGACAAGCGCGCCGACGGTGCCGATGAAGGTGCCGAGAAAGGCGATGACCACCGTGTCGAACAGCAGCATCAGCCATTTCGGGAAGGCCCAATACCATTCGCGAACGTCCGCGACGACGCTGTCGGCACGGATTGGCGGGATCGTGTCGGATATGTAGTTGAAGAAACCGGGCACGCCTTCGACCAAGGTCGCGATGTTCACTTCGCCGACGATCACCGAAAAGACGAACATGGCGGCGAATAGAAAGGCGAAGAGGATTTCCTTCGACCTGCGGGCGCGGATCAGCGCCAGGCGGTTACGCTCGAAATCGGCGACCGCGTCGCCGCTGCTGATGGGGGGTGCGCTCACAACGATCCCTGACATGCGGATGGCAAAAAGAGGACGGGCGGAAGGCCGAAAGAATCTCTCACGGCAGCTTCCGCCCGCGGGGGTCGGTGTTAGCTGGCCCTACGCTTGCGAAGGTTCTCTTTGATCATTCGCACGATCGGCTCGTATTCCTTGTGGGTCACGGCGCGATAGGCGCTGGCCTTGCCGTCGGTCAGGGCTTTCCAGGCGGCCGGATCGTCGGCCTTCATGCTCAAGAGAGCCTGCTTGACGTCGGCCCGCATGTCGGCCGGCATCTTCGTCGACATGGCCCAGGGGCTGGACGGCAGGCGCGGCGACTTCCAAACGATCCGCCACTGGCCCGGCTCGATCATCTTCTTGCCTTCCATCCGCGTCATGTTCGAGCGCTCTTCGGAGCGATACCACGTCGCCGCAGCGTCGAAGGTGCCGTTCATCAGCGCGACAATGCTGTTTTCATGGCTGCCGGAGAAAGCCGTGCTGCCGAAATGCTTGTCCGGGTCGAAGCCGGCTTCGGTCAGGAAGTAGCGCGGCGCCGCATGGCCCGATGTCGAATTCGGGTCGGCAAAGGCGATCTTTTTGCCCTTGAGGTCCTCGATCGTCTTGAAGGGGCTGTCCTTGCGGACGACCATTACGGCGAAATAGCCGAAGTTACCGTTGTTGTCGAGCTCGCCGACAAGCGGCTGGATCTCGCCCTTGGTGACGATCCAGGCCTTGGCGTATGACGCAGGTCCGAACCGCGCGACCTCGATCTTACCGGCCTTCACGCCTTCGATGATGCCGGCATAGTCCGTCGCCGCGCGCCACTTGATCTTTACGTTCAGGGCATTTTCCAGATACGCGCGAACCGGCTTGTAGCGCTGAAGGCGGTCCGATTCGTTTTCCGACGTGATCACGCCGAGCGTCAGTTCCGGGAATTTCGTCCGCCAGTCGGCGGCCTGGACGCCCGCCGTCAGGCTGAGGGATGCGAAGGATGCTAGCACCGCCAAGGATGCGGCGCGTCGTGTAAAGGTCATCGTATTCTCCTAGTGTTTGTAAAGGTATTGGTGGTTACGGGGCGATGCGGCCGTGCCGTCACGCGCCCGCGACGGCGACCGCCGCGGCCGGCTTCGGTATGGGCGCGGAAACGGGGATGTCCGGCAATTCGGCGATGCCGGCGTCTTCGCTTTCCTGACCGTAGATTTCCCGGGCGAGCGACGCGGTGAGATCCTTGGCTTGGCCGTCGAAGACGACGCGCCCGGCCGCCATCCCGATGATGCGGTCGCAATACTCTTGTGCGGTATCGAGGTGATGCAGGTTCACCATGACGGTGATGCCGTCTTCCCGGTTGATCGTCTGCAGCGCTTCCATGACCCGCGTTGCGTTGCGCGGATCGAGCGAGGCAATCGGCTCGTCCGCCAACAGAATCTGCGGCTCCTGCATCAACGCCCGCGCGATGGCGACACGCTGTTGCTGGCCGCCGGACAAGGTTTCGGCGCGTTGCAGCGCCTGCACGTCCATGTCCAAGCGATGCAAGGCCTGAATCGCCAACGCGCGTTCCGCCACCGTGAATTTCTTGACGAGCGTCGATAAGGTCGGCCGGTGACCGACACGGCCGATCAGAACGTTGGTGATGACGTCCAGCCGATTCACGAGATTGAATTGCTGGAAGATCATCGCGCATCGGGAGCGCCATTGCCGAAGGTCCCGCCCGGTGAGGGCCGTGACGTCGACCCCATCGCAGGAAAGCGCCCCGCCGGTCGGGTCGGCGAGGCGATTGATCAGCCGTAAGAGAGTTGATTTTCCGGCGCCGGAGCGGCCGATGATACCGACCATCTGGCCGGTCGGAATTTCCAATGACACGTCATCGACCGCTTTCACCGTCGAATAATGTTTCGATAGTCCGTCGATCTTCAGCATGCAGCCGGATCCTCTGTAAAGGGAGTTCGGAATATCGACTCCCATTACCTCGGACTATCGCAGCGCCGTTTGACGGTTGCGTTTAACAAGTGTGAAGCTTGCGTAACGCAAATATGACCGAACGGTCGCCTTTGGCTCGGCCGTCGTCCCGCCCGGATGACGTTTTCGCCAGACCGACGCCCAGGACCAAGAGGGCCGCCGTGCTTCTTTAACGGGTCGCCGCACCGATCCGTCGATCACGGCTCCGGAAGCGTGCCCGCATCATGAGCCGATTGTACCGGCGACGAGTCGCGTGGCGGTCGCTTTACGAAAACGCCGGTAATTTCACCGATACGGATTCCGAATTTGCTGACGGTCACGGAATTGAGCATGAGGCCTTCGTCCTGCAAAAACATGCAGTCGTCGAACTGCAGCGTCAGGCTGCGGTTCGCGAATGCCAGCGTGAATTTATAGCGTAGGCGCAGCGCATTTCCGTCGACCGTACCCAACGCCGTTCCGACCACGTCATCGGCACGGCCTTCGTAATCGGTCGGACCGGTCTTTTCGATACGCCACGTCCGTTGCTCGCTGGCGCCGTCGTCATATGCGATACTTTCCTTGAGCGTCAGCGTCTTGCCGTTCCAGTCGCCGTGCGCCGCGATGGTGAATTGCCGCCGGACCGTTCCGAAACGGTCGCGAAAGATCCCCCAAAAGCGTGTGGTCCCGGCAAAGTACTCTTCCAACCGCAGCGTTTGTTGAGCGTAAGGTTCATCGTTGGGTGGCACCATCATGCGCTCTTCACGCGTCCGCGTGCCCACAGGCTCGCAAGATGGGCCGCCAAGGCCCCGGACAGACAGAGCGCCACCCACATCCAGGAAAGATCACGCAACGCGCAGCGAAGCGCCAACAAAAGGAAGAGGCCGGCGGCGATACCGCTCAAGACGTCGACACAAAACACCCTGGTGCCGGTGATGGTCTGCCAGGCCAGCAAGCCAACCATCTCAAGCACCAGCAAGGCGATGACCCAGTCGACGATCCGGCCTGACACGAACAAATCTTCCATGGTTGCAGTTTCCCGGTAGCGCGACCGTGCGCGGTCAAACGTTGCCGAACGGCGCGTTGAGTTTCACGACCGACAGATTGAGCGCGGCTGCGAAGGTCACCCAAGCCAAATACGGCGTCAAAAGCCAACATGCGGCCCTGGAGAATCGAAACAGCAGGACGGCAAGCATCAGGATCGAGAGCCAAAGCAGGCAAACTTCGAGCAATGCCCAATCAGGGCGCTTGGCGCTAAAAAACAGCCAGCTCCAAAATACGTTGAGCGCCGCATTCAAACAGAAGAGCCCGACCACCCACCTGCGGACGATCTTATGCGGCGCGGCCCGCCATGCGGTCGCGGCCGACAGCGCGGTGAGACCGAAGATCAGCGTCCAGGCAGGCCCGAACAGCCAATCGGGCGGTTTCCAGTCGGGTTGGCGCAGGTCCAAATACCACGGTCCGATATCGGTCATCATCCCGCCCAACATCGCGACCGCCAGTGCAGCGGTCCCGGCAACGACGACCGGCGTCCAACGCGGATGGTACCGTCGGATCACGGAGAAACGAGGCCGCACATATGCGCAAGGTCCTTGAAGAAAATCCGCACATGCGCCAGCGGTTTTGCCCGCACCAGTTCTTTGTTCATATAGGCCTGCCACGTCAGATGCTGGACGTCGGGGTCGCGGCAGATGCTGACAAACCGTTCACGCCGGCTATCGGTCTTGTACCAATACCCTTGCATGATTCCGAGAATCCAGAACACGCGGCCATGCGCCTTCATGAATCGCTTGCGGGCGCGGCGGAGGGCGCGCGCGTCTCCCGTCGCCAGGAACTCGCCGGCCGCCTCCGCGCCCATTTGGCCACAACACATCGCGTAGTAGATTCCTTCGCCCGACGCGGGCGCCACAACACCGGCGGCGTCGCCGACCAGCAGGACGTTCCGCCCGTCGTCCCAACGCCGCAGCGGCTTCAGCGGTATCGGCGCACCTTCGCGCCGGACGGTATGCTTCGCATCCAACCCGGTGTCGCCGCGCAACGTCGCGACCGCGCCGCGCAGCGAGAAGCCCTTGTTCGCACTGCCGACGCCGACGCTGGTATGCTTCCCATGCGGGAACACCCAGGCATAGAAATCCGGCGATAGCTTGCCCTGGTACAAGACATCGCATCGGGTTCCATCGAAGTCGCCGACGCCATCTTCCGGCGATTCGATGATTTCGTGATAGGCAAAGACGAAAGGCATTTCCTCCGCGCCGGGAATCGCCTGCCGGGCGACGGCGGACCGCGCGCCATCGGCGCCGATCACCACGCGGGCGCGCGCTTGCTTAAGGGTGCCGCCGCCCTTTTCCCCCTTTGGTTCGAAATGAATGATCGTCGTTCCATCGGATTGATGCTCGAAATGCCTGAACCGGCCGTCATACCGCGTGACGCCACATGTCGCGGCGCGGGTGCGCAGCCATTCGTCGAACACGTCGCGATCGACCATGCCCACGTAACCACCGTCGATCGGCATATCGACCTTGCGGTCGGTCGGCGACACCATGCGCGCCGAGGTGACGCGGGCCACCAACAGCGACTGCGGAATGGCGAAATCGCGGATGAGCCGCGGCGGGATCGCACCGCCGCAGGGCTTAATGCGGCCCGCCCGATCCAGGAGCATGACCGAGTAACCGCTGCGCGCCAATTCCGTTGCGGCCGTAGCGCCCGCCGGGCCGCCGCCGATCACAACGGCATCGTAGCTTTCAATCGCAGTCATGGTCCTGATCCTCTCCCGTTCAGTTTCGGCTTAGGTTCACGGCATAGGGGTCACTGGAAATGGCCGAACGACGCGACGCCGCGGTTGGGCTTCGCGTGCTGATGTTCGCGGCAAGCTTTGCCGCCACCACGAAAAGCATCGCTTCCGACGAAAAGACGATGGCATAGGCCGTAACCGGCGAGCCGAGCAGATACCGCGTCAGGTCGATCGCCGCCGCTCCGAGAAAACCGCCGAGACCGAACGCGATCGCCTGCGCGGCGCCCCACAGTCCCATACGAACGCCTTCGCGGTTGCCGCGCCCGGCGTTGACCAAGGCCATCATCGAGCCGATGGCCGCCACCGCAAAGGCGCCGTTCGCGACCCCTAAGATGAAGACGGATGTGCGGAGCGGCCAGGCCGGTCCGACGAAACCCGACGCCGCCAACCCGAAAAGCGCCAGTCCGGACGCGATGCATCCGCCGATCATCCAACTGGTCATCGTTCCGAAGCGGTTGCGGCCCAGTGGACTGCAGGCGAGGGCGACGGCGATCATGCCGACCAGCACGCCCCCATGTTGCACGCCCGCGAGCGTCGTCGATTCGCCCGGAGAGTATCCGAAGACGAGGCCGGCGAACGGTTCCAGGATGAGATCCTGTCCGCTGTAGGCCAGCATCGAGACGAAAACGAAGATCGAAAACCGGCGGGCGGTCGGCTCGCTCCAGACCTGACGCATGGCATCCCGGAAACTCGGATGCGGCGGCGCATCCAGGGACCGTGCCCGCGTGGGGGCCAGAACGCGGTCGCCTTCGACATTCCACACGGCGAAGATAGTAACCAGGACGGCGACGCCCGAGACGACCGCCGTGACGGCAATCAACCGCGCCGGCGTGAACGGATCGAGCCAATGCCCGGCGAGGCCCGCGGTAAGCGCAAACCCTGCGATCATCATGACCCAGACGACCGTTGCGGCCGGCGCCTTGCGGGCGTCGTCGACCCGTTTCGCCAACAGGACGAGCAAGGACGTCCCCGATGCGCCGACGCCGGCGCCGATCGCCGCGAAGGCAACGACGGCGAGGGCAATGCCGCCGATCGGATTGCTGCCCATCCAGGCAGTGCCCGCCGCGGCGGCCACACCGCCCAGGGCAAGAACGCCCATGCCGCCGATTATCCAAGGGGTCCGCCGCCCGCCGACATCCGACCCATGCCCCATGCGCGGCCGAAGGATCTGCACCGCATAATGGAGTGCGACCAGCACTCCCGGCAGCATCGCGGGCAACATATGCTCGACGACCATGACCCGGTTCATCGTCGACGTGGTCAACACGACGATCGCCCCGAGCGACGTCTGCACGAGGCCCAACCGGAAAATGCCGAACCAGCTGAGAGGTTGCTGCGTCATTCGGCGGCTCCCACAAGGGGCGCCACGGCAAAGGCGCTGACGAGCATGCCGAACACGTAGAGCGTGGTGCCGGTGCCGTTGTACCACGGCGCCAAGCCGCGCGGGTCCGTCAAGAACCGCGCCATGAGCACGAACTGGACGATCAAAAAGAGTCCAACGATACCGGCATGGATGGGGCGGCCCCAGTCCAGCAGCAAGGCGATGACGACAATCTGCGGCGCCGCCATGACGGCGCAGGCGACGCGCGCCGCCCAGGTCGGGCCGAGTTGCACGGGCAGCGACCGAATGCCCATGCGCCGGTCGCCGACAATCGCCTTGAAATCGTTCAGCGTCATGATGCCGTGCGCGCCGAAACTGTACAGCGCCGCAAGCAGGATGATGCGCCAGTCCGGGATGGCCGCGGCCATGATCGCCGCGCCGGTGAACCAGGCCAGACCTTCGTAGCAAATCGCGACCGCGCCGTTGCCCCACCAGCCGTTGCGTTTCAAACGGAAGGGCGGCGCGCTGTACGCCCAGGCCAGGACAAGGCCGACAACGGTGGCGGCGGCGACCGCGGGGCCAAGAAGCGCGGCGACGACGAGGGACAAAGCGCTCCAGATCATCGCGATATACAGCCCCCAACGTCCGGGAATCCGGCCGGACGGTATGGGGCGGTCCGGCTCGTTGATCGCGTCGACATGCCGGTCGTACCAATCGTTGATCGCCTGGCTCATCCCGCACACCAATGGTCCGGCAAGGACCACACCCGCCACGATGACATGCCAACGGTCCAGGCTCGCCGCGCCCGACGAGACAACACCACAGCCGAACGCCCACATCGGGGCGAACCAGGTTATCGGCTTGAGAAGTTCAACGACCGCCAGCGGCTTCGGCCGGGCCGACAATGCCGAGGGGAGTCTATTCGACGCCGTATTTGACATAAGAAGAATGCTAGGTGTGACATAATTTAATGTCAAGCAACCTTTACATTCTTAAGTGTAAAGTTATATTTCCATTCCGTCGGCCATGATGCGACGGCCGTGATGGAGAGACCACTCACGCGGACCCGGCTTCAGGCCAATGAGCCGTTCAAATTGGGATATGTCGACGGCGGTCGGTCACTTATCGTCGATCGTGCTGAGTTCGCCCAGCCCGTGTCGATGCAATTTCGAGTACAGGCTCTGCCGGCTGAGACCCAACACCTCGGCGGCCGAGGCGCGGTTGTCGCCGGTCAGCTCCAGCGCCGCTTCGATGCACAAGCGCTCGATCATATCGGTGGTTTCTTGCACCACCTGTTTTAGCGGGACACGGCCGACCAGTTCCGTCAGCTGATCGACGGATTTCGGCAACGCCGACGACTTCGTCGTCGGCGCGGGAAGCCGACGGCCGACATTGCGAAACGTGAAACCGAGGCAGGGATGCTCGCCGGCTAAGACCGCGACGCCGGAAATTTCCACGTCGGCGGTCGCACCGTATTCCCCTTGCATCGTGGTCGCAAAAAGCTTCACGGTCCCGTGTTCGCGAAGTTTCGAGATCAGAACATTGATGTCGACGCCCGACCGCCCCAACCAACGATCCAACGGATGGCCGATAACCTGCCGCTCGGCGACGAGTTGCGCCAAATCCAAGAACGCCTGGTTCGCCGTCAGGACACGGCCATCCATATCGGTGACGACGAAGCCGTCCGGAACCCGTTCGATCACGTCGAGAAGGTGCGATTGTTCGCGGGTCAAAGCGTCGGCGCGGCGGCCGTCTTGCGATGCAAGGCGAACAAGGAAATACGAGTCGCTGTCTTGGCGAAACAACGCCGCGGATAAGACGCACTCTATACCGCCGGTTCGGGACCGAACGACGATACTGTCACCCTCGCCGGTAGCCTCAACCGTGGACAGATAAGCCTCCAGTGGCTTGCGGCTCGCCGAGTCGAACACTCTGGCGAAAGCGCTGCCGACAACCTTATTGGGAATCTGAGACAGGAGCGCGCCGGCCGCCGGGTTGATTTCCACCACCTTGAGAGTCGCGGTATCGACGATGAGGACCGCCTCGGAAGCGAGTTGAAAAAGCAGGCGATAGCGCGTTTCCGCGCTGCGTAACCGCTCGTATTCGCGCTCCATCGATTGTTGCGCGTCCACCAAGCGCTGCTGCAGCATGGCAACCGCCCGCAATTCCCGACCCACGGCAACGATCCGGCTCTTACGGCCAACGGAAACGGCGTTGTACAACACCGGCAGATCGTTCCCGGATGGCGACGGATGGTTCAACTGCCGCCAGCGCGGCGCGTCCTTGGAGATCGCGCTTTCCAACAGCGCTTCCACCTTGGGACGGCTTTCGATCGTGACGACTTCATCCCACCGGCGGCCAATCCATTTTTCGGATTCTTCGTCGGCAAGGTCTTCGTTGCCGACGGCGACGTCCTTAATCACGCCGCTCGCGTTCATGATGAGAACGATGTCCGCCGCGGTCGCAACCAAGGTCGCCGTTGCCTCAGCATCAAGACCACCTAGTGATTTTTCCGGTGCTGTAAAGTACTGCAACTGCGCCTCATGACCCGCGGACGAGGTCCTAGATTTACAAATGAACGCCGGCTTTATAGGCGGCGTGCCGGGTTCTCGGCAAGCAAGTTTTCTGCCTCTGAAACCGTCTGCTCCGCATCCTGAGCCGTCGCATCTGCTCCAATAAGCTCACAATACTCCGGATGCTCAATAAAGACCGGACCGCCAACCATCACCGCAACATCTTCGTTGCGTGAAGATTTCCGAATCCGTTTGATCGCTTTTTCCAATCGGGCGAGCCCCAGCTCGTTTCCGAGCGAAAGACCCACGATCGCAAACCACTCCTTATTGACCGTGCTCGCAATATCTTCGTTCGACCTGGGCGATGTCGTTGCGACATCCCAGCTGGCGCGGCGAAGGAATTCGGCCACGATGAAAATGCCGAACGTGTGTTGCTCGCCCGGCGCCGGAACGAGCAATGCCCGCCGGCCCGGACCCTTATTGTCCTCGCCATAAACAAAATCACGGCTCAACCACCGCAAGACCTGCTGCAATCGGCCCAAACCCATGGTGACTTCCGCGAAACTACAGCGGTCTTCGACCCACAGGTCGCCCAAATGCCGTGCGGTTGGGGCAAGCAAATCCAAAAATAGTTCTTCGACTGAAATGTTCCGTGCGCGGAGCGCCTTAATGTATGCGTTGATAACGTGGTCGTCCTCCTTCACCACGACCTTTGCGAATTCCTCGATGTCCGATTGTCCGATCGCCGGCGATTCGTTCGCCTCGGATACTGTCGCATCCGATTCGGCTTTATGGACCATCATCAGGCGGGGAATTATCTCGCCTTCGATCGTGCTGACGAGATGCTTCTTCAGGCTTTGCGGGTCGCTTACCTCCGCAAAGGTAAGCCGATCGCTATCGTCAAATTGGCTCCAACATTCTTCGGCCTGCTCGTCGCTTTGCGACTGAGCTATGTGCCTCTCAAGCAATCCAGCCATTGGATTCCCCCTTCTTGGTTCCCTCCAAAACGACAAGCTGTCTTTACACTTGTCTTATTCTTTGACGTGACCTTAGCAGAGAATCTGTCAACTAAAAGAGTCATTTTGGAACCAAGACCTGCGGAGAAGCAAAATTTTGCGCCAATCCGCCCATGAAACTTCCACACGCAATACTCTCGTATCCCTTTCGAAATGTCAAATAATTTGGACTTGTATATATGTCATGTATGATTGACAGTTCAGGATAACACCTCTAAATTTGTTGAAACAGCAGGCATCTGCGAAGGGACGACAATGGCTTATCGGCGCACGTCCGTTGATTTTGGAGAGAGTTTTCCCGGGATTCTCATCGCGACACCCGCCAACCGTCAGCCAGGCGCCACGCAGCAAGCCGAACAGGGAGGTGTCAAATGATCCATACATCGAGTATCGGCGAATTGTTCGACCGCGTGACAGCGACATTTGTCTATTGCCCCTGGCAAGCCCATGCAGGAAACATCCACACGGCGCAACACCGCGAGTTCAAGGTGCGGCAACCGCTTTACACGCCGGCGCAACGGCGGCGGCGGGATGTGTCCAAGTGGACATTGGTGCAAGGCATTCTCGCGCCCCTTCAGTTCCTAGTCTTCCTAGTTAGCCTGTGGCTGGTCATCGAATACCTCGCGACCGGCGACGGACTGGCCGTGGCGAGCGCGTCGGTCGTCATCAAGACGCTCTTCCTCTATGCAATCATGATTACCGGGTCGCTCTGGGAGCGGGACGTCTTCGGCAAATACCTGTTTGCCCGTCCGTTTTTCTGGGAGGACGTGGTGAGCATGGCCGTTTTGGCGCTGCACACAGCCTATCTGGTCGCCTTGTTCACCGACGCCATCCCGGCGCAGCAACAGATGATTCTCGCCCTGGCGGCGTATGCCGCCTATGTGATCAACGCCGCCCAGTTCGTTCTCAAACTGCGCGCCGCGCGGCTTCAGTCGGCGCACGGCTCGGCCTTGTCCAACCAGCTTGCTGGCCAGCCGCAATGAACGCGCTAACGCAACCCAGCGAATTGCCGGCGGCGCGAGGCTGTGGCGATTTGCCAGTGCTTCGGGAGCGCGGACAACGCGAAGTGTTTTGCGGCCTGACCGGCATCGTTTGGCTGCACCGCCGCATGCAGGACGCATTCTTTCTGGTCGTCGGGTCGCGCACCTGCGCGCATCTTCTGCAATCGGCGGCAGGGGTGATGATCTTCGCGGAACCCCGCTTCGCCACCGCGATCCTGCAGGAACGCGACCTCGCGGGAATGGCCGATTGCAACGAAGAATTGGACCGTGTCGTTACCCAGCTTCTCGACCGGCGGCCGGACATCAAGACCTTGTTCCTGGTCGGATCCTGCCCTTCCGAGGTGATCAAACTCGATTTGGCGAAGTCGGCCGAACGCCTGTCGCGCCAGTACCGCGGCCGCGTCCGGGTGCTGAACTACTCCGGCAGCGGCATCGAAACCACCTTCACGGAAGGCGAGGACACCTGCCTTAAATCGCTGGTGCCGGAAATGCCGGCCCTGCCGGCGGGGCAACGGTCGCTCCTGATTGTCGGCACGATCGCCGACGTCATTGAGGACCAATTTTCTCGGCTGTTCGGCGCATTGGGGATCGACCAAGTGCAGTTCCTGCCGCCCCGTCGCACGGACGAATTGCCGCCGGTCGGCGACGGGACTCACTTCTTATTGGCGCAACCCTTCCTGAACGAAACCGCGCGCGCCCTGATGGCCCGCGGCGCCCACCATCTGGCGGCGCCCTATCCGCTCGGCGCCGAAGGGACGCTTGAGTGGTTCCGGAGCGCCGCCAACGCGTGGGAAGTTCCGGAAAACACCTTCGCCGAGACGCTGCGCGCGCCGATGGCCCGCGCCGAACAGGCGTTGGAACGCTATCGCGCACAACTGGCCGGGAAACGAATTTCCTTCCTGCCGGATTCCCAACTGGAAATCCCGATCGCGCGTTTCCTGCACCGCGAATGCGGCATGGAGCTCGTCGAAGTCGGCGTGCCCTATCTGGACCAACAGTTCATGGGGCCGGAACTCGACCTGTTGCCGCGCACCGTACGCCTTTCCGAAGGGCAGCATGTCGACAAGCAACTCGACCGCGTGCGTGAGGACAGGCCGGACCTCACGGTCTGCGGCCTGGGCCTGGCCAACCCGCTGGAAGCCGAGGGGTTGCGCTCCAAATGGGCCATCGAATTGGTCTTCAGCCCGATCCACGGCTTCGACCAGGCGGCCGATCTCGCCGAACTGTTCTGCCGCCCCTTGATCCGACAAGAAAAACTGGCGGTCTAGGCATGCAATTGACGCTCTGGACATACGAAGGTCCCCCGCATATCGGCGCGATGCGCATCGCCACCTCGATGGACGACGTGCATTTGGTCCTTCACGCGCCGCAGGGCGATACCTACGCGGACCTGCTGTTCACGATGATCGAACGCCGCAAGAAGCGGCCGCCGGTGACCTACACCACTTTCCAGTCCCGCGACCTCGGCGGCGACACGGCGCAACTGGTCAAAGACACGATCCAGGAAGCCTACGACCGATTCCAGCCGAAGACCCTGCTCGTCGGCGAGTCCTGCACCGCGGAACTCATTCAGGATCAACCGGGTTCCCTCGCCAAAGGCATGGGCATCACGGTTCCGGTCGTTCCGCTGGAGTTGCCGGCCTACTCGCGCAAGGAGAATTGGGGCGCCAGCGAGACTCTTTACCACCTGACTCGCAAGCTGCTGTCGCCCATGGCGACAGCCACAGGTTCCGCCCAATCGCCCACCCCCGAGGGTCGACGTCCAAGGGCGAACCTGTTGGGCCCATCCGCCTTGGGCTTCCGCTGCCGCGACGATGTGATAGAGATCACGCGGTTGTTGCAGAGCGTCGGCGTCGACATCAACGTTGTCGCACCAGAAGGCGCCACGCCGGACGACTTCGTCCGTATTCCGGACGCGGACTTCAATGTCTGCCTTTACCCCGAGGTCGCCGCGACCACCTGCAAGTGGCTCGAACGGACGTTCAAGCAGCCGTTCACCAAGACGGTTCCGATCGGCGTCGGCGCGACCCGCGATTTCCTGCAGGAAATTTCTTCGATTGCCGGGGTCGACGTGGCCCATGCGCTCGCCCCATCCGAGTCGCAGCTTCCCTGGTATTCCCGGTCCATCGATTCCACGTATCTCACCGGGAAGCGCGTCTTTATCTTCGGCGACGCGACGCATGCGGTCGCGGCGGCGCGGATCGCCCAGGACGAGCTCGGGTTCACGATCGCCGGTCTTGGTACCTATAGCCGCGAATTCGCACGCGACATTCGGGCCGCGGCGGAACGATACGGCGTCACGCCGCTGATCACCGACGAATATCTGGAAGTCGAAGCGGCGATCGCCGAGGTCCAGCCGGAACTCGTGCTCGGCACGCAGATGGAGCGGCACATCGCCAAGCGGCTCGGCATTGCGTGCGCCGTCATCTCGACCCCGATCCACGTGGAAGACTGCCCGGCCCGATACGCGCCGCAGATGGGCTACGAGGGCGCCAACGTCATTTTCGACACCTGGGTCCACCCCCTGATGATGGGACTGGAGGAGCATCTGCTGGCGATGTTCCGCGACGATTTTGAGTTCAACGACACCGCCGTCGCCTCGCACTTGGGACCGGCCGAGCGACCGGCCGAAACGCCCGCGGCGGCAGACGCGGACGCCCCGCTGCGATGGGCGGAAGACGCGGAAAGAGAACTCAGCAAAATCCCCTTCTTCGTTCGCGGGAAAGCCCGCCGCAACACCGAGAGCTTCGCCGCAGAACGCGGAATCCACACCGTAACAATAGACACGCTTTATGATGCCAAAGCACATTTCGGCCGCTGACCCCGCCCCCATTCGCGTCGTGATCGTGACGTTGGACAGTCACCTCGGCGGCGCGATGGAACGCGCGCTTCCTGACCTGAAACAGGACATCCCGGGGTTGACGCTTTCGTTGCACGCGGCGGCCGAATGGGCTGAAAATCCGGCGGCGCTCGCGCGTTGCCGCGACGACATTTCGCAGGGCGACATCATCTTCGCCAACATGTTGTTCATGGAGGACCACATCAATGCGGTCCTCCCGGCCCTGCAGGACCGCCGCGACGCGTGCGACGCGATGATCGGCTGCATGGCCGCCGGTGAGATCATCCGCCTCACCCGGATCGGCCAGTTCGACATGAACAACCCGTCGGGGCCGATGTCGTTGTTGAAGCGGCTGCGCGGCGGAAAAAGCAAGAAGAAGTCCGGCACCGCCGGCGCGCAGCAGATGGCCATCCTGCGCCGGTTGCCCAAAATCCTGAAGTTCATTCCCGGCACCGCACAGGATCTGCGCGCCTACTTCCTCACGATGCAGTATTGGCTCGCGGGATCGGACAAGAACCTCGGCAACTTGGTCCGGTTTTTGGTCAATCGCTATGCGGCCGGCCCCCGCAGCGCCTTGAAAGGTGCGGTGGCGGCCCGACTGCCGGAAGAGTATCCGGATGTCGGCCTGTATCATCCGCGCGTGAAGGGCCGGATCGCCGACCGGGTCGGGGATTTGCCGCGGGCGCGCGGCCAAAAGGCCGGCACGGTCGGCGTTCTCATCATGCGGTCCTACGCGCTGGGCGGCGATACGGATCACTACGACGGCGTCATCGCGGCCCTGGAAGCGCGCGGCCTTCGGGTCATTCCCGCCTTCGCCGGCGGATTGGACGCCCAGCCGGCCGTGGCGAAATACTTCCTGCGCGACGGCGTGCCGCAGATCGACGCCTTGGTGTCGTTGACCGGCTTTTCGTTGGTCGGCGGCCCGGCCTACAACGACTCCGCCGCCGCGGAGGAAATGCTGAGCGCGCTCGACGTCCCCTATGTCGCGGCGCATGCCCTCGAGCTGCAAACCCTGGATCAATGGCAATCGAGCGAGGCCGGTCTGCTGCCGGTCGAGACGACGATGATGGTCGCGATCCCCGAGCTGGACGGCGCCGCGGGTCCGCTGGTGTTCGGAGGCCGGATGCCCGAGGAAGGATCCCACCGCGCCACCAGCATGCAGGTGGACGAGGAACGCGCGGACGCGCTGGCGGCGCGCGTCGCGAAACTGGTGGCGTTGCGGCGCAAGCAGATCGCCGACCGGAAGGTCGGCATCGTCTTGTTCAACTTCCCGCCGAATGGCGGCAGCGCCGGCAGCGCAGCCTTTCTGTCGGTCTTCGAGTCGCTGCATCGCACGCTCACCGCATTGCGGGCGTCCGGCTATGACGTCGACGTGCCGGACTCGGCCGACGCGTTACGGCAGCGGCTGCTGGACGGCAACAGCGATCAGTTCGGCACCGACGCCAATGTCTTCGCCAAAATCGCGGCGGACGACCATGTGCGCGGCGAAAAATGGCTCGGACAGATCGAGGAACAATGGGGCCCCGCCCCGGGCCGGCATCAAACCGACGGCAACGCGATCTTCGTGCTGGGCGAGCGGTTCGGCAATGTCTTCGTCGGTCTTCAGCCAAGCTTCGGCTACGAGGGCGATCCGATGCGCCTGCTGTTCGAAGGCGGGCACACGCCAACCCACGCCTTTTCCGCCTTTTATCGATATCTGCGTGAAGACTTCAACGCCGACGCCGTGCTTCATTTCGGCACGCATGGCGCGCTCGAATTCATGCCGGGCAAACAAACGGGTCTGTCGCAGGATTGCTGGCCGGACCGACTGATCGGCGACCTTCCCAACTACTATCTGTATGCCTCGAACAACCCGTCCGAAGGGACGATCGCAAAGCGCCGGTCGAACGCGACCCTGATCAGCTATCTGACGCCGCCAATCGCCGAAGCGGGTCTGCATCAAAACCTGGCTGACCTCAAGGACTCGGTCGACCGCTGGCGCGGCCTGTCGCCGGACGCAGCCGAAGAACGCTCGCGCCTTGCCGAACTCATTCAAGCGCAAGCCGCCGAGATCGACCTGGCCGCCGCGGAGCCGGCCTGGACCGGCGAAGCGGAGGCGGAGATTTCGACGCTCGCCGAAGACCTCTTCGAACTGGAAACGACGCTGATTCCCAACGGTCTGCACGTGGTCGGCGAAGCGCTCTCGCCCGAAGATCGGGTCGACCTGCTCGTCGCCGCGGCCGCCGCATCGCATGATCTGGACGCCCCCCGCGAGGTTGTCTCGGCGATCGTCCAGGGCGCCGCGCCCGAGGCCGCCCTGGCGGCACATGGGGTCACGCCGGATGCAGACGTCCTGCACGCCTATCGGGACCTCGCGGAGCGAAACCGCCTGCTGTCGGAAGACCACGAGATTCCGGCCTTGCTTCAGGCCTTGGACGGCCGGTTCATCCGCCCCGTTCCGGGCGGCGACCTTATCCGGTCGCCCGACATCCTGCCGACCGGCCGAAACATGCACGGGTTCGACCCCTTCCGCATTCCCAGCGCCTTCGCGATTGCGGAGGGCGAGCGGCATGCGGCCTTGCTGCTCGACCGTCACCGCCTCGAATCGAATCCATTGCCGGAAACGGTGGCGATGGTGCTGTGGGGAACCGACAACCTCAAGACCGAAGGCGGCCCGATCGCCCAGGCGCTCGCCCTGATGGGCGCGCGGCCGCGGTTCGACAGTTTCGGTCGTCTGTGCGGCGCCGATTTGATCCCGCTCGACGCGTTGGACCGGCCGCGCATCGACGTGATGGTGACCTTGTCCGGCATTTTCCGGGACCTCCTACCGTTGCAGACCAAGATGCTTGCCGCCGCCGCGTACCAGGCGGCAAGCGCCGACGAGCCGATCGAGCGGAATTTCATCCGCAAGCATGCACTGGCCTACATGACGGAACATGAGTGCGATCTGGAAACCGCGGCATTACGCGTCTTCAGCAATGCCGAAGGCGCGTACGGCTCGAACGTGAACCATCTCATCGATAGCGGCCAGTGGGACGACGAGGACGAGCTCGCCGAAGTCTACACGCGGCGCAAGGGCTTCGCCTACGGCCTCAACGGGAAACCGGTGCAACAAACCGCGCTTCTCAACAGCGTTTTGGCCGATGTTCAACTGACCTATCAGAATCTCGACTCGATCGAGACCGGCATCACCGGCTTGGAACACTATTTCGACACGCTGGGCGGGATCAGCCGCGCGGTGCACCGGGCAAAGGGTGCGATGGTTCCGATGTATATCGGCGATCAGACGACCGGCGACAGCGTCGTCCGGACCGTCGGCGAACAGGTCGCCTTGGAAACCCGGACGCGCACCCTCAATCCCAAATGGTACGAGGGAATGCTGGATCACGGGTACGAGGGCGTGCACCAGATCGAGACCCACGTCACCAACACCATGGGATGGTCGGCCACGACAGGCCAGGTCGACCCGTGGGTGTATCGCCAGCTGACGCAGACTTTCGTCCTCGACGACGACATGCGCAATCGCCTCGCGACACTCAACCCGAAGGCATCGGTGAAGGTCGCCAACCGGCTGATCGAAGCGCATGAACGAAACTACTGGTCGCCGGATCAAGAGACTCTCGACGCCCTGCGCAGGGCCGGCGAAGCGCTCGAAGACCGGCTTGAAGGAATTAACGAAGAGGTAGCGGCATGACATTGGATGAAGCAACGGTATCCGCGTTAAGCAATTCCGACTCTCGGGCCGATGGAGAAGGCAGCGTACAGGTACAGCTCGATCCCGCACTCGACCTCGGAACCGCCCAGGTTTTCGCCATCTACGGCAAGGGCGGCATCGGCAAGAGCACGACCTCTTCAAACCTCTCGGTCGCCTTCTCCAAACTCGGCAAGCGCGTCCTGCAGATCGGCTGCGACCCGAAGCACGACTCCACCTTCACGCTCACCAAGAAGCTCATGCCGACGGTGATCGACGTCCTGGAATCGGTGGACTTCCATGCCGAGGAATTGCAGATCGAGGATTTCGTCTTCGAAGGTTACAACGGCGTGATGTGCGTCGAGGCCGGCGGCCCGCCCGCGGGAACGGGCTGCGGCGGCTATGTCGTGGGCCAAACGGTGAAGCTGCTGAAAGAGCACCACCTACTGGAGGACACCGATGTCGTGATCTTCGATGTCCTCGGCGACGTCGTGTGCGGCGGCTTCGCGTCGCCGCTGCAACACGCGGGACGGGCGTTGATCGTCACCGCGAACGATTTCGACTCGATCTTCGCGATGAATCGCATCGTCGCCGCGATCCAGGCCAAGGCGAAGAATTACGACGTCCGCCTCGGCGGCGTCATCGCCAACCGCAGCGCGGGCACGGACGAAATCGACCGTTTCAACGACGCCATCGGCCTCAAGAAGGTGGCGCATTTTCCCGACCTCGACGTCATCCGGCGCAGCCGGCTGAAGAAATCCACCCTGTTCGAAATGGAACCGTCGCCGGAACTCGACGCCGTTCAGGAAGAATATCTTCGCCTGGCGGCAACGCTGATCGCGGGCGTCGAGCCGATGGAAGCGCAGGCGATGAAAGACCGCGACATTTTCGATTTTCTCGGATTCGATTGATGCCAAGCGCAACCTACCAAGAGCGGCGCGGTCAACTCGAAACCTATTTCGATAGGACAGCGTCCGAGGCGTGGACCCGGCTCACGTCGGACGCGCCGGTCAGCCGGATTCGCGCCACCGTTCGGGCCGGTCGCGATGCGATGCGGCAAACGCTGTTGGACCAACTGCCGGACTCGTTGGAAGGCCGGCGCGTGCTCGACGCCGGATGCGGCACGGGCGCCTTCGCAATCGAGGCGGCGCGGCGCGGCGCCGTGGTCACGGCAATCGACATCTCGCCGTCGCTGATCGACATCGCCCGCAAGCGCATGCCGGCGACACTGGGTCCCGGCAGCATCGATTTTCACGTCGGCGATATGCTGGACCCGACGCTCGGCGAATTCGACCACGTCATCGCCATGGATTCGTTGATCCATTATCAGGCCGACGACATCGTCCGGATCGTCACCGCCTTCGCGGAACGAACGGCGCGCTCGATCCACCTTACCTTCGCGCCGAAAACGCCGGCCCTGGCCGTGATGCACGCCGTCGGCCGTCTCATTCCGCATCGGGAACACCGCGCGCCCGCGATCCAACCGGTCAGCGAACGGGACCTCCGCGCCCTGATCCGCGACGAACGGGCGCTTGCCGCCTGGCGGCCGATGGAGTCGCGCCGCATTTCCAGCGGGTTCTACACCTCGCAGGCTTTGGAGCTGAACGCCGCATGAGACGGATGAACGACAGGCTGGCGAACGAATGGCGCCGCGTCGGGATGCGGTTCCTGCCGTTCGCCGATGCCGCGACCACCGAGCTGCCGCTCGGGCGCTTGCTGCGTCTGTCGTTGTTCCAAGTTTCCGTCGGCATGGCGTTAGTCCTGCTGAACGGCACGCTCAACCGGGTGATGATCGTTGAACTCAACGTGCCAACCACGCTGGTGGCGCTGATGGTCTCGCTGCCGCTGCTCGTCGCGCCCTTCCGCGCCTTCATCGGGTTCCGGTCCGACACGCACAAGTCTTTCCTCGGCTGGAAGCGGGTCCCCTATATCTGGATGGGAACCCTGCTGCAGTTCGGCGGGTTGGCGATCATGCCTTTCGCGCTCTTGATCCTGTCCGGCGACACGCACGGCCCGGCCATCACCGGCTACCTGGGCGCCGCGCTCGCCTTCATTCTGGTCGGCGCCGGCATGCACATCACGCAAACGGCCGGGCTGGCGCTGGCCACCGATTTGGCGCCGCAAGACGCGCGTCCTCGGGTTGTCGCCCTTCTCTATGTGATGCTACTGGTCGGCATGCTCGGCAGTTCGCTGATCTTCGGCGCGCTTCTGACGGATTTCTCGCAGATCAAGTTGATCCAGGTCGTGCAAGGCGCGGCCGTCGTTACTTTCCTGCTCAACCTCGCCGCGCTCTGGAAGCAGGAAGCGCGCAACCCCGCCGAAACGGCGCATGACAAGACCTACCCGAGCTTCGGCGAGTGCTGGCGCGCATTTACCGACACCGGGCGGTCGAAACGGCTCTTGGTCGCGGTCGGCCTCGGCACCGCCGCGTTCAGCATGCAGGACATCCTGCTCGAACCCTATGGCGGCCAGATCTTCAACATGTCCGTTTCGATGACGACGCTTCTCACCGCGATCCTCGCGCTGGGCACGCTGGCCGCCTTCGCGCTGACGGCGCGGATGTTGCGCCGGGGGACGGACCCGTTTCGTCTTGCCGCTTCCGGCGCGACCGTCGGGCTCGCGGCCTTCTCGGCCTTGATCCTCGCCGCGCCGCTGGACTCGGTCATGCTTCTGCAGCTCGGGACGGCCTTGATTGGATTCGGCGGCGGCATGTTCGCGGTCGGCATGCTCACCGCCGCAATGGATTTGGCCGACAAAACACAAGTCGGCCTGACTCTCGGCGCCTGGGGAGCGGTGCAGGCATCCGCCGCCGGCATCGGGATCGCCTTGGGCGGCGCCATTCGCGACATCGTCGGGTCGCTCGCGGCGAGCGGAAGGCTCGGAACGACGTTATCCGACCCCGCCGTCGGATACGCCGCCGTTTATCACATCGAAATTGCGCTGCTGTTCATCACCTTGGTGGCGGTCGGTCCGCTCGTCCGGCGCGCCGCCCGCAAAGAGTACGCGGCGCCATCCAAGTTCGGCTTGGCCCAGTTTCCGGGCTAGCCGGCAGACTATGGAGTAAGAACTATGGAAGCCGGGGCAATCACAAGCTACTTCGACGTCGCGCAGGTCACGCTGTACGCATTTTGGATCTTTTTCGCCGGCCTGATCATCTATCTCCGCCGGGAGGATAAGCGCGAGGGATATCCGCTCGAATCCGATCGGTCGGCGAATGTGCCGGTCATCGGCTTTCCAACCGTGCCGGAGCCGAAATCCTTCAAGTTGCCGCATGGCGGTACCGTGTACGCGCCGAACGGTGAGAAGGATTCCCGGCCGATCCATGCGATCCCCATGGCCCCCTGGCCCGGCGCGCCGTTGGAACCGACGGGCAACCCCATGGTCGACGCGGTCGGGCCGGCCGCCTACGCGGAGCGGGCGAATGTCGCCGATTTGGCCCATGACGGCGAACCGAAAATCGTTCCCTTGCGCGTCGCCACCGACTTCTCGCTCGATCCGCGCGATCCGAACCCGATCGGCATGCTGGTCTACGGGGACGACGGAAAAGCGGGTGGCCGAGTCCGGGACGCGTGGGTCGACCGGTCGGAATACATCTTGCGGTATTACGAAGTCGAGGTTCCGACCGAGACCGGGTCGGTGATGGTGCTGCTGCCGACCCCGATGTCGAATGTCGACCGTGGGCTCGACCGGGTTAAGGTCAAATCGATCCTGTCGCACCAGTTCGCCGATGTTCCGAAACTCGCGAATCCGGATCAAGTCACGCTTCTCGAGGAAGACAAGATCACCGCGTATTACGGCGGCGGGCAACTCTATGCCACGCCGGAGCGGGCGGAGCCGCTGATATGAGGGAGCACGACTCGGAACCGGTCCACGGGCTGCCCGAAAACCTGCCGACCGGCGAGCGCATCCTCTGGCAGGGCGGGCCGCATTGGATGGCGGTCGCGCGACGCGCCTTGCATGTCCGGAAAATCGCCGTCTATTTCGGGCTGCTGGTCGCCTGGCGGATCATCGCCGGCATTTCGGACGGTGACGCCATCGGCGCGATCGCCTTTTCCATGGCGGGGTTGCTGCTGCTGGCGGGCGCCGCGATCGGCATCCTGCTGGGGATCGGCTACCTGATCGCGCGGACGACGGTCTATACGATCACCAACCAACGCCTGGTGATGCGGTTCGGCATCGCCATGCCCATGACGTTCAATCTTCCCTTTAACGCGATGAGCAGCGCCGACGCCAAGCTCTACGCCGACGGAACGGGCGACATTTCGGTTTCCCTCAACACGGAAGACCGGATTTCCTACCTCGTCCTGTGGCCGCACGCGCGCCCGTGGCAGGTTTCGAACCCGCAGCCGATGCTCCGCGTCGTACCGGACGCATCTACCGTGGCCGAAACGCTTGCCACCGCCCTGACCGCGAACAAAGGCGCCCAGGCCGTGCCGGCGCGTGAGACCCGGACCTGCTCCCATGACCCCGCGCCGCGCGTCGCGGCATCCGTCGCAACCGTCGCGTCGTAGGAGGACGCTCAGATGAGCAATCCATTCGAAGACCGCCCCTTTCCCCGAGGCGCCCTTATCAGCGCCGCCGCGCTTGTCGGATTCGCCTTGGTCGCAACGACCGTCGCCCGCTACGGCGACGTCGGAACGGTCAAAGTGGAGGCCAGCACACCCGTCGTGAGCCGCGATCTGCACTTTCAGGATCGGGCCGACGGGGCGGTTGTCGTTGTATCCGTGCCGGACGGCGAAACGATACAGGTGCTCGCGCCCGGCTCGAACAACTTTATCCGCGGCGTGCTGCGCGGCCTGGTTCGCGAGCGGCAGCTCCATGAGGTCGGTCAACAGCCGCACTTCAGATTGACGCGCTGGGCCGACGGCCGCATTTCGCTGCATGACACGGCGACCGGTCGCGACATCGAACTCGACGCATTCGGACCGACCAACGCCGGCGCCTTCGCGAGTCTGCTTCCGAATTTATCGGCGAAGACCGAGACGCAGACCGTTCAACAATCCGCCGAAGTAACGACGAGGAGTGCACGATGAACGCAATCACAGTCGACGATTCAAGCATCGATTCAACCGAAGTCGCCAAGCAGGACACGATCCTGAGCCCGCATTTCTACACGACCGACTTCGACGCGATGGACCGCGTGGACGTCGATCCCGTCCGGGCGGAATGGGACAAGATGATGGACGAGTTCCGGAGCGACTCGAATGTCGACCATTTCCAGCGCGGCGACGAATTCGATGCCGAGATACAGGAACTGCCGCCGGCGCTTCGCGAGGAATTCATCAACTTCCTCATCAGTTCGGTGACGTCCGAATACTCGGGCTGCGTGCTGTATGCGGACATCATGAAGAAAGTTTCGAACCCGGATATCAAGGAACTCATGGCGCTCATGAGCCGGGACGAATCCCGCCACGCCAACTTCATCAACCGGTCCCTCAAGGATTTCGGTCTCGGCGTCGACCTGCACCAACTGCGGTCCGAAAAGAAATACAAGTACTTCGCGCCGAAATTCATCTTCTATGCGACCTATCTGTCCGAGAAGATCGGCTATGCGCGCTACATCACGATCTTCCGCCAGCTTGAGCGGCACCCGGAGAAGCGGTTCCACCCGATCTTCCGGTGGTTCGAAAGATGGTGCAACGACGAGTTCCGCCACGGCGAGGCCTTCGCCCTGATCATGCGGGCGGACCCCAAGCTGCTGAAAGGGCGCAACAAGCTGTGGATCCGCTTCTTCCAGCTTGCCGTTTTCGCGACGATGTTCGTGCGCGACCATAAGCGGCCGGAATTGCACGCGGCCTTCGGCTTCGATGCGACGGATTACGATTTCCAGGTGTTTCGGATCACGACCGAGATTTCGCGTCAGGTTTTCCCTGTCACCCTGGACATCGACAATCCCCGATTCCGCAACGGCCTGCAGCGGCTGCACCGCCTGTCCCTCATGAGCGACGACGCGAAAGCCCAAGGCGGCGTCGTCGGCCGGTTGAAATGGCTGGGCTGCGGCGCGGCGAGCGCCCTGACCTTTGCAGGCTTGTACATGCTGCCGGCGAAACATGAAGCGCTGCCGAAGGAAATCCGCGTGGCGCCCGCTTGGTAGCCGCGCGATAACGGAGGAGCCCGCGCCTGATGGTGCAGTATCTTTATCCCGTCCTGTTCGCTCTCTTTATCTGGTGGTTCAGCACCGGACTGATCCTCTATCTGGACGGGCTCCCGAAGCGCACGATCCGTTGGAGCATGCTCGGCGCCACGTCGCTGTTGGCGCTGGCGGTCGTCGGTCTCGTGGCTATCCGATCGGACATGACCGTGATGGGCGCTTATATCGGCTTTGCGTCCGGCATCGTCATCTGGGGATGGCACGAGATCACCTTCCTCATGGGATTGGTGACCGGCCCGAACAAAGGACCCTGCCCGGCGGATTGCCGCGGATGGCGCCGCTTCATCACCGCGACGCGGACGCTGATCTATCACGAGATCGCACTCTTCGTGACCGCCATAGCGCTGATCGCCATCACATGGGACGCGGCCAACCAGGTCGGGACATGGACATTCGTCATCCTGTGGGTCATGCGGTTAAGCACGAAGCTGAACGTCTTCTTGGGCGTGCCCAACATCACGGAGAGCTTCCTTCCCGAACAACTGCATCATTTGAAGAGTTACTTTTCGCGCCGCCCCATGAACCTGCTGTTCCCGGTCTCGGTGACCGCATCGACGGGGACCGCGATAGCCTTGGCAGCGGCGGCCTCGAACGCGGCCGCCGGTCCTGCCGAAGCGGCCGGCTTCACTTTTCTTGCGACGCTCATGACCCTGGCGGTTCTGGAACACTGGTTCCTGGTCCTGCCGATCCCGGTGGAAAACCTCTGGCGCTGGGGCATGCGGTCGCACGCCGTTGCCGAGCCCGACAAAATTCCGCGGCCGCACGCGCGCCATCCTAAAGAAACAAACGCCGACATGGGGGCAACCCTACTCAACCCGACGAAATCGCAGGTCTGACCGTGGAGCACCGATTCCCGACGTCAAAAAAGAACACCAAAGCCTGAATTGGCACCGTGAACCGATAGGAGGAAAAAATGGATTATGAATTTTTCTTTCGCGAAAGCCTCGACAGCTTGCACGATGAAGGACGATACCGCGTCTTCGCCGATATCGAACGCCACGCCGGCAGCTTCCCGCATGCGACACATTATAAGAAGGATGGCCGGTCCGAGGTGACCGTCTGGTGTTCCAACGACTATCTCGGCATGGGGCAGCACCCGGCGGTTCTCAACGCCATGCACGAGGCGATCGATCGCTGCGGCGCGGGCGCCGGCGGCACGCGCAACATCTCCGGGACAACCCATTATCACGTTCTCCTGGAGAAAGAACTGGCCGACCTGCACGGAACCGAAGACAGCCTGCTGTTCACGTCGGGATACGTCTCGAACTGGGCGTCGTTGGGAACACTCGCATCGCGACTGCCCGGCTGCGTCGTGTTGTCCGATGCGTATAACCATGCATCGATGATCGAAGGCATTCGGCACAGCAAAGCCGAAAAGCAGATCTTCGCCCATAACGATCCGGAAGACCTGAACCGTAAACTGTCGGAACTGGAACACGACCGGCCGAAGCTCGTGGCGTTCGAATCCTGTTATTCGATGGACGGGGATATCGCGCCAATTTCCGAACTCTGCGATGTCGCGGACGCGCACGGCGCGATGACCTATCTCGACGAGGTTCACGCCGTCGGGCTGTACGGACCGCGCGGCGGCGGACTCGCCGAAGAGCAGGGCGTGAGCCATCGGCTGACGGTCATCGAAGGCACGCTCGCGAAAGCGTTCGGCGTGGTCGGCGGCTATATCGCGGCATCGACCGCATTGTGCGACTTCGTCAGGAGCTATGCCTCGGGATTCATCTTCACGACCGCGTTGCCCCCGGCCGTCGCGGCAGGCGCCACAGCAAGCATCCAACATCTCAAATCGAGCAGCGCCGAGCGCGAGCTGCAGCGCCGCCAGGTCGCGAAAGTGCGGGCGCAACTGGATAACGCCGGCATTCCGCATTACGAAAATCCGAGCCACATCGTGCCGGTCATGGTCGGCGACCCGGTCGTCTGCAAGAACATCACCGACTGCCTGCTCGACCGATTCGGTATCTATGTCCAACCGATCAACTATCCCACGGTTCCCCGGGGCACGGAACGGCTGCGCATCACGCCGTCGCCGATCCATACCGACGCCGACATCAATCATCTCGTCGGGTCGCTATCGACCGTTTGGACCGAATTTGGGCTCCAACGCACCACGCAGCGCCGCAAATCGAACGCCGCGTAAGATACGGGCAAACGGTCCCGTCCGCGGGACAACCGATACTTATAGAGAGGACTCGCGCCACGAAGACGATCGGACTAAGCCATTTGCGAGATAACCACCGTTCGGCGATGTATGCGAGAATTGATAGAGATCAAGGTCATATCCCGCCGGTTGATTGAGGTTGCCATCGGCGCTGAAAGACGCATGATACCGAGCGTATCGATGTCTCAACCCAACCCGGTGGTCGCGGCGCATCGGCGACGGAAACGGCGACGGAAACGACGACCCAGACGAGAAACCTTAACCTAGGTAAAACAGGTGTATGAACTCGATATCCGAGCGGTGGTGTCAGAATGAATTTGGCCCAGCCTGACATTACGCTTCACCTTGATTTGGACGGCATAATTCGAGACGTAAACCTGTCTGGGTCGATCCCGGAAAACGGCGTGACGGCGTGGATCGGCTCTCCCTGGACGCAGACGGTCGGCGACGTCAGCGCCGACAAGATCAAACTCATGATCGAGCATGCCCGCAAGAATGGCATGTCGGCTTTTCGCCAGCTGAATCAGCAATTTCCCAGCGGCCAGGAAATTCCGATCGAATACACGACGATCCGCGTCAGCGATTCCACCGGACTGGTGGCGATCGGCAAAAGCCTGCAAACCGTCGCGGAACTGCAATCGCGCCTGATCTCCGCGCAACAGGCGATGGAGCGGGACTACTGGAAGTTCCGCGAGATCGAAACACGCTACCGATTGCTGTTCGACGCATCCAACGAAGCGGTCTTGATCGTTCGCGCGGCGAATATGCATATCGTGGAAGCGAATCCGGTGGCGATCCGAACGTTGGGCCTGATGGCCGGCGGCCGTGATTTCAGGGCCGAGCTTCGGCAGGACGAGCGCGAAGAATTCGAGAAGATGCTGGAAACCGTCCGCGAGCACGGTAAATCGCCGCGGACAATCTTCCATCTTGGACAGAACCAAGAAGCGTGGCTGGTCAGCGCGTCCTTGATGACCGCCGACCCCGGGCCGGTATTCCTGCTGCAACTGACGCCGTTCGGCAAATTGGAAGAAATCGTCGATAACAAACCGACGGTCGCGGCAGGGGATATATTGGACCGGGCCCCGGACGCCATCGTCGCCACCACAGATAAAGATACGATCCAATACGCCAATCCGGCCTTCTTGAACCTGGTGCAGGTCAACGACCACCGATCGGTGATCGGCAAAACCTTGAGCCGATGGATCGGACGGGCCGGCGCGGATATGACGGCATTGATGTCGCGTGTCGCGGACAATGGATATGTCCGGCTTTTCCCGACGACGCTCGAATCCGAACTTGGCACGCAAACCGATGTCGAGATTTCAGCGGCGCGTAACGGCGAGGCCGATCCGCCGTCGACCAGTTTCGTTATCCGCGACGTGAGCGCGCGCTTGGCACAACCCAGTATCGACCGATCCGCCGCCTTGCCGGACACGACGAGTGCACATCTTGGGGTGGAGTCGCTGCAAACGGTCGTTCGGAAGGCCGTTGACTCGATAGAACAGCGCTATATCGAAGCGGCGTTGGTTTCGACCCGGGGGAACCGCAGCGCCGCCGCCGATTTACTGGGTTTGAGCCGACAGGCTCTATATGCCAAACTCAACCGCTACGGGTTAGATGGAAGAACGTAATCGGGAATAAGTTGCCGACAGGAGGGAAGGGTTAGGGTTGACGCCACCATCGTCACCGGCGCCGGCATTCGGGCAAGCTGACCTCTCAAACTGCGAGCGCGAGCAGATCCAGCTGGCGGGATCGATCCAGCCTCATGGCGCACTCCTGGTGCTCCGTGAACCCGATCTGACGGTCATACAGGCGAGCCGGAACGCGGCATCCTTCCTGAAAATTGGCGACGACCTCTTAGGGAAGAACCTACACGATCTCGGGGGCGATTTGGCCGACCGCATCCGGCCGCATCTCGACGATAACCTGGATACGATTCCCATGGCCGTTCGCTGCAAGCTCGGCGAGCAAGGGTCGGTGTTCGATTCGCTGATCCACCGTCCGCCGGAAGGCGGTTTGATCATCGAACTCGAACCGGCCGGGCCACAGATCGCGCTATCCGAAAATATAGGAGCCGCACTGAAGACGTTGCTGCCCTGCACGTCGGTTCGCGCCCTCGCCGACGCCGTGACCGTCGTCTTCAAGGATCTTATCGGCTACGACAGGGTCATGGTGTATCGCTTCGACAGCGAAGGCCACGGCGAAGTCTTCGCCGAGGAGAGAAACGAAGACCTCGAGCCGTTTCTCGGCAACTGGTACCCCGCCTCCGATATCCCCCGGATCGCGCGAGACTTATATATCCGGAACCGGGTTCGGGTGCTGGTGGATGTGGATTACGAGCCGACCCCGCTTGAGCCCCTGTTTTCGCCGGCGACCGGTAAAGACCTGGATATGTCGCTCTGCGGCCTACGCAGCATGTCGCCCATTCATATTCAGTACCTAAAGAATATGGGCGTCTCCGCAACGCTTGTCGCATCGATCGTCGTCGGCGGCAAGCTGTGGGGGATGGTTTCCTGCCATCATTACGAACCACGCTTCGTTCACTACGAAACCCGGGCGATGTGCGAGCTGCTTGCGGAAATCATCGCGACCCGGTTCGCGGCGCTTGAGAGTTTTGTCCAGAGCCAGGCGGAATTGTCCGTTCGGCGACTGGAACAACATATGATCGAGACCATCGCGCGTGACGGCGATTGGACGGCGGCACTCTTCGAACAGTCGCCGCGCACGCTGCTGCAACCCCTGAATGCGGGCGGCGCGGCCCTGACCTTCGAGGGCAATATCTTCACGACGGGCGATGTCCCCGGCACCCACCACCTCCGCGATATCGTCGAATGGCTGGACCAAAAAAACCCGTCGACGGTTTTCTCGACCGCCTCGCTGGCATCGGAAGCGCCCGACCTTGCGGCGGCGGCCGATGTCGCCAGCGGACTTGTCGCAACCCCCGTATCCAAATCACCGGGGGAATTTCTCCTTTGGTTTCGACCGGAGCGAATCCGGACGGTTACATGGGGCGGCGACCCCAACAAGCCTGTCATCATCGGGGACAACCCACTGGACCTGTCGCCGCGCCGCTCCTTCGCCCAATGGCATCAACTGGTCGAAGGCACCAGCGACCCCTGGACCGCGGCGGACCTGAAAGCCGCCCGGCTTATCGGCGCGACCGTACGGGATGTCGTCCTTCAATTCAGGTCCATGCGGCTGCTGATTACCCAAGATCAGCTCAACATCGTCAGCAAACAGATCGGCGGATCGGAACATCCGGTGGTCATCGCCGATACAACAGGCCGCATCCTCCTGTTGAACCAGGCCTTCAAAGATCTGGTACCGGCCGATGAAGACGATTTTGAGAGCCTGGAAGACCTGGCCGATTGTTTCCGGCAGTGCGGCGCCGTGCGCCGCAACATAAAGGATTTGATCGAGAGAAACCGGTCTTGGCGCGGCGAAATCCGGCTGACGAGCGCCGAGAACGTCGAGAAAGCCCTTCTGGTGCGCGCGGACCCGGTGTTCTCCGCACCGGGCCATGCCCTGGGATATGTCATGCTGTTCACGGATCTCGCGGAACGCCAGGCCGTAGAGAGCGCCCGACAGCGATTCCAAGAAAGCGTCCTGGAACAGCGCCGCGCGATGACGATGCGGCTCGACTCGAAAGCGGACTTGGTTTTCCGCAACCTATTGTCATCCGTCATCGAGAACGCGCAGCTTGCCGCGCTTGAGATCACGGACGGAATCGACATGGACGAAGTCCCCACGATGCTCGGCAATGTGCGCTCGTCGGTCGGACGGACGGCCGAACTGCTCGAACACTTGATCTGGCATTCGACACGGGAAGCCGGCGACGACGACTGAACGGCCGGTGCGGAGATCATCGGCCTTGGGGCAGATCCAGCCTCGATCAGGCGTGATGCGATTCCGTTTCGCCGGCGACGACTTGGTCGACCGCGGCCGATACCGCGATGTTGAGATCGAAGGCCATCACCGCCTCTTGCAGGACATCCTGATGCCCCGATATCTCGTCGGCGCTGCGATCGATGGCGGCCCGATAGCCCGACCGCATGGCCGCAAGATCGGATACCGCGGGAAATTCATAAAACGAAAGACCGCCGGGGCCCACGTCCAACGATCGCGTCAACTGCCGCCGGATCACCTGCCCGCCGTTCAGGTCGCCGAGGTAGCGGGTATAGGCATGCGCTATCAGCGCTTCCCCTCTCCCGTCGGCCGCCTGCACGACGCGTCGGCGATAGATTCTGCCCGACGGCAAAAGCGGCAGGTCGTCATGCCAACCCGAGCCGCAGAGATACAGAAGGTCCGACGCGATCGCCTCGGATCGGTAGACCGCGCTGTTTGCGATCAACCGCACGCCGGGCGCGCGGCGATGATAAACGAGGCTTTTTTCCAACTGTTCGTATGCCGGCAGTAGATTGCGGAGGTAAAGAGCGTAGGCGCGCCGGGATACATGACCGCTCAGGATCTTCCGGATGATGCCCGTCCGCTCCGCCCGTGCGTGAAGCGTGCGAGTCGTCTCGCGAAGCTGGTCGGCAAATCCAGCCGACGGTCCGGTCCGCTTTCCGTTTCGGCGCACCTGTTTCATTCACACCCGCGTCAAAAAAACCCACGCTCCGAACACTGTATGGAGCGCCGTGGCCCCGATCAACAACCCGGCGGGACTAATCCGCCGGGTTGCGATACCGAGTCGACAAGAACGCAACGCCCTACTTCACCGCGTTGAGTTCGGGATAGTCCTTCAACATCTGGGCGCCGAACAGTGGCTTGTGGACGCCCTGATGACAGGTCGCGCAATTGACCTTTGACGGATCGCCCAGCGGCCCGAGGCGGTCTTCCGGAAACACCGGCTTCAGCGGTTCGAGATACGTGTTGTTCAACTCCCGCGCCAGCCGAATCCCATGCCATGCCGTCGTCCGCTGCGGCCGGCTTTCATCCCACGCCGAGAAGTTCCGGCTGTTGTGACAGAACGTGCAATTCACGCCGAGCGATCCGGACATATGCATCATCAAACCGTAGGTCTCTTCCGTGTCCTTGATATCCACCGGATTGTCGCCGCGCGGCAAGGCGGCGTTCGAGGCGACGCGGATCGCATTGTCCTGCTGCAACAGTGTATAGAAGGGGTCATAGGGCAGCGACGTCACGCCGACCGCATCCGCCGCGATATTCTGTCCGGCGCTCGACGCGGTCATTCCTCTCGCTTGTTTGGGACCGGGATCTCTGTGCCAAACTTCCTCCGGAACCGGATGGCCGCGATGACAGGTGTAGCAGGTGACGCCTGTTTCTCCGACATGGTTATCCCATTTCGAATTGATCGTCTTGGTCATCTGCAGCATACGCCGCGCGACGACCTTGGTGTAGATGTTGTCGTCGGCCAGGTTATCCGTATGGCAATAGGTGCAGCCCTGTTCCGGCGAAACCCACTCGGTTATCGCCGTCATGAGCCGCAAGAACTCCGTCTCGCGCAAGTCGCCCAACACCTGCACGTTCTCATACACTTCCGAGGCGAGGTCGCCCTCGGCTTCAAAGCGTTCCAAAGGCTCCGGCATCTGGTTCCGGGCTTTCAGTCTGGCGACGGTCCGCGGGTTCGTCACATGCTCCATCGCCACGCCGCGAAACCCTTGCTGTTCGGCGTCTACCGGCGGGTAGTCCTCGCAACCGGCGACCAGGAGCGAAAGACCGACGATCGACCCCAGGACGGGCAGTAAAGTTTTTCTGTTGCCGTTCATCGCGTTGCCTCCGGAAGCGCGGCCGGATCGGTGGCCGGCGGGAACACCTGGGGGTATTCGGGCACGAGCCCGTGTTTGACGCCCCAAAGGAACCAGTTGTCGACGGCCGTGCCGGTCAGCAGGATGCCGATCCCGCCGGTAAGCGGACACAGAACCGCGAACCACCACGCCCACCGATGGATCGATTCCATCGACGCGTTGAAGCCCATGGTCCACCGCCAGAAGAGCGCGGCGCGTTCCGACGCCGTGCCGCGGTCGGTGATCTGTTCGATCTCGCGTTCGCCGCCGAACCGGCTCACCGCCAAAATCGTCGCGCCATGCATGGCGAACAGCAGCGTCGCGCCGTAAAGGAAGACGATCGAAAGCATGTGGAACGGATTGTAGAAGAGGTTCCCGTAGCGGATCGAAAACGCGGCGGTCCAATCGAGATGCGGGAAGATGCCGAAGGGAACGGCCTCGGCCCAGCTTCCCATCATCACCGGACGGATCAATCCCAAAACGAGATAGAGCCAGATCGCCGCGGCAAAGGCCCAGGCGACATGCGTCCCCATCCCGAGCGCGCGCGCCCGGATATACATGCGGCCCCACCACAGCAGGATAGACGCCGTGAGGAAGAAGCCCGCAACCAACCACCAACCGCCGTCGGCCAGCGGCGGGAAACTCAGACCGTATTTCGCCGGCGGCGGCTCCAGCGCGAGCCAGGGCAGTTGCCGAACGAATTCGACCGGATCCCAATTGACGGACGCCCACATGTTCAGCCCGATGATCTCGATGGCGATAAACCCACAAACGAGGGACAAGATCCCGGTGAACCCGAGATAGACCGGGCCGATCTGCGCATTCCCGATACGCCCGATCAAATGGATGAAGCGTGGCTTGCCGTCCCGCGACCAATCGGCGCGTGGCAGCCGGACGCCCATTTCCGCCGGGCCGCGGACCTGCACCTGGGTGAAGATATTCTGATATTCAGGCATCGTCGGTTCTCCTCATCCCCACACCGGCAGGTTCAACCACCAATCCCACCATTCCGGCCAACCGCGCGTCCAGAACGGACCGCTGATCAAGATGCAGACGGCGCTCCAGAACCCCGCCGAAAGCGCCAGGAACAGCCCCAGCCTGTGAATACCGAGCGTGCCGATGGAATAGCCGATCGTGTCGCGGAAAAACGTATCTTCGTGTTCAGGCGCCTTGACCGCCTCGCCCTTGTCCGGGTTCACCGCCGACAGCACGAGCGAACCATGCAGCGCAAGCGCCAGCACAGTCGTGAAGAAGAAGGTGATGGCGATCATATGCGCCGGATTGTAATGAAAATGCAGATACTGGTAGCCGACGTTCGAAACCCAGTCGAGATGGCTAAAAATGCCGTACGGAAAGCCGTGGCCCCAGGCGCCCATCATGACCGGGCGAATAACGACCAGGGTGAAGTACGCGAATATCGCAACGCTGAAGGCGAAGGGAATATGCAGCCCCATCCCCAATTTTCGTGCGATCTCCGCTTGGCGCAGCGCCCATGAGACGAAAGCCCCCAGCGCGCAAACCGTGATCGCCTGCCACAAGCCGCCTTCCTTAAGCGGCGCGAGCGCAAGACCGTAAGACAGGTCGGGCGGCGCGATGTTGATCTGCCATATATTCCATGTCGGACCGATGGCGGCGCCGTAGATGATGAGAGCCGTCCCGAGGAGCGTGAAGAATATCGTCGTTACGCCGAAAAACCCGACGTAGAACTGTCCGACCCAGAAGTCGAAAAGATCGCCTCCCAGCAGCGTTCCACCGCGAACACGATACTTCCTCTCAAAGCTCAGCATTGACATGTTTCTATACTCCGAACCACCGAGCGACAGTCGTCAGTCGGCGCGCTGGGCAGCGGACGGGCCGGCTTGCACCGAAACCGATCCGCCACCGTTACAAACGCTACTGTGCAGTTTCCTCAGTCATCACACCCTATGACAGGAGTTGTGATGTCTGAATCGTCGCACTCGCGCTTGCTGCGCTTGGACCTTCGATCCAGTTAAAGCGGTCGGTACTGAGCAAGATGAAGTGAATCAACAATGCCAGCACCGCCAACCCCACGAACAACGCAACCAGCGATCGACGTGGATCAAACAGAAGCCATATTCGCCACATGTGCTCTCTCCTATGTCAAATATGGAAGAACGTGCGTCATCGCGACGTTCACACTGTCCGGAAGCGCGGTGTAACCTTCTTCGCCTGGAAACCAGGGACGCCACATCCAAACCAGAACATGTGCAATAATTGCGACGACGACGAACATGATGAAGCTGCTCATGAAGATGCGGTGAAACTCACGCGCTTCTTGGTCTGTCAATCCTGACAACGAGCCGCGTTGGTCGTCTTGGTCTAAAGCCATTTCAATTACCCTCCGTGTGTTGGGTCTTCTGGCCGTTACCGCGCACTTCCCGCGCGGCAGGGTCTGCTGCGCCGGGAGTCGGCACACCAGTCTTTCCGTCCGGCAAAGCCGAACGAAATCTTTGAACCGAGGGACGCGCCATCATGCGGCCCTCCCTTCGGCAAGCGCGCGTTGGGACCGCGCGACATGATCGACGGTGACGCTGGCATCGCCGGCGTCACGGGCAATCGCCTCGGCCGCGTCGCGCAAGCGACGGGCGGCGGAAATGCGCGTCAGGATCGGGTAGGCTTCCACCCGTTCATCCAGCGCGACACGGGCGTCTTCGTCCCAGGGCAGTTCCCGGTGCAGCCGCGACGGCGTCGCATCGACCTGGTCGAGATCGACGCCCAACGGCAAAATATTGAAAAGCGCGTCGAACAAGGCGTTGCAGACTTCCTGCACGACATAGGTCGCGCCGGCATAGCCCATAAAGGGCGTGCCCGTATGACGGCGAATGACGGCGCCGGGGAAGGAGGCCGGGATATACATCGCCCGTCCCCGTATCTCCGACAGGTACATGCGTTCGTTGTAGCTGCCGAACAGGACCAACGGCGTCTTCTCCCGGATCAGGTCGCGCACCGATTCATTGTCCGGCTTGATCCCAGGCTTCCGGGCAATCGCGAAATTGCAGGGAAGCCCGAGATCTTCTTCCAGGAAATTCCGCATGCCGCGGGTATAGGTCTCGTTGGCGACGATGCCGAAACTCGCGGTGCCAAAGAAGTCCTGCGTCACCGACCGCCAAAGGTCCCACAACGGCTTGATCGTGGTGTGCTTCTCGCGTTCGATGAACGGCTCCGGATCGAGATCGAGCAACTCGCCCAGCTTGCGTAAGAATTTCGTCGTGCTGTGCAGGCCGATCGGCGCCTGCAGATAGGGCGTTTCGAGCGATTCGCACAGAAGCCGGCCGAACTCGCGGTAGAGGCACACATTCACGTCCGCATCGACCAGCCGCGGCGCGTCCGACAGATGGCTTCCCAACGGGAACACGAGATTGATCTCGGCGCCGATGCCTTCGATCAAGCGCCGGATTTCGGCAAGATCGGACGGCATGTTGAACGTGCCGTAGATCGGCCCGATGATGTTGACCCGAGGCTTCGCGCCCGGTTCGCGTTTCGTCGGCTTCGGCCGCTTGCCGCGCTTCAGGCCGAATTCGGTCCACAACCAATTCATCGCCCGGTCCGCACTCTGCCATTGATCCTCGTCGATCGTGCGCGGCAGGAACCGTTTGATGCCGGTTCCTTCCGGCGTCACGCCGCCGCCGATCATTTCCGCGATCGATCCGGTCACCACGACCGACGGCTGTTTGGGGTCCAGCGTGGCGTGCGCGCGTTTCATTGCGCCTTCGGTGCCGTGCTGACCCAGTTCTTCCTCGGCCAGGCCCGTCACCACGATGGGCAGTTCGTGCGGCGGCAACGCATCGGTGTAATGGAGCACCGATGTCACCGGCAGATTCTCGCAGCCGACCGGCCCGTCGATAATCACCTGCAAGCCCTTGATGGCGGTGAAGGCATAGACGGAACCCCAATAGCCGCCGGCCCGGTCATGGTCGAGGACAAGCATCAGGCGACCTCCTTCGCGGCGTTTTCTTTCTTGGCGGCGGGCGGCGTGGTTTCCCAGACGCCGGCGCTCGGCCCCTCGCCGACCCCGGCGAAGAAGGATTTCATGCTGTCGAAGCGCCGCCGGTTCGCCATCGCGGCGTTGATCACCTGGGCGAGCGATCCCGCGCCCGCCGGTCCCATCAAGGGCCGCGCCGATATCAAGTTCGTGAAATACAGTCCCGGAATCGCCAGTTCCTTGGCCTTTTGCACCACCGGCGTTGTGCCGATCGCGACATCGGGCTCGAAGGCTTCCATGGCGGCGAGGTCCTGCTCCAGCGACGCCCGGAATTGCACCGTCGCGCCATGCGCCTCGAGCCATTCCTGATCCGGCTTGGACCATTCGGTGCGCGGACAGGCCGTGCCGACATAGAGAACGTCGGCGCCGCTCTCGATCAGCAATCGCGCGACCAGCAGCTCGGACCCTTCGTACCCGGACATCGTGACGCGCCCTTTGATCGGCTGGTCCGACAGCGCCGCCATGATCGCCGGGATGAACCCGTTCTTGGCGGCATCCACCTTGGTTTTCGCGATCCCGCACGCATCCCCGATGGCGTCGAGCCACGCGGCGGTGCCGTCGCACCCCACGGGACCGGAGCCGACGATCGACCGGCCGGCCGCCTTGAATTCGCGAAGCGCCGCGGTATAGAACGGATGGACCGCACCGACGACCGCGCCATCCAGTGCGGCGTAAAGCTCGCGCCATTCGCGCGTCGGCACGACCGGTCCGGCGGCAAGCTCAAGCGGTTCGAGCAGCGCGCCGATGCTCACCGGATCGGCGGGGAACATTTCGCCCACCAGCGTCACGGTCGGCTTGCCGGTTTCCAGGCCTTGCGGTGCTTGCACCGGTCCGGCCTCGACTTCCGCGCGGGCGTACTTCAGCATCGCGCCGGCGAGAACGTCTTTGGCCTCGGCATGCGTCGGCACGCCGAATCCCGGCACGTCGATGCAGATGATCCGGACACCGTTGATTTCGTTCGGCAGCAGGTCCAGCGGGACGCCCGAAGCCGTCGGCACGCACAGATTGGTGACGACGATCGCGTCATACTGTTCCGGATCCGCGAGCTTGAACACGGCGTCGCGAATGTCTTCGAACAGCTTGCCGGTCACCAGGGTTTCGGAATCGAAGGGAACGTAGCCGACCGTTCGACGCGCGCCGTAGAAATGCGACGTGAAGGTCAGGCCGTAGACGCAGCATGCGGAACCCGACAGGACCGTCGCGGTGCGCTTCATCCGCAAACCGACCCGAAGCGATCCGAACGCCGGGCACATGCTTTGCGGCTGATCATGCGGTCCGGTCGGATAGTCCGCCGCGTACCGCTCAAGCACGTCGCTTTTTCCCGCAGCCTCGGCGGCCCGGCGCATTTCATCCGCGCCGGCGTGACAGCCGACGCCGTCCCCCGTGGCGACCGCCGCGCCGATCTCGGCCTTTACCGCCATCGGCGCGGCGTCCGCGCCGCCTGCGTGCTCCGAACCGCCGACGCTCACCGGCGTTTCGGCAACGGCGCCATCGCCTTGGGGAACCTGTGGATCTGGTTTTGTCATGTCTTTTCGAATGCCCGCGTGGTCAGACCTTGTCGTAAACGACTTCGAGCGACGGCTTTTCGACGACGGCGGTACCGCACATGTCCTCCAACGTCGCGGGATCGAGCACGATGTCGCGGCCGACATCCTCGCTCTTGAACAGGTCCAGCAGGCCGTCCTGGCTCAGCGCTTTTGGATGCCGCGGCGGTGCGTCCGCAACGTTTCGGCCCAACTCCTCGAAAAGCGGGCCCCAACGTCCGCCTGGAATGCCGACGATCTCGTAATTGGCGCTTTTGCGCCGGATGTCCTCGTCGGCCGGGATCGAGGCCAACACCGGAATGCCCGCGGCGTCCGCAAAGGCGGCGGCCTCGCCGGTGCCGTCGTCCTTGTTGATAACGATACCCGCCACGCCGACATTGCCGCCGAGCTTCTGGAAATACTCGACCGCCGAGCAAACGTTGTTAGCGACGTAGAGCGACTGGAGATCGTTCGATCCGACGATGATGACCTTCTGGCACATGTCGCGCGCGATCGGCAGGCCGAAGCCGCCGCATACCACGTCGCCCAGGAAATCGAGCAGGACATAGTCGAAGCCCCAGTCGTGGAAGCCGAGTTTCTCCAAGGTCTCGAATCCGTGAATGATGCCGCGCCCGCCGCACCCGCGGCCGACTTCCGGACCGCCGAGTTCCATCGCGAAAACGCCGTCGCGCTTGAAGCACACGTCGCCCACCTGGAGCGAATCGCCGGCATTCTTCTTCGCCGCCGATGTTTCGATGATCGTAGGGCAGGCCCGCCCACCGAACAGCAGGGACGTCGTGTCGCTTTTCGGATCGCAGCCGATCAGCAGCACTTTCTTGCCCTGCTGCGCCATCATGTAGGAGAGGTTCGACAGCGTGAAGCTCTTGCCGATCCCGCCCTTTCCGTAGATCGCAATGATCTGCGTTTCCTTGGTCGCCGGCGCGGTCGGGACCGGATCGGGCTCGATCGCGGCCTCCGCCCTCAACCGTTCGGCCGCTTCCGCTTGCGGGGATGTCGGCACGATTTTGATAGGTGTCGAACTCATGAACAGGTTCTCCAATCGAGAATCATTTTCAGGCAACTTGGATCGTCGAAGGCCGTGCGGTACGCGGCGGGCGCTTGCTGTGCGTCCCGTCGATGGGTGATGAGCCCGGCGAGGGACAATCGCCCGGACTCGACGAACTCCTTCACCGCCGCTAGGTCCGAGGGCGCCCATTCGGCCGCGACGCGCATGCGGACTTCCCGCACGAAAGCGGGCGGGAACTCGAAATTGAGCCGGTCCTCGTAAAAGCCTGCGAGCACGATGCGGCCACGCGGCGCAAGGTGCGCGATCAACGTATCGAGCAGCGACGAATCCCCGCTGACGTCGTAGATCGACGTGTAGTCGCGTCGGTCGTCTTCGTCCGGGTCTATGACGCTGTATCCCGCGCCGCCTTCTTGACGGGTGGCGTTCTTCTCCCAAACCACCGGGGCGTCACCGCCGAGAACCAGCGTCAGCCGCGCGAGCAACCGACCCAGAACGCCATGCCCGACGATAAGATCGGGCAGGTCCATTTCGGACGAGCCGCTGTTGCAAAACGCATGATAGGCCGTGGCGGCAAGCGCGAACAGCACGCCGTCCTTGCCGATGCCGCTGTCGATCGTGATGGCCCGGTCGCCCGGCACGACGATACGCGAGGCCGCGCCACCGAACAGGCCGCGAATGTCGCCGTAACAGTTCGCCCCCGGGACGAACACGTGGTCGCCGACCCGCTGCCCCGAGTCCGCGCCGGCGCTGACGACGCGTCCGACGGACTCGTATCCGGGAACGAGCGGATATCCCATGCCGGGAAACGGCGGCATACGGCCATTCCACAGCAACCGTTCGGTGCCCGTACTGATGCCGCTCCATTCGGTATCGACGACAATGTCGGCATCGTTTGGCGGCGTCAGCCGGAGCTCTTTGAGCACGAGGGTTTCCGGTTCCTGAAGGACCACCGCATGGGCGCTCAAATCTTGCGACGTCACGTCATTGCTCCGACAGACAAAGGAAAATGACAATCCATATTGTCATTGTAAATTGACATATAAGATTGTCAATTCCTCTAGACAATGAAAATCCCATCATTCCTTCCTGGCGACGACGAGTTGCAGAAGCATTGGGATACGGGTTTGAATCCGTCTGACCTTTCGGAATCCCGCCGCCCGCAACATCGCGTCGTTTTCGGAAAGGCTGCGCGGCCGACCGCTCCCCATCGCCAGCAGGTAAAAGGAGAAATAGGCCCCGACCGGCTCGGCGCCCCTGGTCTCCGACATCGGTTCCGCCAACAGCAGCACGCCCTTCGGCGGCAACGCAGCATGGACCGCCCGCAGGATGGCGAGCGCGGCATCGTCGTCGTGATCGTGAAGCACGCGAACCAACGAAACGGCGTCGGGACCGGTCGGCAAGGCGTCATGGAGAAAACTGCCGCCAACCGCCTCGGCGCGATCGGCGATCCCTTGTTCGGCAAACCGGGCACGCGCCTGTACCGCCACGGCCGGCAGGTCGAAAAGCGTCAGACGCAGATCGGCCCAACGGTCGGCGACATGGCTCAGGAAGGTGCCATCGCCGCCGCCGACATCGAGCAACCAGCGATGTTTCTCAAGCGGATAGGCATCGAGAATTTCCCCCGCGACGAAATGCTGGGATCGCGACATCAGGCCGGAATACGCCGCCGCGTCATGTTCCGATATCTCGGAAAGGTCGCCCGAGGTCGCATAAGGCCAGTATTGTCCGAGCGCGGTATCGGCGCGGCGGCCCTTGAGCAGGCCGACCGGATCCTGAAGGTCCGCATACAACAAGGCATGATGACGCACCATGGCGCCAATGCCCGGGTTGCCGATAATCGCCGCGCCCAGGTCGCCCAGCCCGTATAGCGACTTACCCCGGCGCTCGACCAGGCGCAGCGACGCCGCGGCCTCCAGCAACCGCATCATGCCCGCTTCGGGCATGGACGTCGATCGCCCCAGGTCCGCGGCGGACTGCGGCCGCGCCAACAACAGGTCGAACACACGAAGCTGGATACAGGCGGCAAGCACCTGCGAATAGACGAACCCGGCGCACAGGTCGAACACGGCGCGGGCGCGCCGTCGCGCGATCCAGCGGGTTCCGGGAAAGGCCGCCGCCCATTTTTGGAATTTCGGATTTGCAAGAAGCCGGTCGCGGCGCGCCCGCAGGCGTTGACCGGTCGTCGCCGGCACGGGGACGGTTATCGTATCACTGGACATGGCGACGCCATCCCCCGCTTCGGTCTACGCGGCGTGACTTTGCAGTTCGCGGGGCATGAACTGCCGCGCCTGCACCGTAATCAGCTTGCGAAGCTCATCCTGGCCCGGGCATGCCGGAACGGACGCAACCGCGTTCGCGACAAGGTTTTCGAGCCGCTTGATCGCCCCGTGCAGGCCCAGATCCTGGACCGCGCTCGGCCGGCCGAGCGCCAAATCCCGTCCGGTCGGCTTGCCGATATCGTCGGAGTCCGACGCGACATCATGGAGATCGTCGGCGACTTGAAAGGCCTCGCCGATACGCTCGCCCAGAACGCGCCAATCGCCAGGGCTTCGGCCTGCCGACAGCGCGCCGGCTTCGGTCGCCGCGGCGAACAGCGCGCCCGTCTTCGCGCGATGATACTCCCGCGTGTCGACCCGCGACTCGCATTCCCATGCTTGGCCCGCGACGATCCCGGACGGCACACTGACCGACCGACCGATGGTCAGCAGCAACGGCGCGAGCAATTCCGGCTTGTCCCCGACGTTGCGCGCCAGCGTTTCGAACGCCAACACGATCAGCGCGTCGCCCGCCAGGACGGCAATCCGCTCGCCGAAGGTGCGGTGTACCGACGGTTTGCCGCGGCGCATATCCGCATCGTCGAAACAGGGCAAATCATCGTGAACCAATGAAGCGCAATGTAGAATTTCAATGGCGGCCCCCGCGGTATTCGCGTTCATGGGGTCCGTTTCGCCGCACGCCGCCGCAACCGCCAAACACAGTCTTGGCCGGATGCGCGCGCCGCCCGGGAACAAGGCGTAGCGCATGGCGGACGCGAGCCGCGGCGGGCAATCCGCCGGCGCCGACTGAACAATCGCCGCTTCCAAGGTCTCTTCGACTCGATCGTTGGATTCCATGCCGGGCCTCCTATCGGTTCAGCGATTGTAATGACAACTTGTCACTTAATAATGTACTGTCTCCTGGACAGTTATTTTTGTCAATCGCCTTGATCGGGAGTCACGGTCCGTGCGAACCAGCCATGTCATCGTCGTCGGCGCCGGAATCGCGGGGCTCGTCGCCGCCGTAAGGCTCGCGATACGGGGCATCGAGGTTACCGTCCTCGAACGGGCGGACGGACCGGGCGGTAAGCTTCGGGAAATCCGCATCGGCGACGCCGCGATCGATTCCGGACCGACGGTCTTCACCATGCGCTGGGTGTTCGAGCGGATATTCAGGGAGGCCGGCGCTCGGCTTTCCGACCATCTGACGCTCCGTCCGCTCGACATTCTGGCGCGGCATGCCTGGGACGATCAGGATTACCTGGATCTGTTCGCCGATATCGACCGGTCGGCGGACGCGATAGGCCGCTTCGCCGGCAGCGCCGACGCGCGGGAATACCGCGCCTTCTGCGATCAGGCGAAGACGATTTACGAAACCCTCGAAGAAACCTTCATCGACGCGCCGCGTCCGACCAATCCGGTCACGTTGGCGCATCGGGTCGGCATGGCGAACCTATCCGGCTTGTTCGCCATCAAGCCGTTTTCCACCATGTGGCGCGCCCTCCGCCAACACTTCCGGGACGACCGGCTGCGGCAACTCTTCGGGCGCTACGCGACCTACTGCGGATCATCGCCCTATGAAGCGCCGGCGACGCTGATGCTCGTGGCCCATGTCGAACAATCCGGCGTGTGGCGCATCGAAGGCGGTATGTTTCGCCTCGCCAAGGCCCTCGAAGCCTTGGGGCGCCGCCATGGCGTCACATTCCGCTACGGCACCGAGGCGCGGGAGATCATCGCGGCACGGAACAGCATTGCCGCCGTCGAAACCCGAACGGGCGAGCGGATCGAAGCCGACGCGATCGTCGTCAACGCGGATGCGGCCGCCGTCGCAAGCGGCCTGTTCGGACAAAACGCGGGAAACGCCGTACCGCCGGTTCACCACGCCCCGCGGTCGCTGTCGGCGGTCACGTGGTCGATGGTCGCAGAGACGGACGGCTTTCCATTGGCGCATCACTCGGTCTTCTTCTCGGGCGACTACAAGGCGGAGTTCGATGACGTCCTGCGCCACAAGCGGTTGCCCCGGTCTCCCACCGTCTATGTCTGCGCCCAGGACCGCGGCGCGTCGGCGGGCGCGGATGCCCGAACGGCCGAGCGGCTGTTCTTTCTCGTCAACGCCCCCCCGTCCGGCGACGCCGGCAATCCCAATACTGCGGAGGTCGAACAATGCGAAGAGCGGACATTTGCCCAACTGGAACGGTGCGGCCTGCGCATTCGCCGGCATCCGGAACGGACCGTCGTGACGACGCCGACGGACTTCGAGGGCCTGTTCCCGGCAACGGGCGGGGCGCTTTACGGACAAGCATCGCACGGATGGCAGGCCTCGTTCCGGCGTCCGGGCTGCCGAACGAAGATTCCCGGCCTCTACCTGGCGGGCGGCAGCACGCATCCGGGGCCGGGCATCCCGATGGCAGCGCTGTCGGGATGGCTGGCAAGCGAATCCCTCATGACGGACACGGCTTTGCGCAGGCCGTCGGTCGGAATGGCTATATCTGGTGGTATATCGACGCGCTGAGCGATGACGGCCGATACGGCCTCACGATCATCGCCTTCATCGGCAGCGTGTTTTCGAGCTACTACGCGCATGCGATTCGCGCCGGCAACGGCGACCCGGAAAACCACTGCGCGATGAATGTCGTTTTGTATGGACCGCGCGGAAAACGCTGGGCATTCACCGAACGCGGCCGAAACGCTCTGGAGCGAAGCCCGGCATCGCTGACCATCGGTCCGAGCGCGCTGTCATGGGACGACGGAGTCTTGACCGCGCGGATCGACGAGATAACCGCCCCGATCCCGTCGCGGCTGCGGGGAAGGATCCGGCTCTTCCCGGGCACCGCCACGCGACACGACTATTACCTGGACGCGACCGGCCGCCATCGCTGGCGGCCGGTCGCCCCGGTATCGCGGGTCGAGGTCGACCTGGACAAGCCGGATCTGTCGTGGGCCGGCGGTGCGTATCATGACTGCAACCACGGCGACGAGCCCATGGAACGCGCCTTCCGGGAATGGAATTGGTGCCGCGCGCCGGTCGGCGATGATACGGCGATTCTCTACAACGTCTCGACGCGCGACCGATCCTCCTTGCGCTTGGCGTTGCGGGTCGACGACGCCGGCGCGGTGACGCCGTTCGACGCCCCCCCGGCCATTACCCTACCGCGCACCAAGTGGCGCGTGATCCGCAGCACCGGCGCCGATGCGGACTATCCGGCGTCGGTAACGAAGACGCTGGAAGACGCCCCCTTCTATGCGCGCTCGGTCTTGGCGACGAAGCTTTTGGGGCAAGAAACGACGGCATTCCACGAAAGTCTCGATCTCGACCGCTTCCGCTCCCGATGGGTGCAAACGCTGATTCCGTTCCGCAACCCGCGGGCATTGCGCTGACCGGGCACGCCGTTCGGCGCCGGGTATCTTGACCCCGCGATCATGGTTGCGATTGCCGGGCGATTTTCCGGGCCGCGGCGACCTCGCGATAGGACGTCTTGAGACGAATCCAAACGCCATAGGCCACCAGCAGGGATAGGAAGGCGGCAAGATCGAAGTAGGAGAGATAGCGCGCCGCATCGAGGACGAAATACGCGAGGACCATTTTCGCGGCCACGATGGTGAGCCCGAGGTTGATGAGCCCCGGCACGATATCGCGCAGCATCTCGAGCGACGAATGAAGCGGCGGATCGCTAGGATCCTCGCCGCGCGCATCCGCCGCCGCCCGGTCTGCGAGAACCCGGCGGCGATGCGTCAGGGCGGAAATCAGAAACCAAGCGCCGCCCGCCACGAACAACAATCCGATCCAGTTTCGCATCGAACCAGTCTCCCGTGATGGTAGAGTTGAACCCTGTCCTTGATTTCTACGGCCTGGAGCGGGAGCGGATCAGTTGATCTTCACGCTCCAAACGGTCGAAGAGATCCACGACCCAGCCGGCCCGATCGTCGATCGCGTCGACGAGCGCGCGTGTCGGATTGCGCGACCGCCTTCCGGCGCCGGCCACGGCCGGCCTGTATGGCGGCAATGCGTCGAGCAGGATGCCGGCTTCGTCCATCGGTTCGAAAGGCGAAGCCGCCGCCCGGCCAAACGGCGTCACGGCCCTTGCGACCGGGCCGAGTTTTCGCGCCGGCGACACGACGGCGCGCGTGGTGACGGAATCCAATCCCCGACGCTCCACCTCGCGTCCGATCTCGGCATAAAGGTAGCGCGCCGCATATATTCCCGGACGGCACCCCAAGGGAAGGACGGCGATGGCTGCATCGGCCTGACGATAAAACTGCTCGGCGGTATTCAGCAGGCGCTGAATCACGCTCCCGAGCGCATCGTCAAAACACGGGTCGGCGAGCCAGGCGTCCGGATCGATGCCGGCTTCGCGCAGCCATTGCCGCGGCAGGTAAAGCCGGCCGAGCCGGGCATCTTCGCCGACGTCGCGGGCGATATTGGTGAGCTGCATGGCCACGCCGAGATCGCAGGCGCGGGCGACCATCGCGGGCTGCCGTCGTCCCATCAGCAGCGCCATCATCGCACCGACCGAGCCAGCCACCCGAACCGCGTAAGCCGTTACGTCCGAGAGCGTCTCGTAGCCGCGGCCCGACACGTCCCACGCGAAACCGTCGAACAAGGCTTCGAAGAACGGCTTCGGCACCTCGAACCGGTCGACCAGAACCGTAAGCGCCCGGTCCACGGCATCGTCGCCGGGCGCGCCGCGATAGATTCGATCCAGCCGTTCGTGCAACCGGGCCAGCGCGGCGGCGTGATCCCCGTCCGTCTCGACGGCGTCGTCAATCGCATCGTCCGCGATACGACAGAAGGCGTACAATACCGTCGCGGGATCGCGCACCGACGGCGGCAGGAAAAACGAGGCGGCGAAAAAGGAGCGGGATCCGCAGCTGAGCCGAGACCGGCATTCCGCAAGGTCGCGAGGATCAAACATATTCGCTGGCATGCGGCGTCACCGTATCGAGAATGCGGGCGGAAGACAAAACGCCCGGCAGGCCCGCGCCCGGATGGGTTCCGGCGCCCACGAGATAGAGACCATCGATATCCTCGCTCTTATTATGCGGCCGGAACCAGGCGCTTTGCGTCAAGACGGGCTCCAAGCCGAACGCGGCCCCTTTCAGGGACAACAGTTCGTCCTGAAAATACTGCGGCGTGATCATTCGGGAGGAGACGATCCGTTCTTCCAACCCGGGCAAGACGGTGTCGGCGAGGCGACGCGATATCGCCTGCCGATACGGTTCCGCCGCGGTGGTCCAATCGGTGCCGCTGTCGAGATGCGGGACCGGCGACAACACGTAGAAACCGTCGCATCCCTCCGGCGCCAGCGATGGGTCCGTCGCCGTCGGCCGATGCAGATACAGACTGAAATCCGGCGCGAGAACTTTCCGGTCGAAGATATCGCGCAGCAACCCGCGATGCCTCGGTCCCAGAACGATGGTGTGATGCTGAACATCCGGATAGCGCCGCCGCGTTCCGAAGTACCAAACGAACAGGCTCATCGAATACCGCGACCGATCGATTTTCCGGTCGGTCCAACGCCGCCGGTACTGCGCGGGCAACAGGGTGCGATAGGTCGCCGCGGAATCCGCGTTCGAGACGACAATCGCCGCGTCCAGCCGTTCGCCCGTGGCCAGGCGCACCCCGGTCGCCTTGCCGTTCCGGACGGCAATCGACTCGACTTGCGCATTGTAGAGGATCTCGCCGCCTTGACCCCGGATGAGCGAGACCAACCCCTCCACCAGCCGGCCCGTACCGCCCATGGCGAAATACACGCCCCAACGCCGTTCGAGAAAGGCGATCAGCGCGTAGATCGAACTCGTGGTGAACGGATTGCCGCCGACAAGCAAGGGATGAAAACTCAAGATCAACCGAAGCCGAGGGTCCCGCACGAAGCTCGACACGAAACCGTAGACCGAGCGATAGCTCTTCAATCGAACCATGTCCGGAACCAAACGCGCCATATCGGTCCATGTGCTGAAGGGCACATCGCCAAGCTGCTCGAAGCCGATCTTGAAGGTCGCCTCGGACGCCCGCATGAACCTTTCGTAGCCGGCGACATCGGACGGCGAGAACTTGCCGACCTCGGCGCGCATGGCCTCCGGGTCGCCGGAATAGTCGAAGGTCTCGCCGGTATGGAAGTGCATGCGATAGAACGGATCCACGGCGCGAAGCTCGACATCGTCCGACATCCGTCTACCGCATAGCTGCCACAACTCTTCGAACAGGAAGGGCGCGGTCACGATGGTAGGGCCGGCGTCGAACACGAACCCGTCCTGCCGGAAAACGCGCGCCCGACCGCCCGGGCTGTCGAGTTTTTCCAGGACGGTAACGTGATATCCCCGGGCGCCGAGGCGGATCGCTGCGGCCAGGCCGCCAAATCCGCTGCCGATGACGATCGCACGAGGTCTGTCGGGTCGGAAATTGTCGTCAGGCAAAACTGTCACACTGTTTGTCAATTATTATTGACACAGAGTAACACAAAGATCGCGCCTGTGAAGGGCCATTGCCCGCGAGACCGATCTGCGGCGGCGGCCTATGTCGCCGCCGCAACCTTCAACCGGTGGGCAAATCGGCTGATGATCGCCGCCGTCGCGTCCGGGTCTTCTTCATGCGCGAGATGGCCGAGACCGGACAACGACGCCAACTCCGTCGCGGGCGCCAGGCGATGAACCTGACGCGAATGCGACGGCGGCACCGTGCGGTCGTTGCTGCCCGTCACCAACAGCAGCGGCACCTGAAGCCGCGGCAAGTTCCGTTTGAGGGTGCGAAGATCCCAATTCGCCATCATGCCGAAAGCGGCGGCGACGTGGCCGGAGTTACGGGCCAAACGGCCGTACAGATCCATGCCCTCCGGGTCCAACGTCGATCCCGTTTCGCGGATGAGCCGTTCGAGCACCGTCGGATTGGCGGCACGCGACGCGAAAAACCAAGGGATCAGCGGCCCGGCGGCGCAAATCCGGGCCAGCGGCGAAAAGACCTGCCCAGCCACACCGCCCAACGGCAACAACGCGCCGTTCACACTCACCACGCCGCGCAGGGGGTGCCCCTTCTTCAGCGCCATTTGAGCAAGGATCGCGGCACCGGCGGAATGTCCGACGCCGAGCACCGGTTCGGCATCGAGTTCCGCGATGAGGTCGGCCAGCGCACCGGCCATTCCCGGCAACGACAGCCGGTATCCCGAAGCCGCGCTGGTGAAACCGTGCCCCGGCAAATCGACGGCGATGACCGAGAAGGAGTCCGCCAGGATCGGGATCAACGCGCGCCAAGAATGGGTCGACGCGCCGGTGCCGTGGATAAGAAGGACTTCCGGCCCCTCGCCCATGCGCTGCACATGCCATTGCATGCCGGCCGCGGTCACGAACGTACTGGCCTCGCCGTTCGGCCAGTCGCGCCCGTCACGGTCCCATATCAAGCGATCAAGCATTCATCCGGCAGACAACCGACTCGTGGCGCCGCCCCGGCGCCGTCGGCCTGTCTCCTCCAGTCGGCATTACGAAGCGGCGTGCGTCGCGCCGACGACACCGTCCGCGTTTCGACGCACCGCATCGGACAAGGCCGCCGCATTGCCATACGGCAGCGGTAAATAAACGGCATCCATCTCCGCCGCCAAGACTTGCGCCTCTTCCTGTGGCCGGCGGGAACTGTCCACCAACATGGACGGCACGCCGATGGACCGAAGATGGCGCGCAACGTCCTTTGCATCGGCTTGCGCCCGGGCCCGGCCGGGTTTTCCATCGAGCCCGATATTCGCGCGGCCGTCCGTCAGCAACACGATAATCGGCGTCTCGCCGCGCCGCCGCGCCGCTTCCGCGACCGTGGCGGCCGCGTTGAGCCCGGCCGCCAGCGGCGTCCCGCCACCGCCGGGCAACGCCGAGACGCTCCGTTTCGCGCGGACCAACGACCGTGTCGGGGGCAACAACAGCTCGGCGGACTCGCCGCGGAAGGCGATCAGCGCGACTCGATCCCGTCGGATGTAGCAATCGGCCAACAGCAGTTCGACCGCCCCTTTCGCCTCGCCCAGCCGCTGCAAGGCAGACGAGCCAGACGCATCGACGACGAAGATCGTGGTGGTTTCGCTGCGGTGTTTGAGGCGGTTGATGCGCAGGTCGTCACGACGCACCTCGATGCTGCGATCCGGTTCGGTTCCGGGACCTGCTTTTTCTCGACGCCGCAACGGCTGCCAGGGTGCGGCGGCGCGCAACGTTTCGACCACGTTGAGACGCGACCCGCCGCCGGGGTCGCCCCGGCGCGTTCCGATCGGACGCCCACGGCGCGCCGCCGTGGCGACCGCGCCGGCCTTGCCCGACGAATTCATCGCACCGGTCCGACGCGGACCCTGTTGAAGTTGCGCCAAAAGACCGGCGGGAATCGCGGCTGCCGCCGATTCGACGGTGAGCGTGCCGAGGTCCTGACCGGACGCGTCACGGCCATCCGTCTCCGACTCCTCCCTCTCCGCTTCGGCGAGGTCCGGCAGCGGCTCCTCTGCGTTCGCAGCGTCCGCAGCGTCCGCGTCATCCGCTTCCGGGGGCGCGGGCGGCTCCATATCGGGCATTTGCGTCGCGCGCGGGGCCAGAACCAACCGCGCCGCGGCGGCGACATCGGCGTCCGACACGCGTTCCTCGCCGCCCAGCGCGGCGATGGCGCGCGCCGCCTGTGTCGCAAACACCGTCGCCCGCATCGAGGAAACGCCGAGTGCCAGGGCGGCGGCGCATAACGCCTCGATCACCGGATCGTCGGTTTGGATTCCCGGAAGCCGGCGCCTCGCCGCCAGAATCGCCGCCCTGTCCGGCACGTCGCAATGCGTGTCGCGGATGCTGACATGCGTCAGGTCCAGTCGAAACGCCAACCGGTCCAGCAAGGCAGACGGCGGCCGCTCCTCTTCCGACAGCCCTTCGTCCAGCGCGACCAAACAGATCCGCGCGGGGTAGCGGGCGGCAAGGCCATCGCGTTGAAGCGCCACCACGCCGCGATCGAGCACGCCGGCCAATCGGCCCGCGACAGACGGCGGCAGACGCTCCGCCATCGGCAGCAGGATCACCCCACCGTCGGTTTCCGCCAAAAGGCCGCGTTCGAGAATCGGCTTACCGGCGCGCAGCGTCGCCGTCAGGTCGAGGCCGCCGAGCAGCCGGCTGTCGCCGATATGCATCGGCATCTTGCGCATCGGCGTTTCCGGCGGCAGCATCCCATGAAACGCGGCAACCCATTGATCGCGAACCGGGCCGGGACAGGCGCGAACGATGACACCGCCAAAACGCGCCGGATCGACCGCCAGCACCGCGGCGGCCAAGACCGCATCCCGCCAAAGGTCCGTTTGGTCCGGCCGTTGCTCAGTCATGGTCCAAAGGTTTCCTCGAGCACGCGTTCGATCCGCACCGCGGACCCCGCTTCGTCCAGCGGATCGCGCCGCAACCGATGGCGGAGCGAGGAAACCGCGACTTGGCGGATATGCGACTCGTCGACGACGGTCTTGCCGCGAAGGGCCGCGAAGGCGCGGGCGCAGCGCATCATCGTCAGCTCTCCCCGCAACCCGTCGGTGCCGACCGCCATACAGAGACCTGCAATGCGTTCCAACACCTCATGCGGTACCTCGACATCGCTCAGTCGTTTGCGGGCTGCGGTGACGCGCCGTCGATGCTTGGTTTCCTCGCGCTTCCAATCGGCGGCGAAGGCGGCCGGATCGCGTTCGAACGCATCGCGGCGGCGCACGACCTCGACCCGTTGCGCCAGATCCGTTGGCGTCGTGACGTCAACCGAGATGCCGAACCGGTCGAGCAATTGCGGCCGCAACTCCCCTTCTTCCGGGTTGCCGCTACCGACAAGCACGAAACGGGCGGGATGGCGCACGCTGAGGCCTTCGCGTTCGACCACGTTTTCGCCCGACGCCGCGACGTCGAGCAAAAGGTCGACAATATGATCCTCCAGGAGGTTCACCTCGTCGATATAGAGGAACCCGCGATGCGCGCGGGCGAGCAACCCAGGCTCGAACGCCTTTTCACCGCGCGTCAAGGCGCGTTCGAGATCAAGCGCGCCGACCACGCGATCCTCGGTGGCGCCCAAGGGAAGATCCACCACCGGAACATGGATCAGCCGGCTTTTCGGCTTCTTTTTCTCGGGCAACTCGCCGCAAGAGGCGCAGGACCCCGCCGGGGCCTCCGGATCACAGTTATACGGACATCCTTCGACCACGCGCGTTTTCGGGAGCAATGCCGCCAACGCCCGCACCGCGGTCGACTTTCCCGTCCCGCGATCGCCGAATACGAGAACCCCGCCGATCGTCGGGTCCACCGCGACCATCATCAGGGCAAGTTTCATCTCGTCCTGTCCAACGATGGCGGCAAAGGGAAAATCGGGTGTCGCACTCATGTATGCTCCTCGGTCGCCCGCTTCAGGAGGGGCGATTTTCGTTCCATAGCAGGTGGGGATGAAAATCTATCAGGCCAAGCATTCTTCAGATGACACAACGTGCGCTCGGCTGGCATCGCGCGTTCACCGGCCGTTGCGTCATTCGCTCTCCTTCTCCAATTGCTTTCGGATTTGGCGGCTTCCCAGCCAGATAAGCACGGCCGCCACGGGAATGGAGAGTCCGCGCAGCAGGTCGGTGTCCAGGACGGCCCCCGCCGAGACCGCCGCATCGAGTGAATATCCGATCAGGCTGACCACATAATAGGTGATCGCGGCGACGGAGAGGCCTTCCACGATCCGTTGTAGCCGCAACTGCAACCTTGCGCGGCGGTCCATCGAGGCCAGGAGATCGCGGTTCTGTCCCTCCACCTTGATATCCACCCGCGTTCGAAGAAGATTCGCCGCCCGGGTGGCGCGCGCCGATAGGGACAATTGCCGGGTGGCGACGGACTCGCAGGTGCGCATCGCCGGCGCCAGACGCCGATCGATAAAGGCGCTGAGGGTCGAATACTGCCCATCGCTTTTTTCCCGGACCTCGGCGATACGTTCCTCCACCAGGGCGAGATAGGCACGGGCGGCGCCGAACCGGTAGGACGTCGCGGCGATGCTCTTTTCGATTTCCGCCGAGACGCTGGTCAATTGCGCCAGCAAGTCCCGTTCGTCCTCGATGGATTCCAGCGTATTCATCCGCGCGGTCAGGTCGACGAGCGCTTCACCGATCTTCCCCACGCCGGGGCTGACCTCGCGGGCAAGCGGCAAAGCCAGCATCGCCATGGTCCAATAGGTCTCGATCTCAAGCAGCCGCTGGATGAGACGGCCGGATTCCCGCGACGTCATGCCCACGTCCTGAACCAAGGTCCGCGTAAACCCGTCTGCGTGAATTCTGAAATCGGTCGAGACGATCGCCTCACCGCCCAGCATGGACCCACGGCAGAAACTCTCCATCACGAAATACCGCGTGAGCGAGTCGCTGGCGGCGGTTGCGTCATCGCCGCCCAGCAACGCGAGATGCGACGCGACCATCCGCTGACCCGGCAACGCGTCGAGCCAGTCCTTCGGCACGACGGCGGCGGCAGTGTCCCCGAACAGGTCCGCGATCTGACCGCGGCGGAAGAATGTGTACGTGGTGAATTCGGTGTGGCGCTCCCACTTCAGCCGAAACGCGCCGAAGTCGGCGGTAAAATGCGTGGCATCCGGCTGCGGCGGCGCGACATTGTATCGTTTGCACAGCGCTTCGAGATGGTCGCGCTCCCGGCGCGCTTCGTCGGGACGCATCAGCATCGCGAAATGCGACGCGTGCTCGGGCGCGGTGAGGTCCGCAAAAGGCCGGGCGTGAAGCTCGTTGGTCACGACGTAGCGTGATGGATGATCCGTCATTTCGCGCATGTCCCCGTAAGTCCCCGCCCCGTTGCCGAGCGACCCGACCGCACCGGTTCGACCGTTCAGGTTGCCGATCTTACCAACTGTACCGTCAAGATGACACTCCATGTGTAAGCCAAATGATGCAAATGGGAAAACCGGGCTCGAGACAACACCCCGGTTCCGAAAGGCGATCCAGAGCATGGCGCGCGGGCGCTTGGCGCCGAAGGATTCGATTGTCTGCCGATGTTCAAGAGTGGCATCGATCTCGCCGATGCCTTCCGCCAAGGGCCGCTTGCGCAACGGATGAAGATCTAAGACGGACTACCGGTTCAAGATGAAATCGGCCGGACCGACCCGACGGACCTTAGGGTTTTCGATCCGCCGGCGCGGCCAGCAGTTTTCGCCGGCGCAGGAAACGCGGCAGAAACGCCGATCCCAACAGCAGGAGCAGCAGCACGATGGCGATGGGACGTTCGAGCAGATACGTCCAATCGCCGCCGCTGATCTGATAGGTTCGCAGCATCTCGCCTTCCGCCATGCCGCCCAACAACAACCCGACGACCATGGGCGCCACCGGATAGTCATGACGCCGCATCCACCAGCCGATCAACCCGAACAGCAACGCGGTCACGGGACCGACCATGTTTCCGGTCAAGCCGTAAGCGCCGAACATGGCGAGCGAGAGGACGGACGGCACCAGAAAGCGAAGCGGCACCTTGACCACGGCGCTGAGCAGGTGAATGAACGCCAAGCCGAGCAGGATCAACAGCAACACCTGGGCGAAATTGGCGAATATGATCGAGTAGACGATATCCGTTTGTTCCCGGATGAACCGGGGACCGCCGGTGATGTTGTGCATGCTGAAGGCGGCAAGCATCACCGCGGTGCCGCCGCCGCCCGGGATACCGAGCGCCAGCAGCGTCACCATGGAGCCGCCCTCCGACGAGCTGTTCGCCGACTCCGCGGCCGCGACGCCCTTCGGGTTGCCCTTGCCGAAGCTCGCCGGATCGGGATCGCGGCGCTGCGTTTCGGAGTAGGAGACGAGATTGGAAACCGAACTGCCGACGCCGGGGACCGCGCCGATGAGCGTGCCGATAAAACTGCCGCGAAGGATCACCACCGGCATTCGAAGCCCCTTGACGAAACCACGCAGTATTCGCCGGAAGTTGAGGCGCCGACTTTCGGCTTTGCCCACCAGGTAATCTTCGTTGACCTGGGTAAAAAGCTCCGACGCGGCGAAGAGACCGATCATCGCGGGCACGACGGGAATACCGTCCAGCAGTTCGGGATGGCCCATCGTGCCGCGGATCGCGCCAATCGCGTTCATCCCGACGGTGCCGCCGAGCAGCCCGATCGACCCGACGAGCAGACCGCGGGCGAAATTCTTGGCGCTCAACGCGGCGATCAGCATGACGCCCCACAACACGACCACGAACAGCTCGGCAGGCCCAAGCTTGAGCACGGCCAAGGAGAGCGGCGAGATGAGCGTGAACAGAACGAGATAACCGATGGCGCTCCCGACCGTGGACGCGCCGAGCGCGACGCCGAGGGCTTCGTTATGCTGCCCGCGGCGCGCCATGGGATAGCCGTCGAAGGCCGTCGCGATCGCGGACGACGTGCCCGGAATGTTCATCAGGATGGCCGGGATGCCGCTGCCGAATGTGCCGCCGGTGAAGATGCCCGTCAGGAAAAGCATCGCGGACAGAAAATCCATATACAGCGTCAGCGGCAGGAAGACCGCCATGGCGACGGAAATCTGCAGACCCGGAACCGCCCCGAAGATCAGGCCGATCAGCAAGCCGGGGATGACGACCAGCCAAGGCTCCCAGGAACTGCCGAGGATGGTGAGCGCCTGCTCGACGGCGGTCAGATCGATCATCGGCGGTGCCTAGAACAGAAGCGTTGTGAACGGATAAGGAACCAACAGGCGAAAGGCATAGGTAACCAGCGCGGCGAAAACGAGGGGGTAGCCGACAAAGACCAACGGGTTTCGCTCGCCTTGGACGATCAGGCAGCCCATGACAAACAGAAATGTGCCGACGTCGAACCCGATCGTGTTGAGACTCAAAACGTACAGCGTAAACAGCAGCGCCACGAACGCCGCGCGCCACCGCAACACGAAATTCGTCAACGGCGACGCGGCGACGTCTTCGCCGGACCCGACCGGGTCCACCGGTTCGGGGCCGCCAAGCGGCGGCCGGTTGCTTATGTCGACGACCAATCGAATTAGGATGTAAAGCGACAAGGCAATCGCGGCGACCGCGAGCGGACCGACGAAGAGGATGTTCTCGACGCGTTGGGACGCCCCCAACGTATCCATCAGATACCAGACGGCGGCAGCCAGGAACGACAGCAACAAGAGCACATGGCTAACGTCGTCGAAAGTAAAACGACCGGACCGTTTCATTGACGCCTCCGTCCGCGTTTTCGGCAGGCCTACAAAAATCCGATGGCGAAGAACCGCGGCAACGGCCTTCGCCATCGTGTCGGCTGCTATTTCTTCAAATGCGTTTTGTATTTCTGGAAGACCGTGAACATCTCCTGAATGCGCGCGGTCGTTTCCTCCGGCCCGATCCATTCCGCGCCGATCTTGCTGCGCTTCATGAACTTCTGGACTTTCTTGTCCTCAAGCGCGGCCTTATAGGCGTTCACGAGCTTCTCGAAGCGTTCCGGATGGTTCTTCTTGAAGGCGGCGGACGTGGCCATCCCGCGCATGGACCCCAACACGACGGGGATCTCGATGTTGAGCGGTTTCAGCGCATCGAGAACCGGCGGCGCATCCCAGTTCGGATGAGGGGACTTGCGGAAAACCGCCAAGGGGCGGATGAAATCCCGCACGCCTTCGCTGCCCTCGCCGCCGAGAATGGTGAAATCCACCTGCCCGCCGGCAACCGCCGTCCGGGCGGCCGCCCCGCTGTCGTAGCTGACCATGTTGAGGCTGTCATGCGGCAGGTCCATGGCGTCCAGAAGCAGCAGCGTGCTCAGATGCCCGGACGAGCCGAAAACCAGGCTAACCTTCAGCTTACCGGGGTTTTCCTTAATCGCCGTCAACAAGTCCGGCAATGTCTTATAGGGTCGGTCCTTATTGATGGCGAGGAGGTCCCAGTCGGTCCACTGGCCGTTTACGAAGGCGAAGTCGTCAAGCGTGTATTTCGCATTCCCGAGAAGCACCGAGGTGCCGAGATACGGCGATATGGCCGAGAAGAAAACGGTGTTCCCATCGGCCGGTTGAGACAAGACGTAGGTCGCGCCGAGCTGGCTGCCCGCCCCCGGCCGGTTCACGACCCGCACCGGCACGCCCAAGTGATCGGGCAGAAACGACGAAATGGCCCGCGCCGTCCGGTCGGCGCTGCCGCCCACGCCAAATCCGACGACCACGGTGATCGGACGATCCGGCCAATCCGCTGCCGCGGCGCTCCGAACGTCGGACGGCGCGGCGCCGATAAACATGATCACCCCACAAATAATCGCCAACAGGCAATTCAACGGTCTTGTTAATCGCACGAGCTTTCTCCCTAGATTTCTCATTTTGTCGACAATCTGGAGCACGCAGGGCCCCGACGCCGATCTCGTAAGGTGGCGGAAACGCCATTCTGTCGTCAATATTGCACATCCTGGACAATAAGGAAAATTCGCGCCCAAATTAGATAATTGGTTTTATGAGATTAATTTCCCTAAAGAAAAATTTTTGCCAATTGACAGAAGAAATTGTCAACAATAATAATTGAGATATGGAAAATTCCAACGACTTACCGCAACAGCCTGTCGACATAACCCGCACACGGCCGAGCGATGCGACCGATCTCGTCAACTGGTTGGTCGACGTTATCGGCAATGACATCATGACCGGCGCGTTGAAGGCCGGGGAGAAGATCAGCGAACCGCGCCTTTCACGCGAACTCGGCGTCAGCCGGGGTCCGCTGCGCGAAGCGATCCGCCGCCTCGAGGCGCGCCAGTTACTCGTCTGCAAACCCAATGTCGGCGCCCGGGTCGCCTCCTTCACCACGCAAGACTTTATCGGCCTGTTCCACGTCCGCGAGGGATTGGAAGGCATTGCCGCCCGTCTCGCGGCGACCCGAATCGATCAAGCCGAGATCAAGAGCCTGCGGTCCCTCTGCGTGGCGAACGCCAAACTCCTTCCCGACAGCGAGAAAGCCCGCGAAGTCGACCTGGAGTTTCATTTCCGGATCGCGCAGGCCAGCGGCAGTCCGGTGCTGACGAACATGCTGCGCGACGATTTCTATGCGGTCTTCAGAATCTGCCGACGCCAAGCGCCGCGATATCCCGGACGGCCGGAAAAAGCCCTCCGCCAGCATATGGCCCTGCTCGACGCGATGGCCGAGCGCGACGCGGAACTCGCCGAATATCTCGCCCGCCGGCATGTTCATGACGCGCGATGCGCATTTGAAAAAGTGCTGCAGCAATCGACAACGGCCGATGCGGACGATCCCGTTGCCTCGGCCGGGGTTCCCTTGCGTCCCGAAGAACCGCGCTCGCCGCAATGAAACATACGGCGCGCACCTCACGGGTTGCGCGATAGGGGCGTCGCGCCAGCGCCTCCGCGCATGGCGCGAGACAACACACGAAACAACAAGAAGGAAGCGATCGGTGACGAATCGCAACTCATTTGATTGTGTCGATGATCTGAACGTAGACGGCAAGACGTATCGGTATTTCAGCCTGCCGAAGGCAGAAGCGAATGGGCTGAACCGATTGTCCCGCCTGCCTTTCTCGCTGAAAGTCCTGGCCGAGAATCTGCTGCGCCACGAAGACGGCGTCGCCGCGTCGACGGACGATCTGCAAGCGATGGCGGATTGGTCGACGCCTAAACGGGCGGAACGCGATATCGCCTATTTCCCGTCGCGGGTCGTGATGCCGGATTCGTCGGGCATCCCCCTTCTCGCCGATTTTGCCGCCATGCGCGACGCCATGAAGCGCCTGGGCGGCGATCCCGCCGATATCAATCCGGCGATCAATATCGATTTCATCGTCGATCACTCGGTGATCGTGGATCATGCCGGATCGGCCGACGCGCTGGACCGCAATATGGCGTTGGAATTTCAGCGCAACGAAGAACGGTACGCCTTCCTTCGCTGGGCGCAAGACGCCTTCCGGAGACTGCGGGTGATCCCGCCGGGCGCCGGCATCATTCACCAGGTGAACCTGGAGCATCTCGCCCGCGTGGTATGGACCGAGGAGCGGGACGGGGTCGCATACGCCTTCCCCGACTGCGTTCTGGGCATGGACAGCCACACGCCGATGATCAACGGGATCGGCATCCTCGGCTGGGGATGCGGCGGAATCGAGGCGGGCGCGACCATTCTGGGCGAACCGATTTCGATGCGGTTGCCCGATGTCATCGGCGTGCGCCTGACGGGCAGCCTACGCGAAGGCGTGACGACCACCGATCTGGTGCTCACCATCACGCAGATTCTGCGTGCAAAGGGCGTGGTGCAGAAATTCGTCGAGTTCTGGGGAGACGGGGCCGCATCGCTGACGCTGCCCGACCGGGCGACCATTGCGAACATGGCGCCGGAATACGGCGCCACGGTCGGGTACTTCCCGATCGATGCCGAGACCCTGGACTATCTGCGCGCAACCGGCCGCACCGACTTAGTGCCGCTGGTCGAAGCCTACGCGAAAGCGCAGGGAATGTGGCGCGACGAAACCACGCCGGAACCCGAATTCACGGATATCGTCGAGATCGATCTGACCGGCATCGAAAGCAGCATGGCGGGTCCGCACCGCCCGCACGACCGGGTGGCGCTGTCAAAGGTCGGCGAGTCGGCGAATGCGGCGCTTCCGATCGAAAACCGCACGAAACGCGTTCCTGTCCAGGGCAAACCGTTCAGCCTGGGTCATGGGGATTTGGTGCTCGCGGCGATCACCAGCTGCACGAACACCTCCAATCCCTCGGTGATGCTCGCCGCCGGCCTGCTGGCCAAGAAGGCGATGGACCGGGGGTTGACCGCCAAGCCATGGGTCAAAACGTCGCTTGCGCCGGGATCACGCGTGGTCGCTGACTATCTGCAGGCGACCGGACTGCAAGATGCGCTGGACGCCTTAGGGTTCCACGTGGTCGGTTTCGGCTGCACCACATGCATGGGCAATTCCGGTCCATTGGACCAAGCGATCACGCGCGCCATAGACGATGAAGACTTGGCCGTCGGCGCCGCGCTGTCCGGCAACCGAAACTTCGAGGGCAGGATCCATCCGAAATGCCGCCTCAACTACATCGGATCGCCGCCTTTGGTCGTCGCATACGCCATCGCCGGCAACCTGAGCATCAACCTGATGGAGGACCCGTTGGGCGATGACGCCAACGGGCAACCGGTCTACCTTCGGGATGTTTGGCCGACGCAGCAAGAAGTCGAAGCGTTGACTCGGACCGCCATCGGTCCCGACCTCTATGAACGCCGGTATGCCGACGTCTTTGCCGGCGACGAAAAATGGCAGGCGTTGCCGGTCCGGGGCGGGACGACATTCGACTGGGCGCCGTCCGACTACATCCGCCAACCCCCTTTCTTCAACGAGACCGAGGCAACCCTCGACCCGGTGGAAGACCTGATCGGCGCACGGCCATTGGTGATCGTCGGCGACTCGATCACGACGGACCACATCTCGCCGGTCGCCTCGATCGACCCGAAAGGTCCGGCGGGACGGTTCCTGATCGAAAACGGAATCGCCGAAAAAGACTTCAACTCCTACGCCGCACGCCGCGTGAACCACGACGTGATGATTCGCGGCACCTTCGCCAACGCGCGGTTTCGCAACGAACTGGCGGACGGGCGGGAAGGCAGTTTCACCCGCCACATGCCGTCGAACGACCTCATGACCGTCTATGACGCGGCGATGCGGTACAAACAGGAAGACGTGCCGCTGGTGATCGTCGCCGGCCAGGACTACGGCGCCGGATCGTCGCGCGACTGGGCGGCGAAAGGCACCCGGCTGCTTGGCGTCCACGCGGTCATCGCCGAGGGGCTGGAACGCATCCATCGCGCCAATCTGGTGGGGATGGGCGTCCTGCCGCTACAGTTCAAGGCGGGCGAGAACCGCGAAACGCTTGCCCTCGACGGCACGGAGACCGTCGACCTGCCGCACCTGGCCGACCACCTTCAGCCGCATGGCGACATTCCGTGCCGCATCACCTACGCCGACGGCAGGGTGCGGGACATCGCCCTCGTCTGTCGATTGGATACCGCCTACGAAGTGGACTATTACCGAAACGGAGGAATCCTCCATTACGTCCTGCGGAACTTCCTGAACGCCGCGTAAACGTCGACGACGCGTTTCGGACATGGGCTCGCATCGTCGGTCACGTCGCCGCTAGCCGTGTTCGACGGCGGTGAACGACTTGGTGAAGCCCACGGTCTTCTCGATGACCAGCAGCATGGCGACGATCAACAGGATGACCACGCTCGACACGGCCGTAATCAACGGATCGTCCGCGTATTCGAGATACTCGTAAATCTCGACCGGCAGCGTGACCATGCGGGATGTCGTAAAGAACAGCGAGACGACGATATTGTCGAAGGACATGATGAAGGCGAAGGCCGCCCCGGCGAACATGCCGGGAAAGATGAGCCAGATCGTCACCCGGAAGAAAACCTCGAACCGCGTCGCGCCGGCAACGGCGGCCGCGCGTTCGATATTCGGATCGATCCGTTCAAGTCCCACCAGCACGAGGCGCACCACGAAAGGCAAGGTCACCAGGACATGGCCGATCAGGAGACTGAGAAAGGACCCCGGCAACCCGGCCCGCGACAGATAGATCAGCAACGCGATGGCGAGGATGAGCTGCGGCAGCATGAGCGGCGAGAGCAGCAGCAGGTAGATCGCATTGCGCCCGAAGAAGCGGTACCGGTAGATGGCGATCGCCGCTGTCGTGCCGATCAGCGTGGCGACGATGGAACAGGCGACAGCCAGTTGAAAACTCGTCCAGGCCGCCTCGATGAATTGCGGATTGTCGATCAGCGCGTAATACCAGCGGAGGGAAAACCCTTCCGGCGGAAACCGCAACAACTGGCTCGACGTGAAACTGATCGCGACCACCATCACCAGCGGCGCGATCAGAAAACCCATGGCGGCGAATGCCGCCATCGCGAGCCAGAACGAACCCCACCGCACCCTCATCGGTACCTTCCCAAAATGCGTTCGGTCAGCCAGTGCTGCAACAGGAACACCAAGAGCACCACGATCAGCAGCAGAATGCCGACCGCGGCCCCGAACGGCCAGTTCAGCGTCACGAGGAAGTTGTCCACGACGACATTGGCGACCATGTTGATGTGGCCGCCGCTCAGGATCCTCGGCGTCACGAAGGAACTGGTCGCGATCGCGAACACGAGCAGGCTGCCGGCGGCGATCCCCGGCAGGCTGAGCGGCAGCAGGATGCGGCGGAACACGATCCAGTGCCCGGCCCCCGCCACCGACGCCGCCTGCAATATCGAATTCGGGATCGCCTGCAGCGAGACGAGCAAGGAGATGATCATGAAAGGCAGCAACGCCTCGGTCAGCCCGACGATCACCGCAAATTCGTTGTAGAGCAGGCGCACCGGGCTGCTGACGATACCGGTCGCGAGCAGCAACTGGTTGATCACCCCGGTATCGGAAAGGATGACCAGCCATCCGAGCGAGCGGATCACCACGCTGATCATCAGCGGTGCTAAGGCGCAGAACATGGCGATGGCCTTCCAGACGCCTTCCAGCCGCGTCATCCACAACGCCAACGGATAGCCGATGATCAAGCTGGCGAGGGTGACGATCAGGCTGATCCGCAAGGTGTCGAGCAGCACGCCATGGTAATACGGGTCCGTGAGCAGCGTCTTGTAATGGCCGACCTGAAAGGCCGGCTTCATGCCTTCGAGGGCAGAGAATTCATCGAAGCTGATCGCCACCGTCAACAGCAGCGGATAGACCAGGAAAGCACCCAGAAACGCGGTGGCCGGCCAGACGAGCAGCGGCGGAAGGCGATACTTAAGCATTCAGCACGACGCAGTCCGGTGCGTTCCAGCCGATGGCGACATCGTCGCCCGGCGCGACCGGCGTCCATTCCGAATCGGACAGCTTCAACGACCAGTCCCGTCCCGCCGCTTCCACCTGGACGATATGCGCCGACCCCAGAAAGGCGTGCGACTTCACCGTGCCGTGCATCCTGTTGGCCGGCGCCGGGTCGGTGTCGGCGCACACGACCAGATGCTCCGGCCGCACCATGAGCCAACATGCATCGCCGTTGGACCAGGGCTTGGTGGTCTCCGCCCTGAACTGCAATCCGTCGGCGGTTTCGACGGTCGCCGTTTCCGCGGTGGCGGCGGCGATACGCCCCTCCACCAGGTTGGCCTCGCCCAGAAAATCCGCGACGAAGACCGATTCCGGCCGGCGGTACACGTCCGTCGGGCTGCCGATCTGCTCGATCCGGCCGGCGTTCATCACGACGATGCGGTCGGAGATATGCATCGCCTCTTCCTGGTCGTGGGTCACGAACAACGCCGTGACCTGCGCCCGCCGCTGAATCTCGACCAGCTCCGCCCGCATCGCGACGCGGAGCTTGGCGTCCAGGTTGCTGAAGGGTTCGTCCAGCAGCAACACATCGGGCTGGTAGACCAGCGCCCGGGCGAGCGAAACGCGCTGGCGCTGCCCACCGGAAAGCTGCTGCGTGCTCCGGTCATGCAGCCCGTCCAGCCGCACCATCGCCAGCGCCTCGTGGACGCTGCGTTCGATCTCCGCCTTGGGCAGCCGCCGCACGCGCAACCCGAAGGCGACATTCTCGAAGACCGACATATGCGGAAACAGCGCATAGCTTTGAAACACCATGCCGCTGTTCCGCTTATGCGGCGGACGGTCGGCGACGGACTGCCCATGCAGCCGTATGTCGCCGGCATCCGGATCGAGAAACCCGGCGACCATGTTCAGCGTGGTGGTCTTGCCGCAGCCCGAGGGTCCGAGGAGGCTGACGAGTTCACCCACGCCAACCTCCAACCCGATCGAATCGACCGCCACGACATCCCCGAACCGCTTCGTCAGACCGGCAAGTTCGATCGCCGGATGCGTTGTCATCAGGCGCGCTCCTACTTCCGGCCCTGGACTTCGCGGTTCCATCGATCGATCCAGGTGGCCTTGTTCTCGGCCACCGTCAGCCAATCGATGTTCATGAGCTTTCCGACCTCGTCGGGACCGTAAATAACGCGGTCGGCGACTTCTTTGTCGAGGTCCGCGTTTTTCACCGTCGGCCCGATGTTGAGTTTACTGGCCAACAATTCCTGGACGTCCTTGCTCAACAGATGGTTGATCAGCTTGAAGCCGGTGTCGGAGACCTTCGACCCCTTGACCACCGACGCGCCCATGATGATCGGCGGAATGCCTTCCTTGACGGGTACCCATTTGAGCGGGAAGCCGGTGGACGCCAGCGTGCGCGCCCGGACATCGCCCCACCAGGCGATATAGGCCGTTCCCTGCTGCAACGCCCGCGACGTGTCCGTGGTCTTGCGGGCGAACACGACGACGCTCGGCGCGACCTTCTTCGCGAAGGTGAAGCCCGGTTCGATGTTGTTGACGCCGCCGCCGTTGACCTCCGCCATCAGGACCAGCATGCCGATGCCGTAGTTGCTCGCCGCGCCCTCGATCACCAGGCGGCCCTTGAACTCAGGACGCAGCATGTCCTTGATCGAGGTCGGCGGCGCGATCTTCTTTTCCTCGAAGATCTTCGTGTTGTAGGCGAAACCGCCCCCGATGACGCCAAGGAAGGCGTTGGTCTTCTTGTCATCGAGCAGGTTCGGCCAGACATTCGCCAGGTTCGGCACCGCGTCGGTCTTGAGCGGCACGAACAGCCCCTGCGCCGCGCCCTGAATCTGTTGCAGGTTGCCCGAATACATCACGTCGATTTCGGGGTTGCCCTTCGTGGCGATGACCCGCGCGAGATTGTCGTTGGACGATCCGGGCCGGTACCGGACCGTGCAGCCGCACTCCTTCTCGAACGGCTTGATGACCAGCGGCTGCATGATCTTCTGCCACGAACCGCCGGGTCCCGCGAACACGAGCGTCTCGGCCTTGACGCCGACGGCGGCGCACAGCGCAATGCCCGCCGCGAGCGTAAAAAGTTTACTTCTCATGGTTTCCTCACTGCATTCGAACGAACGCCTTTCCCGTCAAAGCCCTCGGCCGGCGTTCGGAAGGCCGGGGACACATTTCCGTTTCCGTGTGTGCGCTGTGTCAGCCGCTCCGGGACGGGGCAGGCAGCGCTTCGGCGCGGCCGTCTTGCGACAGCAGCGCGGCGAGATGGTCGTCGTCGAGTTCCACTTGCATCGCGTTGTTGAATCGGTTGAAGGCGCCGGCCAAGGAAATTCGCCAGGTGAGTTCGACGATCTGGGCCTCGTCGAAATGCTCCCGCAGCGACGCGAAAATTGCGTCGCGGATTTGGGCGGAATTCTCGCTGACCGCCACCGCATAGTCGCGGACCAGCCGGTCGGTCGCGTCCAATCCGGCGACGTCCGGGTCGAGGATGTTCTCGATCGTGGAATGCGGCAGGTCGAGCTCGGCCAACCGCACCGAGTGGCGGCCGACGCAATGCCGGCACGCATTCAGGCGCGACACCGTCACGACGGCGATCTCGATATACCGTTTCGGCATCGTGCCCTCGGCGGCGAACGCATCCATCAGCGCCAAGATCTGCTGCAGCACCTGCGGGCAATGCGCCGTCACCAGTTCCCAGGTCGGGTCGCCGATCTTGGCATACCCGCGCGCGGCCAGCGCCTTACCGACATCGTCCGGCAGCGATTCCAGGGGGACTTCACGTACTCGCGGCATGATCCACTCCTTGTTCTATTGGGTCGCGGCGCGCACCGTCGGCAACCCCGGGATCCGCTTCGAACCGATCCACTTCGAGCCCGGCAATCGGCATGTTGGTCGACCCGGTCGTGACCAGTTCGGCAATCACCGCGCCGCAGCCCGGTCCCAGTTCGAACCCGTGACCGTTGAATCCGAAGGCATGGAAAGCGCCCTCCGCGGCGGCGCTGGGTCCGATGATCGGCGACCCGTCGGGCGTGGCCGCTTCGATGCCGGCCCAGAACCGGACCGCCTGCGCACCCTGCATGGCCGGAAAAAGTTCAAGTACGGTCGCGGCGCGAGCGGCGAAGGGGGCAAGCTTGATCGCCGCGACATTGGTATTCCGGTCCGCCACGCCCCGCAGGCTGCCGGAGATAAGCACCGTCCCGTTCTCGAACTGCTTGAGGGACAACGGACGCGATTCCGTGCTGACCACCGGCCCCAGGCTGGGCGGCATGCGCGACGTGATCATCGCGCAAGGCGCAACGGCCGTGACCGGCACCATGTCGCCGATCCAGGCCGCGACCCGGTCGGCCCACGCGCCGGCGCAATTGACGATCACGGGCGCTTCGAAAGCGCCCGCCGACGTGGTCACGGTCCAGGTGCCGCCGGACCGTGTCGCCCCGGTCGCGGCAATGCCTTCGTGCAAATCAACCCCCGCCGCCAGGACGACGGCGCGGTAGGCCTGCATGGTTGCGAGGGGGTTGGCCGATCCGTCGCGGCGGCAGATCAGGCCGCCGACGCATCCCGGCCGCAGTCCCGGCAGGATGTCATACACCTCGTCCGCGCCGATGATCTCTTCATGGTCGAAGCCCTGCGAGGTCAACATATCCACGCGCCGCTGCAACCGCGCCAACGCTTCCGGCGTTTCCGCCAGGCGCAGTTGACCGGACGCCTGGAAACCGCAGTCCGACCCGACGATCGATTCGATCTGATGCCACAGGTCGAGGGACGCGAGCGACAGCGTGATCTCACGTGGATCGCGGCCCAGGGTCCGAACGCCCCCGGCATTGGCGCTGGACGCATGCCGGCCCACGAAATCCTTCTCGATCACGACAACCGACAGCCCGCGCCGCGCCATGTTGAGCGCGGCCGAACACCCATGCAGGCCACCGCCGATCACCACCACATCCGCTGTCACAGCCGTCATGCCGCGGTCTCCGTGCTGGGTGGGTTCAGGACCGTGTCGAGCTTCGCCAATTCGGTCAGCGGCAACGGCTTCACCGGCGTACGCTGGCTGTATGTCCCGACCGCCGACACCGGAACGCCGCGCGCGTCAGCGATGACCTCGGGCACGGTCGAGCCGCACATACGCCCCTGGCACGCGCCCATACCGCAGCGGGTGTATTGCTTCACCGCCTCGATGGCGTGGCAACCGTCCGCCACAGCCTTGCGGATGTCGCCGGCGGTCATCTCCTCACACCGGCAGGCCAGCGTCCCATCCGCCGGCAACATGAAGGCGCGGTCCGGCCGGTACAGGTTGTCCAGGAAGGGCCGCACCGCGAGGAGGGGCGCCAGGGCGCGGTTATGGGAGGTCGCCCGGCGTCCAGCCTCCTCGCGGGTCAGGGCGCCGAGATCGGCCGCAACACCGAGCGCGGCAAGGCGCCCGAAATCCGACGCAGCCTCACCGCCGGCGATACCGGCGCCGTCCCCGGCAACCCAACATCCCGGAACAGTCGACCGGCCCCAATCGTCTGTTTCCGGCTTCCAGCAATGCTGCACGTCATCCCATTCCATCGCGCAACCGGCGAGACGCGGCAAATTGATGTGCGGCTGAACGCCTTGATGCAGCAACAGATGATCGCAATCGGTTTGGTCCCATCGCCCGCCGCGCCGCCAGCGAACGCCGGTGACGCCAAGATCGCCGACCGCTTCGACCGCTTCGACATGGCGATGCACCGGAATGCCGCGCCGCGCCGGCGCGCGCAGCAGGCCGAGGCCGCGCCGCAGAACCGCCGGCGCGCGCAAGGCCGCCGGCAGATCGCGCAAGGCCCTGAAGTAACGGCCGCGCGGCGTGGTATCCAGCAACGCCCGGATGTCCGCACCGACGGCAGCGAGCTGATCCGCGCAGAGATAGAGCAACGGCCCCGATCCAGCCATGACGATCGGCCCTTCCGGGCACAGCCCGCTGGCTTTCAGCATCGATTGCGCCGCGCCCGCGGTCATCACGCCGGGGAGCGTCCAGCCGGGAATCGGCATCGCCCGTTCGACCGACCCGGTGGCCAGAAGGACATGGCGCGCGCGCAACAGCGCAACCGCGCCGTCACACCGCAGACCGAGTTCGAACACGCCGTCATCGCCGGGGCCGACGTGCCACACGCAGGTCCGGGGCCGATAGTCAGCCTTGCTCTGCCGCAAGGCGTGCAGCAGCGCCCGTCCGGCGGCGCGGTCCGGATCATCGGTGGTTTTCGGGCCGGCGAGGCGATCGACGCCGCGATGAATTTGCCCGCCGGGCCACGGCTGTTCGTCGAGCAGGCGCACGTCGAGCCCTAAATCCGCCGCCGTTGCCGCCGCCGCCATGCCCGCCGGCCCGGCGCCGACGACGGCGAGATCGATCGTTTCCCCGCTCACGTCGGCGATCCTTTCGCCGTCCGGATCCGCATGCCGTCCGCCACTTGCACGAGACATGCTTGTTGGAGCGGCACGCCGTCGATCTCCGCCAAGCATTCGAAACAGGCGCCCATCATGCAATAGGGCGCGCGCGGCGAACCGGACACCGCGCTCAGACGGTTCGGCAATGCCCCCGCGAGCAGAATTGCGGCGGCCGCGGTGTCTTCCTCGCCGACCGCAATCGGACGGCCGTCCACCTCGACCGTCACCTCGCCGGTCGCGCGGCGCACGGCTCTGCGAAAGCGGATATCCAGGCTCTCCTGGCTCATCGCCGACTTCAATCCCTACTCTTTATATAGACACAGGCTGGAAGCCTCCCCCGAACGCCCAACATAAGTCAAATGATAGAATCACACCAACTCATGCAATTATGTTATAATATTCGCTAAGGAGTGATCGCGCATGGCCATCAACCATCGCCAAATGGAGGCTTTCATGGCCGTTATGCTGACCGGCAGCATGACGGGCGCCGCCAATTTGCTGCACGTCACACAGCCGGCAATCAGCCGGCTGATGCGCGACCTGGAGACCGCGACCGGGTTCAAGCTGTTCCGGCGCGCCGGCGCGCGGATCAGACCGACCGCCGAAGCGGTTCAGCTCCGCACCGAGATCGAAAGGCATATGGCCGGGCTGCAACGGATCGAGCGGGCGGTGGAGGATATCCGGGCCATGAATTCCGGCGCGCTGCGGATCGGCGCGATGACCGCCGCGGGGATCGGTTTCCTGCCCCGCGTCGTGGCCGGCTTCATGGCGAAACATCCCGGCGTTACGGTGCAACTGCACGCCGATAACTCGCAGGCGATTCTGGAGCAGGTCACCTTGCGTCATTTGGAAATCGGATTCGGCGCGTTTCCCGCCGACGCGCCGGGTGCGACGGTACAAGAACTGCCGGACCTGGAAGCGGTCATCGCCCTGCCGGCGGACCATGCGCTTGCCCGGCAGGATGCGATCGAGATCGCGGCGCTGGACGGCGAGAACTTTCTATCCCTGGGCCGGAACGGCCTGCTGCGCTATCGCGTGGACCATGCCTTTTCGACGGCGAAAATCAAACCCCGGCAGATCATCGAAACACCGCTGTCGGCAACCATCTGCAGCCTGGTCGCGGCCGGCGTGGGCGTCGGGATCATCGATCCGTTCACCGCGCTGGAGATCAACGACCCCAAGATCGCGATCCGGCCGTTCCGGCCCCAGATTCCCTATGAGATCGCGCTCGCCTATTCGCCGGTCACGCCGCCGAGCCGGCTGGCCAACGACTTCGTCGACCGGGTCAAGACCGCGGTGGCGGCCGAATTCGCGAACCGGACAACGCCCTGACGCCAGGGCCGCCCGACCCAACCGGTCGCCAATTCGTGTCATTCAGCACAATTTGGCAGGATAGGGGCAGGGCTGAAACAGCCCCAGCAAGAAGGAAACGGAAGGTCCATGCCTGTTGAAAAAGCGGACGTTGTCATCGTCGGGGCCGGGAACGCGGCCCTCTGCGCCGCGCTCGCCGCGAAGGACGCTGGCGCGAACCCGGTCGTGCTCGAAACCGCGCCGCGATCCGAACGCGGCGGCAACACCTATTTCGTCGCCGGGTCTTCCCGGTGGGTCTACAACGACATCGACCACATTCAGCAGGTCCTGGACCTGACCGACGAAGAATTGCGCACCGTCGATTTCGGGACCTACACACGGGAAGACTACCTGGAGGACATGGGGCGGCTCACGCAATACCGCTGCGATCCCGACCTGACCGAAACGCTGGTCGACAATTCGCGCGATACGCTGGTCTGGATGAAGTCGAAGGGCGTCAAGTTCACGCCCATGTACAAGGGCCAGTCGCAGAAGATCGACGGCCGGATAAAGTTCTTCGGCGGCCAAATATGCATGTTCTGGGGCGGCGGCCCCGAATTGACCGCGGCGCTGTTCCACGCGGCCGAGGCGCATGACATTCCCGTCCACTACGAGACCACCGCGATCTCCCTGATCACCGAGGGCGGGGCCGTGCGGGGCGTCGTAGCGGAAACCGACGGCGAGGCCCGCGAATTCCGCGCGGACGCCGTCGTCCTGGCCTGCGGCGGGTTTCAATCGAACGCGGAGATGCGCACGCGCTATCTCGGCCCCGGTTACGACCTGGCGAAGGTTCGCGGCACCCAGCACAACAACGGCGGCGGCATCACCATGGCGCTCGACATCGGGGCGATGCCGTGGGGCAACTGGTCCGGCGCACACGCGGTCGGATGGGACCTGAACGCGCCGCCGTTCGGCGACCGCATCGTCGGCGATGGGTTCCAGAAACACAGCTATATCTTTTCGATCATGGTGAACGCCAACGGCGAGCGGTTCGTCGACGAAGGCGCCGACTTCCGAAACTTCACCTACGCGAAATACGGCCATGTGGTGCAGCAGCAACCCGGCATGTTCGCGTGGCAGGTCTTCGACGCCAAGGTGGACGATCTGCTGCGGGACGAATACCGCATTCGACAGGTCACCAAGGTGACGGCGGACAGCCTCGAAGACTTGGCGGCGAAGCTCGACGGCGTGGACGCCGGCAGATTCCTAATTACGGTGCACGAATACAATGCGGCCGTCCAACACGACATTCCCTTCAACCCCGTCATCAAGGACGGACGGCGCACCGAGGGGTTGGGCGTACCGAAATCCAACTGGGCGAACACCATCGACACGCCGCCCTTCCAGGCCTATGCGGTGACCTGCGGGCTTACCTTCACCTTCGGCGGGGTGCGGATCGACCCCGACGGCAGTGTGATTCACCGCAGCGGCAAACGGATTCCCGGCCTCTACGCCGCGGGCGAGATGATCGGCGGCTTGTTCTATTTCAACTACCCCAGCGGGTCGGGACTGGTGGCCGGCGCGGTGTTCGGCCGGATCGCGGGCGGCAGCGCCGCGCGCCACGCTCGGAAAAACGGACCGCCGCCGGCATGAGGCTCGCGCAGATCGGATTCGGCGGGATCGGACAGACCGTCGCCGCGTCCTTGAGCGCCGATATCTCCTACGCGGCGATTGCCGCGCGCCCGCATCAGGCGGCGGACATCCAGACGGCGCTAGGCGATATCGCCATGGTCGACTCCGCGCCGGACCTGTTGTCGCACAAGCCCGACCTCGTCATCGAATGCGCCGGTCACGCGGCATTGAAGCAATATGGCGAAGCCGTGCTCGCGGCCGGGGTCGATCTCATCGCCGTCTCCGTCGGCGTGCTGGCGGCCGCCGACTACCGCGACCGCCTGCTGACGACGGCGGCGCAGCATGGGGCAAAGCTGATCGCTCCCGCCGGCGCAATCGGCGGGCTCGACGTCGTCAAAGCCGCCCGGCATGCCACGCTGGAGCGCGTGACCTACACGACGCGCAAGGCGCCGGCCCTGTGGCGCGATACGCCCGCCGAGGAGATGATCGATCTCGCCGCGGTGTCCGACCCGGTTATGTTTTTCGACGACACGGCAGCGCGCGCGGCGCTTCTGTTCGCGGAAAAAGCCAATGTCACCGCGACGCTGGCGCTGGCCGGGCTCGGCTTCGAGAAGACCACCGTCCAATTCTGGGCCGACCCCGACTACCCCCGAAGCACCCACGAGGTGGCGTTGACCGGCGCGACGGGGACGATGACGATAAAGTTGGCCAACACGGTAAGCCCGTTGGACGGGAAAGCGTCCTGGCTCACCGCGATGAGCATCGTCGACGCGGTGCGCGACCGGAACGCATCGCTGTTAATCGGTTAGGAGACGGCGTCGGAAGGGCCCTGCAGCCGACGACCGCATCAGCCCTCGCCGATCACCTCGGGCAGCGCCTTGAGCACGGCCTCGATCTCCGCATGCGTGGTGTAATGGCAGAAGGAAACCCGCACACAGTCGTCCAGGTGCACGGCGTTCAGCACGAAACGCGAACTGGACGCCGCGTCGCTGCCGCGATGGTGGATGCGGATTCCCCGCGCGTCGAACGCGTCGATGATCTCCGTGCTCTTGCGGCCGTTCACGGCGAAACAGACCGCGCCCTCGCGGGCCGCCAGTTCAGGATCGCCGATGAGCGTTACGGAGTTGTAGGCGGCAAGCCCCGCAAGGTCGCCGGAGCCGTTGATCAACCGATCGATCAAGCTGCCCTCATGCGCGGTCGCCGCGTCCATGGCCGCCACGATGCGGTCGCGTTCGTCCTGCGAGTCGGTGAAATGCGCGCCCAGCCAACACAGATACTCATGCACGGCCGACGCGGCCGCGTATAGGCTGGGGTCCGGGCTGCCGAGCGTCCAGTTGTTCGCGGGTTTGCCGACCATCTGGTCGTTATGCGGCATGGTGGCCAGGCGTTCGGACATCCAGCCGAACGCGCCGCCCCGCCGCGCGAAAGCCTTGTATGGCGCGAACACATAGGCGTCGACGCCGTCCCGCTCGGCGAAGATCGGGCCGTGCGGCGCATGCTGGATGCCGTCGCAGATGATCAGACAATCGGGTGCGACGGCCCGGATCGCGGCGGAAATCCCGCCCAGGTCGACGCGCTTTCCGGTGACATGGCTGGTGTGAATGACCGTGGCGAGCCGGGTGTCGGGCCGGATCGCATCGGCGTAATCCTGCGGCGTGACGACGCCGGTGTCGGCGTTAAGCGGAATATCGACATGCTCGTGGCCGAAGGCCTTGGCCCAGCAAAATGCGGCGTCATGGCTGGCCGAATGTTCCAGCGAAGAGGACAGCACACTGCCCTGCGCCGCATTCTCCAACCCCGTGCGCGCCCATCGGAACAGTATCTCGGTGCCGGTCGCACCATAGAGGATTTGCCCGCCTTCGGCGCCGAAGAACAGATGAAGGTGTCGGGTGGCCTGCTTCATCATCTTAGCGATGTGACCCGCCGTCGCGTTCCGCCGGCTCGGCGAATCCGGGTACGCGGCGATTTCCGCGCTGCGCTCGATGGCCGCCTTCAAGAGAAGCGACCCACCGCCGCTTTCCAGAAAGATCCGCGGGCCGGAGATGGGATCGCTCTCCACGTGGAAGAAACGATCGCGGATTTGCGCCATCAGCGCATCGTCGATCGGGCTATTGCTTGCCGTTTGGTTCGAATCTGGTGCCATTATGAGGTCGGTTCCCGGGTGAAGTTGACGCCTTCGATCAGCGTCGATGACCCTATGATACGGGACTCGGTATCGCCCGGGCAAAACGCACACGGGAGTTCGAGACAATCCCAAACCCGGAAACCGGTTTCATCCGGTTATACTTCGGCGGAACGGACGGAGGATCCATATGCCCATCATCGACGCGCAAATCCATCTTTGGCGGTCGGGGACGGCGCGCCCGCCCCACCTAACCACGCCCTATCTGGTCGAGGACGCGATCCGCGATATGGACGCCGCCGGCGTTGACGGCGCCATACTGCATCCGCCGGTGAGCTGGGATCCGGACTCCAACGACCAAGCGGTCGAGGCGGCGCGGGATCATCCCGGACGTTTTGCCGTCCTCGCCAATCCGCCGCTCGACACGCCGGAGAGCCCGGACCATATCCGCAGCTGGAAGCAGCGACCCGGCGTACTGGGTTTTCGTTTCTATTTCGGCCAGCCGCACAATCGGACCTGGCCCCTGGACGGCAGCTTGGATTGGCTATGGCCGGCCGCCGAGGAAGCCGGGATGCCGGTTGCCTTGCTCGCGGGCGACTGGTTGCCGGTCCTGGGCCAAATCGCGGAACGGCATCCGGGATTGAAGCTGATGGTGGATCATATGGGGGCGCTTCGGGGCGCCAAGGGCGATGCGGCATTCCCGAACATGAAGGAGTTGACGGCCCTCGCCCGGTATCCGAATGTCGCGGTCAAACTGACGGGCGGCCCGTTCTACGCGGACGACGCCTATCCGTTCAAAAGTCTGCATAAACACTATCGGGCACTATACGACGCGTTCGGCCCGCACCGGCTTTTCTGGGGCACCGACATCACGAAAATGCCGTGCTCCTGGCGGCAATGCGTCACCCATTTTCAAGAGATCGACTGGATTCCCGAGGCAGACAAGAAACGCATCATGGGCGATGCGCTGTGCGACTGGATCGGCTGGAAGCGCTGAGATCGCGCTATGGCAGGTGAACCAGCCCCGACGGTTTCCGAAGCCGCTCAGCGCGTCAGGCAGTGACGTCCGTCGACGGTTCCTTGCCCGGCGGGTCCAGTTCGGCACGAACGCGCGGCAAGCATTCCGGGTGATGCCTTTGCAGAAAGAGGATCAAACCCTCGCGGACATCACAACGAAGTTCCCAAGCATCCGACGAATTGCGCGCACTGACCAAGGCGCGGAGTTCGACCGTCCGCTCCGTTGCGTTGGTGACCTGCAGGACGCAGGCGTTGCCGTCCCATTTGGGATGGCCGTCTACAAGACGCTTGAGTTCCGCGCGAACACCGTCGACCGGTACGGTGTAGTCCGCATGCACGAAGACCGTCCCGATGATGTCCGCCGTTTTCCGCGTCCAGTTCTGGAACGGCTTCTCGATGAAATCGTTGAGCGGCACGATCAACCGCCGCTGATCCCAGATTCGGATGACCACATAGGTCATCGCGATCTCTTCGACCCGGCCCCATTCGCCTTCCACGATAACGACATCATCGAGGCGGAAACGCCAGTATGGCGGCAATCCCTCCCTGGACTGGGTCGCCAGGACCGCTAGATAGTGAATCTCTACATCGCCCAAGTCGCATTGGTCCGAGATTATTGTTCGCCCTTCGTCCGACCCTGTAAGAAAAGTTAGCAACGCAATGACGACACTATTGTCACCCGGCCGCAATTGCTGGGCGGTCGAGCGCGCAACGCGAGCCACGCCGCTTGTGGACGGCTGCGCCTATTTCGACGCCCTCAGGGACGCGCTGCTGCGGGCGGAGCATCAGGTCTTTATCATCGCGTGGGATATCGACGGCCGCATAAGCCTGCCATCCAAGGAAGGCGCCGATGACGCGCCGGAGGCCCTGAGCGACCTGATCGGATATCTCGCCGCCCGCCGCCCGGACTTGGAAATCTTCATCCTGCTCTGGGACTACACCATCCTGTACGCCGCCGACCGGCACCTGTTTCTCAAATTCACCTTCGATTGGGACATGCCGGACAACGTTCGGTTGGTGCTCGATGATGAAATACCGATGGGCGGGGCCCACCATCAGAAGATCGTCACGATCGACGATAGTCTCGCCTTTGTCGGCGGCATCGACCTGACGAAGGGCCGTTGGGATACGCGCGACCACGCCGCGCAGAATCCCCGGCGCATCGACCACGACGGCGCGCCCTATCCCCCCTTTCACGACGTACAGCTTCTCGTCGACGGTGACGCGGCCCGCAAGATCGCCGATCACTGCCGTTGGCGCTGGCGGGAACGCACCGGCGAGACCATCTCTCCACCCGATGGCCAGCGGGACATTTGGCCCAGCCGCGATCCGGCTTGGCGGGACGTCCAAGTCGGGATTGCCCGAACGATGCCCGCCACGTTCAAGCGGCCCGATATTCGCGAAATCATGCAGCTCTATCTGGATGGCATCGCGAGCGCCGAAAAAACGATCTATATCGAAAATCAATACCTGACGGCGGAACCGATCGCCTACGCGCTTGCCGAACGGCTGGAAGAAGAAGACGGGCCGGAAATCGTCATCGTGAGCCAATGGGCGGCATCCGATTGGCTGGAGGAACAGGTCATGGGAATCCGGCGGGCCCTTTTCGTAGCGCACCTCCGGCGACACGACCGGCATGGCCGGCTCCGTATACTTGCGCCAGTGATCCCTGACCTGCCGCCCCATGAGTATAACCTGCATGCCAAGGTGATGGTCATCGACGACCGGCTGGTGCAGATCGGATCGGCAAACCTCAACAACCGGTCGATGGGATACGACTCCGAATGCGACCTTGCGATCGACTGTTCGGACGGTTCCGATCGGGCAGCGGCGCGCGAATTCCGGGATGGCCTTATCGCGGAGCATCTCGGCGCCGATATCGATGCGGTGCGCGCCGAAATCGACAAAAAGGGATCGTTGATTGCCGCCATCGAAACGCTCGGCGCGGAAGGCGGCCGTCGCCTGGAAGAGATAGCGACGACCGAAACGCCGCCCGAACCGATCACGGCGCTGACCGCGCTTGGCGACCCCGAACGGCCCATTGAGGCATCCGAATGGGTCCGGGACAACCTCATCACGAATGAAGACACGACGGACACGGATAGGAAAAGCGCCCGGCGGCCCGTTCTCATCGGCTTGGCCGTTCTGCTCGGCTTCGTCGGAATCGCCGCGCTGTGGCAGTTCACCTCGCTTGCCGACTTACTCGACCCGGCGACCTTCACCGAATCGTTGGAAGGCGTAAAGGGCAGCGGCCTCGGCGGATTAGCGGTCATCGCACTGTTCGTGGTCGGCGGATTGGTCGTTTTCCCCGTTACGGCGATGATCCTGGCGACGGCAATCGTATTCGGGCCATTCTACGGCTTCGCCTACGCGGCCGCCGGCGCCCTCGTGAGCGCAAGCGTGTCCTACGGGTTGGGCTGGATCCTGGGCAAGCGCTTCCTGCGGCGGTTCATGGGCGAGCGGGTGCGCGCGTTGAGCCGGCGTCTTGGGGACAAAGGCGTCATGGCGGTGACCGTGTTGCGCATCATCCCGACGGCGCCTTTCACCTTCATCAACATCATCGCGGGCGCGTCACATATTCGGTTCGTGGACTATGCGATCGGCACCGTGCTCGGCATGCTTCCCGGTATCGCCATCTTGTCGTTGACCGGGGAACGTATCGAAAAAGTCTTTCAAGACCCGACGGCCCTGAACATCGGCCTCGCGATCCTCTTTATCGGATTCTGGTTCCTTCTCGGATGGTCCCTGCAATGGTTTGTGAACTGGCGGCGGGAGCGTGGAGACTGAACCGGACAAGCGCGGACGCGCCGCAGGTCATCGCATCGCCGTTGCGAGCTACAACATCCACTCCTGCATCGGCATGGACCGACGATACGACCCGGACCGAATTCGGCGCGTTCTGGCCGAGTTGAACGCGGATGTCTACGGATTGCAGGAAGTCGGCGAGCGCCCGAAATATGACGATGCCATCGACCAATTCAGATTCTTCGCCGAGCGAACCGGAATGCATGCGGTCGCCGGACCCAACCTGATCGACGGGCGTCTTGCATACGGCAACGCCCTCTTGAGCCGTTGGCCGGTCATCGAGCATCGTCTCATCCGGCTGGGCGTCCCCGGTCGCGAACCGCGCGGCGCGATCGCCGCGACCGTGCAATACGGCGGCCGGCCGGTGCAGATCGTGAACACGCATCTGGGCCTGCAACAGGACGAACGGCGCAAGCAGATCGAAATGCTGCGCAGTGCCATATCGCACGTGCCCCTGCCGACCATCTTCCTGGGTGACTACAATGTCTGGGAGCGTGGACAACGCGCGCTCGCCCCGTTGGGCGCACCGCCGAGCCGCACCGCACCGAGAACATTCACCTCGTGGGTTCCGCTCTTGGCGCTGGACCGGATATGGGGCGGACCCGGCATCACCATCGTCCAAATCGATACGCATAAAACGGTTGAAAGCAGGCAAGCGTCGGATCACCTTCCGGTGAAGGCGATCATCGAACTTCCGCAGGCGGCATCGTGAGAAGACCCAACGATCGGTTATCCCTGCCGCAACAGCCCCTAACCCGCGTCTGCGGGCCGACCATGCTGTGCGCCCGAATTCAGCCGCCGGCCCCTAGCGGCAAGGTCACGCTTTTTTCCGGCCGTTTTTCGGCGACGCCCCGTCGCGCATATGCAGGAACAGCGGCGCCAACAGCGAAATGACGCACAACACCCAGAGCGTAATGCTAATGCCGCTGTTGAAGAATATCTCATGCCCGCCGATCCGCGTGGCCCGTAGGTAATTCGCCTCGATGATCGGTCCGAGAATGAACGCCAGCAGGAAGGCGGGAATGGGATAGTTGTAAATCTTCATCGCCACGCCGACGAGGCCGAAAAAGACCATGACCAGAATATCGAAAGCGATGAAGCGCCACGCGAAGGCGCCGACGAAGAGCAGCACGAAGACGATCGGCACGAGCACGCGCGTGGGCGTAAAGGCGACCCGCTTGAAATAGCGTGCGGCGGGGATACCGATAATCGCGACGAGGGCCGCCGAAATGAAAAGCGAGAACAAGATCGCGTAGGCTTCGGCCTGGAAGTTGATGAACAGACGTGGCCCCGGGCGGACGCCGTGAAGAAACAACGCCGCCAGCATCAGCGTCGTCGAGGCGCTGCCGGGCAGGCCCAAGGTGAGCAACGGCACCACGGCGCCGGCGGCGACCGCGTTATTGCCGGAATCGGTCGCCACCAGTCCATCGGGATGCCCCGTACCGAACTTTTCCTTTACGCGCGACCACTGTCTCGCCAATCCGTAACACACGAAGGTGCCGATCGCCGCGCCGGCGCCGGGGATAAAGCCGACGACCGTGCCGACGATGCTCGACCGAATCAGCGTGATCCGGTACTTCATCGCGTGAACGAAGCCGCTCCAAACCTCCCGGTCGTCGCCGAAGGTCATCTCTTTTTGCGCTACGGATTTTTGGCGCAACAGGAACAAGAGTTCGGAAAACCCGAACAGGCCCAGGATCACGGGAACGAGCGCCAATCCGTCGAACAGTTCCAGCATGCCGAAGGTGCCGCGTTCGAACGCCGTCGCCGAATCCGCGCCGACGAAGGCGAACAAAAGACCCAGCGCCGTCGCCATGAGCCCTTTCGCCAGGTTGTCGCCGGTCAAGGCGCTCACCACCGTCAGTCCGAATAGCGCAACCATGAACAGTTCCGCCGGCCCGAAGCGCAGCGCAAACGTACCCACGATCGGGGCGAAGACGAGGGCGGCGGTCGCGCCGAACAATGCCCCGATGGACGACGCGCCCAACGATACGCCAAGCGCAAATCCCGCCCGGCCTTGTTGCGCCATCGGATACCCTTCCAGGGTACTCGCGGCGGTGCCCCCGGTCCCCGGCACGTTGATCAGAATCGCGGGGATCGACCCGGCCGCCTGTGCCGCGAAATACAGCGCGGACATCGCGATGATCGCCGTCATCGGGTCGATCAACAGCGTAAACGGCAGCATAATTGCCATCAGGTTCGCATCGTTGAACCCGGGGATCGCGCCAACGATGAACCCCAAGGAGAATCCAAGAACCAGGAAGACGAAGGTCTTTACGGTAAAGAGATAGCCGAGCCCTGTTTGAATCGAGCCCAAGTCGTAGAGCGCGGTCGGCTCCATAGTTGCTCCTATCGCCGGTTAGTCCTGACCGTCGATTCCGACGGCTTGCGGCTGAACGCCCTTCATCGGAAGAACTTCGGCGTCGGTATGTTGAATTGCATGAGTTCGGCGACGCCGAATATCACCGCGCTGGTGACAAGCGTCCCGGCCAGCACCGTTCGCCAGGGATTCCCGGCAACGCGAAGCCCGACGGCGAGGAAGACGACGTTGGCCGGGTGAAAGCCGACATAGTCGAACAGTATGTAGTAACCGACCGACAGACCAACGAAAGCCAATTCTCGTTGAAAACCGAGAAGGCTGCCCCATGCCGAGCCGCTGCCGGGCTCGGCCGTTTCCGTCCCCGCTTTCGGGCCGGTCCAAACCATCCCGTTCCGCAGGATGATGACCACGGCGAGCACGAGGATGAACACCATGACGCCGTCGGGAACCGCGCGCGCGGCGCGCGGGGCGCCCTCAAGTTGACTCCAATACGCCGCCACCCAAAGCAGGGCCAGCGCCGGAAATATCACTTCCTTCCACCGAATCGACATCATGCGAACCTTGTTGCGGGTAAGACTGCATCCCCGGCGCAACCGCGCCGGGGAGTATCAGGTCGCGCGGCCTACATGTTGTCGAGGTCGGCTTCCATTGCCGGTTTGATTTCGGCAAGCATCTCAAGATAGTCATTCATGAATTTCGTGCACGCATCGCCGTCCATCTCCTTCAGGAAGGGCGTCAGGTTTTGCGTTTCGGCCGCTTTCAGGAAGGTCTCGCTCTTGGTGGCCTGACCCCAGGTGGACACCAACTTATCGTATGTCGCCGGGTTATCCTTTTTCACCGCGGCGGAGCAATACATGGCGTAGGGCTCTTCCAGGTTCGGCATCTTGACGTCGAGCACGTCATTGACCGGCACCGGCGTCCACAGATCGGGGGCGGGATTCTTCGGCTGGAAGATACCGATCGCCTTGGTGAGTTCGAACACATGCATCGCCGACCAATATGGCGCCATGCAGGCGGAGACATGACCGCCCGCCACCGCGTTCCGCGCGCCCGACCCACCGCCGAACGCCACGGCCTTGAGGTTGGCGCCCGTCCGTTCCCGAAGCAGCACGGTGGCCGCATGCGCGGCCGACATCGGCGTCGAAACGCTCACGGTAAACGGAAAACGACTCTTCTTGGCTTCGTTGATGTACTCGTCGATGGAGTTCCACTTGGCATCCTTCTTCACCAGCAGGACATTGGGATCGGAGAACATCGCGCCGATCCAGCTGATGTCGTTGAACTTGTAGCCCTTCACCTTGTTGAGTTCGAACAGCCAGGCGACATGGGTCACCGGGAAGTACTGCAGCATATGTCCATCGGGCTTGGACCGCAGCATGTGGATCATGGCGATAACGCCGCTGGCGCCTTTCATGATCGAGTATTTGACCGGCTGCTTGCCGCCCAGCGCATCGGCCCAGGCCGGACCGATCAATCGTGCGGACCGGTCCGTGCCGCCGCCGGCCGATGAGCCGATCAAAATCTCCACGGCCTTCGACGGGAAAGGGGCCGCGGCGCGCGCCGGCAGCACCAGTCCCGGCGCGGCTAACCCTAGAGACAGCGCTCCGGCACCACGCAGCACTCCCCGGCGGTCAACGTTTTTCATGGATTCCATGGTCAGCTCTTCTCCTATTTCCAGTTGTCTCAAACCTTACGTCGGACAAAGCAAGTCGATGGCGCGCAAGGCTCATGTCCCTTGCGCGTTGCCGCAAATTCGCCGAACTCATGGATTGTTGTGATGACGCGTTTTCCCCACTTTATAGGATGATCGAGACTCATGACAAATCGAGCCCGATTCCCTCTCCACCCAAGGGATCCGGCGGAATTGGACGGCATACGCATTTGATGATTTAACCGGTCTTACCGTCCAAACCCTCGCGGGAGAACACATGAGAAAGATCGCGGTCACGACCGGAAACGGCTCACCCGGCGACTACGATCCGGAAGCCTTTGCGCCGCCATCCTTCGTTGCGAAGGTGCAATCTTTCGTCGACGGCAGCGACACGCCACGGGCCTTCCTCGAAGAGTGTCTCGACATGATCCATGCCCGCGAACCGGACGTGCGCGCCTTCTCGGCCATCAATGAGGACGGCGCCCGAAAAGCCGCCGACGCCGCGACCGAACGGTACCGCGACGGCCGCCCGCTTTCGCCGATCGACGGATGCCCGATCGCGTTCAAGGACACGATAGAGACCGTCGACATGCCGACGCAGATGAATAGCCGTATCTACGCGGATTGGCAGTCGAATCGCGACGCGGCCTGCGTTTACGGGCTTCGGAAAGCGGGGGCCGTCATTCTCGCCAAGACGGTCGTCCCGGAATTCGCGATGGGCGTCTCGGGCCCAACGCGCAACCCGTTCGATTTGCGGCGCACGCCCGGCGCATCGTCAAGCGGTTCGGGCGCCTGTGTCGGGGCGGGCATGGTGCCCGTGGCGATCGGCAACCAAACCGGCGGGTCGCTCATCCGTCCATCCTCCTTCAATGGCATCGTCGGATACAAGCCGACATATGGCGCCCTCAACACCGGCGGCATGCACCCCATCGCGCCGAGCCAGGATCACATTGGCCCGATGGCGGCCACGCTCGCCGATGCCTGGCTCGCCGCACAGCAGATCGCGGCCACCGTTGGGGGCCATAACGGTCATCCCGGGCTCGGCGGCATGCCGGCGTTGCCCGCGCCCGTGAAGCCGCGGCATCTTGCCTGGCTTCATACGCTGGGCTGGCGGGAACTCGACGACGGCTCCAAAGCCGCCTTCGACAGGTTTGTCTCCGATATGCGGCAATCGGACGTAACCATCCTTGACCAAACGTCGACGCCCGAAATCGCCGCCCTCGAGGACTTACTGGAGCGTGCGAACGAGATATCGAACGACATCATCATGTATGAGGGACGCTGGCCGATCCTATCGTATATCGACAAATACGGCGACGGCAGCGTCGGCGAGGCGGTTCTCGACCGGGTCAAGCGCGGCACGCAGATGACGCGGAACGATTACGTCGCCGCGCTGGCCAAACGCGACGAGATTCGACGTCAGGTGATCAGCGTCGCGGCATCCGTAGACGGCTTCGTCACGCTGGCGTCGAGCGGCCCCGCGCCGTTCGACAAAATCGACGAAAAGGGGTCGCTCGATCGGCCGCAAGGCCATCTGGAGACAGGCAGCCGGAGCTTCCTAAGTCCGTGGTCGATGGTCGGCGGCCCGAGCTACAGCCTGCCGCTGCTGGCGGTCGACGGCATGCCCTTGGGTGTCCAACTTATGGGCGTCCCCGATTCAGACGAACACCTCACCGCCGTCGCGCACTGGATCACCGAATGCTACCGGACCTAGACGCAACGGCGGCGACAACCGGCATGACGATTGCCATGCCCGAAATTCAGAGGAAACTTGAGCGATGTCATGGCAGCGGGAAGTCGATGAAATAAACCAGCGCCGGCGATGGGCGGACGACCTGGGCGGCGCGGAGCGAATCGCGCGGCATCGGGACCGCGGCCTGCTGACCGTGCGCGAACGGATCGCGGGCGTGGCGGACCCCGGATCGTTCCGCGAGGTCGGCAAGCTCGCGGGCAGCGGCGCCTACAAGGACGGCGCGGTTACCGGCGTCAAACCCGCGCCCTATGTCATGGGCATCGCGAAAATCGACGGCCGGCCCGTGGCGATCGGCGGCGAGGACACGACGGTCGGCGGCGGCACCTACCAAGGCGGCATGCGGCGCAAGGGCGGCCAGGGCGGATTCGTCGACGATCTGGCGCTCGACTACAAGATTCCCCTGGTCCGGCTCATCGAAGGATTCGGCGGCAGCGCCGGCACGGCCAAGAACAAAGGCTATTCCGTCATTCCCGGCCACAGCCAAAACCCGAAACAGATCTTCGTCGACCTGTTGGGGCAGGTGCCTGTCGTCGGCGCGGTGCTCGGCGTCGCCGCCGGCGGCCCGGCGGGGCGCGCGGTGATGTCGCATTTTTCGGTGATGGTGAAGGAAAAGAGCCAGATCTTCGCGTCCGGCCCCGCGGTGGTCGAACGCGGATTGGGCGAAACGGCGACGAAAGAGGAACTGGGCGGCTACAAGATCGCGGTCGAGCAAGCCGGGACGGTCCACAACGCGGTGGACAGCGAGGAAGAGGCGTTCGAGACAATCCGCCGGTTCCTCAGTTATATGCCGCAGAATGTCTGGAAGCTGCCGCCGAAGACCGCCTGCGACGATCCGGTCGACCGCGCCGAGGAGGCGCTGTTGAGCATCGTGCCCCGCGACCGGCGCAAGCCCTATGACATGCGGAAGCTGATCTCGCTCGTCGTGGACAAGGGCTCTGTCTTCGAGATCCAGCCGAGTTATGGGCGCGCCGCGATCACCGTGCTGGCCCGGCTGAACGGGCGCGTCGTGGGGATCATCGCGAACAACCCCATGCTCGGCGGCGCGGTCGACGCCAAGGCCTCGCGCAAACAGACCCATTTCGTCGACCTGTGCGACGTCTTCCACATCCCGATCTTTTTCTTCGCCGACGTGCCGGGGTTCGCGATCGGCACCGCCGCCGAAGCGGATGCGGTGCTGGTGGAAGGCATGCGGCTGCAATACGCCCAGATGCAGGCGACCGTGCCCATCACGTCGGTCATCATCCGGCGCTGTTTCGGCATGGCCGGCGCGGCGATGACCGATTACAACGGCCTCGATTTCAAGATTGCCTGGCCGTCGGCGGAATGGGGGTCGTTGCCGGTCGAGGGGGGCGTCGCCGCCGCGTTCCGCCGGGAAATCGCCGCCGCGCCCGACCCGGCGGCGCGCACACGGGAACTGGAGGAAGAAATGCGCAGCTATTCCTCGCCCTTCCTGACGGCGGAAGCCTTCGGCGTCGAGGACATCATCGATCCACGCGAAACCCGCGCCTATCTCTGCCAGTTCGTCGATGCGATGCAGGACAGATTGGAACAAGGGCTCGGCCCGAAAATGAAATCCGGTGTCCGGCCGTAACGCGGTGGAGCCCTATTTGGCGGCCGTCACCGCGACTTCATTGCGCCGGAAAAACGGCGGGGTCCAGGGCGGGTCGTAGAAATAGGCAACGGGTTCCGCCGTTGCGCGCCACGGCGCGCCATCCAGGGCTTTCAACAAGTCGGCTTTCTTCTCCGCCACCGTCTTTTCCCGCCCGAGGCCGCTAAAGCGCAAAACGGCCTTGGTCTGGGCGGGGACGGCGACGATCCGGACGCGCGGGTCCAATGGCTCGGGCGCGGTCTCGCGATTGTAACGTGCCGGTAAGAAAAACCGCATGTAAACGCGATTACCATCGCTACGCGCGGTCTCGACGGGGACGGTCATCTCGATCTTTTGCGACGCCGCCGCGCTCTCGACCGGCGTTGTCATGGCGATGCTCGTCTCCGACCGGTTGCCGCCGGAAATGTAGTCGAACAGCAATCGGAATGCGTCGTCTCGGCCGTCACCGACGTCATCGCTCTGAACCGTCGCCTCCGCGGCCAAGCGGGGCGCGTAAGCGCGTATCTCGACGGCCTCACCGACTTGGCCGATCACTTCATAGCTCGGCTGCTCGTAGCCGGAGCGATCGCCGAAAAAGGTGCACCCTGAAATCAACAAGGCGCCGAGGGCCAAGGGGAGAAGCGGTTTCATAGAATTTTTTACGACGCGATCGGAACAACGGATCACTTGCCGATCCGTTTGCCTTTCTTTCGGTCGGCGGAGCGAAGGCATGGATTCCGCGCATGCTTGACCCACATCAACGATAAGACGACCGGAAGCGGCATGATGCCGGCTAGGGTTCCCCCGATTTCGTTGCTTCCGGCCCATACCCGCAATCATCAGCTAAGGAGTGAAGACCATGTTAACGACGGCGATCTTTCCCGGCAGATACGTCCAAGGCGCGCATGCGCTCACCGTGATCGGCGAGGAATGCGAGCGGTTGGGCGATCGGCCCTTGGTCTTGGAGGATCCGTATGTGCGCGACGCCCTGGATGCCGACATCGAAGCGGGTTTCGGGAAACCGTCGGAGACCGTTTTCGAGACGTTCGGCGGCGAGTGTTCGCAGCGCGAGATCGACCGGATCATCGACCGCGCGAAGGCGGAGGATTGCGACACGGTCGTCGGCGTGGGCGGCGGCAAGACCCTCGACACCGCGAAGGCCGTCGCCTTCGAACTCGACATTCCGGTCGTCATCGTCCCGACAATCGCGTCGACCGACGCGCCGTGCAGCGCCCTCTCGGTCATTTACACCGATGACGGCGCGTTCGAGCGCTACCTGGTGCTGCCGCGCAACCCGGAGGTGGTCATCGTCGACACCGCACTCGTTGCCAAGGCGCCCGTCCGCTTTCTGGTCGCCGGTATGGGCGACGCCCTCGCGACGTGGTTCGAGGCGGACTCCTGCCGCATCCGCCGCGCCGCCAACATGACCGGCCGACCCGGCACGATGACGGCCTATGCCCTGGCGCGTCTTTGCTACGATACGCTCCTGGAATACGGCCCCTTGGCCATGTCGGCGGTGGAAACGCAAAGCGTCACGCCGGCGCTGGACCATGTGGTCGAAGCGAACACGCTGCTGTCCGGGCTCGGCTTCGAGAGCGGCGGCCTCGCCGCCTGTCACGCGATCCACAACGGCCTAACCAGCCTGAGCGCCACGCATGAGTTCTGGCATGGCGAAAAGGTCGCGATCGGCGTGTTGGCCGCGCTTTTCCTGACCGACAAACCGAAGACCATGATCGACGAGGTGTACGGCTTCTGCGAAGCGGTCGGCCTGCCCACCACGTTGGATGACATCGGGCTAGCGAATGTCTCGGACGCAGACCTGGAACTGGTCGCGCGGACGGCCTGCGCGCCGGGCGAAACCATCCACAACGAGCCGGCCGACGTACAACCGGAAACCGTCCTGTGGGCGCTCAAGGCCGCCGACCGCGAAGGTCGTAAACGGGCGGAGCGGCGGACGACTTGAAGCGAGCGTTTCCGGCGGTGAAGCAAGCGGAAGGAGACCGTTACGCGGTGTGACGGTCCCCCTACCCGTTCATAAAGGCGCGATCCCGCCGAGATGATTTAGGCCGCAAGTTTTTCGAGGATGTTCTGCGGCGATGATTCGCCATACGGATCGCTCTCGCAGTTATCGGAGAAACCGGGTTCTTCGAACCACTTTTCGATCACGCCGTCGTTGACGATCGCCGCATAGCGCCAGGACCGCATGCCGAAGCCCAGATTGTCCTTGCAGACAAGCATCCCCATCTTTCGCGTGAACTCGCCCGACCCGTCAGGAATCAGTTTGACGTTCTTCAACCCTTGTTCCCGGCCCCACGCGTTCATCGTGAAGGCATCGTTCACGGACAGACAGTAAACATCGTCGATGCCCTGCCCCTTGAAATCGTCGTAGAGTTTCTCGAAGTCCGGCAGTTGATAGGTGGAACAGGTCGGCGTGAAGGCGCCCGGCAACGAGAAAAGAACCACCCGGCGGCCCTTGAAAAAATCCGCCGTCGTCCGGTCCTCCCATCGATAGGGATTCGGTCCGCCGACCGCTTCGTCGCGCACCCGCGTCCTGAACGTTACATGGGGCAGCTCTCTTCCGATCATGTTTTTCTCCTGCGTGCTGAGACCACGGCCATAGGCGTCCCGAGAGACCAAGCGCCGCGATTCATTGTTGAAATTGCGACTTAGTTTCATCATAATTTCATCCCGTCTTCAAGGATGATCGGGATGGCTGATAGGCTAAACTCGGTTCTTCCTCGCCAGGTCAACTTGCCGCCGCCGCGCGGCCGCAATCGTCAAGGATGCTCGACAGTGTTTATCGCAATGAACCGATTCAAGGTCCGCACCGGCTACACCGACGCCTTCGAGAAAGTATGGCGCGATCGGGATACTCGATTGTCCGACGTGCCGGGATTCGTCGACTTCCATCTACTGCGGGGTGCCGACGCCGAGGATCACGTGCTGTACGCCAGTCACACGATCTGGCGTAGCCGCGACGATTTCGACGCCTGGACTAAGTCCGAAGCGTTCCGCCAAGCGCATAAGGACGCCGGCCAAAACAAAGGCCTTTACCTGGACCACCCGAATTTCGAAGGGTTCGAAGCCGTGCTCGACATGGCCGGCGAGAAGACGTAATGCCAGTTGTTTAGCGGAGTTGCGTCCGCAAACGTCCCGCATAAGAAAATTGCGAATACGAGCCTTCGGGTAAGAACCCCCGGTCCGCGCGTGGCGCCGAGGTCCCCGGCCCGGAACGGGTGGGGGACGCCATCGCGGTTCCATTTCTTTATGATCTTCCAGCCTCTTCATTCCGTAGACGGTACGCCGCCATCGGCAACGGCGGCAATGCGTATGCGGCGACGAAAGCGGATAGGAAATGGCAACGGCTTCCGGAGAAAAGGTGCGGCATCTGGTCATCGTCCTGGGCGACCAGTTGAACCGGGACTCGGCCGTCTTCGACGGTTTCGACCGCGATAGCGACGCCGTTCTCATGATGGAAGTCCAAGAGGAAGCCGCTTACATCCCGCAGCACAAGATTCGGCTCGCCCTGTTCTTTTCGGCGATGCGGCACTTCCGGCAGGGTCTGGAAAAAAGCGGCTACACCGTTCATTACGCGGCGCTCGACGACGACTCCAATCGCGGCACTCTCTCGGACGAAATCGCCCGTTGGGTCCATAAGACGCGGCCGGAAAAGCTGATCGTCTGCAAGCCCGGCGATTACCGCGTCGAAGCCGCCCTTCGAAAGGCCGCGGCCGCGGCGTCCTGCAACCTCGACGTAAGGACCGACCGCCATTTCCTGTGCGATCCGAAGGCATTCAAGGCGCATGCGGAGGGCCGCAAGACGCTGCTGCTCGAAACCTTCTATCGGGAGATGCGGCGGCGGCACGACGTGTTGATGGAAGACGGCAAGCCTGTCGGCGGCGCGTGGAACTTCGACAAGGACAACCGGGAAAGTTTCAGCGGCGACGGTCCCGAGAGCATCGCGCCGCCGCGCGCCTTCCGGCCGGACGACATCACCCGCGCGGTGATCGCCATGGTCGAGCGGCACTTTCCCGACAGTCCCGGCAATCTCGAACACTTCGACTATCCCGTCACGCAGGAACAGGCGCGGGCAGCGCTGCGGGATTTCATCGACCATCGGCTGTGCAACTTCGGCACCTATCAGGACGCCATGGTCACCGGCGAGCCCTATCTCTATCACTCCCGGCTGTCCTGCGTGCTCAACCTGCACCTGCTCGACCCGCGCGAGGCGATCGACGCCGCCGTGGATGCGTATCGCGCCGGCGACGCGCCGATCAACGCGGTCGAGGGATTCGTGCGGCAGATCCTCGGCTGGCGCGAATTCATCCGCGGCGTCTATTGGCTGAAGATGCCGGGCTATGCCGACCTGAACGCGCTCGACGCGGATCTACCGGTGCCGGCCTTCTTCTGGACCGGCGAAACGGAGATGAACTGCGTGCGGCAAAGCATCGGCCAGTTGGTCGATCACGCCTATGCGCATCACATCCAACGCCTGATGGTGCTCGGCCTGTTCGCCCTGTTGCTGGGCGTGCGGCCCTATGACGTGCACCGCTGGCACATGTCGATGTATGCCGACGCGGTGGATTGGGTGTCGCTGCCGAACGTGCTGGGCATGAGTCAGTACGGCGACGGCGGCATCGTCGGCAGCAAGCCCTATTGCGCGTCGGGGAACTACGTCAACAAGATGAGCGACTACTGCGCCGGCTGCCGCTTCGACCCGAAATTGGCCACCGGCGACGACGCCTGCCCCTTCACCACCCTCTATTGGGATTTCCTGTCGCGGAACCGTGAGCGGATTCAAGGCAACCGCCGTATGGGCTTTCAGCTGAAGAACCTGGATCGCAAGGACGACGCCGAACGGCGCGCGATCATCCAGCGCGCCAAGGCGCTAAAGGCGCGGATGACCGGCGAAACCTATCTCTAAGGCCGCTGTCGTATACCGCGGATCATGCCTCGGGAGTCCAGCCGTAAATGCGTTGCAGCGTGCCGCCCACGAGCGCGTCCCGTTCGAAGTCCGACAGAGGACCCGTGAGCCGGAACGGCCGGATCGAGCGGTTGCGTCGATGCGAATCGATCCGGATAGGCCGCCCGGACCGACATCGCACAGCTCGGGTCATAACGGTACATGGTCCAGGCCGAAACCAGGATCGCCGCGTCGACGCCGACCGTATCCATCGCCGCCATCGTGTCGTCGCCCGTCATCTCCGGCGGACCGGCGAGAACATCGGCCCACGGCCGTCCCGGGCGATCCTGTTCATAAACATGGACCTGCGCATCGATGGTCAGATCGAATCGCTGCGCAATCCGGCTTTGATTCGATCGCCGTTTGCAACCCGTGTTCAATGGCTCGCGGATGACCTTAACCGGTTAGTCTTCTTTGTGGCGGCCTGCGAATCCAAGCGGATTGAAAGTCCAGCCGATCGGAGGCATGTTCAACAGGTTTCAAGGGAAGCTCCAGGAGGATTCTCCGGCAAACCGGAATCGACGGCAGATGATGGAACGGACCGCAGGTTGGGATCGGCCCATATCAAAGGGCCACAAAATCAAGCAGATACTCGGCGCGTTCTTGCTTACAGCAGCCTGCGGTATTTTCGTATTGAACTTATACGGTTTGACGCAAAGCCTCCGTCATCCAGACTTGGTCGCTTTCGATACCGGCAGCATTGCTAAAGACAATACGGTCGAGATCGATTACAGCCAGATCACGGCTACCAATCCCTTCGGCATTAGAATGACCCGGGCAGATGCGCTTGCCGCATATGGCGAAACCCGGGCGATTACCGATGAAGCGGTGCGCATTCATCGAATACGCGAGTTGGTCACTGCCTCTACCGTTCATTACTATCCCGAAGGGAAGCGCGGAACGGCATTTTCGATACCGGTTCACGAGAACTTCCTATTATGGACACTGGGGCAGTTTTCCCCGCTGATTGAACGATTCGGCTTCGCCCCACAAGATCCGTATGAATTCCTGGATGGTTCGAAGTCGTGGGAGCGTGGCGCCGGCCTGTGCGGTGAATTAGCCTCTATCGCGATTTATCTGCTTGAGGGGGCCGGGATCAAGGCTGGTAAGGCGGGCTTGGATGGTCACGTCGTGGCCTTGGCGCAAACATCCGACGGGTCGCATTTCGTGGTTGACCCGGATTACGGATTTGTCATCGAGGGCAGGCTGAGCGAAGTCGCATCGCGGCCAGGCCGGATCATCGCAGCCGCAACCGCCAGTGGCCATAGCCTTAAGTCTGCGCAGAACCTTGCCGAGATATACGGGCCCGAGGGGAATATCGAATTTTGGAATGGGGACCGAGGCTATCGGCCTGTGGGCTATTGGGTTGAACGCGTCTCCTACGTGCTGAAGTGGCTCCTTCCGATCGCGTTCGCCGTGGTTGGTTTCTCATTTTTCCGTTTGCGGCGGACGTAATCATCGGCTCACCATGATTCGGGCAAGCATGCCTCCCACCTGCCCAGCGACCAAGCAACCACCCATTTACATCCCTGCACTTATGTCGAGCGCACGATTGGATCATTCGCTCGGCGAGGCTGCCGACCCTCAAAGACCGAGCGCGGGCGAAACCAAAAACGGACGCAGATGTGGGGGCAGGTCAGCGTGCCGGCCCGCAGCCCGTCAGACCTTCGCCTTCCAGACGTTTTCGGCGTAATCGTCGTTCACGATATCGAACACCACGCCGTTCGGGTCGCGAAACTTCACCTCGGTGTCGGCGTGCTGGCGGCTCGGGATTTTCATGTGATACCGGCCGCCATTGGCCTCGATCGCCGCGCCGGCCGCCTGCAGGTCCTCGACCACGCATCCCATGTGATGCAGGCCGAAGAAGTCCTTGCCGCGCTCGTCGCCCGCCGTCTTGTCGTCGGGGAATCGCAGGATCGCCAAGCTGACCGTTCCGTCCGACAACAGCATGCCGAACGTCGACTCTCGAACCCGCTCCATGTCGAACGTCTTTTCGTAGAACTGCGCCGCGGCCTCCGGATCGGGCACCGTGACGGCGATATGTCTAAGTTTTCCCATGACCTTATCCTCCCTGAACTGCGGTGACGCGCGGCGGCGCGTCCCGATACCCTAGCACGCGCCAGGGCGGACAGGTATTCCGGTAGGGGCCGGGCGTCCCGGCGTTAACTGTGCCGCGTAAGCGGTTGTCGCGACCTGATCCACCCCTAATTCTCATACGTAGACCTTTGGCCTCGCCTTCAAAAACAGGATATCGACCATGTTCCCTCGTTTTCTCCTGACGATCGTCGCGGCCTTTACACTCTCGAGCGTCGCCGTCGCCGAATCGCCCAAAACCGCGCATGACTTCGCGTTCACCTCGATCGAGGGCGATCCCTTGCCGCTCTCGCAGTTCGAGGGCAAGACCGTACTGGTGGTCAACACGGCTTCTCTCTGCGGCTTCACGCATCAATACGGCGATCTGCAAAAAACGTGGGAGCGGTATCGCGACCGCGGGCTCGTGGTGCTGGGCGTCCCGTCGAACGACTTCGGCAATCAGGAACCGGGTACCGAAGCCGAGATCAAGAAATTCTGCGAGGTCAATTTCGATGTCGATTTCCCCCTGACCACAAAGGTCCGCGTCAAGGGGGAGCAAGCGCATCCGTTCTATAAATGGTCGGCCCGAACGCTCGGGAACGAGGCGACGCCGCGCTGGAACTTCCACAAATATCTGGTCGGCCCCGACGGGCGGTTGGTCGATTGGTTCTCGACGCAAACCGCGCCGACATCGGCGAAGGTAACGCAAGCCATCGAGGCGCAACTCGCCGCCGCAGAAGGCGCCGCGCGCTAACCGCCTCGTTTTAGCCTGAGAACCAGGGCCGACCGTCAGCGCGTCGGCGCGTCGTCGTCATCGCGATGGCTCAGGATTCCGGTCAGGATGGCGACCGGCCCAAAGGTCGAGACGAGCCCCGCGAAAAGCAGAAAGAGGGCCAACTCCCGGTGCGAGGAGTCGCCGATCACGGTTGCCAGGCCACCCATGTCGGACCATAGCAGCAGACCGCCGAAGAGCACCGCGGCGATCGCGCCGATGAGGAAATGGTGAAGCAGGATCCTGAGCATTGCCGTTGACTGCCCTGTCGTGGATTGCGGTCGCCGGGACCGAAGATAGCCTTACTACGGCCCCACGCGATATCCAGATCACGTCGTATGGGGGAAACGCCGTCACGCCGTTCCATGCTGGAAACACCTTGGCGTTCGTCCGGCCCGATCATCAACGGCGCGCCAATTGTGAACCAACGCCGCCCCGTGCCGTACAGGTATCTGAGCATGCGCCAACCCTTTTCGGAGACCTGCGTTGACATCCAAGACCCTGTCGTCGCCGACCCATCGATCGCGAAACGGATGGGTGCCGCCGAACTTCTACAACGATCTCGACGCCACGCTCGCGAAGGCGTGGGGGCTGTTGGACCTTGGCGTCACCGATCGACGCTCGCCGTTTCACACGCCCACGATCGCAACGATACGCGGCGACGGCGCGCCATCGGTTCGGACGGTCGTTCTGCGGGCCGTCGATCCGGATCGTCGAACCCTTCGGTTTCATACGGACCGCCGCTCGAACAAGGTCCGGGAACTCGTCGTCGACCCGAGGGTCGCCCTCCACTTCTATGACCCGGCCGAGAAGATCCAGCTTCGCGTCGACGGCCGCGCGACCCTGCATGTCGAGGACGCGGCGGCGGCGGAAGCCTGGGACGGCACACGCCCGTTCAGCCGCCTCTGCTACGGCGTCTCGCCAAACCCGGGCGTCGAGATAACCGACCCGCGTATGGCGGCGCAGGAAACCTCCGGCGACCGGGACGCGGGCCGCGAGAACTTCGCCGCCGTGTCGGTCGACATCGCATGCCTCGAATGGCTGTATCTCGCGGCCCACGGACACCGGCGCGCGCGATTCACGTGGGAAGGACAGAATCCAACGGCGGCGTGGCGGGTGCCCTAGGGTTTGCGGTTGCCGCCGCCATCGCTCATGGCGCGGCGGCGCCCTTCGCAGATATCGTTCAGAAAGCAGGATGGGCATTTGGGCGCCCGCGCCGTGCATGTCCGCTTGCCGAAGTCGAGCAGCCACATATGACCGCTCCGTTTCGCCCATTCGGGCGCGCGGGCGTCCAGCGCCGCCGCCGTCTGCGCCTCGGTCTTTCCCGACGCCAGTCCGGTTCGGTTGCAGACGCGATGGACATGAGTGTCGACCGCGATGGTCGCTTCGCCGAACGAAAACAGCAGCATGATATCCGCGCATTTCCGTCCGATGCCCGGCAGGCGCATCAGACCGGCGCGATCCTTCGGCACGACACCGTCATGATCGCCGATCAGCGCGCGGCACAGGGCCTTAAGGCGTTGCGTCTTCATGTTGTAGAGGCCCGCGGGCTTGATCGCCGTGGCGATATCGGCATCCGGCAAATCGAGGATCGTTTCCGGCGTGTCGGCCAGCCGGAAGAGGGCATTCCTTGCCTTGGCCGTGTTCGCGTCGCGGCTTTGCGCCGATAGGAGGCACGAAACCAGCGCGCGGAAGTGATCCGCGTCCGCCTTGACGGTCGGCTCCGCTTTCCCGATGGACCGCCGCGCTTCGAAGCGGCGAAAAACGTCCTCGATCTCGGCTGGTTTCAACATGATGCGCTCATCGATCGGCTCAGCCCATTCTTTCGGATCGCCAGGACGAGAGTCAGAAGCGCGGCGAGTGGCAGGATGAAGTCCTGCGGCAGCGCGAGCAGCGCCGCGCCAACGCCGACGGCCAACGACCACGGCAGCGGAATGAACAGCAGATGCCATGGCACCCGCGGCGCGGCCAACAACAGCATACCGAGAGTCCATAACAGCGTCGGACCGGGCGCAACCCCGACAAGCGCCATGCGCGGCCATCCCTGATCCGAACCCAAACCGGCAAGCGGATAGACCGCCGCGGCGACGGCAATGAGGGCCAGCCCGCCCCAACCGGCGGCATCGCCGGTAAAGCGAAAGGCGACGCCGCTGCGGATCACTCCCGCCGCGACAAACGCCACCCCCTGCAACAAGAAGACAAAGCCCAAGCCCCACGCAGCCCAGTTGATCTGTGCGGAATGCAGCATGTAATAGGCGACGCCCGTCCAGATCCACGCCGCGGCGAGAACGGCGGCGACCAGTCGCCCGCTGCCGGGAAAGGGCCGCAACGCCGCCCAAAGCGCGAGCAGGACGAACAGGTATGCGACGATCTGCGCCGGCCAGATCGCCTCGTTATAGTGTTCCAACGCGCCGAGGAAGACGTCGCGGGTAAACGGCACAAGCCGCGACAGGGTGTCCATCAAGGGCCGGTGCTCACAGGCTCTCGACGTAGCGGATCATGCGCTGCCGCATCGCCGCGTCCGGCAGGCGGCCGGTGCAGGCACCCATGTTTTCCACCATATGGTCGACCTGCGAGGTCGCCGGAATGACGCAGGTCACCGCGGGGTGGGCGACGATGAACTTGAGCAGGAACTGCGCCCAGTTTTCCGCGTCGAATTCCCGCGCCCATTCCGGCAATGGATGCCGTTCCATCCGGTCGATCAGAGAACCGCGCCGGAACGGCCGGTTGATCAAAACGCCCAGGCCACGGTCGGCGGCCAGCGGCAGCAGCCGCGACTCCGCCTCGCGATCGACGATATTGTAGGTGAACTGCACGAAATCGATCGGCTGGGTCCGCATGATCTGTAACAGCTCTTCGTGCCGGCCGCCATGCGACGTGGTCATGCCGATATAACGGACGCGGCCGTCCGCCTTCCAATCGACCAATGTTTCCAGATGCGCGTCCCAGTTTACCAGGTTGTGGACCTGCATCAGATCGAACCGCTTGCTGCCCCAAAGCTTCTCGGACTCGGCCATCTGGCTGCGGCCGAACGCCTGGAGCGGCGTCCAGACCTTGGTCGCCGAAAACAGGGCGGCGTCATTGTCGAGCCGCGCGAGACCGTCACCGACGACTTCTTCCGCCGAGCCGTACATCGGCGACGAGTCGATCAGCGCGCCGCCGCGGTCGAAGAAGGTCCGCAGCACCTCGACCCGCCCGGCGCGCAGCGCCGGATCATCGCCCACGTTGAAGGTGATCCACGTCCCCATACCGATCGCCGGCAGCATCTCGCCGCTCGCCGGAACGGCGCGGCGGATGAGCGACGGCCCGGCCGCGCGCAACGGCGTCGGCGCGAGGCCGGCCGCGACGCCGAGGGCGCCCAACGATCCTAGAAAACGGCGACGGTCTTGCATCGGAACTCACGCGCGCGGTTGCACCTTGGTCTGATGTAGGGCGGCGGCACCGCGCCGGCCACGGGGACACGGCAAAAAAATCCCCCGGCCGCGCTTATTCCAAGACTTTGAACGATATTCAGCATGTCAGCGGAAAGCGGCGGCACCAACGTCCATGGTTTGATTGATCCCGGCTGGCGTCGGCCCTTCCGAACGATCCACCGCATCGCGATCGCGGCGGCCTAGGCGGCGGACAGGGCGGCGCGCGCGACTCAACGGATCGTCACCGCGGGCCTCAACGGCGTTGTCGGTCTCGCGCTCGGCATGCTTCCGATTTCGGCGGTGGCCTTTACAATCACGCCGGCCGTTCAATCTTTTACGCAAAGGAAAACCAGTAAGGCCGCCCCCAATCAAGGGCCAAGCCGGCCAAAGGACAATCGATGTTGCCGCGACGACGCTGAGAGAGGATGTCATGACGAAGGGAAAGAACGCGATCATCACCGGCTCCACCAGCGGAATCGGCCTCGGAATCGCGGAGGCCATGGCAGGCGCCGGCATGAATGTCATGCTCAATGGCTTCGGCGACCCGGTGGAGATCGAGGCAACCCGCGCGGATCTTGAAAAGCGACACGGCGTCGCCGTCGGATACCACGCCGCCGACGTATCCAAGCCGGACGAAATCGCGGATCTCGTGGCCACGGCGGCAAAGGAGACAGGGCCGGCGGACGTGATCGTCAACAACGCCGGGATTCAGACGGTCGCGCCGGTCGAGGAGTTCCCCATCGATAAGTGGGACGCCATCCTGGCGATCAACCTTTCCAGCGCGTTCCACACGACCCGTCTTTCCGTTCCCGGCATGAAAGAGCGCAAATGGGGCCGCATCATCAACGTCGCCTCGGCGCACGGTTTGGTCGCCTCGCCCTTCAAGTCGGCCTATGTGGCCGCCAAGCATGGCATGGTGGGCCTGACCAAGACCGTCGCCTTGGAGGTCGCGGAGTTCGGCGTCACCTGTAACGCGATCTGCCCCGGATACGTCCTCACCCCGCTCGTCGAGAAGCAAATCCCGGATACCGCCAAAGCCCGCGGCATCAGCGAAGAGGACGTGGTGCGCGACGTCATCCTGGATGCCCAGGCGACGAAGCAGTTCGTCACCGTCGAACAGCTTGGCGCGCTCGCGGTGTTCCTGTGCTCCGACGCGGCGGCGCAGATAACCGGAACCGCCCTTCCGATGGACGGCGGCTGGACCGCCCATTAACGCTTTGGGGATAAACCGACGTTAGAGTGCCGCAACACCTGTCGGGACATTGGCCATGGCAAGTCGAAACGGAAAGAACGCCCGGAAGTCGATCAACCTGGCGCTTCAAGGCGGCGGGGCGCACGGCGCCTTTACCTGGGGCGTGCTCGACCGGCTGCTGGAGGACGACCGCATCTTTATCGAGGCGATCAGCGGCACATCCGCCGGCGCGATGAACGCGGTCGTCGTGGCCGACGGGATCATGCGGAACGGCGCGGACGGCGCACGCGCGGCGCTTGAACGGTTTTGGAAAGCCGTCAGCGAAGCGGGACGCTTGAGCCCGATCCAGCGCGGTCCCCTCGACGTCTTCATGGGGAACTGGAGTCTGGACAACAGCCCCAGTTATGTTTTCTTCGACCTGTTCAACCGGCTGACCTCGCCCTACAACGTCAATCCCTTCAACATCAATCCGCTGCAATCGATTCTGGAAGACACGATCGATTTCGACGTGGTCCGATCCTGCGACAAGATGAAGGTCTTGATCTCGGCCACCAACGTCGAGACCGGGCGGGTCAAGGTTTTCAACCGCCACGAACTGACCTGCGACATGGTTATGGCGTCGGCCTGTCTGCCCTTTATCTTCCAGGCGGTCGAGATCGACGGGGTCCCGTATTGGGACGGCGGCTATGTGGGGAACCCGGTGCTTTTTCCGTTCTACGGCGAAAGCATGGCGGACGATATCGTGATCGTGCAGATCAACCCGGTGGAACGTAAGGGCACGCCCTCTTCGGCACAGGAGATCCTGAACCGGGTGAACGAGATCACCTTCAACGGCAGCCTGCTGAAGGAGCTGCGGGCAATCGATTTCGTTCAACGGCTGCTGGACGAGGGAAAGCTGGAGTCGGCGGACTACCGCCGCCTCCACATCCATATCATCCAAGCGCAAGACGAGATCAAACCCTTGGGCGCATCCTCGAAACTCAATGCCGAGTGGCAATTCCTGCGCCACCTGTTCGCGGTCGGCCGGAACGCGGCGGAAAACTGGATCGACGCCCACTACGATCATCTCGGCGAGAAATCATCGATCGACACGCGTGCGATGTTCTCGGGCCTGGGCGCACAGCATCACGGTTGACCCCCGGCCTCAAGGGCCGGCGGCAAGGCCCCCTAAGATATCGGCGGAAGGGGCAGGTAGCTGCCCCCTTCCGCCGACATGACCAGGCCTGGGCGATTGGCCGTTCACACCGCCGACCGCCGTGTGCGGCGTCACGTTCGCCGCGCCCCCGTTCCCCGCACGACCGGAATCCAGATGTCCCGTTGCCGTTTATAGTAGGCGTCGACCTCGGCCGGCGTCATCGCGGCGGGAACGATGGACCCGAGGTTCACCAGCCGGCTGCGAATCGCGTCGGACTGCACGACGGCGTTCACGGTCTTGTTCAATTCGGAAACAATCTCGTCGGGCGTTCCCGTCGGCGCGGAAATGGTGTTCCAGGTCTGCGACACGAAATCGGGAAGGCCGGCCTCGGAGATTGTCGGAACATCCGGAACCGCCTCCAGACGCGCCGCTCCCGACACGCCCAGCGGGCGCACGGCGTCCGCGCGCACCTGTTTCACCGCGGTCAGCGACGGATTGAACACGAAGCTGAGGCGACCGGCGATGAGATCGCGCATCGCTTCGCCGCTTTTCGGGTACGGAACGTGGACGACGTTCTCCCCGATCCGCGACAGGAATAACGCGCCGGTGATGTGGGTGGTCGTGCCCGAAGGGCCGGAGCCGTACTGGAACGCGCCGGGATCGGCTTTGATGCGTGCGATCATTTCCTTCAGGTTCTGCGCCGGGTCCTCCTTGTTGATGCACATGATCATCGGCACCTCGTTCATCATGGCGACGCCCCGCAGTGTCTTCTTGATGTCCACGGGAAGCGGTTCGAACAACGCGATGTTGTGCACCAACTGCGAGGACGTCCCGACCAACAGGGTATACCCGTCCGCGTCCGCCTTGCTGACCGCTTCGGTCGCCTGCATGCCCGACGCCTTGGACAGGTTTTCGACCAGAATACGCTGACCGAGACGCGGTTCGAGTTCCGCCGCGACAATCCGCGCCACCACGTCGGCGTTGCCGCCGGCGCCCGATGCGACGACAAGACGGATCGGGCCCGCCTTGGGCCAGTCTGCGGCGATTGCGGGCCGGGCGGCAACCGAAACGAACGGCGCCGCCAACGCGGCGGCAATGAACGTACGTCGCTTTATCATGGATGGTATCCTCTCATGCTCTCTGCGGCGAAGGGGCCGTGATGACGCCGAACCGGACTTCTGCTACGGCCTCCGCGGGTTTCCGTGAATTAGGGACTTGCACAGACATTAGTGAAAACGATAATCATTATCAATCGTATCGATATTCCAAGTATCCGCAACAACAATTCGATGGCCTAGACCGTTGCGCGCCCCCGACCCCGCCATAACCACCGGAACCGTCGCCGCCGCCCTGGCGCCGCCCGCGATCATCTGCGCCGTCGGCGTCTTGCTGCTGGTCCTCGGCCATACGCAACCCGCCTGGCTCGATGGCAGGGTCGGGCCGGGTTTGTTTGCACAATGGCTGTCCAAAGGCGTCATCGGATTGTCGATGATCTGGGCCATCGTTTCGCTGATCGAAGTCCGGCGGCCGCCAAGCCGACCCGCCGGTCCGGCGGATAGCGTCCGTTTCCGCGGCCCGCTCGGCCACGGCATCATGCTTCTGGCGGCGGTTTCTCTCTTCGCCGTGCTGCTGCCGCTTATGGGCCTCGTGACCGCCTGTGCGGTTGCCGGCGGCGTGGCGGGATGGGCCGCAGGCGACCGCAGTCCGCGCGCCCTCGCCTTTTCGGCCGTGATTTGCGGGACGATTGCCGCGGGCATCGGGTTGACGCTGTTACCGCCCACGACCCAGATTTGGCCCTGGGGTCCGTTCTGAGGTGGCGGACGTCTCCGCATGGTTCGGACAATTCGCCGCGGTTCTGACGGTCGAGAACGTCCTGTATTGTTTCACCGGCGCGCTGATCGGCACGGTAATCGGCGTCTTGCCGGGCATCGGGCCGGCGGCCACCTTGGCGCTGCTGCTGCCGGTCACCTTCACGCTCGATCCGGCCGGCGCGCTGATCATGCTGGCGGCGATCTACTATGGCGCGCAATACGGCAGCTCGACGACGGCGATCCTGCTCAATCTACCGGGCGAAACGTCGGGCATCGTCACGGCGCTCGACGGTCACCGCCTCGCGCTGTCGGGACGCGCCGGCCCGGCCATCGCGATCGCCGCCCTGTCCTCCCTGTTCGCCGGGCTGGCGACGGCGGTCTTCATCGCCCTTGCCGCGGGTCCGGTGGCGCAATGGTCGCTGCTGATCTCGCCGGCTGGTCTTGCGGGGTTGATCGCGCTGGGTTTGTTCGCCGCGGCGGTGATCGCGCCGGGCAGACCGTTGCCGGCTGTGATCTTGATTTTGGTCGGCGCCTGCCTCGGTCTGGTCGGCACGGATTCCGGGGGCGGCATGCCGCGCTTCACGCTCGGCATCACGGAACTGAGGGACGGCATCGGATTCGTGCCGCTGGTGATGGGCTTGTTCGGCATTTCCGAACTGATCCGCGCGCTCGAAACCGGAAGCCGGCCCGACCGCATACCGCCCATCGGCTGGCCATGGCCGACCCGAAAGGACCTGCGCGCGAGTGTCGGCCCCACGCTGCGCGGCACGGCCATGGGCGCGATCCTCGGCGCCATCCCCGGCGTCAGCACGGTAATGGCCGCCCTGGCCGCGCGCGGCGTGGAACGCGCGTTCAAGACACCCGACCGGCCGCTCGGCGACGGCGCCATCGCCGGCGTATCGGCGCCCGAAGCCGCCAACAACGCGTCGGCGCAAAGCGCGCTGATTCCGCTGCTGACCCTCGGATTGCCCGGGAACCCGGTCATCGCCGTACTTGCGGGGGCCCTCATGATCCACGGCATGGCGCCGGGGCCGGGCTTCATCTCGGAAAATCCGGACGTGTTCAACGCGCTTATCGCCAGTTTCGTGATCGGGAACGTCATCCTCGTGATCCTCAACCTGCCGCTTGCGGGACTCTGGGCTTCGCTGTTGCGCGTGCCATTCCGGAAACTCGTTCCGATGATCATCGTGCTCAGCGTCATCGGGGTGCACTCGGTGCACAGTTCGATGTTCGACGTCTGGACGATGCTCGCGTTCGGGCTGTTCGGCTGGCTGCTCGTCCGCCTCGGTTTGCAGCCGACCCCGATCGTGCTGGGCTATATCCTCGGACCTGCGTTCGAGGAATACCTGCGCCGCACCCTGTTGTTTTCGCGCGGCGACACGACGGTGTTCCTGACCGATCCTTTCAGCCTCGCCAGCCTGCTGCTGATCGGGGGCGGGTCGGCTTTCCTGCTGTTTCGCCGCCTGCGCCGGGCATGACGCCTTTTCGGAAACCGCGCTTACGCGGCGACGATCGACCGGCATGTTCCGTTCGTCGTAGAAAGCAATCATCCGACCGGCAATGGGCCGCGTGTTTTCTTCTTGGATTTAGCGTGCCCGCCCCGACCATCAATCGAGATGACGGAACGATACGTCAAGGCGTCCGGCGGCCATCGGGCGCGTTGCGAAAATCCGTGGGGCGTTGCCCGGTTAAGGCGAATCATCCGGCAAAACACCCGAAATCGCAATGCCAAGGCGGCCGGGCGACGTCCCTATCCCTTGAAGCGATAGAACGTCGCCGCCCCAGTCGAATCGGTTTGGTTCGACACGGCCGGTGCGACAGATTGATTTGGGTCAGTGCAATTGCGCCGTAGACTCACAATTTAAGAAAGGGTGCGGCTTTAAAATGGGGGCAACTGGTCCCGGTTTCGGGACCAGTTGCGATGCAGGGAGTGCCCAACGTGACGTCACCTAAGCAGTCTAGCGGCTCGGTCGATACGCAGGAAACGCCGTCGCCACGCGACGCCGCCATCGACCAAGAAGAATCCACGTCGCCGAGCGAAGACGTGCTCGCGGTCGTACGCCAATTCGCGCAGAGCTTGGGGTCGCGTCGGCCGCTATCGCGTAAAGTCGATTTGGATAGCGCGCTGGACGCCGATCTCGGCATCGACAGCCTCGGTCGCGCCGAGCTTCTGCATCGCTTGGAATTGGCATTCCGCATTCATCTTCCGGAAGATCTCCTTGCCCGCGCGGAAACCGTCCGGGATCTTCACACGGCGATCGAACAGGCCGCGCCCGCGGGGGCCCGGCTCGACATCCGGCAGGTCCAACACATTGCAACGGCGGAATCCGCCGAAGCAGCCGACGCCGACACGCTGATCGACACCTTGGAATGGCATGCCGCCACGCATCCGTCGCAGACACACTGCATTCTCCTGGACGCGACCGAAAACGCGAAGACGATCACCTATGAAGAGCTCGCCACCGGCGCCAAACGCGTGGCGGCGGGCCTGCGGCAATCCGGTCTTCAAAAAGGCGACCGGGTCGCGATCATGCTGTCGACGGAGGCCGATTTCCTCTATGCCTTCTTCGGGACCTTGTATGCTGGCGGCGTCCCGGTTCCGCTGTACCCGCCGGTCCGGATGTCGCATATCGAGGAACATCTGCACCGTCAGACCGGCATCCTGAAAAACGCCGGCGCGACGGTATTCATCACGCTCCCCGCTGGGCTGCGGCTGATGACCCTCATCAAACCGCTCGTCCCCACCTTGCGGTTGGTCACGACCGTGGAATCGGTCCGCAGCGACCACCCCGAACCGCCCGTGCGCGCCAAAGCCGACGATCCCGCGGTCATCCAATACACATCGGGGAGCACCGGGGACCCGAAAGGCGTCGTGCTGAGCCACGCGAATATTCTGGCCAACATCCGCGCCATGGGCACGGCCATGTCGATCATATCGGATGACGTCTTCATCAGTTGGCTGCCCCTGTATCACGACATGGGCCTGATCGGCGCGTGGCTGGGCAGCATCTATTTCGGCACGCCGATCGTGATGATGTCGCCGTTGCAATTCATCGTCCGCCCGGAGTCATGGCTTTGGGCGATCCATCGGTACCGCGGCACGGTGACCGCGGCGCCGAATTTCGCCTACGAACTCTGCCTGCAGAGTATCGATGACGCCACGATCGAAGGCTTGGACCTGTCGTCGCTTCGGCTGGCGGTCAGCGGGGCGGAACCGGTCAGCCCGTCGACGCTTCGCCGCTTCAGCGCTCGGTACGCGGCCTACGGCTTCGATGCAAATGCGCTCGCGCCGAGTTACGGCCTGGCGGAAAACACCGTCGCGGTGTCCTGCCCGCCGCCGGGCCGCGGCATGATCGTCGACCGGATCGACCGTACTGTGCTGGATCGGGACGGAAAGGCGGTTCCGGTATCCGCGACGGACCCAAACGCGGTCGAGATCGTCGCCTGCGGCCGGCCGCTGCCGGGCCATCAGGTTCGCATCCTCGACGCGACCGGCCTCGAAGCGCCGGACCGGCAGGAGGGCAGCCTGCAGTTTCGGGGCCCTTCGGCCACCCGAGGCTATCTGAACAGCGAAGCGCAGACCCGTTCGCTGTTCGACGGCTCTTGGCTCAACACCGGCGATCTCGGCTATTTCGCCGACGGCGACGTTTTCATCACCGGCCGGAACAAGGACTTGATCATCCGCGCCGGCCGCAACATCCACCCCCACGAAATCGAAGACCTCATCGGCGACATCGACGACGTCCACAAAGGCGGCGTCGTCGTCTTCGGCAGCACCGAGAAAGACTCCGGCACGGAACGGATCGTCATCGCCGCCGAAACGGCGGTCACCGATCCGGCGGCATTGGAAAATCTGCGGCGCGACATTGGCACCGCCGCGAATGACGTGCTGGGCATGCCGCCGGACACGATCGTCTTCGTCGCGCCGGAAACCGTCCCCAAAACGCCCAGCGGCAAAATCCGCCGCGCGGAGACGCGCGAGCTTTTCGAGTCCAATCGCCTCGGAAGCGAAAAACGGACGCACCGGACGCAGCTTCTACGGTTCTGGCTGCGCGGCCTCAAGGAACGGATGGGGCGACGGACCCAGATCGTGACACGGTCGCTCTACGCCGCCTATTGGTGGCTCGTGCTGGTCCTGTTGGGCGGCGTCTGCTGGCTGCTCGTCTTGACGATGCCGACGCGGAAACTGCGTTGGTCGATCATTCACGGATGCGCGCGGCTTGTCCTATGGGTAACCGGGCTTTCGCCGAAGATCCGCAACGAGAACCGCCACATGCCGTCGGGATGCGTCGTCGTCGCCAACCATGCCAGCTATCTGGATAGCCTCGTGATGGTGGCGGCATTGCGGGGAAACCTCACATTCATCGTAAAGGACGAACTCGCGTCGCAATTCGTGGCGGGGTCCTTTCTGCGCCGCATCGGCGCCTTGTTCGTGAACCGTCAGGATCCGGAAGCGGGCGTGAAGGAAACGGATGTGGCGATCGCGCGAGCGAAAGCAGGGGAAACCTTGGTGTTCTTCCCGGAGGGCACCTTCACGCGTGCGCCGGGTTTGGCGCCCTTCCGTCTCGGGGCGTTCGTCGCCGCGGCCCAGGCGCAGGCGGCAGTCGTCCCCTTGGCGATTCGCGGCACCCGGTCCATTTTACGGGACCGCCAGTGGTTTCCGTCCCACGGCCCGATCGAGCTGACGATCGGGCCGCCATTGGACTCGACCAAGGCCGACTTTGACGCGGCCGTCGACCTACGGGACGAGGCGCGCCGCTTTATCCTGGACCATTGCGGCGAACCCAGCCTCTAGCGGGCGCGGCGAAAACCGATCGCTCGTGCACAAGGTGTAGGGGACCGACGCTATCGGGAAACCGATCTCATGACCTGCCTAATCGCCGTCACCCGCTTCGTACCGCCGGCGGTTCTCTTCATTGGGCGGGTAGAGCCCGAAAACCGATGCGCCGCCACGGACCTTGTCCAGAACATACGCCTCGTATTTCTCCATTTCGGCGACGTCCGCCGCCAACTCGTCGGCCATCTCGGCGGGAAGGATGACGACGCCATCGCCGTCGCCGACGGCGATATCGCCGGGAAAGACCGCGACACCGCCGCATCCGATCGGAACGTCGATATCGATCGCCTGATGTCTCGTCAGGTTCGTCGGCGCCGATGGGCCGGCGCAATAGGACGGCATGTCCAGGCCGGAAATCTCCTCCGCGTCGCGCAAACCGCCATCCGTAACGATACCGGCACAGCCGCGCACCATTAACCGGGTCGCCAAGATCGCACCTGCCGACGCGGCGCTTGCATCGCGGCGGCAATCCATCACCAGGACATGGCCGGCCGGAATGGTCTCAACCGCCTTGCGCTGGGGATGGTCCAGATCCTTGAACACTTCGATCCCGTTCAGGTCTTCGCGAGCGGGAATATGCCGAAGCGTAAATGCCGGGCCGACCAGGTTTTCGCCTGAAGATTTGAGACGGCCCACGCCCTGAACGAACTGGTTTCTAAGCCCCCGCTTGAACAACAATGTGGTCAGCGATGCCGTCGATGCGTTCGACAGGATCTTTCGTGTCTGCTCTTTCATGTCTGCCCTTCCATCTGTGTCGCCGCCGGCGATAGGGTTGCAAGTGAATTGCGAGTGGATTTCTCTAGCTGTGATCCATTCCGAAGAAAAAGTCATCATGCCCATCGGCGACGGCGGTATAGCATCGATACCGGCGGATCGCCCCGGCGTCTTTGACGGCAAGGTGGCCAGCTACGCCGCACATGGCTTAGCCCGTGGTCGTTCCCGAACCGGCAACTTGCCTAAGATAGAAGTCGTAAGTTTGCGCCAGCCCATCGTGTAGCGGCGTTTTCGATGTCCACCCCAAGGAGCGCAGACGGTGTACATCGAGCAGCTTTCGCGGCGCGCCGTCCGGCTTCGACGCGTCGTATTCGAGCCGTCCCGAAAATCCGACGACGTCGCAGATCAACTGCGCGAGTTCGGCAATCGAAACGTCCTGACCGGTGCCCACGTTCACATGCGGCTCGTCCGAATATACCTTCATCAAATGCACCAGCGCGTCGGCAAGATCGTCCACGAACATCAGCTCCCGACGCGGCTTGCCGCTGCCCCATACCATCATTTCCGGCGCGCCGGCCTGCTTCGCGGCGTGCGCCTTGACCATCAAGGCCGGCGCTACGTGACTGGACTCCAGATCGAAATTGTCGTGCGCTCCATAGAGGTTAGTCGGCATGGCCGAAATGAAATCACAACCGAATTGCCGACGATAAGCGCGGCACATTTCAATGCCGGCGATCTTGGCAATCGCGTAGCTCTGATTGGTCGGTTCGAGCGGTCCGGCCAGCAAGGCATCCTCCGCCATCGGCTGCGGCGCCAACCGGGGATAGATGCAGGAAGAACCAAGAAACAGGAGTTTCTTCACCCCAATGGTCTTTGCAGCCTGAATGACGTTGGTTTCGATGGCGAGGTTCTCATAGATGAATTCTGCCGGGCGCGTATCATTCGCCTGAATCCCACCGACCCTAGCCGCAGCCAGGAAAACCACATCCGGGCGCTCCGCCGCCATCCATGCTTCGGTATCCGCTTGACGCCGCAGATCCACTTGGCGGCGTGGGACCGTCAGAACGTCACAGTCCTCCGAGTCCAGCCGGCGACAGATCGCAGAACCCACCATGCCAGTATGGCCGGCGACCCAAACGCGCAGCCCGTTCAAGGGAAATACATCAGTCACGCCGATTCTTACGCGCTTTTTCCGCGCGCATCCCTTCAAGGTCGGACTCCACCATTTCAGCCACCATCTCCTCGAAGCTGGTCGTCGCCTGCCAGTCGAGTTTCTTCCGTGCCTTGGATGGGTCGCCGACCAGACACTCTACCTCGGCCGGCCGGAAGTATCGGGGATCGACTCTCACCAGCGTCTCGCCCGTCTCCGTATCGACCCCAACCTCGTCGGCGCCGGCGCCGTGCCACTCCACTGATTTGCCCGTGTGCGCAAAGGCCAGTTCCACCAACGTCCGAACGGAATGCTTTTCTCCCGTTGCCAGCACGTAGTCGTCCGGCTCGTCCTGCTGCAGCATCTTCCACATGCCAGCCACATAGTCACGTGCATGGCCCCAATCTCTCTCCGCGTCGAGATTGCCCAGATAAACACATTCCTGAAGCCCGAGCGCGATCGCCGCCACACCCCGCGAGATCTTGCGCGTCACGAAGGTCTCGCCCCGCGTCGGACCCTCATGGTTGAACAGAATGCCGTTGGACGCGTGCATAGCATATGCCTCACGATAATTTACCGTGATCCAGTAGGCATACAGCTTTGCCGCGCCGTAAGGGCTGCGCGGGTAGAACGGCGTATCCTCCTTCTGTGGCGTCTCACGGACTTTGCCGTACAGCTCCGACGTGGAAGCCTGATAGAAGCGCGTGGTCTCCTCCAAGCCGAGAATGCGCATGGCTTCAAGAAGACGAAGCGTTCCGAGGGCGTCCGCATTCGCTGTGTATTCCGGCGTCTCGAAGCTGACCATCACATGGCTTTGTGCAGCAAGGTTGTAGATTTCCGTCGGCTGCACATGCTGTACGAGACGAAGCAGATTCGTCGCGTCCGTCATATCGCCGTAGTGCAGAAAGAAGCGCAACTCCTCTTCATGCGGATCCTGATAGAGATGATCGACCCGTTCGGTATTGAACGACGACGAGCGCCGCTTGACGCCATGGACTTCATAGCCCTTGCCGAGCAAGAACTCGGCAAGATACGCGCCATCCTGTCCTGTGACGCCCGTGATGAGTGCGGCTTTCCTCGGCATGGTTGCGTTCCTCTTCAGTATCTGGCCGAAACAGCCTAATCGCCCTCAGACGATCGCGTCGTCAACCGGTCGAGCAACTCTTCTGTCCGATCGATGAGCCGATCGACAGAGAAATTTTCGACGATCCGCGCCCGCGCACTGGCGCGAACGTCTTCGGGCGCCCGCTCGAGACGGCGCAGCAACCGGTCCAAGGCATCCGACAGTGCGCGGGGATCACCGGGCGTGACGATTTCACCGGTATCGCCAACGATTTCCCGCGAATCGCCTATATCGGTCGCGACGCATGGCGTCCCGGCCGCCATCGCTTCACCCAAGACGTTCGGAAACCCCTCTCCGAAGGCAGACGACAGACAGAGGATATCAAGTCCCGCCATGACCGCGGGCATATCATGCCGCTGCCCAAGAAGAAGAACTCGGCCCGATAGCCCGTTCATCCGTATCAATTCCGTCAGGCGCGCGGTCCCCTCGTCAACGCCGTTCCCGGCAAGGACGAAAAGCAGATTCGGCCGCGAGCGAAAAACCGACGCCGCTGCCGCGAAAAAGGTGGCGTGGTCCTTCATCGGATCGAAGCGCCCGATCATGCCGACCACGTGCACGCCGTCGTCCACGGCCCAGGCATCGCGCACCTGCCGCCGCGCCGCCTCGTCCGGCGCGAATACGGCGGTATCGATCCCATTCGGCACGACAGCGCTTCGGCCGACCGCCATGCCATGCGCCGCGGCGAACCGATACCCGCTTCGCGCGTTGAAGATGATGAGGTCGGCCCGAGAGGAAAGGTCGCGTTCCACGGCGTAACTCAGCCGCGCCAACCAGTCATAGTGGCCGTGCTCCATGTTCGACACGCGAATACCCCAGACGCGGCGCATCCCCGCGACACGCGGCGTCGCGCAATAGGCGATTATGTTGGCTGGCGGCAAAAGGCTGTAGAGAATGTCCGGCCGTTCTTGTCTAAGCAGGCCGCGTAAGCGCAACAAGAAGCCTACAACGTCCCAACGGCCGGCCTTTTCCAAACTGACATGCCGGGCGCTGGCCGACGTGACCATCTCACGAAAGGTCCCGCCGGGATAAAAGGTCGCGACGATCACATCGTGACCGCGCCGCTGCAGACCCGCGGCCATCAACGCCAACTGCCGTTCCGCGCCACCGGGCCCAAGCGCGCGTGCCAGAAAAACGATCCTCATCCGCGATTTCGTAATCTAGGACTCAATCGGCGGCAGCATCGTGCAGGACATCGTCCCAGAGCGCCAACACACGCGAGACGGAAAAACGGTCAATAATGGTGCGCGCCGCATCCCCCAGCCGACTGCGTGCCAAAGGGTCGCTCATCAGGGAACCCATGGCTTGCGCCAGCTCTTTCGCATTCTCCGTCGGCACCAAAACGCCATCGGCACCGTCGCGAACGATATGTCTTGGGCCGCTTGGGCAGTCGGTCGCGATAGAGGCGAGCCCACAGGCCATCGCCTCGCAGAGCGCATTGGGGAACCCTTCTACCCGGGATGGCAGCACGAACAGCGACGCGTCTCTCATCAAGGTCGCTACGTCACTGACTTCGCCGAGAAAGCAACACCGTCCGGAAATCCCGAGTTCACGGGCATGTTTCTCCAGCATCTCCCGTTCGGGTCCTGAGCCTGCGACGACCAGCGACCAATCGGGGAACCGCGACGCTACCTCGGTGAAAGCCCCCAACAATAGATCAATCCCCTTCTCGCGCGAGAGACGGCTGACCGCCAGGACGTACGGCGTCGGAAGGTCAGGCCGGTCGGCACCATCCGGCCTGGGTGGCGGGTAAACCGGGTTTGGGATCGTCGCCACCGAACGCAAGCGCCAATTGGCGTACTGCGCCGCGATCTCCGACGTCTGGACGACGAGGCTGCGTGACAACGGATACGTCAGGCGCGTGAGAAGGTTCCACATCCTACCGCTCTGCGACTGACTGGGATCTGTACGCTCCGACACGATAACGGGAATTTCCGTTCCGGCAGCCGCCAAGAGCGTGACGACGTTGCTTTGATCGATAAAAGAAACGACGACATCTGGTCGAAGCGCCCGAAGCGCGCGGCGGAGTGCGCGGACGCGCCCGACGTTCCGCCACAGCTTGCCGACGGCGCCCGTGCGCCCGACAGGAAGTGCCAAATGCTGAACATGTACGGCCGGTGCGACGGCGTAGAAATCCTGATCCGGCCCGCCATGGAGCGGTAGCAGATGCACACCGTTCCCCTGGGTGGACCATGCACCGGCAAGAGAGGTGAGCACGCGCTGCGCCCCGCCCGGGCCGAGGTCGCTGATCACCAACGCGATCCGCATTTCAGGAACCGACACTCGCCATCGACAGCTCGACGGGTTGCCCCGCCTTCATTCGTTGCGCAATCCGAAAAGCCGCCAGGCGAATAAGATGGAGTGGCAACGCCGGATCGATCCGCAGACTGCGGCGCCAAAGTCCGAGGCCACCCTTTGGCATGGCCGGGAAAAGGACCATCTGCGCGACCCGCGTGCAGGCGCGGCGCCGGCACTCCGATCCGTAGCCATCGGGCTCCTGGGCGAGAAAGGCATCGAGCAGATCATAGTAGCGATGAGCCGCGACGACCCGGTCGACACCGCTCGCCTTAGCCTCCCGGCGGCCTGCGAAGATCGCATCGAAAATCGCGCAGCGGTCAGCGCCACTGACTATCTCGGCGCCGAACCTCTGTTCAATCGCCGTGCCGATTAACGCAATTGTATTGCGGCGCTGAATATCCGACCGTCGGCCGGAGATGCTGGCACCGTGAACGCGGAAGAGAACTGTCGGCTCGGCAAGATTGGCAGCATCAGCGTGGCCCAGACATCTCAGCCACAGATCGTAATCTTGTGTCGTCATCAGCCGCGGGTCGTAGCGGAGCGCGTTCTTCTCCAGAATTCTGCGCCGTATCATGACCGTCGAGTGTATGAAGGGGTTTTGCAGCAAACTGGTCCAACGCACAGCGAGCGGACTCCGGGGGTAATCGCTTTGGTCGACGCGGCATCCCTCGGCGTCAATTGAGATCACGTTCGAACCAAGCAGGCCGATCTCTGGGTGCCGGTCGAGATAGTCCGCTTGTTTCGCCAACCGGTCCGGCAGGGCGATATCGTCGGCATCGAGCCGCGCAATGTACTCGCCGCGCGCTTCCGCCAGTCCCGTGTTGAGGGATGCGGCAAGGCCCTGGTTCGTGTCATGGCGTATCAACCTGATCCGGGAATCCTTGAACCGCTCGACGGTCGCGACGCTGTCATCGGTCGAGCCGTCATCGACGATCAGGAATTCGAACCGCTCTTCGCTCTGGCGGAGAATGCTATCGATTGCCGATCCCAGGTATCCACCGCCGTTGTAGACCGCCATGAGAATACTAATGCGAGGCATTTCTCGCCTTCACGACGGCCCATATCTCGCCCCACCGATTCTGCATCTCGCTGACTGTGAAGTCGGCCGCCTCGAGCTCCTCCAGGAAACTCTCCTGCGTGTATTCGGTTTCATGAGTCGTATCGAGGCGCCATTCGACGCCGAGCTCGCGGCGCAACGGTACGCGCCAGTCGCGCTCGAAGAGCGGCACCCGGATTAGAATTCGATTCGGTTTCAGCTGTTCACAAACACGTCTCAGGAAAGCCGGCCGACCAGGAAGATGCTCAAGCACATTGGACAGCACCACCACATCACACGCCTCGTCGGGCAAGGCCTGCAACGCGTCGCTCGCAGAGAAACGCAAATTCGGATGACTATAACGCTGCTCCGCGGTAACAATGTTCTTCGCATCGAGATCGAAGCCATGCACCGTCGCGCCAGTGATCGCCACTATGTCATTGGCAAGCGCGCCGTTCCCACAACCGATATCGATCACACGCTCCCCCGGATTGATATTCTCGACAAAGAAATCGTGATAGCGCGTCAAACGGTGCTTTGCATGAACGCCGGAATCGTACTCAACAGCCTTCTGTCCGGTCAGATGATAGAGCGTCGAATCGAGCCGGAAGATCAGCCTCAAACTGTCGTCCGCCGCCATCGACGAAAGTTTGGCCGTCAATAACCGTTCACACACCGGTATCAGGATCCTGGTCGGGATCGTACGCGCCATGAATCGCACGGCGGATTTGGCAATTCGTTTCAGCAACTGGGTTTCCGCTAAGAGGCTATTGGGTCCCGAGTCCGCAGCAAGTCGCGATAGAGCGCGATTTCGCGATCGGCAATCCGATCCAGAGCATAGTGATCGAGCACGAACCGCCGGGCTTGCGTCCCAAGGCGCTTGCGAAGGTCCGCATCGCTCAGAAGTCGCCGCAAACCATCGCCAACGCTTGTCGAATCTGTTTCCGTCAGGTATCCGGTCTCATCGTGTTGGACCACTTCGGCGCTGCCGCGCACTTTGGTCGCCAACACCGGCACGCCGCTGGCCATCGCCTCAATGAGCGCCTTCGGATGCCCCTCATACAGAGACGGCAGCGCAAAGACGGTACAACTGTTGACGAAAGCCGGCAGTTCATGATGCGGGAAGTTGCCATGGAAGCATATGTCGACGGACCGGGCGTCGGCCAAGGCCTGCAGCATGCCGCGCAAGGGGCCTTCGCCAACCAGGGCAAGCTCCACGTCGAGACCCGTGCACGCCTCGATCAGGGCCGGCAGGTTCTTCTGCTCCACAAGCCGCCCGACAAAGCCGATCCGCGGCCGCCGGAGCGACCCATTGCCCGACATCGGTCGCCAAACATCTGTTAAGACATAGTTGGGAATCACCTGCACCTTCTCAGCGTCGAGCCCATGCCGCTCGATCGCCTGTTGGCGTAATCGTTCGGTCGTCAGGATTACCCGGTCGGCATTGCGGTAGGCCTGCGCCTCCAACGCGAGCGCCTGTTTCGCCACGTCCGAGTCCGCACCGAACTCCTCCGCAACATGGTCGAAACGACCGTAGCCGGCGCGCGCTATCACCGGCTTGCCCAGTCGCCGGCCCGCACGGACCGCCCATTGAGCGCCGGAAATTTGATTGCTCTTGAAAAGATCGCAGCGTGCGAGTGTGTTCGCGTGGAGAAAGCCGGCAATGCGACCGTACAACCCAGCCGGTAGACGCCAACGGTTAGGCAGGACTGTCAGGAACGGAAAGTCTGCGGCAGCCGCCGCATCGTCAGCCGCGCCCCAAGATACAACGGTGACCCCGACGCCCCGATCGTTCAACGCCTGATACAGCCCGAGTTCACGCGCCAGCGTCCCGCCGCTTTCCCATGCGGAGAGCGACATACCTTCGGTGAGGAACAGCGCCAGGCGAAGCGCGCCGGATTGCGCAACCGTCACGATCGGGCCGGTCGTTGCGAATCCAACATGGACCGGAAGAGCGTCAGGTAGCGATCGGCGACCAGCGAGATACGGTAGGGATTGTCCGGGATGCGTTTCACATAATCGCGATAGCGATGCTTGATCCCGGCGACCGCCGCAAAGATGTCGCCCTTGTATTCCACGCCATAAGGGTCAGCACATTCCCGATTCGCACCGGAATCGAGATATATGACCGGTAGTCCGCAGTTCAGACCTTCGAGTAGGGCATTGGAGCAAGTTTCCTTGCGCGCGAGCGTCAGCAACGCATGCTGTCGCTTCAGAAACCGCGCCAGCTTCCGGTGCGGCTGCGGCGGAACAACACGGATGTTGCGGAACCGGCAACCATCGGGAATGTTACCGACAAAAGTGATCTGCACATCATCCCGGCCGCCGAGCAAGCTATCGATCCGCTCATACTCGGGAAATCCCTTGTTCACATCGCTGGACCAGCTCGATATCACAAGGCGAAACGGCTCGATGCCGTCCCACAGCGGTCTCGGGCGCCGGACCGTTCCGAGAAATCGCCGTTCCTGCATGTTGAACAGCGTTTCATCCACGCCGTTGCGAATGACGGTAAACGGCCCTTCGAAACCTTCGGCAAGATATGTGTCGCGGCTGTACTCGCTCTGGAAGATCGAGTGCTCAATATACGGAGCAAAATCGATCTGCAGCTTGTCGCCCCAAACAACACCATCATGAACGCGGCGCATCTCCGGGCCCCCGCTCACCGCGTAGCCTACCTTACGATGAACAATCGGCCGGCCAAGCTTGGCGACCTCCCGCACATCTTCGATCGTCAGACGCTCACTTAGGGCATTCAATAGACACAAATCGACCGATCGGTCAGCGGTATTCGTAAAGGAAACACCCTCGCACCTGAGCACACGCATCAGACTGCGCATGAAGGCGTTCGCTCCGCCAAATGGTCCCCTGCGGACCCGGACATTGGTGTAGATACGCATGCGAAAGGTCGGGGTTCTATCGGGCGATATCACCAATGCCAAGGCGCCGCCCCAACCGCCTGAACAACGATGCCGACGGCACGGCCGGTGAAACATAGGCCGCTAATTCCGTCTCGAAGCTGCTGTCGCCAAAGTCGACCGGCTGCCCCTTCGGGCGCGCCTGACACGCGTCGACAAACTTCGCGATTTGGGCGTCGTACAGTGCGTCAACGCGCTTGCGCAAATTTTCCGCGCATCGCTGCCGAAGATCCGGATCCTCGGCCAGCCGCGACAGCGCCTCGAACCATCCGACCGGCGAACCGGCCAGAAAACCGCTCTCGCCATCCTGCACGACCTCGACGCTCGACGGGGTGAAATCCGCAACGACGGGAATACCGAGCCGGGCAAAGACATAGAGGCGACCGGGATTGCTAGAACCCTTGAAGCGCGTGAGGAAATCGAATGGCTCATAATTGACATTCAGCCCCGCAACCTCCGCGGTGCGGAGCGTATCAACCTTCTCAGCGATGGGCAGCAAGTTGGGCGCGATTCCGATATCAACGGTGGCGAGTTTGGAAAAATAACTATCCCACGACCATTGGACATGCTCGGTCGGTATCAGCGCTGGGTCCGGTAGGCCAACGCTTGCCTTTCCCAATCCGGCGACGTTGTACATGGCGAGAAAGCGGCAGGATCGAGCGCGCCCCAACGCGTTGAGTGCCGGTGTCACATGTTGGCACATCGCCTCGAGATGTACTTTGTTGCCATGATACCCGATGACCAATGGGTCGCGGTCGGAATGCGACCGATCAATCGCGCGCATGGTCGGGAACATGTAATGGATCAGGATGTTTCGGTTGAAGCGTAGGAACGATTCGCGTTGCTCAACCGAACTGACCAGAAGCAGGTCGGCTTTCCGGGCAGCCTCGGCCACGGAACGGCTGGACTGTTTCGGATCGCCGAGGACTATCTTGATGTCAGAATTCTGCCGGCGGGCCTTCTCCATTTCATGATCGACCGCCATGAATACAGCCACGTCGTACCGGCTATAGTCGTCGAAGTCATTCAGGGACGCTTCGAAACCCGCGTCGCTGAGCCGCGCCTGCAAATCATGTATGCAGACCTGGCTTCCCATGTTTTCGACATGGGTATTCAGTACGAAGCGCATGGCGCGTTACCAGTCGAAGAGTTCATACTAGGTCGTGGATTTACGGCGCGACCGTCACACCGGTCGCCAGCCACGGATTTGAAGGATGCGCGGTTCGGATACAATCGACCGGCGACTGCGATGCGGCAAGTCAACACGTAAGAACACTATCGCCGCGAATGAGACCTTCGGCGGCCGCCGATATTCGCTCTAGCGCCCTTCCGTCGACCAAACGCCGACCAGCCTTACTGAAGCGCGTTCGGGTGGCTGCGTCATCGGCGAGCGCCACGACGCGTTTGGCTAACGCTACCGGATCGCAGTCCAGAATCGAACCGCCATAGTCCGAAATCCCCTCCTCCATGAACATGCCGCCGAAGCGGTGCTGATGATCCACAAGGCTGACGAGCACCGCGGGAACGCCAGCGGCTGCCAACTCAAAGCGCATGTATCCCGCGGCTGTCAGCGCCAGGTCCGACGTCGCCAGAAACTGTGCGATATCATCTGTCCCATCTACGAGTGCGAACGGCTGAAGTCGACGGCGTAGAGCCTCGTCGATTTCGAAGTCGCGGTCGTAGCCGAGAAGGAAGACACCTTCAAAACCAAACGCCGCCAGATGCTCGAGCACGGCGACGGTATTCGCGAAGACGCGACTCGATACGCTTCCCCCCATATTGACGAACAATCGACGACCGCGGAGCGGCTCCGGCTCGCGTGCGCGACCGGCGGATATGAGTTCATCGGAAACGATGACGAAGCCAAGGCCGCCGATCATCCGCTCGTTTCGCGTCTCGGCCCAGACATCCTCGGCGTTGGGGCAAATGATAAGGTCGGCATCCGCATGCGGTATGGCGGTATCGCTGAACACGAGCACCTTGCAGCCCATCCTGCGATAGCTCGCGAGAAAGTCGGGCGATGGATCCAGCATATCGATGATGACCAGATCCGGCGGGTCGACATCGAGCAAACCCGGCTCCACGTCGTCGTTCGGTGCGAGCACCGGGGCGTCTGCCCAACCGCGCCCGTCGAGGAACGCGCGCGATTCGGGCTCGCCCTCCACTGCGTAGCTTACTTTCCAGGTATCGGGGCGTGCGCGCAGATGGGCGGCAAGTGTCGACGAGCGCACTAGATGACCCCAGCCATAGCTGAGCCCAGCCTTGCAACGCACATGACATCGGTAAGGCAGCACTGACGGCATGAACTACTCCAAAAACATGTCCCACACGAACGGCTCGTCGGCCGCGACGGCGCGGCGCACTTTCCGCCCGACGATGACGTCCGCGAGATATGGCTCGATCCCGCTTCCGGGACGCTTGACCGCAATCATGTCGTCCGTAACTTCGCCGCCGGCCGGAATCTCCTGTTTCGCAACCAGGCTGCGGCGGCCCAACACCGCCATCTCATGCTCGCTGTCGAGGCGCCGCTTCCGCGGGCTGCCGAGCATCGCCTCCACCGCGCGAATTGCCTCGATCATTGCGGTCAGTTCGGCCGGATCGACGGAAAAGGAATGATCGGGCCCCGGCAATGACTGATCGGTTGTTATGTGCTTCTCGATCATGTCGGCACCGGCCGCGACAGAAATCTTCGGCATCTCGATCCCGGGGGTGTGGTCGGATACGCCGACAGGAAGGTCAAAGGTGGCCTTCAGGCTCTGCACAACCCGAAGATTATAGTCTTCGGGTTTGGCCGGGTAGTTGCTGACGCAATGCAGCAGCACGACTTCGTCGTTGCCGGCCGACGAAAGCGTGTTGAGCGCGCGCTCGATATCGCACAGTGTCGCCATCCCCGTCGACAAGACGATCGGTTTCCCGGTCCGCGCGACCTCGCGCAGAAGCGGCAGATGGCCGATCTCGAAAGACGCGATCTTGTAAGCCGGCACCTTCAGTTCCTCAAGCAGCGCCACGCCTTCCTCGTAAAAGACCGACGACATGAAGGGGATACCGCGCTGATGGCAATGTTCGGCGATCGGCTTGTGAAATTCCGTCGGCAGCTCCAACTCGCGGAACAGGTCGGTGATCGATTTGCCGCTGCCGCCGCTGATATGCTCCATCGCCGCCGCTTTGGACGATACGATCGTATCCGCCGTGAACGTCTGGAACTTGACCGCGTCCGACTTCGCATCGGCCGACATGTCGACAAGCTGCTTCGCCAGATCGAGCGACTTATTGTGGTTACAGCCGGCCTCGGCGATGACATAGCATGGATGTCCGTCGCCGACGGGCGCTCCGCCGATCTCGATTGTCCTCATACCTTACGCTCCCCAAAAAAAGAGGTCAGCGGGCCCATCCGGAACGGATGTCGCTGCTCTCTACAATTGACAGTAGACCACTGTCGAGGTCGACCCGCGGCTCATACGCGATCCGTTCACGCGCCTTGCCGATTTCCGGGATACGGTAATATATCTCCCGCGACGCATGCCGGTCGCTGCCCTCGAAGGGTATCAGGTTTACTTCGGAGTCCGATGCGGCCACGGCGATCACCCGACGCGCTAGATCGAGAATGGTCACCGGCTCTCGATCGTTGCCGATGTTGAATGCTTCACCTCTCGTGGCGTCGGACAACAGTACGTCGATCGTCGCGCGCGCCGCATCGGCGATATGACAGAAGGAGCGAATTTGTTGCCCGTCCCCGTAAACCGTAATCGGTTCACCATTCAACGCTAGCTTAACGAATTTGGGCACGACAAACTCGTCGACCTGTCCAGGTCCATAAACGTTGAAGAAACGCACGACCTTGCTCGTAACGCCGTATTCCTTGGAAAAAGCGAGGGCGTATTGCTCCATCGCCAGTTTGGAGACGGCATAGCCTGACTTGGGATTGAACGGCGACGATTCGTTATACTTCTCACGCTCGATGTCGCCGAATATCTCCGACGAAGACGTGACCAGCACCTGCTCAATGTCGGCCATTACCGCCGCCTGCAGGACTTTCAAGCTGCCGACGATGTTGACGTTGAGGCAATTCAACAACTCGACATCGGCGCGTTTAACGCCGAGAACGGCGGCGAGATGCAGCACGCCATCACACCCGCGCATATGCGCCGCCATATTGAACTCATCGAGGATCGTGCCGGTAACGTATTTTACGCCGGCCAGTTTCTGGCGCGGATGGACGATATCATAGGAGATAATCTCAACGTCGCGGCTGAGCAATTCCTGCACCATCCATTCGCCGATGAAACCACTGCCACCCGTCACGAAAATCTTCATTCAACTTCCCTCAATCGCGGATACTGCGACGTTATCGGTTGACGCCGCCGATGCTTCCTTCAACGCGGATCAAGCGAACGTGCGGTGAATCATGAAAGCTTCGGCAAACATCATGCCCGCCTCCGAACCCCGGACCTTGGCGAGCGAGCGCAACACTTCAGGCGATCTTGGATGCGGATCTGGGCGCGCCTCGCCCCCGTAGGCCTGCATCGCCTTCACCTTTGCATCGAGGTCCGCATCGCTGATCTCGACATAGAAATTCGGTTCCCACTCCGCCGGCCTCAGATAGCCGGTACTGCTCGGGACTTCGCCGCAGACAAGCGGGATGCGCGCGCCGACGGACGGCCGCGTCGCTACGGCAGCGGCCTCGTGGCAATATTGATGGTCGATATTCGTGCAGCGGCGGTGATGGGTGAAGACGGCAGCCGGTTTGGCGTCCGCGATTACCCCCTCCAACCACTGTATGAGTTCGAGGCGCGGTCGACTGTCCATCGCATTATCGGGAAAATCCCCGAATACAAGATCCTCAGCGGCGACGCCAAGAACCCCGACGGCCTTTTCACAATCGCGTCGAAGCTCGGCGAAAGCGGCATCCATCTCCACCTGTGTCATCGACGCGCTGCGCGAATAAATGCCCGTCGCGGGAATGGCGACGGTAACCCGCACACCATGCCGGACCAGCTTCGCGATGGTACCACCCGCGGCAAGCGTCTCGTCGTCCGGGTGCGCGAAGAACGCCAGGACATGGTCCAGTGCCCCGAGGTCGATCATCTATTCTTCATCTCCAGTCGTGATCGTAACGGCGGCCTCAATGCGGTCTGTGCGCCGTTGCGCGTGCGAGAATCGCACGACGAAGGGCCCCACCCGCAAGAATGCCCTTGGATATTCGGCGGCGTCGAGCATTCGAATGTGATCATATAGCTGATCGAGATCGGCGATGTCTTCGGTGATTTCGGATTGCGCCGGCTTGCGGCGCTTGAAGACAACAGCATCCCCCGTCTGCGACACCGGTACAGGCTCGGTTTCCACAATTCGCGCAATCATCTCGCCCACAGTCCGGGCGGCCCGTAGAAAAATCTCTTCCGCGGCACCCTGTAGAGATAACGGTTCGCGAAGATACACATCCCCAGCATCCATTTCCTCGGTGATCCGGAACGCGCAAATGACGGTTTCGCGATGCCCGCGCGCGATCAGGTTTTGCAGCGGGCTGCCGCCTCGGCCATATGGAAGGTCGGTTTCGTGAAACCCGATACATTCGTGGTTGTGGAAGATCTCGGGCGGTATCTTCCAGCTCCAGTGCGGAAAAAAAACGAAACGCGGCGCCAGTCGCGCAACGGCCTCGGCGGTAAGGTCGCCGGAATCGGAAATCAGATGCCAATCGCCCGGCAGCACTGACAAAACCTTCTCATAGACCTCGAGGTTCCATGGGCGAATTGTCGCGACGACATAAGTGTTGCGGTTTTCCAAGATTATGTGACCTGTCTTTGTCGGAAGGGTCGCACCATCACCCCGGGCGTTCGGCGATCATTATCAAGCGTGCGCGCAACGCCGACCATTTCATCAAGCCACTTCCGGTTGCCATTTCGCCCACATAGGATCTCATGACAACGCGCAGATCGGCGGCGCGCAACGCACGGGCCAACGCATCCGGCGAATAGTAGCGCAGTATGGTTGGATCCGGCCGGTATCCGTTTACCAGATTGGGGAGGATCATCCAAAGTTTGTACCAGCGATTGGGCGTGAGCACGGCAAGCCGTCCGGTAGGGCGCAAAACCCGTCGGACTTCTTCCAAAGCCTGGCGCGGCTGGCGCAGATGGCCGATGACATGGCTCAGCACGACCGCATCGAAATGGGCATCGGGATAGGGCAACCGTTCGTCATCCGAAACGTCGAAGCGCACCGCGGAATGCGCGGCGCGTGCAATCGCAAGTGCTTCCCGATTGTGATCGATGCCGTAGACCTCGCAACCGGCCTGTTCTCGCAGCCGGGACACCAGCCGCCCGGTATTGCAGCCGAAGTCCAGCACACGGCTGTCGTTGGAGAGGCCCAGATGCCCGATCATCATGTCCTGTTCACGGCCCCAGCTTTCCGACCGGGCGAACCGATCCGTGCGTTCCGCATAGGCACGGTCGTAGGAATCGCGAACCGCATCGAATTCCACCGGCACGAAACAGCGCCGAGCCTCACGGAGCCAAAGCTTCACAGCACGTACCAACGCAAATCGTCGAAGAGCACCCGGCATACGATTTCGCCGGTCCCCGCGGCTTCTTCCATTTCGTCACGCCGCGGTTCAATTGCAACGTCATGGATATCTTTTTGCCGGCCTCATCGATGAAATAACATCCCTCGTAAGGCGGAAACGAAAATGCCCGCAGCTGATTGAGTAGCCCACCTCCGGAACAAGTTTGATCAAGATGGCTTCGGCACAGATTGTCGGCGGCGCGGTCGATTTCTTGAAAGTCGATCATTTTGCCGTTTGACGACATGACTTACACTCATTTGGAAAAATCCTTAGTCTTGTCAGACGGTCATCTATTTTGGTCTTCCAGAATAGACATAATGCAAAAGTAATTGTGGTTCTCACTTTTTGCTTTCGAACAATCGTGCCGGTTGACCATAAAACCGCGCACCTGATGGGACATCGCTTCTGACCAGTGAAAACGCGCCAATTATCGCACCATCCCCAATAGTCACACCTGCTTCGATAACTGCGTTGGGACCCAAATATACTCCATTCCCAATATTCGTTGATCTATAGATCAATGATGATTTTCTATTCACTCGCAACTCGGGACACGGGCTTAGATCACGAACATGTGTATATATCTGTACTCCCGCGCTTATATCACAATTGTTTCCAATAGTTAGCCCGCCATATCCGTCCAAATGAACATTCGGTCCAACCCAAACATTATCGCCAATATTTATGTCACCGCCCAAGTATACACTATCAAATATAGTAGTATTGCGCCCAGACCTGCACAGCGACGCCTTGTTCTCCGAGCTGAACAAGACTGCGCCGGTTGGCAAGACGATGTTTTTTGATTTCATTCGAAGTAGCCTTGCGAAGTCGAGGACCTCAACAAAGTCGCGATATTGGCTCACCTTTGCGCAAAAATGGCTGTCTGAGAGTCGATCCGCCACTTCAATAACTGCTTCGACGCTGAATTCTGTTCCGCAGCCTTGAAGAAGCAGCCAACAAAGCAGCTCGATTCTTTCAAAATCTTCTTGTGTATCGACTGTGACGACAATGTCTGGTCGGGCCAAGTTTCTTGGCGCTTCTAGGTAACGAGTCCGTGTCTTTGGGTCGCGGAGCATGATCGGCTCGACGTGTTCACGATCCTCTGGCGCAGTTGCCATCGCCGCTGCCCGATTTAGCGTGGCCCGAGTAAAGGCAGCGCAACCTACACCGTATGGATAGCTGGGCCGCGCAAATGTTGAGACATGATCAACGGACCGATCGTCCAGCGCGTCGACGACGCGGTCGACGATGTCCGGATCGATGAGCGGATTGTCGGCTGAAATCCGAACGACGATGGAAGCCTCATGTGCATCGGCCGCCGCCGCGAAGCGCCCGAGAACATCGTCCTCGCTACCCCGGAAACTGGCTACGTCGTGCTGCGTTGCCACCTCGACGACGGCATCGTCCTCGCCTTTTTCCGTGGTCGCTACGACGATCTTGTCCAGACGCCTGGACAGCTTCAGCCGGTCGATGAGAAATCCCAGCATCGACTTGCCGCAGAAAGACCGCAGCACCTTGCGCGGCAGACGGGAGGATCCGCTGCGTGCCTGAATAATGGCAACGACTGTCATGAAAGTTCCTTCCTATTCATGGGCTTGGCTGCCGCCTTAGTCCACCGCCTCGCGCCGAGGAGGATAGAAAGGTACCTGCTCGGCCAACAATGACTTGGGGTTGTAAACCGAGACCCCACGCCCCTGAGCGGCGAGAAGCTGGCGCCACTTGGCCACATGCTCGATGACGCCGTTCTTGATGGTATTGTGCACGATATCAACGCCTTGCTCCGCGTCCGACCCGCGGGCCAAGCGCCCGGCCGACGTCGGCAACGGGATCGTCCGCCGCTTCCGTGCTGGTCGCAAGAATGATCTCATCGATGCGCCGGGCATGCTTCAATCGCTCGATTTGGAAGGCTAGCATGGGCCGACCGAGGAAATCGGCCAACACCTTGCCCGGGAGCCGCGACGAGTTATGCCGCGCCTGGATGATAATAGTGGTCTTCACGACATTACCTTCATCGTTTTGCCGCGACGAACTGGACGTCCGTCGCCAGGAGGTCGGCTAATGTAATCTCGGCGCAGGTCTCCTGAGCGTCAGCCAACACGTCCGGCGTTAAATGCGCCGCCGGATCCAGCTTGCCGCTACTCTCCTCCCAACTCAGGATGCAAAATCCGGCTTCCGTCAGCGACCGCTGCATCGCTGCAATCGTCAAATTCCGGTTCAATGCCCCGGACACCCATCGCCGGGCGGTTGCCGCCTCGAAAGGCCGGAGCTGATCGAAATAGCGCAGGTAGTCGGCTTCGCTCAAACGGGCGTGCCCCCAGGGTGTATCGAGAATACCCAGCGCATGACCGCCGTTGAGCGAAAAGAACGGGTTGTAGCCGTGGATCATGAACCCGCCGTCTGCGAGCAGACGGTGCATCTCAGCCAACGCGGCGGGCAAATCCCCGACATGCTCCAGCACACTGGTGGAAAGGATAATGTCGAAAGACCCGGCGTCGTCGCAAATCCCCTTCGTGATATCGCCGAGCCGGAGGTCCAATGCCGTGCCGGCCATCTCGCGCAAAATCCGCCAGGTACCGCCGCCGCTGTCGAAATTGTCGTGATAATTGTTGTCGATTCCGACCGCCCGAAAGGAGAGCCGTGCCAGGGCCGCGCTCGCGAGGCCGCGGCCGCAGCCGACTTCAATCGTCCGCATCCCGGCACGGGGCACGAAATGGCCGCTTTCCTCCAACTTACGGAACCGGTAACGAAATTGCGCCATCTGGGCGTCCACGTCGCGCCGAAGCGCCGCCGCATCCGGCGTCGGCACTGGGAATCGGCCGGGCTCGACCGTACCAGGCTCCCAAAGGGTCGCGTGCCGCGCGATGACGGGTTGCGCGACCGCGTCAATTTCGTCCAACGCACGGGTGAGCGTACGATGGCCGATGCTCTCGCTCAGAAAGGTCTCCTCCTGCGGGCCAAGCAGTCCACGCGCGCGCAAGTGCCGTAGGCCGCGGAGCGACGGATACATGAGCCATCCCTGTTTCAAGCCGTAGCGGTAGCCGCGCTCAACGGCCAGGCGTTTGCCAGCTTCGGTGGTGAACCAGGTTTCGACCTCCTCGGTCGGCGGCTCGTAACGCGACGGGACCGCGCGATAGCGCAGTCCGGAATAAGCCTCATGCCGATCGGGCGCGACGCCGAGTACACGACGGCCGGCGGCCCGCGCGAGCTGCCTCGCGGCCCCTCTCAAATCACGCATGCCGCGCCAGCCCTCTTTCCTCTCCACGGCATATCATGGAAGACTCGGCGCTATCCCCACGCTCGTTCCGGCATCTCGAAAACCGGCAGCACCGCGGACAGCAAGGAACGGGGATTGTAAACGAACATCGATTTGCCTTCTGCCTTCAGCAATACCTGCCAGGCGTCGATGTAATCCACGATGTTGTTTCGAACCGTGTTGTGAGGCGCCCGCACCCCAAGCGCGGCGTCTTCCCGGCCACGGTTACCCTCGTCGGGTCCAAGCCAGAAATACCGGCGATCGTATAGATCGACCCCGACGAGTACGATCCTCTTCCATCCACCGATAATGGCCAGATTGATGGTATCGATCAGCGTCCCCGGGCCATGCACCAACCCTTCCTCGATAGACCGTGACGGCGCCGCATAGCGGCCACGCACCTTGGTCCTGAAACGGCAAATCGGCCGGTCGTCCGGGAGAAGCCCTTCGCCGACGATAAGGTTGCCCGTCGATGCCCGCCATTCCTTCTGGACTACGAACTTCGTTCCGTCGTATTGCCGGTTTCCGACGATACTGTCGCAATAGTGCCGGGCAACCGGACGAAGATGCGCCAACGTATTGACCAGATAGGATTCACGCACGACGTGATAATCCATGCGTACGGCACGCTGATAGTGAAACCAGTTGAACCCCATCGTGTCGTGCTGTGCGATTGCCTGCCATTCCGCCGCGATCATTTCCTTGATCGAATAGCCGGATCCGAAGATGAAAACGGTGTCCGACCGTTTGTCCGCGAACAAGACATCCGGGCCAATAATATTGCGTCTGCGCTCGTTCATCATGTCCGCGGCATAGGGATAGGCATGCATCTCGAACCGGCGGAGGCGCTCGAAGCGCGGCGTCACGCCGCGCAGGTCACCGAACAGAGACGTGTAATTCTCGGCAACACGCCAGACGTCCGGGTCGGAAGCTCCCCGTTCTGCCACGACTTCAGGGCGCAATGATCTTGCCGATCTCTTCGATGACACGGTCGATATCGTCGTCGCCGAGCCCGTTATAGTAAGGCAAGGCAAGACTGCTGCCGTAAAAGGCCGCCGCTCCGGGCAAATCCGGATCGCCATACCGGTCGCGATAGTAAGGTTGCCACGCGACCGGCGTGTACAGCACCTGCGTCCCGATGCCCCTCTCCCGCAACCGGTTCATCAGCGTCGCGCGATCCATCCCGATCGCCGGGAAATCGATATGCACGAGATAGAGATGCAGGACCGTATCCGTGTTGCCCTGCTCCATGATCGTCCGCAGCTTCGGGTGCAGCGGGGCCAGCCCTTCGTCGTACCGCGCCCGCATTTCCCTGCGGCGTTCGGCGATGCGCTCCAGCTTGAGCACCTGGGAGCGCGCTAACGCGCATTGAATCTCGCTAAGGCGGTAGTTGTATCCGATTTCCTGCATTTCGTAGTACCAGGGGTTGGGATCCCCATTGCCGTCAAACGCCTGTTCGGTATTGGCAAAGCCGCTGCGCGTCATACCGTGGTTGCGCAGCAACAGCATGCGATCGCGCACGGCCGCATCCTTGCACGTCGTCACGCCGCCCTCGCCGCTGGCGATCGTCTTGGTCGGGTGAAAGGAAAAGGTTGCAGCGTCCGAATAGCGGCAGTCGCCGACCCAACCCTCACCGCTATCCGCATACCGATAGCGGCCACCCAGCGCATGGCAGGAATCCTCGACGACGGACCAACCCCGCTCCAACGCCATCTCCGACAGCGCCGGCATGTCCACGAGGCGTCCGGCCATATGGACCGGATAAACGGCCTTGACCCCGGAACCGGCACCGGCGGCCGCTTTTTCCAGATGTTCCAGTTCCATCAATCCGGTCGTCGGATCGACATCGGCGAAGACGACCTCGCCGCCCGCCATGCGCACAGCATTCGCCGTCGCCAGGAAGGTCATCGTCGGCACGATCACCTTGTCGCCAGGCCCGATACCGAGCGCCATCGTCGCAAGATGCAGCGCCGCCGTGCCGCTGCTGCACGAAACGGCATACGGCGCCGACGTCGCGTCGGCGAAAGCTTGCTCGAAGGCTCCAACCTGCGGCCCCATTGTCAGGAAGTCGCTTTCGAGCACCTCGGTCACGGCTTCGATATCATCCCGTTCGAGAACCGGTTTGCCGTAGGGTAGAAAAGGTAGATCAGCCAATTCGATTGCTCCGTTACAGTCGGATGCCGGTGAAGGTCAACCTATCGCGCATCGGCGCGGGCCGGCGGCGTATCCAGCGACTGCAAGTCGAACAGGCGGCGGAAGACACCGTCGCCGCGACTCAAGGTTTGCCAGTCGCCGGTCTCCGCAACACGCCCGTCCTGCAGCACGATGATGAGTTCGGCCTCGCGAATGGCCGAGAAGCGGTGCGCGACGGTGACGATGGTCGTATCCGAAAACTCTTGCTTGAGGGTTCGCAAAAGCTCGTCCTCGGCGATGGCGTCCTGAGCGCTGGTCGCTTCGTCGAGTATCAAAACGTCAGGCTTGACCAGAAAGGCGCGCGCGATCTGGAGCCGTTGCCTCTGGCCGCCGGAAAGTGGCGTATCCGGACCACCGAGCGGCGTGTCGAATCCCTTAGGCGCGGCGCGAACGAAATCCAGGAGGTTGGCACGCGCCGCCGCCTCTTCGATATCGGCCATGTCGACCTCGTCATGGAACATCGAAATGTTCTCCGCGATCGTGCCGTAGAAGATGTGGCCATGTTGGTGAATCGCGGCGATCCGTCGCCGCCAATCGGAGTCATCGATTTTGGCCAGCGGCGTGCCGCCGATGCGAATCTCGCCCGACGCAGGGTTGCGGAGCTTCGTCAAAAGATCGATCACCGTGCTCTTCCCCGCCCCGGACGGCCCCACGATAGCGGCGGTAGATCCGGCGGGTATCGTGAAGGTCAGGTCCTCCACCGCAGGAACGTCCGCGCTCCGGTACCGGTAGGATACTCGATCGTAGACGATGTCCCCGACGCCCGTCTCCGACACGGGCGGCGGCGTATCGGCGGCGGTCGCACCCCCATCATCGAGGAAATCAAGCAACGTCTCGGTCGTGTCCAGCCGCATCATCAACGCGGACCGAACGGTATTGAGCTGCGCGACGGGACCGTACATGCGCAGCAACAGGAAGATCACAACCAGCAGCCCCTGGAACCCGGCGAGCGGAGTCCGGTCGTCCGACAGCATGACGAAGAGCATCAAACCGAGCCCGCACAGCGCGAGGGCAATACCGCGCTGAACGGGCGTAATCGCGCTCAACAACAGGACGGACCGACGGCGCGTACGCCAGAGCGTCCGCATAAGTTTTTCGGCCATTGCCAGGAAGATCGCCCGGCGCCCCGCGATGGTGATGTCGCGAAGCCCGTGCACGCTGTCCTGCAGCTGGTCGTGATAGGCGATCTGGATATCCCGCAACACCGCCCCGATCCGCTGTTGGCGGAGGACCATGCGGTTGGTGACGACGACGAGTATCAACATGATGGCCCCCACGGCGATGAAGGCGACAGGCTCGACGACAAAGGCGCTGGCGGCGTAGAAGGCCAGGACGACACACAAACTGCCGAGCTGTACCAGTTCCGAGGCAAATGCCGCAGTGCTCGGAGCAAAATTCACGCCATAGACGATCAGGTCGTTGCGCTTCGATCCAGCGACCTTTTCGAACGGCACCGATAAGATGGACTTCGAGATTTCCGTTTTAAGGTGGATTTCAACATCCACGCCCAGCCTTTTCGATATCAGTTCATTGGTGAACAGAACCGCTTCCCGTAGAAGCTGAAGCACGATAATGCCGCCAATGCTCGCCAACGCCGCATTCTTCGCGCTCAGGCCGTGGAGCGGGTTCGCGATATCGCCGATAGCCGGAATCGCGATGGTCGCCGTGCCGTCGAGGACCAGCACGAGGGCGGCGACCGCGGCGGCGCTCAACAAATCGAGCACGACGACAAACACGCTGAACAGGCCCACCAATACAAGACGCCCGCGATAAGGTCTCAGAATCGCCAGCACGCGCGCGGAGACTTCCGCGAACTGCCGCGAGAAGGCAATGCTGATGAGCCGAATGAGTATTCTCTTCATCGATGAGATCGCGATCAGAAAATATCGCCGACGATCGTCAAAGTGCCGGGACACGGAACCCGCTCGCCAATGCTTGGGTTCAAGTCACAGACGGCCACTATAGGTTTGCCAACACGTTATCAATGAGCTTGCCGAACCGAAAATTCTCGAGCACTACCTGATAGCTGGCCTCGACAAGACGGGCGCAGTAGGTTGGGTCAGACAACTTGTCGAACGCGTCGTCAAGATTGCTGTGATCGAGGGCGATAGGGATGTAGTGCTCATCCGGTCGAATGAATCCTTCGTAGAAACCTTCATACAGCATCAGGACTGTTTTGCAGGCGGCGCTTTCGACGACGCGGCCGGTGATCAGACGAAGCCGCACCTCTTCGCTTTCACGGAACGGCGCCATCGTCTCGCGATAGACGCCGTCGAAACTCGCACCGGGGTTCGCCGCCATGTAGGCATTGACACGGTGTCGGGTCTTATCTTCCACGCTAAAGAAATCCGTGCCGGCTTCGGTCCCGAGCTGGGCCTTGCACCTTTGCAGAAATGCGGCCCATTCGGTCGGACTGAAGCGGTCCTCCGGTCGCATGGAAAAGTCCACCATCAATCCCCGTTCGCGAGCCGGCGGTTCAACCGCGGCCATGATCGCGGCCCGTTCCTGGTGTCCGAAATAGTATGGCTCCCGCTCGCCGCGGAAACCGATATCGATTGGACGCTTCTCCAACGACGGACCTGGATTGAAAAGGCGTTCATCGAGTCCACCTGCATGACACGGTACGACCGCAACGCCTGGCAGACGTCGTCGGTAGATTTCAGCGATCTCTTCGCTAGATCCCAGCTGTGCCAGCACATTGACGCCAATCCGCTCGCAGAAAGACATTTTCTCCGGCATGTTCTTGTAGATGTTGGTGAGGAAAAAGATCTTCCGGGCATCGAGATCCGCAACCGTATCGACGAGATAGTCGGGCATTACCAGGCCATTGGCGAACGCGGAATGCAGGATAACCACAACATCGGGCCGAAATACCCTGCTCATGTAGAAGGCCTTACCTCTCATCAATCTGCCATGCCGATTCAGATTGATCGGGTATACGGTCAAACCGGGATGGTTAGCGAAAGCCTTTGGCCATAGCGCGTGGTAAGAAAACGTCGTCTCGGGCGGCGCATTAAATATCAGGGCCACACGTAGCCTCGAGGAACTCAAAACGCGTCTCCGAACAACATCACGTCACAACAGAGGTCAAGCAAAGTGTAATTTTTCATACGACGAGAGCAGAAAGCCGCGCTTCGGATTCAGGGAAAGCTGCTGTCAGACAACCCCAGCGTGCGTCGGCATAGTACTGACTTCGATGTGAAGATCGCCGGCGACTTGTCTCTTGGCACCACCAAAGTGGCCAAATCCATATTCGGGAAGGTCCGTAGTCACCTAGTTTGGTGGCGAAGACCTCAGCGACGAAGACCCATTTGAATTGTGTATTTGGCAATGCGGGATCGTCGCATGGTCGTCCATCAGCAGAGATCATGAAGATTGTACGGACGATCATAGTACGTGAGGAATGCGGAATAGTTCTCCGGAAGCAAATAGTGTTTGCGCGAACCACATCGAACATATGCAGGTTCATAAGGCGGAAAAAAGGAGGCCCGAATGCGCCTGTCTTTCTCATCCGCGTCCGGCACATTTGTAACATCGCGTAAAATTTGCACCGAGTTCCTTTTGTAAAACGTTCCCTCACCCATCATCGGTCGCCGCGGCACACGATTGTTTAATACATCGTCAAAGACTTGAGCCAGCTTTCGACTCGTGGCTTGCACAGTCCTTTGGTAGAGACTAATTGCAGTCTCATCTTGACGAACAGGGAGCTTGAATTCGTACGCGAGATCACCGGAATCTACCTGCTCAGCCATCCAATGTATCGTAGTCGCGTAGCTGTCATCTTTATTAACAATTGCATGGCATATCGAGTTGTAACCTTTATACCTAGGCAATGGAGAGTTATGTAAATTCAAAGCTCGCCAGTTTACCAATTCAAGAATTTCTTTAGGTAACTTCCAAATGTGTTGTATTGACAATATAAAGTCGACATCTTTTGTGTTCACGGCCTCTTTTATTAGGGCAGTATTGCGCTGAGCATTGGAAATAAAGATTGGTTGATTTGAGCTGTGAGGCTTCACCACATCTTCAAAAAACTCTTCGCTTGTCACCACGCCTTTCACGTCGATCACATGCGCAAAATCCTCAGAAAGGATTTTATATGCAGCTTGTGCAAAACGACGATCGCCAAGAAATAAAATTTTCAAGATCCAAATCTCTTCCTAGAACCGAATGTCTACTCGCGCGACTGTCCGCCCATTCGGATACAGCGAGCTATCGTCCTGCAAGAGACCAGCGCTCAACTCAACAGGGACCTCAACTCCGCAATTCTGAAGGCAGTTGATTAAGTGACTCCCGTTCCATGCCAAAAACCAGAGTTGTTCATCGGCATCCAGTCTTTTTGTTCGGTAGCTTCGAACTTTGTTATAGACAGTAACTATTAGCCGTAGAAATTTTGCGCGCCGAGAGGCCCAATCAAGAAACAGCTCTAACCTCTGATCTACATTTGGAAATATGTCATTCGCAATAACGAGATCAACATGGTCTGGCGCCGTCTCGTACCAGTCTTTGCGCAGAGCACAGAAGGTCGGTGAGTTTCTTTCTGCCGCAAGTATTGAATTGTCATCATCATGTACAAGAGGATCAATAAGTGTATAGCGCGTCTGCGTGGCCAATCTTCGCGTGAGACAGGTTAGACCTCCTCCAACATCAATCACTTTCGTGTTTCGGTTTTCATGCTTGGAGAACAAGAGATCTCCGTAAAGGTCATCGAAGATCATCCTTTTCGCGGGCATGTTCTCCAACCATTGCTGGCAAACTAGGCGTGTGTCTTGTGGGTCGGAGCATTCCCCCATCAATGATTTAATTCGATCTCCTTGCATATATTCTTGAAGGTCTTCCGGGCTATAGACCTTAAACTCTACATTTTTGAAATTCAGCATCCGATATCTCGCAGCGCTCTTCAGCCCCTAGACTCGCAAATCTATTTTCGATGTCACCGCAACTATCTCAGGCAGACTGGCTAACAGCCGTACAATCTCAGGGACATCGAGCCCTTCTGCATTCTCCGACGTAAAGGCATCGATCTCGGCCGTCCTGGCCTCACCGTCCGTGAAAAACCGTTCGAATTCCTGTCCGACCTGGCAGGGAATGCGCCAATAGTCGCCCTGATCCTCGGCGCGCGACAATTCTTCGGCGGTCGCCAACGTCTCATGCATCTTCTCGCCGGCGCGGATACCGATTATCTCGACTGGGTTTTTTGCCTCCATCAGGTCCAGACAGGCCTGTGCCATATCAGCCAGCGTTGCCGCCTTCGCCTTGCGGATGAACAGGTCGCCGTTGCCGCCACCCTTGAGCGCATGGAGCACGAGATCGACCGCATCGGAGAGCGGCAACAGGAAGCGCGTCATCCCCGGATGCGTCACCGTCAGCGGCGCATCCTGCCGGATCTGATCGATGAACAGCGGCAACACCGAGCCGCGCGAGAACATCACGTTGCCGTACCGGACGCCGCACAGCACCGTCTTGTCGCCCGGCTGCTGGGCCTGCGCGCGCGCGATCATGATCTTTTCCATCATCATCTTGCTGCAGCCCATCGCGTTCACCGGATAGGCCGCCTTGTCCGTGCTCAGCACGACGAGTTTGTCCACACCATGATGCAGCGCGGCATCGATCACGTTGTCGGTGCCGATGATGTTCGTCTTGACCGCCTCCATCGGAAAGAACTCGCAGGACGGAACATGCTTGAGCGCGGCGGCATGGAATACCAGATCGGCGTCCTTCATGGCCCGTGCGATGCGCGCCGGGTCACGGACATCGCCGATCTCGAACCGAAGCCGATCATCTGCGAACGCAAGGCGCATGTCGTGCTGTTTCTTCTCGTCGCGGCTGAACACAACGATGCCCGCCACCTCGCCTTCGTCGAGCAGCCGCCGCGCCACGGTCTTGCCGAACGAGCCGGTGCCGCCCGTGATCAATACTGTCTTGTCCGTCAGACTCGTCATTCCGCTCAACCCGCCAGTTTCGGGACCGTGTCGGGATCCGCCGGGTCGAATTCCTTGGACCCATAGGCCACGATGACCGCCGGTGCGTCACTTTCATTGACCAAGGCGTGCGACGTGCCGGGCCCGGCATGAACCAGCCGCGGGGCAGACGCATCGAGCGTTTCATCAACCACGCGACCGTCCGGCGTAGTCATCAACAGGCGCACGACGCCCGCCGCGCAGAAGAACCATTCGCCCTTCTTTTCGTGGTAGTGGTCGCCCCGGCGCATTCCCGGCTCGACGCTATATACGTAAATCTGCCCGCCGGACGGGACGCCCTGCGTCGTAAATCTCAACGCCTCGTAGAGCACGCCACGCTCATCGCTGTGGAGCGTTAAATCGTCAATCCGATACGGTGCGGACCAGTCCGTTGTCTTTGCCATGACCGATTCCCTAGACGAATTTCTGTTCGGGCGGACCCCAAACCTGCTCGTCGACGACGCGCGTCATGCCCAGCACGATACGCACGACCTTTTTTGACACCTCGGCCTGACGGTAGGCTTCGGGCGCCGGCGATCTGTCCCTGTCGACCGGATCTTCGATCACCAGCTTGACCGCGCGAAGCACGTCGTCTTTCTGCAAGCCGGTGATCGGGCAATACCCGGCCTCCAGCGATTCCTGTTTTTCCGTCGATTTGCGGATCGCGACCGCCGGGAAGCCGAGGATGCTCGAATCCTCATGTATCGTGCCGCTGTCGGAGATAACGCATTTCGATTCCGTCTGCAGCCTGATGTAGTCGATCAGCCCGAACGGCTCATGCCACACGATTTCGGGGCTGCTGCTTTCGAGTAGGCCCAACTGCTCGAGGCGACGGCGCGTGCGCGGATGCGTGCTCACGACGATCGGACATTCGTATTCGTCGGCCAAGGCATTGAAAGTCTCGACCATCGTCGCGAGCGCGCCGCCCTTGTCGACATTCTCTTCGCGGTGAATGCTGGCCGCGATGTAGGCGCCCGGCGTCAGGCCGAGCGTCCCGAGAATCTCACTGGCAGCGAATTTGTCGGCCATGCCCTGATAGACCTCGTAAACCGGGCTGCCGACCACGAACACGTTGCGCGGATGAATGCCCTCGCGCAGGAGGTTCCGTCGGCTATGCTCCGTATAGGCCAGGTTGACGTCGGCGGTGTGATCGATAATGCGGCGATTGAGTTCCTCGGGCACATCGTTGTCGAAAGACCGGTCCCCGGCTTCGATATGGAAGATCGGAATCTTCTTCCGCTTCGCCGGAATTGCCGAAAGGCCCGAGTTGGTGTCCCCGAGGATCACGATCGCGTCCGGTTTCTCGCGATCCATGATGTCGCCCGTCTGCTCGATGATCGCCGCCATTTGTCCCTGGATGCTATCGGACCGGGCGTTCAGCACATGGTCCGGAAGCCGGAGATCGAGGTCCTGAAAGAACACATCGTTCAGCGTGGGATCCCAGTTCTGACCGGTATGCACGAGCACATGGTCGCAATGCGCATCGAACATCTTGATGATGCTGGCCAAGCGGATGATCTCCGGGCGCGTGCCCAGAATGGTCATGACTTTCATTGCACGGCCTTTTTCAAGGTCTCGACGATACGGTCCTGCTCCGACGGCCCGACCCACCAGCCACAAGGCAGCGACACTTCCCGAGCGTCGAACCAGTCGGTGTTCGGAAGCGGCCGCCGTTCCGCCTCAAACATCGAGTAGATGTCGTTGCGGACGTGAATTTGTGCAGCGGCGATCCCTGCCTGCGCGAGCCGGTCGATCACCGCCGCGCGATTCTCCACTAGTATCGTATAGCCCCAATATGTCTGGAAATCCGCCGGATCGCGCTTCAGCGTGACAACGCCGGGTACATCCGCGAGCGCGGCGTCATACCGCCGGCCGTTCTCGTGGAACCGCTGCAGAATCCAATCGATATGCGCCATCTGCGACAATCCGAGGGTGCCGGCGATATCGTTCATGTTGCCCTTGAAGCCCCAGTCGGAAATATCGTCGTGCCAAACATCCCGTCCCTCGCGCATGTCGCGGTCAATGCCGAACCATTTCGCCTTGCGGGCACGGCGATAGTCTTCCTCGTCGCCGCAGAACAGCGCGCCGCCGTCGCCGGTCGTCACATGCTTGATCGCCTGAAAGGAAAAGCACACGAAATCGCCCTTGGAACCGATCTTCCAATCGCGCCGCTTCGCACCGAACGCGTGCGCGGCGTCTTCGATGACCTTCACCCCCTTTGTCTTCGCGAGCGCATAGATGTCCTCGATCGCCGCCGGCGCGCCCTCCTTGTGCAACACGTAGATTGCGCGCGTGCGGGGGGTGATCAGCGGTTCGATCGTCTCGGCGGTCACCATACCGGTCTCGCGGTCCACATCGGCCCATACCGCCTTACCGCCCAGCATCGCGATCGGCTCGTTACCCGCGACACACGTAAGCGCCGTGGTCACGACCTCGGTCCCGGGCCCGACGCCGGCGAGCTTGAATGCAATCGTCAGACTCATGGTGCACGAACTGACAGCGACCGCGCGCGGATTGCCGATAAAGTCGGCAATGGACTCGGTAAAGGCTCTGACCCTCGCCCCTTCGGCAAGAAAACCGCTTTGCAGCGTTTCCGCCATGCGCGCCTCGGTCTCGGGCGGCATGAAGACCTTAAAAAGAGGAATTAGTTCAGATGATGCGGACAATATCTATGTGTCTCCATGCAGACTGCGCAGGATTGCCCCGGATGATCAGGATCATCCGGAAATGGGGTCGCAAGACTTAGCAAAGAAGCAAATTTGCAAGAAAGCTGATTTTGGTGCGGCCCTGTCCATCATGAAGGACAATTATGCGCAAGTTAAACACATTGTAGGCACGCTACCGCAGACCGGGTGAAAGGACTCCGGCCGAACAGACGAAGGTCTCTAGCACGTTCACACCATGAACGTCAAACAATGAGATGCACCCGTACGCCGACGCCATACCGCCTCGACCATTTGCATGTGGTTCCATTTCAAGCATTGAGAAATCAGCTCTCCACGATCTTCGACCCCGGGCTATCTAATGTGTCTGTATGTCAAATTTGACCAACGCAATACTGTTCATCCAACAGCAAATGTACCGGTCGTTCCGAGCACCGCGTCATGGGCAAAGGACGCCGACGGCCACTCAATGCCCCAGGTGAATGGTGTCGACCGAAGCTGCTGCCAGGGCTGTCTCGCGAATCAGCTTCTGTTCGAAAAGAGTTGATCCGCTAATAGAGAGGTTGAGCGCGGGTCGCCCAAGCGCTTCCTGCGACAACTGTTGGTGAAAAATCTGCATGGTTGATGAGCCGGTCAGGACGACAGACGCTGTGACTATTGCTGAATATCATTAATTTGCTTTACCCAATATCGTTTTCCGCCAGACGTGATCCGGAATTCAATCTAGCTGTAAATTACGTTCAAACTTGGCCTGCGTAAGATCAAATAGCTGTTTGCCGAAGGTGGCGGATCGGCTCGGCCGGATGACCAAGGCAAGAAAACCCAACAACGATAGCTGCGCGGCGGCGTTCCCGATGCATCAGAATCACCAACGCAATGGCTTACTTGGCTCGAGGTTCCGATGCAGCTTCGCCGGCAAGGTGCCGAGCTCAAACTAATTGTCGCCGATGAACACGGAAATGCATGCACGGCGGGTTCAAATCTCATGGCCACCATCGTGCAAGACCGTTGATGGTTTGTGGGACTACGCAGCGGTGTCTCGAGGTCCGACGCGGAATTCACCCGCCGCTAAGGAATCAAGCAAGCAGACGTCAGCCGCGTCCTGCCGCTGGCGTTCCTTGCGTCCACCGTTGTCGAGGCCATTCTCGACGGCCGGCAGTCGATCGCGCCGAAATCATCGGAAAATTTATGGATACTGGAACCGACCGACAGAGACGGAGGGCCGCTTGCACGTGGAGACCGCCTTGTTTCGCGTTTCCGTGCCATGAGACCGGGCCGCGAACCACGCCAAAGACACGGTATCTGCGGCACTCGTAGTATCTCAAGAAATTGATATACAACAATAAATGAAGGTGGTGGAGCCCCGCGAACTAAGTTCGAACCCAACAGTCCGAGGCGGAACTGAATTTTATCGAAATTTGGTGGAGCCGAGGGGAGTTGAACCCCTGACCTTCGCATTGCGAACGCGACGCTCTCCCAACTGAGCTACGGCCCCGACACTGGGAACGACAGCGTGAAACACGCCGAAGCGTGCGGAATATGTGAAGGGATCAGGGTCATGTCAAGCGCCGCGTCAACGCGGGGCCTTGCCACGCTTCCGGTGTTGCGGCTAGGGTGCGCCGTTCGGACAACCGGGGACAGGTTCTACACCTATGAACTCATTGCTGTTGTTGATCATTACCATCATCGACATCTTCGTCTGGATCATCATCATCCAGGTGATCATGAGCTGGCTGATCGCCTTCAACGTGATCAACACCAGCAACCGATTCGTCTATCTGGTGGGCGATTTCCTGTATCGCATAACCGAGCCTGCGATGCGGCCAATCCGCCGAATCCTGCCGAATCTCGGCGGGATCGACCTGTCGCCGCTGGTCGTCCTGCTGCTGCTGTTCTTCGCCAAGAACCTGTTGATCGAATACTGGCCCCGGTAGGGATGCACGCGGATGTCGGCGCTTCCGGTCGCTGCGCGGGATGACGGCGTCGCCGTTGCGGTCCGGCTGACGTCGAAGGCGTCGTCCGACCGACTCGACGGTCTCGGGGCGACCGAAAGGGGCCAAGGACCGGCGCAAGACCATCCACGTCGCCGGCGATCCCGGTATCCTGTTGCCGCACCTCCAACACGGGTCCGAGGCCCATCAAAATGACTGATTCGACCATCATCGACGGTAAGGGTTTCGCCGCGGATCTGCGGAAACGGATCGGCGCGGCGGTGGCCGATGTGACGAAAACGCACGGGCTGGTCCCCGGCCTGGCCGTGGTGCTGGTGGGCGAAGACCCGGCAAGCCAGGTCTATGTCCGCAACAAGCGCAAGCAGACCGTCGAGGCGGGCATGCGGAGCTTCGAGCATACACTGCCGGCGGATACCGGCGAGGCGGACCTGCTGGCGTTGGTCGACCAACTCAACCGCGACGAGACGGTGCATGGCATCCTGGTGCAATTGCCGCTGCCCGAGCAGATCGACGCCGACAAGGTGATCGCCGCCATCGACCCAGACAAGGACGTGGACGGTTTCCACGTGATCAACGCCGGGCGGCTGGCGACCGGCGGCCAGGGGATGGTGCCCTGTACGCCGCTCGGCTGCCTGATGATGCTGAAGGACCGGTTCGGCGACCTGTCCGGCCTGGAGGCGGTGGTGGTCGGCCGCTCGAATATCGTCGGCAAGCCGATGGCGGCGCTGCTGCTGGGCGAAAGCTGCACGGTGACCGTGGCCCATTCGCGCACCCGCGACCTGCCCGCGGTCTGCCGCCGCGCCGATATCCTGGTAGCGGCGGTCGGGCGGCCCGAGATGATCCGCGGCGACTGGATCAAACCCGGCGCCGCGGTGATCGACGTCGGCATCAACCGGGTGCCGAAGGAAGGCGAGGACGGAAAATACCGGCTGGTCGGCGATGTGTGCTTTTCGGAAGCGCAGGACGTCGCGGGCGCGATCACGCCGGTGCCGGGCGGCGTCGGGCCGATGACCATCGCCTGCCTGTTGCGCAACGCGCTGGTCGCCGCCTGCCGACAGGCCGGCATCGCGCCGCCCGCGCTCTAGCCGCGTCGCGATCTACCCTTTGGCGGGCAGACGCAACCGCACAATGCCCTTGAAATTGTTGGGGTCCACGGGCTTGCCCTTGCGCGTGATCTCGATCCGCCCTTGCCGGGCAAGATGCACCGCCTGCTGGCGCACCGCGTTCATGTAGCGCCGCCAGAGTTCCGGGCCGTCGCCGGGCCGTCGACGCGCCTCGGCCACCGCCCGCGCCGCATCCATCGGACTGATCGACTGTTCCGGCGGCAAGTCGTCAAGCAGGCCCAGGATCGCTTCGGCCACGGGATCGTCGACGCGTGGCGCATCGGCATCGGAGTCGGACATTGTCGGTTCCTTTGCGCCGTTCCATCTGGACGGCGCGGGTTGAGGTGCGAATAATGCGCGCATGATCGGAACGATTGAAGCGCTGTTGTTGGCCGTCGCGGTATTCGTCGGCGGGCATTTCTTCCTGTCGAGCGTAACGGTGCGCGGGCCCCTCATCAAGGCGTTGGGCGAGGCCGGTTTCCGGGTGTCCTACTCGGTCCTGTCCCTCGCGGCAATAGCCTGGGCGATCGCCGCCTACAACGCCGCCCCCCGCGTGGAGCTGTGGGAGCCGACGCCCGGCCTGTTGGCGATCCCGCTGCTGCTGATGCCCTTCGCCTGCATCCTGCTGGTGGCCAGCCTGTCGACGCCGAACATCACCATGGTCGCGGGCGAGCGCCACGCCGACCAGCCGCATCCCGCGCCCGGCATCATGACGATCACCCGCCATCCGGGCCTGTGGGGCATCGGGATTTGGAGCGTGGCGCATCTGCTCGCCAACGGCGACGACGCGAGCCTCGCCTTGTTCGGCGGCATCGCGGTGCTGTGCTTTGGCGGCATGTGGCATATCGACCAGCGCCGCCGCGCCAGCCTCGGCTCGGCTTGGGGACCGGTGGCGCTGACCACGTCCGTCGTCCCGTTCGTGGCGGCGATCCAAGGGCGCACCAAAGTCGATTGGCCCGGCATCGGGCTCGCCCGCATCGCGACGGGATTGGCGCTTTACGTGGCCCTGTTGCTGACCCACGACTGGGCCATCGGGGTATCGGTGCTGCCGAGCTAGGATCGCCCACTCGGAGGCGAATGACATGAGTTTCGCAATTCGCCGAATGTCGCCGGACGATGCGGACGGCATGCACCGCGTGCACACACAGGCGGTGACGGATGTTTGCGCCGCGTTCTTGAAGCCCGCTGCGGTGACGGCGTGGCTTCACGGCCGGACGCCGGAGAAGTATGTGCAGGCGGCCGACACGGGCGGCGAGGCATTCTGGATCGCGGCCCTGGAAGACGGTTCGGTGATCGGATTCGCGTCCTGGCGGAAGGACGAACTGGCCAGCCTCTTCGTCGACCCGGCCTGGCATGGGCAAGGCGTCGGCCGCGCGTTGTTCGACGCCTGCGAGGCGGAGGCGGCGAAAAGCGGCCACGCGCTCCGCCGGCTGGTCGCCGCCGTGAATGCCGTCACCTATTACGAAGCGCTCGGCTTCCATGCGGTCCGCGAAACCTATCGCGTTAAAAACGGGCATAGGATTCCGCAGATCGAGATGACGCGCGACCGGCGCTAGGCGTTAACACATCAAACCGGCCGCCGAACCGGATCGCAAGAACCGGGTGGCGGCCGCCTGGTCGCCCCGATATCTGTCCCCGCGAAACCAATCCGTTTCAACAACACCGCGGGGCATCACCAATGCAATCGTTGAAGGGAAAAGTCGCCATCGTCACGGGCGCGAGTTCGGGCATCGGCCGCGCGGCCGCAACCCTGTTCGCGCGCGAGGGCGCACACGTCGTGGCCACGGCACGGCGACGCCGGGAACTCGACCACCTGATCGCCGGGATCGCGGCGGACGGGGGCACGGCGGCCGCGCATGCAGGCGACATTCGGGACGAGGCGTGCGCCAAGGCGGTCGTCACGCTGGCTGTGGAACGGTTCGGCGGTCTCGATATCGCCTTTAACAACGCCGGCACGCTGGGCGAAACGGGGCCAGCCGCCCAGCTATCGATAGACGGATGGCGCGACACACTCGACACGAACCTGACGAGCGCTTTCCTCTGCGCGAAACATCAGCTGCCGGCGATGATCGCGCGCGGCGGCGGGTCGCTGATCTTCAATTCGACCTTCGTCGGATATACCGCCGGGATGCCGGGCATGGCCGCCTACGCAGCGAGCAAGGCCGGTTTAATCGGCCTGACCCAGGTCCTCGCCGCCGAGTTCGGCGCGGACGGCATTCGCGTGAACGCGATCCTGCCCGGCGGCACGGACACGCCGATGGGCCGCGCCGCCGCCGACACACCGGAAGCGGCCGCCTTCGTGGAAAGCCTGCACGCCCTGAAGCGCATCGCGACGCCGGAAGAGATCGCCCGGTCCGTACTGCATTTGGCGTCGGACGCGTCGAGTTTCATGACAGGCGCGGCGATCCTGGTCGACGGCGGCCTTTCGATCAATCGGACCTGAACCCGACCGGTGAGTCGGGCGGCCGCGGCGCCGCGTCCGGCGCGCTCGGCCGCCACGGTCCGTCGATGCTGCGCAGAAACGTGCGCATGAAAATCGCCACCATTTCGTCCCGTTGGACTTGGGTCATCTTGCCGGCATGCCTCAACCTGCAAAGGTCCATGAAATCCGACCGGTCGCAAGGGGGAATATCGGTGATGGAGATAAAGCCCATATCCCAACTCGCAAAGATGCGGGAATCGACCGGACCCGACTCGAGGACAACGCAGCCGCGGTGCCGCGCATCGTATCTGACACGGTCGAAGCACGCGGTGACCTTGTCCTGCGCGCCCTCCAGAACCTGGATATAGGTGCCGTCGTGATAAAACAGCGCGCCGGTAATCCCGTCCGCGCCGTTGTTGCGCCGGGAGCTATCGAGGATGTCGGTAAGCGTCGCCTTGTCTGGGTCGCCGACGGACATGCTGAGGTAAACGAGACGGTGCGGCACCGGGATTTCTCTATGATAGAAAGGACCGGCATCCACCCTAGCGTTACACGCTTAAGGTTTAATTAAGCGATTTTCTAACGGTTTAGTAGCAATCCCGATTTCAGCCGTTCCGCCGGGTGGCGAGGCGCAGGCGCAAGGCGTTCAGCTTGATGAAGCCTTCGGCGTCGCGCTGGTCGTAGACCGAGTCTTCCTCGAAGGTGACATGCTCCAGGCTGTACAGGCTGTTCGGGCTTTCGCGGCCGATCACGATGACGTTGCCCTTGTACAGCTTCAGCCGGACGCGCCCGCTCACCGGCTCCTGGCTCTTGTCGATCAGCGCCTGCAGCATCTCGCGCTCCGGCGCGAACCAGAAGCCGTTGTAGATCAGCTTGGCGTAGCGCGGCATCATCTCGTCCTTGAGATGCGTCGCCTCGCGGTCGAGGGTGATCGACTCCATCGCCCGGTGCGCCGCGAGCAACACGGTCCCGCCGGGCGTTTCGTAGACGCCGCGCGATTTCATGCCGACGAAGCGGTTCTCCACCAGGTCGACCCGGCCGATGCCGTTGGCCCCGCCCAGTTCGTTCAGCCGGGTCAGCAAGGCCGCCGGCCCCAACTTTTTGCCGTCGACGGCGACCGGGTCGCCCCGCTCGAAGTCGATCTCGACGACGGTCGGCGTGTCCGGCGCCTTCTCCGGGTCGACCGTGCGGGAATAGACATAGTCCGGCGCCTCCTCGGCCGGGTTCTCCAGCACCTTCCCCTCGGCGGAGATATGCAGCAGGTTGGCGTCGACCGAGAACGGCGCCTCGCCGCGCTTGTCCTTCGGCACCGGGATCTGGTGTTTCTCCGCATAGTCGATCAGCACGGTGCGGCTGTTCAGGTCCCATTCGCGCCAGGGCGAGATGACCTTGATGTCCGGGTTGAGCGCGTAATAGGCCAACTCGAACCGGACCTGGTCGTTGCCCTTGCCGGTCGCGCCATGGGCCACCGCGTCGGCCCCGGTCTCGCGGGCGATCTCGATCTGGCGCTTGGCGATCAGCGGCCGGGCGATCGACGTGCCCAACAGATACACGCCCTCGTACAACGCATTGGCGCGGAACATCGGGAAGACGTAATCGCGCACGAATTCGTCGCGCAGGTCGTCGACATAGATCTCCTCGATGCCGAACATCTCGGCCTTCTTGCGCGCGGGCTCCAGCTCCTCGCCCTGGCCGAGATCGGCGGTGAAGGTCACCACCTCGCAGTCGTAGACTTCGCGCAGCCATTTCAGAATGACCGACGTGTCGAGCCCGCCGGAATAGGCCAGCACCAGCTTCTTGATCTTATCGCCCATCGCCGGGCCCTCCGCGCACGTAACCGTTGGAAATCGCGGCGGAGTATAGGGAAAGAACGCTTGGCCGCAAGCAGCGCGGCGCTACAACGACGGCGGATTCGGGGGAAGCTTGCTCCCTTGATACGCTTCGGCTTCTCTTTCGATGGGCCACGGCCGGAAGGCGAACATCCAAACCGCGACGACGTTGAGCAAAGGGACAGCCATGATCAACGTCCAAGCAGCAGAATACCCAACGCGACGGAGAATCACAGCCGACGGCCACAAGAACATAACGACCATGAGAAGCATGAAAGTGATGAAATCCGCCATCACGTTTCCCTCTTTGCTAAACGTTCGTCAAACTTGCGCCAACGACAATACGCCACAATCCAAAGAAACAGCGCCGAGCCGAAGATCGGCAAAAGCAAAAGTAACACCAACGCCTGTGGCAATCCGACGCGAAGACAAAATCGAAGTGCCGGCATACTTAAAACAATGAAAGTGATCATCGTCTTAAACGCCAGGGTACTCGGATCAAGCATGATCCTACTCTTCCTTCCGAAATCCTTGGAAAATCAGCCTGCTTAAAACTAGTTCTGCATAGTCTCAATTTCAACCTTCGATTATTTTTACCCGATTCCGTCTTCCGCTTACGCCATCACTCTTGCGCTGGCCGCAGACTGTGCAGCGGTAAGCCAAGCTTAGAGGTGCAATCACAATTCATCTCCGACCGTTGCCTAGCCACGCACTCGATCTAGCCTCATAGCGGTCCGCCTAACCATACCGATTTGCCATGAAGGAGAATCTGCATGGCCAGACGAGCCGATTCTTTTTTCACCCGCACCCTCGCCTGCGTGGCGGTCCTTGCCCTCGGCGGATGCCTAACCGCGCAGTATCCGGTGACCAAACGCGCGCCGGGCGCGGAGGCGCTGATCACCTTCGAGGATGCCGCCTTGCGCAACGCCAAGGTGGTGCGCATCCATCATCTCGACGCCTTCGAACATGTCGCCTATGCGCGGTTCGAGACCGACCGACTCACCCTGGAGGCGGTGTATGACACGGCGCTGGGCGAGGGTCTGGCGCTGCAATACGACTATTGGATGTCGCGGATGGCCGATACGTGGAACGCCCTGCGCGGCCGAGAAAAGGCCTGGGGCGCGAAGGTGACCCTGGCGGCGCGGCACAGCGGCGTCGACTTCCAGCCCTTCCGTCTCGCCGACGGGCGGCAATGCGCCGGGTTCAATTCGGAATGGGATTTCGATGTCCGCGACTCGTTCGGGCGGCCGACCCGCGTCTTCTTCGGTTATGTCTGCGCCAAGCCCGGCGCCACGGTGTCGGAACGGCGTCTCGCCGAAATTCTGGCGGGCGTGCGCATCGATCCGCGGGCGGGCGAAACATACGTGCCGGTGCGCACGCAGCGCAGCGTCGACCAGATCGCCTTCAACACCGCGGTCGGCGCGGACGGCTCCGCCACCGGGAACCAGGAATTCCCGTTCAATTTCGGCACGACAATCGACGAGAATGACGGCGACGACGGCGGCGATTACAGCGGCTGATACGGACTTAAGGGCTAGAGCGCGCCCGCCATGCCGGTCTTCTGGCCCTTGGCGCGCACGCTGTCGCTCTTGAGCTGGCCGCAGGCGGCGAGGATGTCGCGGCCGCGCGGGGTGCGCACGGTCACGAAATAGCCGGCGCGCTGCACGATATCGGAAAAACGGTCGATCGCGGCCTGCTCCGAACAGTCATAGGCCACGCCGGGCCACGGGTTGAACGGGATCAGGTTGATCTTGGCCGGGATGCCCTGGATCAGCCGCGCCAGTTCGCGCGCATCCGCCGCTGAATCGTTCACGCCCTTCAGCATCACGTATTCGAAGGTGATGCGCCGCGCGTTGCTGAGCCCGGTATAGGCGCGGCAGGCGTCCAGCAGGTCGGCGATCGGGTATTTGCGGTTGATCGGCACCAACTCATCGCGCAGGTCGTCGCGCACCGCGTGCAGCGAAATCGCCAGCATGACGCCGATCTCCGCCCCGCAGCGGTGGATCATCGGCACCACGCCCGAGGTGGACAGCGTGATCTTGCGCCGCGAGATCGCCAGCCCTTCCGGGTCCATCGCGATCTTGAGCGCCTTCTTCACATTCTCGAAATTGTACAGCGGCTCGCCCATCCCCATCATCACGATGTTGGTGAGCTGCCGGTCTTCCGACGGCGACGGCCATTCGCCGAAGGCGTCGCGCGCCAGCATGATCTGGCCGACGATTTCCCGCGCCTCCAGATTGCGCACCAGTTTCTGCGTGCCGGTGTGGCAGAAGCTGCAGGTCAGCGTGCAGCCGACCTGGCTGGAAACGCAGAGCGTGCCGCGGTCGGTCTCCGGGATATGGACGGTTTCCGCTTCCTGCGCGTCGTCGAACCGGACCAGCCACTTGCGGGTGCCGTCGGTCGAGCGCTGCTCGGTGTTCACGCCCAGACGGTCGATCCGGAAGCGGTCGGCCAGGTCGGCGCGCAGCCCCTTCGACAGGTTGGTCATGGCGTCGAAATCGGTGACGCCCCGGTTATAAATCCATTGGAAGACCTGCCGGGCGCGGAACGGCTTCACGTCCAGCGGCGCCAGCGCATCCGCCAGATCCTCGCGGTCCATTCCCATCAGGTTCGCACGGGAATCCGCCGGCGCACCCGCCGCGGCCGGGCCGCCGGGCATGAAATCCTGCAACGTGGGGACGGTTTCGCTCATACCGCGATGATATAGGCGGGAAAGGGCCCGCCGCCAATGGTTTATCGCGACGCGTGCGGATCGTTCCGGCTAGTCCGTCCGATACATTCCGTTAGAAACGGTCGATCCGGTAGGGGGTCATGTCGACGTCGAGCGTCTCGCCCGCGATCAGCCCAGCCAGGATTTCCCCGGTCTTGGGCGCCATCGTCAGCCCCGTGTGGCCGTGGCCGAAGGCGGCGTAGAGGTTCTCGAATCCGGGGATGTCGCCGAGGAAGGGCACCGAGTCCGGCGTCGACGGCCGGGGCCCCATCCATTCGACCGTGTCGTCGACGTTGATATCGGGGAACATCCGTTTTACGAGCCGCGCGAAGACCTGCGCCCGGCGATAGTCCGGCGGGGCGTCGACGCCCGCGAATTCGGCGGTGCCCGCGCAGCGCACCCCGGCATTCATCGAGCTGACGACGAACTTGCCGTCCACATTCATGATCGCGTTGTTCAGGACCACGCCGGGGTCGCGGAACACCAGATGATAACCGCGCTCGGCTTCGAGCGCGCAGGTGACGCCCAGCCCGGACAGCAGCTTACCCGACCAGGCGCCCATCGCGACGACCACCCGCTTTGCCGGGACCGCCCCGGCATCGGTCTCGATCCGCCACGCACCATCGGCTTCGGGCGCCAGCCGGTCGATGGAACAGCGGCGGAAGTCGACGCCCATCGACTGCGCCTTCTCCGCCAGCGCCTTGCCGATCCCGCCGGGATCGAGCGCGCGCCCCTGCTGCTTGATCAGGACCGCCGCCTCGAATTCCGGCGACAGGGCCGGTTCCACCTCGCGCAGCGCATCGCCCTTCACCACCTCGAGGGGGACCTGACGGTCGCGCCGCATGCGCCAGCCCAGCGCCGAGAGGTCCGCGTCCGCCGCGTTCTTGTAAACATGCACATAGACGCCGTCGCGGATCAGGTCTTCGCGGCCGGTCCCCGCGATATGCCGCCGGTAGATATCCAACGTCGGGCGGGTCAACGCCATCATGGCATCGGCGATCGCGTCCAACCCGTCGCGCCGGGCCGCGCGCAGGAAGCGCACGCCCCACGGCAGGAAGGTCGGCAGATAGCCGAGGCGGAGGGCGATCGGCCCCTCCGGGTCGATCAGCCATTTCGGCACGCTTTTCCACAATCCCGGCATCGATTGCGGCACGCAGGACCAGGGCGACAGCGACCCGGCATTGCCGTAACTCGCGCCTTCCGCCGGCGGGTTGCGGTCGAGCAGCGCCACCGTGAAGCCGCGCTCCCGTAGCGACAGGGCGGTACAGATGCCAACGATGCCGGCCCCCAGCACCGTCACGTCGGCAGGTTCACTCGACTCGTTTTCCGTCATCGCGGCCGCTCCCCCTCAAACATCAGCATTAACCTCAATTGTTCGCTTTTGCGGACGCGTTGACAAATCCGCCGCATGGATCGCACCGCCCATCGGCTGCCGGTTGAACTCAGAGGAGCTGCTTGTTACCTTTCACCCTGATCCCGAGGGTGGCAGCCTGGCTTATCGGCCGGATGGGAACAATAAACGCCGTCCCGGTGGTGGATGTGTTGCGGTGGGACGCGCCGTACTTGCCGGATGATCATAGTCCGGTCCTGGAACACGTCTCTTGGATGCCGATGCGCTTGTCGCAGGACGATTGTCCCGGATCCCTTAAACCGCCAAAAATCTAACTTAATCGACACGGGCGCGATCCGCGCGCGGTGTCGTTGTTCGGCGGGCCTTCATCCGAAAGTGCGCTGGCCGAGCATTACGACGGTGAACAATAAGAGCCCGAGGAGGCAAACCTGTGGAAACCACGACCAACGATAGCGAAACCCTGGCGGTTGCCGCGGATCAGCGTGGGACGGACCTGTATCAAGAGCAGTATGTCCAATCCTTCGTCGAAAAATGGGATGAATTGATCGACTGGGAGGCCCGGGCCGAGGGAGAAGGACAGTTTTTCATCGATATCTTGAAAGCGCGCGGGAAGGAAAAGATTCTCGACGTCGCCACCGGCACCGGTTTCCACTCGATCCAATTGCTAAAGGCGGGGTTCGACGTCACCAGCGCCGACGGCAATGCGGAAATGCTTTCCAAGGCGTTCGAGAACGCCCGCGACCGCAACATGGTCCTTCATACCGCGCATGCCGATTGGCGGTGGCTCAACAAGGATATCCACGGCAAATACGACGCCATTATCTGCCTCGGCAACTCGTTCACGCATTTGTTCGACGAACAAGACCGTCGACGGGCGCTTGCCGAATTCTACGCCGCGTTGCGCTGGGACGGCATCCTGATCATCGATCAACGCAATTACGACGGCATCCTGGACAACGGCTTCTCCTCGAAGCACAAATACTATTATTGCGGCGATAAGGTTTCCGCCGAACCCGAATCCATCGACGAAAAACTCGCCCGCTTCCGTTACTCGTTTCCCGACGGGTCGCAATATCACCTGAACTTGTTTCCGTTGCGGAAGGCCTACATGCGCAAGTTGATCTCGGAAGTCGGGTTCCAGCGAACCAAGACATACGGGGATTTTCAGGAAACCTATCAAGAGAACGAGCCGGACTTTTTCGTCCACGTCGCAGAGAAGACGCATCGTGTCCCGTAGATCGCGCGCCGTCGCGGAAGCCGAGACCTATTACGACAGCGCGGCGGCCGACGCCTTCTATCGAAACATCTGGGGCGGCGAAGACCTCCACCTCGGCATCTATGCCCGCCCCGACGAGGACATCGGCACGGCGAGCCGCCGAACCGTGGATACGATGGCGGGGCAATTGCCAGACCTGGGGCCGAAGCGCACCGTGATCGACCTGGGGTCCGGGTATGGCGGCTCGGCGCGCGTTCTGGCGGCGCAGCATCGCGCCCGCGTAACCTGCCTGAACCTCAGCGAGACGCAAAACGAACTGAACCGCGCCCGCAACGACGCGGCCGGTCTGTCGGACCTCGTCACGGTCGTCCACGGCAGTTTCGAGGATATTCCCGAACCGGCGGCGACATTCGATGTGGCGTGGTCGCAGGACGCCATCCTGCACAGCGGCAACCGGACCCGGGTCTTGGACGAGGTCCGCCGTGTCTTGAAACCGGGCGGACGGTTCATCTTTACCGATCCGATGCAGGCCGACGATTGTCCGCCCGGCGTCCTGCAGCCGATCCTCGAGAGAATTCACCTCGACTCGTTTGCGTCCTTTTCCTTTTACCGCGAGGAATTGTCCAAACGTGGGTTCACGGAGATTTCCGTTACGCCGCTGACCTCCCACCTACGGACGCATTATGCCCGGGTCGGCGAGGATCTGAGAGCGCGTTACGACGAGATCGTCGGCCTATCGGGACGCGACTACGTCGACGCCATGCTCGCCGGCCTGGCGCGCTGGGTCGATGGGGCGGACAAGGGGTATCTCACCTGGGGAATCCTGCATTTCATGAAAGCGGCTTAACCGGGCACGCTCGCGGCTCCCCAACCATGTTGGCCGGGCAAAGCCCTGGTGGCGCACCACCGAGCAATCGAACCGATGCCAAGCTACGCCCTCCGAAAAGCCGCGTGCCACGTCTTGCCGGACCGCTGGTTCGCCATGTTGATGTATCTGAAACATCACGGCCGCCTGCCGCGCACGCCGCCCGTGTCCTTTACCGAACGCGTCGCCGCACGCCTCGGATCGCCGGAGATGGCGCGGGTTCAGGACTATTGCGACAAACGGGCCGTCCGCGACCTCGTGGCCCCGAAGATCGGCGCGAACCATCTCGTGCCCTTGCACGCGACCGCCGACCGGCTGACACGGGATGTCTGGGACCGCCTGCCCGACGCCTTCATGATGAAGCCCAATCACGGCAGCGGCTGGTTCCGCATGGTGCGCGACAAATCGGCGGAGGACTTCGACGCCCTCGTGGCGTTGTCCGACGGCTGGCTAAGCCAGAACTTCTATTACATCCGCCGCGAAACGCAGTACCGGCATATCGAGCCCTGTTTATTGTTCGAGAAAGCGTTGTTCTGGGACGGCGGCGACCGGTTGGTGGACTACAAGTTTCACTGCTTCCACGGCAAGATCGCCTATATCCAGGTCGTGATGCGTACACCGCACAAGTCCCGGCTGCTGTTCGACGCCGACTGGAACCGGCTTAACGTCCGCAACAAGTACCCGAACGAAGCCGCCTTCCCGCGGCCGCCGCAACTTGGCGAGATGCGGTCGATCGCGGAGACCCTATCGGCCGGTTTCGACTATGTCAGGGTCGATCTGTTCAACGTGCCGGAGGGTGTGTTTTTCGCCGAACTGACCTTCACCCCCGATGTCGGCGCGGACGGCTTCGACCCGATGGCATTCGACGACTTCCTCGGCGCGCTGTGGGCCGGAACGGTGGAGGCTTCAGTGTCGGAAATGGCGGCGTGGCGGTGAAACCCGCCGCTCAACTGCGCGTCTAATTGACCTTACAGGCCTTGCCAATCGCCTGATACGCCTTGGTGAAGCCTTGCAGCGAGTAGGTGTCGGTCGTGCGGGTACCGCGCGAGGAGACGCCGGAAATGATCATCGTCGCGCCTCGCTTCATCGCGCCGACGATTTCCTCGTCGTCCTTGGCCGACCGGCTCCACGCGGTGCCGCCGTCGGTGAACAGCGTGAACCGCTGACCGCCGATGCGCATCTGCACCGTGCTGTCCTTCTTGAAGGTGTAGCCGGCGGCGAGGCTGACTTCGTTTATCCGTTTGTCCCACGGCCGGTGGGTCACGTAGGCGTAGATCGCGCCGCGTCGCGTGTAATTGCCTTCGTCCCGGATCGGCTGGCTCCAGATTGAACAGCCCACTTGGCCGTCCTCGGCGAAGGTCTGCGCGCCCCAATCGTTGTAGAGGCCCAACACCTTGTCCGCCGCGAAGGCCACCGCGGCCAGGGACGAGACGAAGACGACTACGAGAATGACAACCAAACTATGTCGACGCATTTCTTTCATGGCCTCTCATATAAGGAGTGCAACGGCGCTGCCAAGATGTTGATCTGTGGTTATTTCAAGGCGTCTCGTCGCGGCGCAGGATTTGGCCGCCGTGGACATGCGGCGGCAGGTCCTCCACGGGACCGCCGGGCGACGGCGGACGCGGCGGAAACCGGCCGAGCGTGAGCAGCCGGTCGTACATCAGGATCGCCCCCGCGACCCCCACGTTGACGCAGAACTTCATCGGAATCTTCACCACATGGGAGCAGCGCGCGACCAACGGCGCCGACAGCGACCCCCGCTCCGGCCCCAGGACATAGGCCGCGCGCTTCGGATGGGTGAAACTGGGCAGGTCGATCGACTCGTCCAGCAGTTCGACGCCGACCAGCTCACAGCCGTGCGGCAGCTTTAACTCGGAAACCGAAGCGAACTCGTAAAGCGGCACGTGTTTCGCGGTGCCGGAGGTGTCGGATTTCTGGATTTCCCGCAGGTCCACGGCGGGCGCGATGGCGAATACGAAATCGGCCCCGAAGGCGTGCGCCGACCGGAACAGATTCCCCACATTCATCGGCTTGGAAATGCCTTCCACGCCCAATCCGAAAAAACCCCGCATAGCGCGCAAACTTGCATAGCAGGAAGCGGCAAGGCAAGGTCTGCCGCGCGACCCATCCGATAAGACACGTCAAATTTTTGCGAGAAAAAGGAGCCCGCCGCGATGCGCGCGATGCGAATTCATGAATTGACCGGAATCGATGCCCTGCGCCTGGAAGAGGTTCCTTCGCCCACGCCGGGGCCGGGCGAGCTGCATGTGGCGATTCACGCCGCCGGGGTGAATTTCGCGGATACGCTGGTCGTCAAAGGGCAGTATCAGCACAAGGCCGAATTGCCCTTTACGCCGGGCATGGAGGCGGCAGGAGAAGTGCTCGCGGTCGGCGATGGCGTAACCGGTTTCGCCCCCGGCGACCGCGTGCTGGCGCCGATGCGCATCGGGGCCTATGCGGAGGAAGCGCTGCTCGACGCGCGCCACGCGGTGCGCATGCCCGACGGCATGGACTACGCCGCCGGCGCGGCCTTCCCGATCGCCTACGGGACCAGCCATCTGGCGCTGACCCACCGCACCAAATTGCAGGCCGGGCAGGTTCTCCTCGTGCTGGGCGCGTCCGGCGGGGTCGGGCTGACCGCCGTGGAAGTGGGCAAGGCGTTGGGCGCCACGGTCATCGCCTGCGCCAGCAGCGCCGAAAAACTCGCCATCGCCGAGGCGCATGGCGCGGATCACCTGATCAACTACACGACCGAGGACATCCGGGCTCGCGTCAACGACCTGACCGGCGGCGTCGATACGGTCTACGACCCGGTCGGCGGCGATGCCGCCGCGGCCGCGCTGCGCTGCCTGAACTATGAGGGCAACTTCATCACGCTCGGCTTCGCCAGCGGCACGATCCCGCAGTTCGCCGCCAATTACCTGTTGGTCAAGAACATCTCGGCCGTGGGCTATTCCTTCAGCACCTACCGCTTCGAGCAACCGGAAACCATGCGCCGCACGCTGGATGAAATCTGCGCCTGGTACATGGACGGCAAACTGAAGCCGCATATCAGCTTCACCTTCCCGCTGGAAGAAACCCCGGCGGCGCTGCAGGCGCTGGTCGACCGGAAGTCGACCGGTAAGGTCATCGTGGCGGTGCGCGACGGCGGCTAGCGTCTTACTTCAACCCATTATTTTAGGAGCGGCGTCAGGCGGTCGACCGCCTCTTCCAGCGTTTCCGGCGCGCGGGCGAAACACAGCCGCAGCCAGCCCTCGCCCTCGGGCCCGAAGGCGGTCCCCGGCGCCAGACCCACCTTCGCCTCGTGCACCAGCCGCTTGGCGAAGTCGAGGCTGTTATCCATCCCATCGACCGCGAAGAAGGCGTAGAAGGCCGCGTCCGGAGAGCGGTAGCGCACCCGCGGCAGCGCCGACAGGCAATCGCCGATCACCGTCCGGCCTTGCCGGCAGCGCTCGACCATCGAGGCGACGAAGGGCTCGCCATCGCGCAACGCGGTGACCGCCGCGTGCTGCAGGAAGGTCGGGGTGCCGCTGGTGTTGTACTCAATCAGGTTGCCGATGAAGGGCGCGAGACGTTCCGGATGGGTCAGCCAACCGAGCCGCCAGCCGGTCATCGCCCAGGACTTGGAAAAACTGTTGATCACGACCACCGGGTCGTCCGGCCCGGCAACCTCCAAAAAGGACGGCGCGGCCGGGCGGTCGTACACGATGCGGGCGTAGACCTCGTCGGCGACGATCCAGATGCCGTTTTCCCGGCAATGGTCGAGCAACGCCTGCTGTTCCTCGCGGCGCATCATCCAGCCAGTCGGATTGCCCGGCGAGTTAACGAAGACCACCCGCGTTCGGTCGTCGCACTGCGCGGTCACCGCCTCCAGGTCGAAGGTCCATCCGTCGTTGCCGAAGCGCAGCGGCGCGTTGCGCGGCGCACCGCCCATGATCTCGACCGTCGCCTGCGCGTTCGGCCAGACCGGCCCGACCAGCACCGCGTTGTCCCCGGCGTCGACCAGCATCTGCATCAGCATCATGATGCCGGTCATGCCGGACGACGTGACGGTGATCCGCTCCATCGGCATGTCGACGCCGTACAGCCCCGACGTGTACCGGGCGAGCGCCGCGCGCAGCTCGGGAATGCCGTGCTTGTGGGTGTAGAAGGTATGGCCCGCCGCCAGCGCGGCGTCCACGGCCGCCTTGATGAAGTCCGGCGTGGTCACGTCCGATTCGCCGTACCACAATGGAATGACCGACGGATCGTCCAACGCCAGACGCGACACCTGCAGGATCTGCTGGGTTTCGAGATCGCGGATTTGCGGGCGAATCTCCGCCGGAAAATCTGGGCTCATGGCGTCTGCAACTCCGCGATATCGGCGAACAGCGCCAAGGCGTCCGGATTGGCCAGCGCTTCCTGGTTCTTGACGGGGCGGCCGTGAATGATGTCGCGCACCGCCAGCTCTGTGATCTTGCCCGACTTGGTGCGGGGAATATCGGCGACGGCGATGACCTTGGCCGGCATGTGCCGGGGCGAGCAGTTGGCGCGCACGCGCTTGCGGATCGCGTCGATCAACGCGTCGTCCAGCGCGTGCCCGCCGCGCATGCGGACGAACAGCACGACGCGCGTGTCGTTGTCCCACTCCTGGCCGACACAGATCGCTTCGGCGACCGATTCGAAGGCTTCGACCTGGCGGTAGATTTCCGCCGTGCCGATCCGCACCCCGCCCGGGTTCAACGTCGCGTCCGACCGGCCGTAGATGACCAGGCCGCCGTGCTCGGTGAGTTCGACGAAATCGCCATGACACCAGACATTCGGGAATTTCTCGAAATAGGCGGCGCGGTACTTCGACCCGTCCGCGTCCCGCCAAAAGCCGAGCGGCATCGACGGGAACGGGCGGGTGCACACCAACTCGCCCTTTTCGCCGACAAGGCTTTCTCCGTATTCGTCGAAGACCGCGACGTCCATGCCGAGCATGCGTTTTTGGATTTCCCCGCGCCAGACCGGCCCCGTCGGGTTGCCGCCGACGAAACAGCCGATGATGTCCGTGCCGCCCGCGATCGACGACAGGCAGACATCGCGCTTCACATTCGCATAAATGTAGTCGAAGCTCTCCGGGACCAACGGCGATCCTGTCGACGCGATCGTCCGGACGGTGCCCAGGTCGTGGGTATCCATCGGCGTCAACCCTTCCTTCGCCAAGGCGTCGATGTACTTCGCCGAGGTGCCGAAGAAGGTCACGCCCGCCGCATCCGCATAATCGAACAACACCGAAGGCGACGGCGCGAAAGGCGACCCGTCATAGAGGACCAACGTCGCCTCGCAGGCCAGCGCCGAGACCATCCAGTTCCACATCATCCAGCCGCAGGTCGTGAAATAGAACACGCGGTCGTCGCGCCTGATGTCGCATTGCAGCCGCTGTTCCTCGAGATGCTTCAACAGCGTGCCGCCGACGCCATGCACGATGCATTTCGGGACGCCGGTCGTGCCAGAGGAATACATGATGTAGAGCGGGTGCCCGAAGGGCAGATGGGCGAAATCGATCTCGCCCGCGTCTTGATTGCCGATGAACTCATCCCAGGTCACCGCGCCCGGAATGCCCGACAGGTCGGACGCCTCGCCGCGGATCGAGAAGATCACGACCCGCTCGACCGAGCGCAGGCCGTGGACGATCTCAGCGACCCGATCCAACGTGTCCTGCCAGACGCCGTTGTAGTAATAGCCGTCACACGCGAACAGCACGGTCGGCTCGACCTGGCCGAACCGGTCGAGCACGCCCTGCGTGCCGAAATCCGGCGAACAGGAAGTCCAAACCCCGCCAATCGCCGTCGCCCCCAACATCCCGATGACCGCTTCGGGCGCGTTCGGCACGAATCCCGCGCAGCGGTCCCCGGGCTTCAGTCCCAACGCCGTGAGCGCCCGCGCGACGCGTGAGACATCATCATAAAGCGCTTTCCATGTCAGGGAGCGCTCGATCTTGTCTTCGGCCCGAAAGACAAGCGCGGCGCCGTCGTCACGCCGGCGCAGAAGATTCTCGGCAAAGTTGAGGGTTGCATCGGGGAAGAAACGGGCGCCCGGCATCTTGTCGGCATTGATGAGCACCGCCTCGCCGCGGTTCTTCGCAATGATGCCGCAGTAATCCCAGACCGCGGTCCAGAATTCCTCCATCCGGTCGATCGAAAACCGGTACAGCGCGTCGTAGTCGAGCGGCGCACCGTCAATTTGATCCTTCAGACTTTCCTGAAAAGCGCGCAGGTTCGTTGCGGCCACGCGGTCGGCGGAAGGTTGCCATAAAGGTTTTTCCACGAATCCTCCGCTTGCGGGTTCAGGACGCAGGCCCTGACCGTTCATATAACCGAATCATCGATCCCGAGCCAGAACTACACCACGAAATCCTGCAGCTTTGGTTGAAAGACAACCCCAGAATGCAATTCCCTTATAAATCTAGGTATGGTATGTCCCCGGACACTTCCGGACATGCTGATCGTTTATTAACAGCGCATTCATTCCAAGGGGCTATCTTTTCCACCATGGATTCCATTTCCGCCAAGCTGGTGGCCCTGCCAGGAAACGTTCGCGGCGCTATCTGGATATTGGTAAGCGCTCTCATCTTCACGTTGACGAACTCGCTCATCAAATATGTCGGAAGCTCGCTCGACCCCTTTCAAATGGTCTTTTTCCGGGGCCTGTTCGGCACGATGTTCCTATTGCCGATCGTGTGGCATGCCGGCGGCATGGCGGTTCTCAAGACGCAACGGATGAATTTTCATCTGGCGCGCGGCATCACGGGATCGCTCGCCCTGATGACGATCTTCTATGCGCTGACCAACATGCCGCTCGCCGACGTAACCGGTATCAGTTTCTCGCGCTCGCTTTGGGTGATCATCCTGGCGGTGATCTTCCTCGGCGAAAGCATCCGCTGGCGGCGTTGGACCGCCACCCTGCTCGGGTTCTGCGGCGTGCTGGTGATGGTGCGGCCCGGCCCCGAGGCGAACCCCGCCGCGATCGCCGCGGTGCTCAACGCCCTGTTCGTGGCGATGAGCGTGGTCCTGATCAAGCGTATGACGGTGACCGAGAAACCCCTGACCATCCTGTTCTGGGGAACGCTGATCCCGACTTTCGTGACGCTGCCGCCCGCGCTCGTGGTGTGGCAAACGCCGACGAATGCCGAACTGATGCTGATGGCGGCGATCGGCGCCGGGCTTAGCGTCGGCCATACCTGCCTGATCCACGGGCTAAGGGTCGGCGAAGCAACCGCGGTGATGCCATTCGACTATACGCGGCTGATCTTCGCCGGCATCGCGGGATACATCTTCTTCGTCGAGATTCCCGACCCGTATACGATCGCGGGCGCGATCCTGATCATCTGCGCGACGCTCTATATCGCCCGGCGCGAAGCCAAGGAAGGCCGGGCGGCGACCCCGGAACCGTGAGCCCCTAAGGGCGCGGGCTTAGTCGGTCGTGTCCGGTGACAGCTTTCCGTCCTGCAACACCGCTTTGGCCCGGTCACGGTGCCGGTCCTGGATATGCGGCTCGACCGCCCGCCACGCGGCGAACAGCACCGCCGCGTCGTCGGTAAAGCCCAATCCCGCGATGATGTCCGGCACGAGATCGACAGGCGCGATGAAGTACGCCAACGCCGCCAACAGGATACCCTTTGTCCGTGCCGGCGTTTGCGGATCGATGGCGCAGAAATAGGCGGCCACCCCTTCGCGGGCGAAAGAGATGCGGCCCAGCGACCGGCGCAGCTTCGGCCAAAACCCGCGGCGAACCCGGTTTTCCTGCGATTCTTCCTCGCCGGCCATCGCCGGAGACTCGGATGAATTTTGCATCACCCCAAGGATATGGGCAGTCCGCGACGGTTTTGCTATATCCACGGTCAATTCATCCATCCTCTCCATCAACCGCAAAGGCGATTTCAGCATGACACCGGACGGCATCCCCGCGATCGTAACCGGCGGCGGATCGGGGCTCGGCGCCGCGACCGCCCGCGCCCTCGCCGCCGCCGGCGCCAAGGTCGCCGTGCTCGACCGTAATGGCGAAACGGCCCAGGCCATCGCGGCGGAAATCGGCGGGCTGGCGCTGACCTGCGACGTCACCGATCCGGCCGACGGCGAAGCCGCAATCGCGGCGGCGGCCGACCGGTTCGGGCCCGCCGGCATCTGCGTGAACTGCGCCGGCATCGGCCCGGCCGGCCGCATCGTCGGCCGCGAGGGGCCCATGCCGCTCGACGAGTTCGCCAAGGTCATCCAGGTCAACCTGATCGGGACGTTCAACATCCTGCGCCTGGCCGCCGCCGGCATGGCCGACCGCGCTCCCAACGCCGACGGCGAACGCGGCGTGATCATCAACACCGCCTCGATCGCCGCCTTCGAAGGCCAGATCGGTCAGGCCGCCTACGCCGCGTCCAAGGGCGGCGTCGCGGCGCTGACATTGCCGGCGGCGCGCGAATTCGCCCGCATCGGCGTGCGGGTGCTGACCATCGCGCCCGGCCTGTTCGAAACGCCGATGCTGCAATCGCTGCCGCAATCCGTGCAGGACAGCCTGGCGGCGACGCTGCCGTTCCCGTCCCGCCTCGGCCGGCCCGAGGAATACGCCCGGCTGGCGTTGAGCATGATCGACAACCCGGTCATGAACGGCGAGGTCGTCAGGCTCGACAGCGCGTTGCGCATGCAACCGCGGTAGCTTAGGTAGGATTTTCGGCTAGCCGGCGCGCTTCTTCCGCCAATCGGCAACCCGGCGCTTGGCGTCCGCAAGCTGTTCGGGCGTGAGTTCCTCTTCGATGACCCGGCGGTTCCCGAGCACCAGTTCGCGCGCCTGGCCCTTCAGGCGGTCCGCCGACAAGGTGAGCCATTTCCACGCTTCCACCGAATCGCGCGGCACGCCGACGCCGGTGAAATAAAAGGTGCTCAGGTTGTTCTGCGCCCGGCCGTGGCCTTGCTCCGCCGCCTGCCGCAGCAACCCGGCCGCGATCGCCGAGTCCTTCTCGACCCCTTTCCCGAACTGGTAGAAGACGCCGAGATTGTATTGCGCCGACGCGTTGCCGCCATCCGCCGCCATGCGATACCACCGGGCCGCGGCGCGCAAATCCTTGTCGACGCCGAGACCCTGCTCGAAGATCGTGCCCATCATGAATTGCGCGCGCACGTTCCCCGCCTCGGCGAGGCTGCCGAAGATGCGACGCGACTCGGCGTAGCGTTTGTCGAGATGCGCCGTCATACCGGCGGCGAAATCCTGCGCCAGGGCCGGCCCGGCCGATATCAAGGCCAAGATCGCGACCAGCCGGAGGAAGACTCTGATCGAAATCCGCACCGCGGGATCGCGCCGGCGGTCAGCCGGCCACCTCGTCAATAAAGGTGGCGAGCGCTATATCTCTCTCACTCAGGCCGTTGCAGTCATGGGTCGACAACGTTATTTCGACGGTGGAATAGACATTGAACCATTCAGGATGATGATCCATTTGTTCGGCACGCAACGCGATACGGGTCATGAATCCCCAGGCGTCATTGAAATCGACGAACTTGAAAACCCGGGTAATGGCATCGCGACCTTCCACGACACGCCACTGCGGCACGCTGGCCAGCGCCGTTTCGCGCGCTGCGCCGCTCAGTTTTTCGACCATGTCGACGTCCCTCTCGTTACGAAAAGCCCCTTGTCTATTGTGGCGCTTAACACGGCGGAAGGCCATGACAACTTGCGGTGACCTTTCATGACCATCGACAGACGCGCGGATCTGGCGGTGATCGAGGAGATGGCGCAGGCCGCGTTCAAGACGATTCCCGAGGCCATGCGCGACCAAGTCAAGTCGGTGGTGTTCCAGGTCGTCGAACTGCCGGACGCGGAGACCTGCGATGAACTGGGATTGGAATCGCCGTTCGACCTGCTCGGCCTGTACCGCGGCGTGCCGATCAGCGAACAGAGCGCATGGGATACGCCGCAGGACCTGGACCGGATCTTCCTCTACCGCATGCCAATCCTACGCTACGCGGAAGCCACGGGGGAAGACCTGGCCTATGTGGTGCGGCATGTCTTGATCCATGAGATCGGCCATCATTTCGGCCTGTCGGACGACGACATGGAAGCGATCGAAAACGACGCCTGACGTCAGGTCACCAAGTCCCGCACGCGCGCCCGCAGCACCGGCAACACATCTTCCTCGAACCAGGGGTTCTTACGCAGCCATCCGGTATTGCGCCAGCTCGGATGCGGCAGCGGCAAAAAAGCCGGCATGTAGTCGCGCCACCGGGCGACCGTTTCCGTCATCGTCCGGCAGCGCCGCTTGCCGAGATATTCCTTTTGAGCGTAAGCGCCGACCAACAACGTCAACTCGACATTGCCGAGAAGAGGCAGCAACCGGGGATGCCAAGCCGGGGCGCATTCCCGGCGCGGCGGCTTGTCGCCCCCATTGCGGTCGACGCCCGGATAACAGAATCCCATGGGCACGATGGCGATCTGACTCTCGTCATAGAATTGCGCGCGGTCGAGCTGCATCCAGTCGCGCAGCCGGTTGCCGCTCGCGTCGTTCCAGGAAAGGCCGGTTTCGTGCACCCGCGTGCTGGGCGCCTGACCGATAATCATCAGCCGCGCCGTCGTGGACGCCCGCACCACCGGGCGCGGTCCCCGCGGCAGTTCGGCGGCGCACAGCTCGCAGGCCCGAATTTCGGACAACAGTGAATCAAGATCTTGCGTCACAGACTCCTCGGCCCTTCCCGTGCTTATCCGCCCACCATACATGTCGGCTGTCGCCATCGAAGACTATCTCTGTAACAATAGAATCCGACGTCGGTGGAAACGACATGAACCGTTGAACCATGTACTGCGTTCTCTTCGTCTGCACGGGAAATATATGCCGTTCGCCCACGGCGGAAGGGGTGTTTCGCCAATTCGTGACCGAAGCGGACCTCGCCGACCGGATCGGCTCCGATTCCGTAGGGCTGCATGATTACCACGTGGGCGAACCGCCGGACCGCCGCGCCCACCAGGCCGCCCGCAACCGCGGCTACGAGATCGGCCACCTGCGCGCCCGCCAGATGACGATGCAGGACTTCGCTGATTTCCATCTGATCATCGCGATGGATATCGGCCATTACCAGCAACTCGCCCGCACCGGCCCGCCGGGCAGCCTGGAGAAACTCGCCATGTTCCTCGACTCCGCGCCGCAGTTCGGCCGCATGGACGTGCCGGACCCTTACTACGGCGGCGTGCGCGACTTCGACTACGCCCTGGACCTGATCGAGGCCGGCGCGAAGGGCTGGCTCCATAAGATCCGCGATCAGATTCTGTGAGCCCGGACCAGCGCCGCCGAGTCGAAGCGGCCACCGGGGCCGCGATCGCCGCGGCGACCCCGCTGCACGGCGGCAGCATCGCGACGGTCCATCGACTCGACCTGACGGACGGAAGCGCCGTGGTCGCGAAATCGGCCGCCGCGCCCGCCGGATTCGAGATCGAAGGCTATATGCTTCGCTATCTTCGCGAGGCCAGCGCCCTGCCGGTCCCCGACGTCCTGCTGGCGGAAGACGATCTGCTGCTGATGACCCATGTCGAGGCGGGCGACCCGCTCGATACAGGGGCGGAAAGCCACGCCGCCGACCTGCTGGCCGCCCTGCACGGAATCGAAGGCCCCGCCTTCGGCCATGAACGCGACACGCTGATCGGACCGTTGCCGCAGCCGAACCCGTGGACCGCGTCGTGGCGGGACTTCTTCCGCGATCATCGCCTGCTGGCGATGGGCCGGGTCGCCCATGACGCCGGCCGCCTGCCCGCCGACACGCTGAACGCGCTGGAAACGCTGTGTGGCCGGCTCGACCGGTTCATCCCGGCCGACGGCACGCCGTCCTTGATCCACGGCGACATGTGGGGCGGCAACGTCCTTTGCCGGCGGGGCCGAATCGCGGGATTCGTCGACCCGGCGATCTATCACGCGGATGCGGAAATCGAGCTGGCCTTTTCCACATTGTTCGGCACCTTCGGCGACAGCTTCTTTCGCCGCTATGCGGAACACCGCCCGATCGACCCCGCCTTCTTCAGCGACCGCCGCGACCTCTACAACCTCTATCCGTTGCTTGTGCATACGGCGCTGTTCGGCGGCGGCTACGCCCGGTCGGCCGCGCAAACGATCCGGCGGTTTCTCTAGTCTGGACGATCAAGGGTTGGGTGGATCGAGCGGATAGTCGGCCTCGGCCCGGTAGATCGGTCCGGCGGTTCCGCGAAAGCTGGAATAGAGCGTGAAACGATCGACCCGGATCGGACCGGACAGGAACGCCGCATGGTCGGCGACGAAGTCCCGTACCCGGCCGGCCGGCGCGCGGCGCATTCGGGCCAGCGTGACGTGCGGGGCGAACTTGCGTTCCTCGACCGGCACGCCGGCGTCCCACAACGCCGTCTCGACCTTCGCCTGAAGGCGGAGCAGCGGCTCGGAGCGTCGGACCCCGGCCCATAACGCGCGCGCGGCGGACGGCTTGCCGAAAAATCCCACCCCATCGAGTTCGATGTCGAAGCCCGACGCGTGGAGTTTGGCCAGCGCCGTGTCGATATCCTGGGCGAGCCCGTTCTCGACCTCGCCGATGAAACGGAGGGTCAGGTGCATATTCTCCGCCGGCACCCAGCGCGCATTCGGCACGCCGCCGCCCAACGCGGCAAGACGGTCGCAAACGGGTTCCGGTAGATCGAGGGCAACGAACAGACGAATCACGGCGGATCACCCCGGCATCAGTCAGGAAACACCGATTAGAGGAAGAGGGTCAGCACCCCGGTGTAGCCGTAGAGGCGGTTGTTGCTGATCTCGCCGTTGGCGAAGAATCCCACAAGGGGAAAATCGCCCAGTTCTTCGGAGAGCAGCTTGAGTTCCGCGTCATCCGGTCCGAATTGATTGGGCCCCCGCGCACAGCAGGAGAAATACAGCCCGCCCCGGATCGGCGACGCGCCGATGCGTTTCTTCAGGTCCACCAACATGCGCCGCATATCCTGGACCGCGGTGTCGTGATCGCGGCGGCAGAACATGATGCGATCCCCCGGCGCCACCTGCTCGCCGATGGCGATCGCACCCGACTCCGGATCGATGCCGACGAGATTGCGCACCATGTAGTCGCCCGTGTCGGACCCCGACACCGGAATCGCCGCGAAGATGTAACCGGCGACCCGCCGCAGATCCTGCGCCAGCACGTCGCCGATATCGTCCTTGAACACGTCGAGCGCCGGCTTGTCGTTCAACTCGAACAGGATATTCTCCTGCGCCTGCGTGACCTCATGAACCATCCCGATCGGCGAACAGCCCTGCGTCAGGCCCGCTTGCACCGGCACCGCGTCGAGCGAGATCATCACGCCGGACAGGCCGCCGTCCTCGACCCCGTCGGCAAGCTGCGGGAAGCTGTCATTCGCCGCCGTCAGACCGCCGACCAGGAAACCGTTGGTCGCGTTGGAGAATTGCTCGATCAATTCGGGCAGCTTCTCGTTGCGGGGATCGCCATGCACCACGGTGAGCGGCGGCGCCGGACCGTCGATCCAGGCGCGGTGTTCGGTCACCACCGAGTCGACGCTGTCCGACACGCCAGAGAAAACCCGAAAGGCGTCTTCCGCGATCGGCGCCAGCATGACCGCCATGGCGGGCTCGTTGAAATATTCCTTGCCGGTGCCGCAGACGCCGAAGCCGGCGGTCCCGACCCAATGCGGCACGCCGGTGGTTTGCCGCAGAAAAACCGATATATCCTTGAGGTCCGCCGCATAGTCGTCGGTGACATAGACGAACCCGAGGCGATGCTGCGCGGTCACCGGATCCAATTCGAGGATGATTTTTCCGGCGGCGTCACGCCAATGGTCGCCGGTCGCGTGCGCGGCCAGGAAAGGGACAGCGGTGTTCATTATTATTCTCCTAGCGCCCGCATCACGTAGGGCAAAATACGCTCGACGATGACCTTAATGCCTTTTTCGTTCGGGTGTATGCCGTCCGCCAGATTGAGGTCGGGACGCGCGGCGACACCGTCGAGAAAGAATGGGTATAACGGCACCTTATGCTGCTCGGCCAATTGGGGAAAGATTTGGTTGAAGGCGTCGGTATACTCCCGGCCGAGATTCGGCGGCGCGAGCATGCCGGCCAGCAACACGCGCGTCCCGCCCTGCTTGGCCCGGGACAGGATCGCGTCCATGTTGCGGCGCGTCGCCGCCGGGTCCAAGCCGCGCAAACCGTCATTCGCACCCAGCTCGACGATGACCAGGTCGGGGTTTTCGGACATCAGCCAATCAAGTCGGCCGAGCCCGCCGGCGCTGGTATCGCCGGAAACGCCGGCGTTTATCACGCGCGCCGTCACGCCTTGCGCCCGCAGACCCGCTTCGAGCCGCGCGGTGAATCCATCCTGGGCCGCGAGGCCGTACCCGGCGATCAGGCTGTCGCCGAGCGCCAGGATCGTCTTCTCCTTGGCTAGGGTTAAGCTCGAGGCCAGGAAAACGACCGCAAAGGCCGCAACGCCCATGGCGACGCCGAAAGCCCGCAATCCATTGAAAAGCGCCGCCGACGCGCCATATCCAGCGGATGCCGGCGCGGCGCCCTTATCCCGCGCCGCCCACCGATGAGGTAACGAAAAAACCGTGTCCACGATGCCGTCTCAATCCTCAACGTCCATGCTTCGCCTTGAAGGCGTGGAACTAACACTTGGGAGCGCTGCCGGTCAGGTCAATATCCTGCGCGGTATCGACCTCTCCGTATCCGCCGGCGAAAGGGTCAGTATCGTCGGGCCTTCGGGCTCCGGCAAGACGTCCCTGATCATGGTGATCGCCGGCCTGGAACGCGCGACCACCGGGTTGGTCTGCGTCGCCGACCAGGACCTCGGCGCGCTCGACGAGGACGGCCTGGCGCTGTTCCGGCGCGACACGATGGGCATCGTATTCCAGGCCTTCCACCTCGTCCCGACCATGACGGCCGTCGAGAATGTCGCCGTGCCGATGGAGTTCGCCGGACATAGCGACGCCTTCGAACGCGCCGAGGCGGAGCTGGCCGCGGTCGGTCTGGACCATCGCCTGCAGCATTATCCTGGGCAATTGTCCGGCGGCGAACAGCAACGCGTCGCCCTGGCGCGCGCGGTCGCGATGGAGCCGAAACTGCTGCTGGCGGACGAGCCGACCGGCAATCTGGACAGCGACACGGGTCAACAGATCATCGACCTGCTGTTCGATCTCGCGGACAAGCGCAACGCGACGCTGATGCTGATCACCCATGACGCGACCCTGGCCGCGCGCTGCGACCGGAACATCAAACTGGCGGACGGCCAGATCGTCGACGTGACGCCGCCGGCCGCCGCCGCGCAGCCGCTGTCGGCATGAGCAACCTGCCCCTCGCCTGGCGTTTGGCGCGGCGCGAACTGCGCGGCGGGTTGGCGGGCTTCCGCGTCTTCCTCGCCTGCCTGATCCTCGGCGTGGCCGCGATCGCCGGCATCGGCTCGGTCTCCGAGAGCGTCGTGTCCGGCATCCGCGCCGACGCCCGCACCCTGTTGGGCGGCGACGTCGACCTGCGGCTGACGCATCGCGCGGCGACGCCCGAACAACTTGCCTGGCTCGACGCGAATACGGCGCGGCGATCGAATATCGCCGAGATGCGCGCCATGGCGAAGACGCCCGACGGCAACGCGCGCAACCTGGTCGAGTTGAAAGCCGTCGACGATGCGTATCCGCTGTTCGGCGGTTTCCGGCTCGCCGACGGCACACCGCTGGCCGACGCCCTCGCCCAACGCGAGGGACAGTGGGGCGCGGTCGTGGAGGAACGCCTGCTCGACAAGCTCGGCGTCGGTCTCGGCGATACGCTGCGCGTCGGCGACGCCGACTTCCGGCTGACCGGCATCATCGCGGAGGAAGCGGACCGCGCGACGCGCGCGTTCAACCTGGGGCCGCGGCTGCTGGTCGGGTTTCCCGCCTTGACCGCCACCAACCTGCTGCAGCCCGGCAGCCTGATCCGCTATCACTATCGCATCGAGGTGCCGCAAGGGTCCGGCCACAGGGCGTGGATCGCGCGGCTCAACGAACAATTCCCCGATGCCGGCTGGCGCACCCGTTCGATCGACAACGCCGCCCCGAATATCCAACGCTTCGTCGACCGCGTGACGCTGTTCCTCAGCCTCGTCGGGCTGACGGCGCTGCTGGTCGGCGGCGTCGGCGTCGGCAATGCGGTGAAAAGCTACCTCGATTCGCGGCTGGCCACGATCGCGACGCTGAAATGCCTGGGCGGACCGGGCCCGCTGGTCTTCCAACTCTATCTGCTGCAGGTCCTCGGCCTCGCCTTGTTGGCCATCGCGGTCGGGGTGGCGATCGGCGCGGCGCTGCCGTTGATCGGTGCGCCGCTCTTGTCGCAAAGCCTGCCGATCGAGGCACAGGCCGGGTTCTACCCGATGCCGCTGGCGCTGGCGGCCGTGTTCGGCTTGCTGGTGACCGTCGCCTTTTCGCTGTGGCCGCTGGGCCAGGCGCGCGAAGTCCCCGCCGCCAGCCTGTTCCGCGCCGTCGTAGCGCCGCCGGACCGGCGGCCGCGTTTGCTGTACATGGCGTCGCTCGTGCTGGTGGTGCTGGCGCTGGCCGGCCTGACCGTCGCGACCGCCTACCGGCCGGGCATCGCCGCCGTCTTCGTGGTCGGCGCGATCGTCACCTTCGCGATCTTCCATGGCGCCGCGCGGGCGATCATCGCATTGATCGACCGGCTGCCGCGGCCGCGCAATCCCGTGCTGCGGCTCGCCCTCGCCAACCTGTCGCGGCCGGGCACCCCGGCGGCCAGCGTGGTGCTGTCGCTCGGCCTCGGCCTGACGGTGCTCAGCGCGGTCGCGTTGATCGAGGGCAACCTCGCCGGCCAGATCGACAACAACATCCCCGAGGAAGCGCCCGGCTTTTATTTCATCGACATCCAAAGCAACCAGGTCGCCGAGTTCGAGGAACTGGTGAAGAGCTTTCCCGCCGTGGAATCGACGGAAAGCGTCCCGATGCTGCGCGGTCGGTTGATGCGCCTGAACGGCACCCCGGTGGAGCAGATCACCCCGCCGCCCGACTTCGCCTGGATCCTGCGCGGCGACCGGGGCCTGACCTGGGCGCGCACGCCGCCGAAACTCGGCAGCCGCATCACCGCCGGGGAGTGGTGGCCGGCCGATTACACCGGCGAGCCGCTCGTCTCCTTCGACGCGCGCGCCGCCGAAGGCTTCGGCCTGACGGTCGGCGATACCTTGACCGTGAATGTCCTGGGCCGCGCGGTCACCGCGAGAATCGCCAACCTGCGCGAAATCGACTGGACCACCCTGTCGATCAACTTCGTCATGATCTTCTCGCCGGGCCTGCTGGAGGCCGCGCCGCAATCCTACATCTCGACGGCGAAGGCCGACGACGCGACCGAACTGGCCCTGGAGCGCGCGATCACCGACCGGTTTCCGAACGTGTCGGCGATCCGGGTCAAGGAAGTGCTGGAAGGCATCAGCGATATCCTCGACCGGCTCAGCACGGCGGTCCGCGGGATCACCGGCCTGGCCGTCCTGGCCGGCGGGCTGGTCCTGGCCGGCGCGATCGCCGCGACCCGGCGGCGGCGCATCTACGATTCCGTGCTGCTGAAGGTGCTGGGCGCGACCCGGCGCGAAGTGCTGGCGACCTATCTCATCGAGTTCGGACTGCTCGGCCTCGTCACGGCCGCCGTGGCCTCCATCATCGGGACCGCCGCCGCCTGGGCGGTGATCGTCCATGTGATGCGGGCGGAGTGGACCTTCATTCCGGGCGCGGTGATCGGCACCACGGCGGCGTGCATCGCAATCACCGTCGTCGCCGGCTTCATCGGCACCTGGCGGGCGCTCGGGCACAAGGCCGCGCCGGTCCTGCGTAACGAATAAGGCGATCACATTTTCGTGGGCGGCTTCATCCCCGCCGGTATTCGAGCAACATTAGGGCGGCTGAGTTACGACACCCTGTATCGACATAGCGCGTGGAGCATGCAGATGAGAAACCGACTATTCGCCATCCTTCCCGTCCTCGCCCTGGCGGCATTTCTGATCACCGCGCCCGATCGGGCCGTGGCGAAGCCGGCGAAATACGAAATCGACCCGGCGCATGTCACCATCGCCATGAAGGTCCATCACATCGGCTATTACGACATGATCGGCCTGTTTACCGAGGCCGGCGGCAGCTTCATGTTCGACGAGGAGAACCCCACGGTTTCGGACATCCAGGTGGTGGTCAAAACCGAAAGCTTCTTCAGCGGCCACGATAAACGCGACGAGCACGTGCGCAGCGCCGACTTCCTCAACGCCAAGGAGTTCCCCGAAATGGTCTTCGTCGGCAAGCGCGCCGAGCAAACCGGCGAGCGCACCGGGAAGATTCACGGCGAGTTGACGCTGCGGGGCGTCACCAAGCCGTTGACGCTGGACATCGTCTGGAACAAGAGCGCCGAATATCCTTTCGGCGGCACCCTGCTCGGCGGAAAACCGTATGTGGCTGGGTTCAACGCCTCGGGCAAGCTCAAGCGCAGCGATTTCGGCATGACCTACGCGGTGGATAACGGCTTGGTCGGCGACGACGTGGAGTTGATCCTGGGATTCGAGGCGATTCGCCAGGATTGATGACGGTTTGATTAAAATTTGAGCGGATTTCAGGTGTTTAGGGCCTGAAAACCCTTCGCTACGTATTGATAATCATTATAATCTCCCCAATATAATCCACCGACAGTTCACTGAATGGGTATGGAGGAGCAGGATGGCTCTCGAACCACAATATTCAGCCCAAGGGCGTACTATTGATCGCGCAGGCGCCGATATCGACGCCGGGCTGCGCTCGTACATGCTCCGCGTGTACAACTACATGGCCCTTGGCGTTGCGTTCACCGGCGTCGTGGTCCTCTTTATGGCGAATTCGCCGCAGCTTCTCATGACCTTGGCCGTCGGCCCCATGAAATGGGTGTTGTTCGCCGCCGTCATCGGCATGGGATGGTTCTCGCCGAAAATCTTGACGATGCGCAGCACCGTCGCCGCACAGGGCTATTTCTGGGCCTATTGCGCGCTTTGGGGTGTGATGATCGCGCCCATGGTGCTGTTCATGCTGCAAACGCCGCACGGCGTCGCCGACGTGTCGCGGGCCTTCTTCATCACGGCGGGTATGTTCGCGGGCGCAAGCTTCGTCGGCTACACGACCAAGAAGGATCTGTCCGCATTCGGGACCTTCTTCCTGCTGGCGACGATCGGCCTGATCATCGCGATGCTGGTCAACGCCTTCCTGATCGAGAGCACGATGCTGAGCTTCGGCATCTCGGCGCTGGTCGTCCTCGTCTTCGCGGGAATCACCGCCTACGAGACGCAGATGGTCAAGAACATGTACCGGGAAGCTCCGGCCGACATGATCACCAAGATGGCGGTCTTCGGCGCGCTCGGCCTCTACGGCAGCTTCGTCGTGATGTTCATCCACATCCTGAACTTGATCGGCATCATGCGCAGCGAATAACCGCGCCCGCCGTTCACGAACACGCCGCCCGGGTTCTGCCCGGGCGGTTTTCGTATGGGCTAGATGCAGCGCCCGCCGTCGACCTCCAGGCAAACGCCGGTCAGCAGGTCGGCCTCGTCCGACGCGAGGTAAAGCGCCGCGTTGGCAATGTCGCGCGGCAGGCTGTAGCGGCCGAGCGGTATGTTGGCCTCGAACCGCTTGCGGTTCTCCGGCGTGTCGGGCATGCCCATGAAGGTCTCGGTCAGGCCGCTTTCGCCGATGCCGGGATTGATGGCGCAGACCCGGATCGCGTCGGGCGCCAATTCGACCGCCATCGACTTGGTCAGGATCACCGCCGCGCCCTTGCTGCCGTTGTACCAGGTCAGGCCGGGCCGCGGCCGCACCCCCGCCGTCGACGCGATGTTGATGAACACGCCGCCGCCGCGCTGCTTGAACACCGGCACCGCATGCAACGCCGACAGGTAGATCGACTTCACGTTGACCGCGAAGATCTTGTCGAAAGTCGCCTCGTCGACCTCGGTCATCGGCCGGTTGCGGTGCGACACGCCGGCATTGTTGACGACGATATCGAGATCGCCGAACCGGTCGAGCGCCGCCTGCACCAACGCGCCGACCTCGGCATTCTGCGACACGTCCGCGCCGTGAAAGACGGCCCGATCCGGATCGCCCGTCGCCGTTGCGATCGCATCGACCGTCGCCGCGCCGCCGTCCGCGTTGATGTCGTTCACCACCACCTGCGCACCTTCCGCGGCGAACCGCTCGGCGATGCCCGCGCCGAAGCCAGAGCCCGCGCCGGTCACGATGGCCACCTTGTCCTTCAACCGCATTGCACCCGCTGCCTCCTGTCGATTTACCGCACAGCTTGCCCCGAACGCGCCGGGTCCGCCATAGTATCCGCGTGATTTTCCTGTTCACCGATTTTACCCGCGACGGTCCCTATGTGGGCCAGATGCAGGCGGTGCTCGCCGCCCGCGCGCCCGGCGTGCCGGTCGTCGACCTGATGCAGGACGCCCCCGCCTTCGCGCCGAAGCCCGCCGCCTACCTGCTGGCGGCCCTGGCCACGGACTTTCCCGAGGATGCGGTCTGTATCGGCGTCGTCGACCCCGGCGTCGGCACCGCCCGCCCGCCGGTGGTGGTCGAGGCCGATGGCCGGCGTTTCGTCGGGCCGGGCAACGGCTTGTTCGAACTCATCGCCCGACGCGCCACGACGGCGGCCACGCGGCACATCGACTGGCGGCCGGAGGTTCTGTCCGATTCCTTCCACGGTCGCGACCTCTTCGCGCCGGTCGCCGCGATGCTCGCGGCCGGCACCGCGCCCGGCGGCCTGCTCGCGCCCGACCCGGCACCGGACATCCCCGGCGCGGATTGGCCGGACGACCTGTCCGAAATCGTCTATGTCGACGGGTTCGGCAACCTGATGACCGGCCTGCGCGCCGGGACCGTGCCCGCGTCCGCGTCGCTGCGGGCCGGCGGCGCGATCGTCGCACCGGCGCGCGTCTTCGGCGACGCGCCCGCGGATGCGCCGTTCTGGTATGCGAATTCCTGCGGCCTGGTCGAGATCGCGGTGCCGTCCGGCAATGCGGCGGCGGCGCTTGGCCTCGCGACCGGCGATACGGTTGAAATCGCATAGGGGTTTCCCCTGATAGCGAGATGCGGCCGCAATCGCCACATTGATAAAACTCCCAAGAGTCGGCCCGAAACCGTCAAACGGAATTGAAGGCTACAATGCTGCGACTTGGATTCGCGTTGCTCATGATGATCGGCCTCGCGTTGGGTGTGGCCGGTCATGCCGCGCCGCAAGGTCCAGCGCTTATCCTCGACATTAAGGGGCCGGTCGGCCCGGCGACCGCCGATTACGTCGGGCGCGGCCTTGAGACGGTCGCCGACCGTAACGCGCCGGTCGTCATCTTGCGCATCGACACGCCGGGCGGCCTCGATTCGGCGATGCGCGATATTGTCAAGGCTATCCTGGCGTCGCCGGTTCCCGTCGTCGGCTATGTCGCGCCCAGCGGCGCGCGGGCGGCCAGCGCCGGCACCTTCATCCTATACGCGACACATGTCGCGGCGATGGCGCCGGGCACCGATCTGGGCGCGGCTACGCCGATCCAAATCGGCGGACCGGGGAACCGGTCACCATTGCCGTCCCGCCCAAGCCCGGCAAAACCGGACGCCGAGCCGCAAAGCCCAGCGCCGGCGACCCAACAACACCCGACGGTACAGGACAAAACCGTCAACGAAGCGATCGCCTATATCCGCAGCCTCGCCGAAATGCGCGGCCGAAACGCGGACTGGGCCGAGAAGGCGGTCCGCGAGGCCGCCTCCCTGCCGGCGCGGGAAGCGCTGCAAGCTGGGGTCGTCGACCTGATCGCCGCGACCGTTCCCGACCTATTGGTCGCAGTCGACAACCGGCGGGTTTCCGTTGCGGGCGTGGAGCGCCCGCTCAAGACCGCAGGGCTGACGGCCGAGACGCTCGCCCCCGACTGGCGCAACGAGTTGCTGTCGATCCTGACCAATCCCAATGTCGCCTACATCCTGATGATCATCGGCATCTATGGCATCATCCTCGAATTCTACAATCCGGGCATGGTGCTGCCCGGCACCGTCGGCGCGATCAGCCTGTTGCTCGCGCTCTACGCCTTCAACGTCTTGCCGGTGAACTATGTCGGGCTGGCGCTGATCCTGTTAGGCATCGCGTTGATGGTCAGCGAGACCTTCGTGCCGAGTTTCGGCGCGCTCGGCATCGGCGGGATCGCCGCCTTCGTCGTCGGCTCGGTCATGTTGATGGATACCGACGCGCCGGGATTCCAAATCTATCTGCCGTTGGTCGTGTCGTTCGCCGCCGCGAGCGCCGGGCTCTTCCTGTTCGTCATCGTCATGTTGATGCGGTCGCGGCAGAAGGCGGTCGTCTCCGGCCCGGAGGAGATGATCGGCAGCGGCGGCGAAGTGCTTTCCTGGTCCGGCGGTGAAGGGCGCGTCCGGACCCATGGCGAGGTGTGGCGGGCCCGGTCGGCAAACACCCTGTCGCCCGGCGCGCAGGTGCGCGTTCGCGCGCGCGACGGGCTGACCCTCGTCGTCGAACCGGAGGAGTAGAAGAAAATGACTTTCCTATCCACGTATATGGGCGCGCTCGTCGTCCTGGTTCCGATCATCATCGTTCTGATGTCGTTGCGCATAACCCGCGAATACGAGCGCGGCGTCATCTTCATGCTGGGCCGGTTTTGGAAGGTGAAGGGCCCCGGACTGATCATCGTCCTGCCGGTGATTCAACAAATGGTGCGGGTCGATTTGCGGACCCGTGTCTTCGACGTGCCGGAACAGGACGTGATTTCGCGCGACAACGTGTCGGTCAAGGTCAACGCCGTCGTCTATTTCCGGGTCATCGACGCCGAGAAGGCCGTGATCCAGGTCGAGGATTTCTTCGCCGCCACCAGCGAGCTTGCCCAGACGACGCTTCGCTCGGTGCTGGGCCAGCACGAATTGGACGAAATGCTGGCGGAACGCGAGCGGCTGAACATTGATATCCAGACCATCCTCGACGACCAGACGGATGCCTGGGGGATCAAAGTGATGAATGTGGAACTCAAGCATGTGGATATCGACGAGAGCATGATCCGCATCATCGCAAAACAAGCGGAAGCGGAGCGCACGCGGCGGGCGAAGGTCATCGATGCGGAAGGCGAATTGCAGGCGTCGCAGAAATTCTACGAGGCCGCCGAAATCCTGTCGGGCAACCCGCAGGCGATGCAACTGCGCTATCTGACCACGCTGAACAACATTGCCAGCGACCGCAGTTCGACCATCGTTTTTCCCTTCCCGATGGATATGATGCGGGCCTTCGAGGAGCGGAGAGGGGTCTGAGGACCAGTTAGCGCCGGCGGCCGCCTGCCCCGAAGCGCGGAAATTCTAGGTATTTCAGGCGTTTCATTTCGAGCTGGCCCCGGCTACTGTTGTTGAGCACGAGTCCGATCGCCTGCGAGATCGCGCCCACCAGCATGACGCCCATCGCCAGCACCGCCGTCGGGAACCGGGTGACCAGCCCGGTCTCGAAATACTCCGCCACGACCGAATAGCCCAGCAGGACGGAGACGGTCGCCAGCATCGCCGCCAACACGGTGAAGAAGAACAGCGGGCGGTAATGCTGCGTGAACAGCAGGACGGTGAGCAGGATTTTGAACCCGTCGCGATAGGTCCGCAGCTTGCTTTCCGACCCTTCGACCCGGCCGCGATAGGCGGTCGGGATTTCCGCCACCGGCATGCGCAACTGGATCGCGTGCACGGTCAGTTCGGTCTCGATCTCGAACCCGGCGGACAGCGCCGGGAAGGATTTCACGAAGCGGCGCGAGAACACACGGTAGCCGGAGAAGATGTCGGTGAACAGGTCGCCGAACAGCAAGGCCACCGTCATGTTGAACAGCCGGTTGCCCGTGCGGTGCCCGCGCCGGTAAGCGTCGGGGTCGTCGTCGGTGCGCACGCCGACCACCATGTCGAGATTGTCGCCGAGCAGCAGGTCGACCATCTCCCGCGCGCGCTCGGGGTCGTAGGTGCCGTCGCCGTCGGCCATGAGATAGACATCCGCCTCGATATCGGAAAAGGCGCGGCGCACCACGTTGCCCTTGCCCTGCATCGTCTCCTTGCGGACGTGCGCGCCGGCGGCCTCGGCGACCGCCACGGTGTCGTCGGTGGAATTGTTATCGTAGACGTAGATCATGGCGTCGGGCAGTGCCGCGGCGAAATCGCGCACCACATCGGCGATCGCCGCCGCTTCGTTATAGCACGGCAGGATGACCACGATTCTCGGCTCGGTCGGCGTCGTCATCTCAGCATCGCCCCGCAACGGCCCCCTCACACTGGCCCCATCCCCAACCGGCTGAACCTTACAGGAATCCAGCATGTCCGCGAATCGCTTAATGAATAAATTCCGTGCGCCAAGGGGCGGCACGCTTAGACGGCGACGCTAGCAGCCGCACGTTAAGAGCGGATTAAGGAGATTTTTTGGTGAAGCAACGCAAGCGCCGGCACGACAATCAATTCCAGCCATAATCCCGCGACATGCCCCGCCGATGGCGGTCCGGCGACTCCATAGGACAGCAGGCGGCCGACGCCGCCGCAGAACACCAGCGCCGCCAAAAGGCGGAACCGCGCGACCTTGTCTTCGGTTCGGTGAATGCACGTCACGAAGGCAATCCCAATCGCCAGGAATATCCCCGACAGGAACCGGAAATGACTGTCCAGATCGACCGGCCACGTCCCGCCGAAGGCCGGAAACCGCGAGCCCAGCAACAGGCCCGCGGCACCGGTCGTGACCGGGATCAGGGCAAGCACCCCGATGACGGTTTGCAGAAGCCGCCGGACGATCACGAGGCGGCCGGGACGAAGGTGAGCGCCAATCCGTTGAGGCAGTGACGCTGGCCCGTGGGAGCCGGCCCATCGTCGAAGATGTGGCCAAAATGGCCCCCGCAGCGGCGGCAATGCACCTCGGTGCGGACGGCGAACAGCTTGTTGTCCGGCCGCGTCCCGATGGCGCCGGGCAACGACTCGGTGAAGCTGGGCCAGCCGGTCTTGCTGTCATACTTCGCGGCCGAGCTATACGCGGGCAGGTCGCAGCCCTTGCAATGGTATATGCCGGTGCGGTTCTCCTTCAGCAGAGGGCTGGTATAGGGCCGTTCGGTTTCTTCCTCGCGAAGAACGAGGTATTCCGCTTCGGTCAGTTGCGCCCGCCATTCCGCCTGGGTCTTGACGATTTCGAAACCGCCGTCCTGGGCAACGGCCGTTTCGAATCCGCGGCCGGATTTCCAGAGGGCGGCGCCCGCGCCGGCGGTGACAACGGTTCCGGCGATAGCGAAGAGGATTTGACGGCGATTCATGGGATATCTCCTTTCAAGTGAGCCGACCCATCCGCCCGACGCGCGGGGCCGGATGGGTCGGTTCGGGTTCATCGATCCTGTGGAGTCTCAGCGTCCGGTGCTGTTACGACGCCGGCAGCAGGACCCGGTCGATGACGTGGATCACGCCGTTCGACTGGTCGACGTCGGCGATCGTCACATGCGCGACGGTCCCTTGGCCGTCCTGGATCATGATCGTGTCGCCCTGATACTTGGCGGTGAATTCGCAGCCGCCGACCGTCGGGACGGGATGCGCGCCGTTATCGTCGGCAACCATCTTCTTGATGGCGCCCGACATCGCATCCGCCGCGACCACATGACAGGTCAGTATCTTGCGGAGCTTGGCCTTGTTCTCCGGCTTCAGAAGCGTTTCGACGGTCCCCGCCGGCAGGGCGGCAAAGGCTGCATCGGTCGGCGCGAAGACGGTGAACGGGCCCTTGCCCTGCAACGTCTCGACCAGGCCGGCAGCTTTCACCGCCGCGACCAGCGTCTTATGGTCCTTCGAGTTCACGGCGTTCTGGATGATGTTCTTGCTCGCATACATCGGTGCGCCACCGACCATCGGGTTGCCGGCCGAGGCCGGGGCAGACAGGCCGAGCACGGCGGCGCCGAGCACGACGGTGGCGAGAAGCGACTTTCGGAGGGAGGTCTTAAACATGGTTCGTTCCTTTCAAAGATGACCGCTTGATTGCGTTCACCCGAAGGAACGGAGACGGTTTCGAAAAAGTTTCAGCCGATCAGAAAAATTTTTTAGATTTTTTTCGCGAGGCCCGCCGCGATCACCGGCCCAGTCGGCGCGCCGGTCGGCGACCCGCCTGCCGGCTCGCGGCTCACGGCGAAGGTCGCGCCCGCGGCGAAATGCTGCCGCACATCGCCCGGAACCGGGATGACGGCCTGTCCGCTTGCGGGAATGACGCCCAGGGAGACCGGTGCGCCGCCGGGCGGGATAATCCACAATTCCATATCCCGGTTCGGCTGCGTCTCGACCGCCACCGGGCTCAAATGCATCGTATTCGTCGCTTGCTCATAAAAGGCGACGAAACGCGACGCGCTGCCCGCCGCCGACAACGAGGCGAGCAGCCGGTCGCGTTCCGGGGTCCTTTGGTCGCCGGTAACCAGCAGCGTCCCGACGACCGCCAACATCAGCATCGACGCCAACGCGACGCCGCGCCACAACGACACGCTTTGCCAGAAACCGGCGCTGCCCGATGGCGTTTCCGACCCGGCGAACAACCGCGCCTCGACGGCGTCCCGTATGCGCGCCGGAGCCTCGACCGGCTCATATCCTTCGGCCAACGGGTCCAGAGAGTCCTCCCAATCGCGCACCAACGCCGCAAAAGCGGGCTCTTCCTCGATCCGCCGTTGGACCGCCGCGCGCTCGTCCGCCTCGAGCACGCCGAGCACGAACTCGCCGGCGATCACGTCGTCCGGGCGGTCGTCGTCCATCGGGGGATCGCGGTCCATGCTCATCGTTCCAGACACTCTTTCAACGTTATCAGGCTGCGGCGCAGCCACGTGCGCATCGTATTGACCGGGACGGCGAAACGCTCGGCCAGTTCGGCATAGCTGTACCCTTCGATATAGGCCTGCTGCACCGCCAGAGCCCGGTCCGGTTCGATTTCGTCCAGGCATCCGGCGATGCGGGCGCGCTCGTCGCGGGCCATCGCATCGCGCTCCGGCCCCGGCGCGGGATCGGCGACTGCGGCGGCCGCTTCCATCGGGTCGGTCGCGGTCTTTCGGGTCCGCACGATATCGATGCAGTGATTGCGGGCAATCGCGATCAGCCACGTCATCGGGCTCGCTTGTCCCCGGGCAAATCGATCCGCCCGCTGCCAGACCTTTATGTATATCTCCTGCAATGCATTTTCGGCTTCCTGCCGTTCCTTGAAGATACGCAGACAGACGCCGAAAAGTTTCGCACTGGTTCGGCCGTAGAGCGCGCGAAAGGCCACGCGGTCGCCCAGCGCGGTTCGCGAAATCAGGTCGGAAAGGTCATCGGGTGTCGTCACGGTGTTTCACCGCCGTCTCAGGGGGCCGATTGCGAACCGGCCACCGACCGCAGCGATCCGGGCCGTCCGCACGGGGCCTGACAACCAAAAGCGGAAAGATGGTGCCGCCTGCGTGACTTGAACACGCGACCCCCGCATTACGAATGCGATGCTCTACCAGCTGAGCTAAGGCGGCTCCGGTTCGGCGCGATTTTCAAAAAATCCGTCCGATGGCGCGGACCATAAGCGCGTCGGGCGCGTTTCGCAAGCTTCTGAATGCGCCCGATTCGCTTAGGAATCCATATAACCGAATATGGTTAAAAAAAATTTACTATCTGTGACCCCGGTCACTGTCCGTTCCCCCGGGGATGGGTAGGGTTTAGGTGCCACACTGCGGGACGCGGACCCCGTCACGCCAAACAGACACAGCGCCGCCTCCCACTGATTAACTTCCTAACTCCCGATGGCCGGGCCGGCAATAATTCGCCGGCCCGGTTGCTGTCCGGCCACCGACTCATAAAATTTTATCTAGATGCTTGCCGGCAGGGCGGGGACCGACGCCTCCCGGGTCACGCGGGGCGCCTGCACCGGCGGATGCCAGCTCAACCCATCAAAGGCATTGCAGTTGCCGCAGCGCGCCGTCCATTCGCCGGCCACGGCGCCGCAATGGTCGCAGGCCCAGACCGGGTCCGGGTCGGCATCGGCCACGCGTTCGAGCCAGATCCGCGCCGCCGCGCCATCATCATGTTCGGATTCTTCAAGCGCGGCCATCATGCGGCAAATCCGCGGCGTCACCCCTTGTTCCGCGGCCTGGTCCAGATGCGCCCGCGCCTCGCCCCAAAGCTGCGCCGCCAGGGCGGCCCGCGCCACCGCAAGATGGCTTTCCACGTGATCCGGCCGGAAACCCAAGAGCCGTTGGGCGCGATTGACGCGTTCCAAGTCGGTGTCGCCCTCGAACAGCGCCTCGTAGGCCGCGGCGATATCCGGGTGCGGTTGGGATTTCCAGGCATTCTCCAGGACCCGCTTCGCGCGCCAGTCTTTTGCCTGCGCGTGAAGCAACCGGCCGTAATGCGCCGCCACCGGCACGCGGCTGCCGTCCAACTGATAGGCCTGCTTCGCCAGCGCGAGCGCCTCGACCGACGCGCCGTCGCTCTCCGCAAGGCGGCTGCGTTCGAGCAGCACGGCGGATCGCCAGCGCTTCGCCTCGGCGGGCGGGAATGCCTTGTGCCGGATCGCATTCGCCAGGGTGCGGTCGGCCGCGTCCCATCGGCCGAATTCGACCTGCAGGTCGAGCAACCGGCGCACGACGTCGCGCGCCTTGGGGTGTTGGCGGTGCGCCTTCTCGGCGAGCCGCATCGCCTCGGCCCGGTCGCCGCGGTCGTCGGCCTGTTCCAAGAGTCCGCGCATCCCGATCAATGCGGTTTCCGGATCCTCGGCCATTTCCTCATAGGTGCGCCGCGCGGTCGCGGTATCGCCGTTCAGCTTCGCCGCCTCCGCGCGCAACAGCCGCGTCACGCTCGCGTCCTCCAGCAGGTCCTCGGCCTTGCGGGATTGGCGCTGCGCTTCGGCGGTGTCGCCGGAGGCCGCGGCGATCATGCCGCTGCTGAGCGCCTGATACCCGAGCCGGCGGCGGCGCATCCGGCGGGCGTCGAAGAACCGCCCCGGCGCGGCCAGCATCGCGCGCCAGAACCGGTAGCCGATCGCGACCAGCACCGTCAAAAGCACGATCAGAAAGGCCAGCATCGCGACCGAGGTGTCGGCGCGCCACCCGAGCCATTCGATCGTCACGTTCCCTGGGTTGCCACTGAGCCAGCTTGCCGCCAACGCGACCACCACGATGACGCCGACGAGGACGAAGACGCGGGTCATGGCGCGCGCTGTCCCGGTTCGGCGGACGCCGCATCCGCCGCCAGCAGGTCCGCCACCCGCGTCCGAATCGCCGCCAGGGCCGCGTCCGCCGCGATACGGGCCTCCGCGTCGGCGCGCCATGCCGCCAACGGCCCGGCCACGCCTTCGAGCGCCGCCACGGCGGCTTTAACGTCGCCGCGCGCCAAGGCCCGCTCGGCCCGTGTCACCGGCGACTGCGCGCCATCCTCGCCGATCGGCCGCATCTTGACCAACGCCAGCGTTTTTTGCCGCAGCCGTTCGGTCCAGCCGGGCTCGGCCTCGGACGACGGCGCCGACAGCTTCGGCGCGATGTCGGCGAAACCCGCCGCAAGCCGAGTCGGCGTCGGCACGCCCGTGTCCGCGCGCGGATCGAGCAGGACGATATGCTTTACGATCGCCGTATCCTCCGCGGCCATGGTCCGCAGGCGGTCGAGCGCCGGGCGGTACCCGCCGCCGCCGGCGACCGCCGCTTCCAACTGTCCCGCCGCGATCGCCAACGCCGCGATCTCGCCGCCGCTGACCGGCGGACGGTCCTCAAGGGTTTTGATCCGCCCGCTCAACGCCGTCACGCCATCGCGCAGCGCCGCCATGTCCGTGCGGATGCCGTCGAGCGCCGCCGGCGTTCCTTGCAGCCCGTCGAGCCGACCGGCGAGATCATCCAGCCGCGTCCGCACCGCGCCGAGTTGGTCGTCGAGCACCGCCAGCGCCTGATCGTTTCTCGGCTTGGCGACAGCCGCTTCCGCGAGATTCTTCGACGCCTCGTCGAGACGTTTTTCCAACGCGCCGAGCCGCGCCGGGAGGTCGCCGCGCGGCGTCCGCGCTTCGAGCCGGTCCAACCGGTCCGTGATCTCCGGCGGCAGCGATACCGGTCCCGTCGCCGAAGGCGGCGGGTCGAACCGGCCGTACAGCACGACGCCCAAGGCTACAGCGGCAAGCAGCAACGCCCCCCAGCTGAGCATGTTGGCCGACCCGCCCTGCGCCGGCGGCGCGGGCGGCTCACTGTCCGCTGCGCCCGGTTCCGTCGATGCCGCCGTTTTCGGGGACGCCGCCGTTTGGGCGGCCATTTCGACAGGCGCGTCGGCGGACGCATCGGTCGGGGCATCATCGGGCGGTGGCGCCGCATCGGCGGACAGATCGACGCCATGCGCGCCGGCGGCCGACCGGATCGCGTCGAACCGGCCCTCGGGAATATGATTGCGGCCCTTCCACCCCTGCACCGTGGTCACGGGGACGCCGAGTTTCCCGGCCATGGGCCGGATGCCGCCGAAGCGTTCGACGACGGTTGCGGCATTTCCCTGATCGAGAAGATCGGCCGCGCCCGCCGGCGTATCGGCACCGTCCGTCCCGTTGCCGTCGCGGTCCTGATCGTTGGTATTGTCCGTCACGTTTCCTTCCAGACTGGCAAGCAGGCTTTCCTGGTTCGGTCGCGCCGCCACCGCCACGTTCCGCCATTGCACGGGCGACAGCGCCGCCGCCACCGCCTCGCTGAGGCAAACGGCCGTCAATTCTCCGCACGCCCCGGCGATGCCCGCCGTTTGTACCAGATTAACAAAGGCCGTGGCGCTGCGCGGCGAAAAAAGCACCACGGCATCCAGCGTCCCATCGGTCAGGGCGGACCGGACCGGCGGCTCGATCACCGTGACCGTGCGCGCCGTATATAGCTGTTCGCGCCGCACCGTGAAACCGTCCGAGGCCAGGAGTCCGGACAGATCGCCGGCAACGGCGCTACCGGCCGCGTGGAACAGCGTCCCCGCATCCGGTCTGGCCTTGCGGCGGATGAGCATGGCGAGGTCGTCGACATTCCCGCCGGCGCTTTCGACCGCGACGAATCCCTGCGCCCGCGCCTCGCCCGCGGTCGCGTCGCCGACGGCGAAGACCGGCAGGTCGCGACGCCCGCTGCGCGCGACGAAGGCCCGAACCCCGTTCGCCGAGGTGAACACCAAAGCCTGAACGCCATCCAAGCCGAGCGGCGCCGCCGCGTCGATCTCGATTTCCAGCAACGGCTGCTGCAAGACCGTATGCCCGCGGCGTTCCAGTTCCGCGGTCAAATCCGCCGCATCGGGCCGTGGCCGCGTCACCAGGACGTGCAAGCCACGGGGCATGGTCATTCGAAGAAGCCCGGCGCCATCTTGGCGCGCAGCCGGTTGCCCAGCTCGGTCGCCATCGCCACCGAGTCCGCGACGGGCGCTGCGTCCGACAGACGGTGCAGCTCGGACCCGTCGGGCCGCGCCACCAACCCTTGCAGCGACACCGTTCCGCCGGCGGCGTCCAGGGTGGCGAATGCGCCGATCGGCGTGCGGCAGGAGCCGTCGAGCGCGGCCAGCACGGCGCGCTCGGCCGCGATGCAAATCGACGTCTCCGATTCGTCGAGTGCGGCCAAGAGGTCCAGCACGGCGGTGTCGCCGACGCGCGCCTCCACGCCGATCGCGCCTTGGGCCGCGGCCGGCAGCATGACGTCCGGGTCGAACACGCCGGTGATGACGTCTTCGCGCGCCAACCGCTTGAGCCCGGCATAGGCCAGCAGCGTCGCGTCGGCCTCGCCCTCGCCCAGCTTGCGCAGGCGGGTCTCCACATTGCCACGGAAGGGAACCACCTTGAGATCGGGCCGCCGGTGCAGAATCTGCGCCTGACGCCGCACCGACGCGGTGCCGATGCGGGCGCCGGCGGGCAGGTCGTCCAACGACGCGCCGTCGCGCGACAGGAAAGCGTCGCGCGGGTCTTCGCGCGGCAGGACGGCCACGATGTCCAACCCATCGGGCAGGAAGGTCTCCATGTCCTTCATCGAATGGACGGCGATATCGACATCGCCTTCGAGCAGGCCATGCTCGATTTCCTTGGTGAACAGCCCCTTGCCGCCGACGTCGGCCAAGGGCCTGTCCTGAATGCGGTCGCCGGAGGTCCGGACGGTTTGGATATCGACCCGGAGGCCGGGATGCGCGTCCCGCAGCAGCCGCGCCACGAGGTTGGCCTGGAACAACGCCAGCGGCGACCCCCGCGTGCCGAGTTTTATATGGTCTGTCATGGTTCTTCTCTACCCGGTTCCGTGGCGCGCCGAAAGAGCTTCGATGAATTGGCGGTCGGCGGCGTACCATTTCCGCGATTTCCGTTTCGTGATTTTCTCGTGAAAGTTATCTTTACTTGTGTATAGTTCGACTTTATCGGGATTTCGGTGCGCGGGTATCATAAGAAGTGCTGCGTTCCAGCCGCATCAGCCGACCAAGCCGGTTCCGCATCTTCGGACGTGACGGCCGGCACGATTTTTCGACCCAACACGTCACCCAAACGCCCTGCCGCCAGAATCCCTTTACCGGGAGGAGGCATAACAATGGCAAAGAACATCGTGCTGTGTTCGGACGGCACCGGCAACCGTGGCGGCAAGGGCCAAGGTACCAACGTCTGGCGCATCTATCACGCAATCGACCGAAACTCCAAAAAGAAGGAACAGGTCGCTTTCTATGACGACGGGGTCGGCACCGAGGATTATAAGTATCTCAGATACTTCAGCGGCGCGACAGGCTTTGGGTTTACGCGCAATGTGAAGGATCTGTATCGGTTGCTCGTTCTCAACTATGACGACATGAGCGGCGACGGGACACCCCCAGACATCTATCTGTTCGGGTTCAGCCGAGGCGCATACACGGTCCGCGCACTCGCCGCGTTCGTCGCGTCCGAAGGCATCATCCAAAACGCCCAAAAATTTTCCGAAAGGGATTTGGATTTTGCGATCCAAGCACTCGTCTGCAAATACCGATCCTATTGGCGCAAGCCATTCCACCAAATCCATAGCCGCTGGTTAACCCGGAACCGCCGCAACACCGACTATCGCACCAACCGCGTGCGCATCAAATGCATTGGCGTATGGGATACGGTTTCCGCCATTGGCGTTCCATTCGATATCGGTCTGAAAAAATTGATCCTGAAGGTTTTTTGCCCGTTCCGGTTTCATGACTATTCGCTGAGCCCCAGGGTCGATTACGCATTCCACGCGGTTTCCATCGACGACCGTCGAAAGACATTTCATCCAGAACTTTGGAACGAAGACGATAAGGAAAACAGAGTTGAACAGGTCTGGTTCTCGGGCGTCCACTCGAACGTCGGTGGCGGCTACCCGAAACAAGGCATGTCCTACGTCACGCTTGATTGGATGATGGAGCGAACCGATACAGCGAATCGGCGGAACTGGGGTTTACACTTCGACAAGCCGCTTCGGGACGAAGCGCGGCATGAAGCGAACGTGCATGATAAACTTTACGATTCGCGATCCGGAGTGTTGGCATTCTACCGCTACTCGCCGCGCGACATGGACGACCCCACACCGCATGGCGACGCAGGCAAGCCAACACGCGGCGATGAAACGCCGGTCCGAATTCACGAGAGCGCGCTCCGAAGAATCGCGAGCAAAACACGCGGCTATAACCCCGGCAACCTGCCTTGCGGGAAAATCAAGATCGACCGGACCAGAGCCTCCGGTTCAGCGAGCCCAGATCGGCACGGACTTGACTCGGACGTCGCGTCCGAAAAACGCATCAACAAAGAAACCATTCAGAACCAACGAAGGGAAGAAAAGAACAAGGCCGCGGCGATTATCCACGCACAAAAAGCGCTGCACCTTTCGTTCGTTTTCCTGTGTTTGTTCATCGCGGCGGCCGCCGGACAGGTCGCGCTTCGGTCCTTCGGCCTGAATGGGGCCTGGCTTTTCACTTTTCCCAGCATACTGACGATCGTTGCACTTGTTACTCTCGTCTTGATTCCTAAGTGCCCGTGCATGGCGGTCAGCGCGCTTGCGTTTGCGGCAACGAGTTTGTTTTGGATTCGCATCCTGCCCAGCATGGAAGACACTACTGTGGCCAAATGGATTAGAGAATTCGATTCGGCCGCGATCTACGGCGAACCGCTAAATTTTTGGCCTTGGGCTTGCGATATCCTCCAATTCTTGTTGCCGGACCTGTTAGCAAACCTGATTGTTGATTTTATCGCCACAATGCCGAACATCGCCGCTCTGGTCTTTGGCTTGTTGTTGCTCTTGTGGCTAGGCCGCATTCTCTGCCGGCGCCATCTCGCCGTGATAAACGAGCAAATTGCCGATACGGTGCGGTAGCAGGAGATCATTTTCAGCCGAACCACCAGCGTCTATAAGAGCGCTCATTCTTCATTTAAGTATGAAGGCATCTTTTGCATGCGCGTGCTGGGCATCGAAACATCCTGCGACGAGACGGCGGCGGCCGTGGTCTGCGACGACCGGACGATCCTGTCGGACGTGGTGCTGTCGCAACTGGACGAGCACCGCGCCTATGGCGGCGTGGTGCCCGAGATCGCGGCGCGCAGCCACCTCGACCATATCGACCGGCTGGTGGCGCAGGCGATGGACGAGGCCGGGATCGACTTCGACGACCTCGACGGCGTGGCGGCGACGGCTGGGCCGGGCCTGATCGGCGGCGTCATGGTCGGGCTGATGACCGGCAAGGCGATCGCCCTGACCCGGAACCTGCCCTTCGTCGCGGTCAATCACATGGAAGGTCATGCCTTGACGCCACGGATGACCGACGGCATCGACTTTCCTTATCTCGCGTTGCTGGTCTCGGGCGGGCATTGCCTGCTGACGGCGGTCGCCGGGCCGGGCGAGTTCCGACGCTACGGCGGCACGGTCGACGACGCGGTCGGCGAAGCTTTCGACAAGACGGCGAAGCTGTTGGGCCTGGGGTATCCCGGCGGGCCGGCGCTGGAAGCGATGGCGCGGGACGGCGACCCGGCCGCCTATGACCTGCCCCGGCCCATGCGCGGGCGCGCCGGCTGCGATTTCTCCTTTTCCGGCCTGAAGACGGCGGTGCGGCATATCGTCGACCGCCTGCCCGACGGGCCGCTTGATCATAAGGTCGCGGCCGATATCGCCGCCTCCTTCCAAGCGGCGGTCGCCGACGTGCTGGCCGACCGGGCACGCAACGCGATTCTGCGGTTCCGGGCCGAGCATCCCAGCGGCACGACGCTGGTGGTGGCGGGCGGCGTCGCCGCGAATCGAACCCTGCGGTCCGCCCTGGCCGAGACGGCCGAAGCCGGCGGCATGGCCTTTGTCGCGCCGCCGCTGCGGCTCTGCACCGACAACGCGGCGATGATCGCCTGGGCCGGACTCGAGCATTTGCGGATCGGCCGCGCGGATACGCTCGACGCGCCGGCCCGGCCGCGCTGGCCGCTTGACGAACCCGGCCCGGAACCGCGAGGGTAAGCCATGGCACGCATTGCAATCATCGGCGCCGGCGCCTGGGGAACCGCGCTGGCCTGCGTCACGCGCCGGGCCGGCCATGACGCCATGATGTGGGCGCGGGAGGACGAGGTCGTAGCCTCCATCGCGGCCGGCGGCGGCAACCCCGTCTATCTGCCCGAGATCCCGCTGGAGCCGGGGATCGACGCCACGAACGACATCGCCAAGGCAGTCGCCGGCGTGACCGCCGTGCTGCTTGTCGTGCCGTCGCAATTCCTGCGGGCCATCGCCAAACTGATGGCGCTGTACCTGGACGACGGCGTGCCGGTGGTGCTCTGCGCCAAGGGGATCGAGCACGGCACCTTGGAAATGATGACCGAGGTTGCGGCGGAAACGCTGCCGAAAGCGCCGATCGCCGTGCTGTCCGGGCCGACATTCGCCCGGGAAGTCGCGCTCCGCAGCCCGACCGCCGTGACGCTGGCCTGCGCGGATACGGCGCTGGGTGAAACGCTGGTCGAGATGATCGGGACGCCCAACTTCAGGCCCTACCTGTCGGACGATCCGATCGGGGCGGAGATCGGCGGCGCGGTCAAAAACGTGCTGGCAATCGCCTGCGGCGTGTTGACCGGCAAGAAGCTCGGCGACAACACGCGGGCCGCCCTGATCACGCGCGGCCTGGCGGAAATGGCGCGGCTCGGCCTCGCCAAGGGCGGCAAGCCGGAAACCCTGATGGGACTGTCCGGCCTGGGCGACCTGACGCTGACCTGCAACGGCCCGCAATCGCGCAACATGTCGCTCGGCATGGCTTTGGGCGAAGGCCGCGCGTTGAAGGACATCCTGGCCGAGCGCAACTCGGTCGCCGAGGGTGTGTTCAACGCGGAGTCGGTCACCGCGCTGGCCGCGTCGCTCGGCATCGAAATGCCGATCTGCGACGCCGTCGACCAGGTCATCAACCACGGGGCGGATATCGATGCGGCGATCGCGGGCCTGCTCAACCGACCCTTCCGGGCGGAGGGACTGGACGCAGGCTGACCCCCTCAGGTTGACCGGGGGCGCAGCGGTCGCTAGCGTCCTCCCCAATCGACCCGACAAATCCAATACTGACATCCGGAGACCGACCATGCTGTGGGCCATCACCTGCGACGACAATCCCGATACCGACGCGATCCGCCAGGAGAACCTGGAAATCCATCGCGACTACCTGAAAAGCCAGAAAGGCATTTTGGTCTTGGCCGGCGCAGCGCAATCCGACGACGGGACGGAAGCGATCGGCAGCGTGTTCATCGTCAATGTGAACAGCCGGGCCGAAGCGGAAGCCTTCTCGAACGGCGATCCGTTCACCAAGGCCGGCGTGTTCAAGAGCGTTTCGATCCGCCGCATGCGCAAGGGTCAGTGGAACCCGGAAGCCGCCGAAGGCGCGTAGACCGAAACAGCGGAAAGACAGAACCATGCTGTTCGTCTATTTCATGCTGGACGCACCCGGGATGGCGGCAAAGCGGGCCGAGATCCGGCCCGCCCATCAGCAGTATCTGGGGGGCGAAACCGACCGGTTCTTCGCCGCCGGGCCGCTGTGGAGCGACGATTTCAGCGCCATGACCGGATCGATCTTCATCATGGACTGGCCCAACCGGCAAGCGGCAGCGAACTGGCTGCGGGACGAACCGTTCACCAAGAACGGCGTCTACGGCATGACCCACATCAAGGGATTGGCGAACAAATGGCCGAAGGACGGCCGGCCCGCGGTGAAAGACAAACTGTTCGCCTACTTCAATCTGAACAGCGATACGGCGGCGGGGCCACGCAAGGCATTCCGGCAAGCGCATCTCGACTATCTGGCCGCGACGGCCGATCATCTCTTCGCCGCCGGCCCGATGTTCGAGGACAGCGACGCCACCGAGATGGAAGACCGGATCGGGTCGCTCTATATCGTGGACTATCCGAACCGCGCCGCGGCGGACGGCTGGTTCGCGGCGGAACCGTTCAACAAGAACGGCGTCTACGGAGACAAATGGACGCAGGCCTACGAAAACCTGTGGCCGAAAGACTGAGAGCGAGGAAACGACGATGGCATATTGGTTGTTCAAGAGCGAACCCGGCACCTGGTCCTGGGACGATCAGGTCCGCGACGGCACCGCCGAGTGGGACGGTGTGCGCAACTACCAAGCCTGCAACAACATGAAGGCGATGAAAAACGGCGACCTCGGGTTTTTCTACCACTCGGTCAACGAGAAACGGATCGTCGGCATCGTCGAGATCGTCAAGGAATACTACCCGGACCCGACCGACAAATCCGAGCGGTTCGGCATGGTCGACGTGAAAGCCATCCGCCCGTTCGAGCGGCCGGTGACGCTGGCCGAAATAAAGGACGAGCCCCGGCTGGAAGAAATCGCGCTGGTGCGCCAATCGCGCCTGTCGGTGATGCCGATCGAGCCCGACCACTGGAAGCTGATCTGCGCCATGGGCGAGACCGAGGCCTAGGCCGCGCCCGCCCGCCATGGCAGACGATAGCCGCAAACTCTGCCGCCTCGACGAGATTCCCGACGGCGAAGGCAAGAGCCTGGAAATCGAGCAGGACGGCGAGGTGATCGACGTCTTCGTCGTACGCCAGGGCGAGGCCGTGCACGGCTATCACAACATCTGTCCGCATCTCGGCACGCCGCTGACCTGGGTCGACGACGAGTTCATGACCTTCGACCGGCAATTCATCCTCTGCGCCATGCACGGCGCGGAATTCCGGATCGAGGACGGCCACTGCACCACGGGGCCTTGCCAAGGCGACAATCTCGATCCTTTCCCCGTGGAGTTGAAAGACGGCTGGGTGTTGCGGAAGATTTAGGTTTCCGACTCGCGAGCCCGCCCTTCGTCCTTCGACAGGCTCAGGACGAAGCTTCGACACGCTCAGAAGATGGATTTTCTCATTCCTGTTTGCCGTCATTCCCGCGGATGCGGGAATCCAGACTTTCGCGCACATGGGTCCCCGTTTTCACGGGGACGACGACATCATGATTCAAACACCTCATGCTGAGCCCGTCGAAGCATGACGAAGCAGCGCGCGGACTCAGGTCCCCGTCACCTCGACGAAATGCCGGTAGTCGGCGGCCAGGTCTTCCACCGCGGCCTTGACCAGCTTCTCGCCGGCCTCGGCGGTGGAGAGCGACGGGTCCGCGCCGCCGCGCCGGCCGTCCGGATGGCGGCGGCGGAAATCGGCCGCGCCCTGGATCGGGTTCGCTTCCGACGGCACCGCGTCGAGCGGCACGTCGCGCTGCTGGTCCGGGAAGGCGTACCACGTCACCGAGACTTCGGCGGGGGTCGCGTGGCTGCCGTTCTTGTCGCCGTAGAGGTCCTGCGACAGCTTGTCGACCTGCGGCATGGCGAACCAGTTGGCGAGCCGGCAGAACACTTCCGCCGGCATGCGGTTCGACCCCGGCCCGGCGAGCGCCGCCGCCTCGCCGAGTTCCGCGTGGACCTCGCTGAACGCCGTGTTGACCGGCTGGATGTTGCCGCCATGGCCGTTGACGAAATAGAAGCGGTCGAAGCCGTGCCGCGCCAGCGACATCACCATGTCACGCACCACCAGCATCAGCGTGGACGGACGCAGGGTCACCGACCCGGGGAAATCCATGTGGTGTTGCGCCATGCCGACGGCGATGGTGGGCGCGACCATCACGCCGATCTCCTCGCCGAGCCGGCGGCCGATCACTTCGGCGGTCAGCGCATCGGTGCCGACCAGGCCGTTCGGGCCGTGCTGTTCGGTCGATCCGATGGGCAGAATGACGCCCGTGTTGTCCTTGAGATAACGCTCGACTTCGGGCCATGTGGTGAGTTGCAGTTGCATGATCGTCCTCCGCTGCTGCCGGGTTGCGCGCGGTCCATCCTAGCGTAGCACGCCGCGCCAGCCGAGCGCGGCCTTTCACTGATTTCACAGGTTGGTGCGAAACGACGTTAACAATAAACGACTCCGCTGTTTACTAACCGGCGGTTGCCGTGAATGGTATGGGAATAGCCGTGGGGTCGGCGCGGGCTGCGTCCTGTCCCGGCCCCGGCTTCGTGATAAACTCACCGGCGCAACTCATGTGACTTCATTGCCGGGCAGGAGCAGGGCGCATGAACATCGATAAAATCTCGGTCGGCGCGAATCCGCCCTACGAGGTGAACGTGATCATCGAGATTCCGATCGGCGGCGTCCCGGTGAAATATGAGATGGACAAAGAATCCGGCGCGATGTTCGTCGACCGCTTCCTGCACACGGCGATGTATTACCCGTGCAACTACGGCTTCATCCCGCACACGCTGTCAGAGGACGGCGATCCGATCGACGCGGCGGTGGTGGCGCAGATTCCGGTGATTCCCGGCGTCGTCATCCGGTCCCGGCCGGTCGGCGTGTTGATGATGGAGGACGAGAGCGGCGTCGACGAGAAGATTCTCTGCGTGCCGGTCGACGACCTGCATCCGTTTTACGAGAACATCAGCTCCTATCGCGACTTGCGCCCCATTTTGATTGATCAGATCGCGCATTTCTTCGAGCATTACAAAGACCTGGAAAAAGGAAAATGGGTCAAGGTACAGCGATGGGGCGAGAGCGAAGAGGCCATGGACCTGATCAAGCAGGCGATGGCGCGCGCACGTAAAAAGGCCGCCGCGAGCCCCGGCTCACGCGAAGGGCCGTAACGAACCAATCCTCGATCAAGGGAGGCACAGATGAGCGACACAACCCTATTCCCGGTGCCCGCCGACACGGCGGCCGACGCCTGGGTCGATAACGACAAATACCTCAGCATGTACCATCGGTCGGTCGAGGATCCGGAAGGGTTCTGGGCGGAACACGGCAAGCGGATCGATTGGTTCAAGCCGTTCAGCAAGGTCAAAAGCGTCTCCTACGATCCGCATAACGTGTCGATCAAATGGTTCGAGGACGGCACCACCAACGCCGCCTATAACTGCCTCGACCGCCACCTGGAGACAAAGGGCGACCAGACCGCGATCATCTGGGAAGGCGACGACCCCAAGGACGACAAGACCATCACCTATCGCGAGCTGCACGAAGAAGTGTGCAAATTCGCCAACGGGCTAAAGGCGATCGGCGCGAAGAAGGGCGACCGCATCACCATCTACATGCCGATGATCCCCGAGGCGGCCGTGGCCATGCTGGCCTGCGTGCGCATCGGCGCGATCCATTCGATCGTGTTCGGCGGTTTCTCGCCCGACGCCCTGGCCGGGCGCATTCAGGACTGCGACTGCAACATCATCATCACCGCCGACGAAGGCCTGCGCGGCGGGCGGCCGATCCCGCTCAAGGCGAACAGCGACGCGGCGCTGAAAAGCTGCCCGTCGATCGAGAAATGCGTGGTGGTCAAACGCACCGGCGGCGACATCGACTGGGACGATGACCGCGACGTCTGGTATCACGACCTGATCGCCAACGCGTCCGCGGATTGCCCGGCCGAAGAATTGAACGCGGAAGACCCGATGTTCATCCTCTATACCTCGGGCTCGACCGGCAAGCCGAAGGGCGTGTTGCACACGACCGGCGGCTACATGGTCTACGCCTCGATGACGCATCAATACGTGTTCGATTATAAGGACGGGCAAGTCTATTGGTGCACCGCCGATGTCGGCTGGGTCACCGGGCACAGCTATATCGTCTACGGCCCGCTCGCCAACGGCGCGATCACGGTGATGTTCGAGGGCGTGCCGAACTATCCCGACACTAGCCGCTTCTGGCAGGTCTGCGACAAGCATGATATCGAGATCTTCTACACCGCGCCGACGGCAATTCGCGCGCTGATGCGCGACGGCGACGAGCCGGTCAAGAAGACCAGCCGCAAATCGATCAAGCTGCTGGGCACGGTGGGCGAACCGATCAACCCGGAAGCCTGGCTCTGGTATCACAATGTGGTCGGCGACGGGCGCTGTCCGATCGTCGACACCTGGTGGCAGACCGAGACCGGCGGGATTCTGATCACGCCGCTGCCCGGCGCGACGGCGTTGAAGCCCGGATCGGCAACGCGGCCCTTCTTCGGCGTGCTGCCGGAAGTGGTAGACGCGGAAGGCAATCCGCTCGACGGCGCCTGCGAGGGCAACCTGTGCATCGCCGACAGTTGGCCCGGCCAGATGCGCACGGTCTACGGCGATCACCAACGCTTCGTCGACACCTATTTCAGCACCTATCCCGGGCGCTATTTCACCGGCGACGGGTGCCGCCGCGACGAGGACGGCTATTATTGGATCACCGGGCGGGTCGACGACGTGATCAACGTCTCGGGCCACCGCATGGGTACCGCCGAGGTCGAGTCGGCGCTGGTCGCCCACCCAAAAGTCGCCGAGGCCGCCGTGGTCGGCGCGCCGCACGACATCAAGGGCCAGGGCATCTACGCCTATGTCACGCTGAACGCGGGCGAACAGCCGGACGAGGACCTGCGCACGGAGTTGGTGCAATGGGTGCGCAAGGAAATCGGCCCGATCGCCAGCCCGGACTGGCTGCAATGGGCGCCGGGCCTGCCCAAGACGCGGTCGGGCAAGATCATGCGCCGCATCCTGCGCAAGATCGCCGAGAACGACTACGGCAACCTGGGCGACACGTCCACGCTGGCGGAACCGCAGGTGGTCGACGACCTGGTCGACAACCGCATGAACCGATAGGGACCGCCGCAAGAGTTCGAGTGGTGAAAGGCGGGGCCGGTATGGGTTCCGCCTTTCGTTCGAGGGCAGGGCAAGGGAAAGAAAACATGCGGGAAGAACCCGGCGGATCGCTGATCCTCTATCACGGCTGGTCGTCCAGCGCATCGCGCAAGGTGCGCTTCGCGCTCGCCGAAAAACAGCTCGCCTATACCAGCCATCCGATCAACGTGCGGAAGAACGAACATCACGCACCGGCCTACCGTAAGATCAACCCGAATGGCCTCGTTCCGGCGCTGGTTCACAACGGCGTGCAGCTCATCGAAAGCACCTTCATCGGCGAGTATCTCGACGAGGCCTTTCCCGACCGGCCGATCCGCCCAGCAGACCCGGTGGAACGTCACGCCATGCGGCTTTGGTGCCGCGACGTGGACGAAAAATACCTGCCCGCCGTCCTGAAGCATAACTGGCAGCTCACGATTCATCCGATCGCGCGTGAATGGAGCGACGCCGAGCTGGATGAAAAACTCGCCAACATCCCCAACCCCCAACGGCGGCAGTTCTGGTATCGCATGGCGCGCGACCCGTTCACCCGCGACGAGTTGGAGGAGGCGACGGCCGTGATGCGCGGCCTGATCCGTCAGATGGAAGAAACGCTGTCGGTGTCGGATCGCCCCTGGCTTACCGGCGAAACGTTCTCCTTGGCCGACATCAGCGTGACGCCCTATGTGAAACGCATTGAGGAACTGGACCCCGCGCAGCTCGACCCCAGCACGAACCCGCGCACCGCCGACTGGTGGCAACGGCTGACGGCGCGGCCGGGATTTCAGGCGGCGCATATCGGCGCCTATTCGGAACAGGCGGACCCCGAATATCCGGGACCGCGCGTCACCGACAACCCGGTCGATACCTGAAGGCGCGGTAAACCGTCCGCCGCCGATTTTTTCTTGCGTCTCTTCGGGACGACGACAAAATTGCGACACCATGTCCGCATCCCCGCCCACCGCGCCGGAAGACCACCACGATCCGCTGCTGCCGCCGGAAATGGCGTTGAAGGCGGAACATGTGGGCGTCGCGAAGGCGACAATGGATTTCTGGTCGCTGCTCGCCCTGTCGGTGCTGGCCGGCGCATTCATCGCCTTCGGCGCGCTTTTCATGACGGTGACGGTGGCCGGCGCGGCGGATACGCTGCCCTATGGCGTGGTGCGGCTGCTCGGCGGCCTCGTCTTCTCGCTCGGCCTGATCCTGGTGGTGATCGGCGGGGCCGAACTGTTCACCGGCAACAACCTGATGGTGATGGCCTGGGCCGGCGGCCTGATCAAGCTTCGGGCGCTGCTGCGCGCCTGGGCCATCGTCTATGTCGGCAACTTCATCGGCGCCGTCGGCACGGCCGGCCTTGTCTTCCTGTCGGGCCATATGAACGCGGGAAACGGCGTCGTCGGGCGGACCGCGCTGCTCATCGCCGAAGCCAAGGTCGCGATACCCTTCGTCGACGCGATGGTGCTCGGCATCCTCTGCAACGTGCTGGTCTGCCTCGCCGTGTGGCTGACCTACAGCGCCCGCACCGTGACCGGTAGGGTCCTGGTGATCGTCCCGCCGATCGCCGCCTTCGTGGCCGCGGGGTTCGAGCATTCGATCGCCAACATGTATTTCATTCCCCTGGGCTTGCTCATAACTGGGTTCGGCGACGCCCCGTCCGGACTCACGCTCGGCGGCCTCGCGATGAACCTGATCCCCGTGACCGTCGGCAACATGATCGGCGGCGGCCTGCTGGTCGGCGTGGTGTATTGGTTCGTCTATCTCCGGAACCGGTAGCGGCGGCTACACGCCGAGCGCGTCGGCGATATACTCCATCCGGTCCTGGCCGAAGAACAGTTCGTCCCCGACGAAAAAACTCGGCGCGCCGAAGACGCCGCGCGACACCGCCTCGCCGGTGTTCGCGATGAGCTTGTCCTTGGCCTCCGGTGCCCGAATCTTCTCGGCCATCGCGGCGGCGTCGAATCCAGACGCCGTCAAAACCTCGGCAAACACCTCGGGGTCGCCGACATTCTTGGCGTCGACCCAGACGGCCCGGAACAGGGTATCCGCATAGGCATCGAAGGATCCCTCCGCCAGCGCGACGAAACACCCCCGCATCGCGGCGATCGTGTTGACCGGGAAATGCGGGTTCGGCGTCACCGGAATGCCATAGCGCGCGGCGCAGCGGGGAATGTCGATTTGATAATAGGCCCCCTTCGCCGGCACCGCGACCGGCGGCGCGTTGCCGGTTTCCTTCATCACCCCGCCCAACAGCATCGGCTTGAACACGATCTCGGCGCCGGTGCGATCGCACAATTCGGGCAGCCGGAAATACGCGATATGCGACATCGGACTGACGAAATCGAACCAGAACTCGACCTGACGGGCCATCGGCATGCTCCTTCGCGGGACCAGGCGGCGCGCCGCGCCTTAGTCGGCGGAGAGTGACTGGATGATGCGGGACATGTTTTCGCGCGCCTGCTTTTCCAAACGATCCCGCCAATAAACGGTCTGGTAGATCACCGGACGATCCAACAACCCCTGGAAGAAGGCGTTGCGCTTGGTCGTCCAGACCTCTTCCTCGACCCAGGCAAATTCCGCCCGCACGTCGCGTCCATGCTGGTCGAAGATTTCGAACGGCACGCCGAGTCGGTACAGGTCGAGATCGCAGAACAATTGGACGTCCGGATCGTCCGACGCCGCATGCCCCGCGGAATGCCGGATCATGGCCTGCGCCGCCGCCGAGCAATCGCCGTCGTACACCGCGCCGAGCCGTTCGGCGCTTAGGCGCTCATTCTCGCCGTATTCCAGCGTCGAATCATAAATGCAGTCGTGGAACCAAATGGCCAGGTCGATCGTGTCGGGACTGTCGGCGAGATGCTGCGACGTCGCATGACAGTCGAGCATTTCGACGACATGGTCCAGTGTGTGGTAACGGCGCTGCGGTTCGCCGTAGGCCGTAATCAACTCGGCGAGGAGCGCGTCCGACAACCCGAGCCGACCCGCCAACGGCGTCCAGTAGGATGTCGCCTTGGTCACGGTCGGATCGGCTTCGGTCGGTTTCGCCATCTCAGGAAACCCGCGGTCGAAGGATCAAAAATCGAAGCACCGTCCGGCCTTTTCCCAATCGCCGTAACGGGTCGGCTCCAAACCCTTCGGGCCGCCGACTTCCTTGGCGATTTCGCCGCGCGCCTCCGCCTCGGCCCGCCATTTCTCGCCGGCCGCATCCGCCTTTTCCTCCGCCCGGCGGCGCGGATCGACGCCTTTGACGTCATTGGCGGGCGTTGAGTCAGACAGGTCCGGCGCGTCCTTCCCGGCGCTTTCGGGTACGGTCGGTTGGCGTTTCCGGAGACGGTCGAAAATGTTAGGCATCGTGACAATATGGCCCGTTTCCGGGCATTTTCCAGACCTTGAAGCGGGCGATCCGTGTCCCCTAATTAGGGGGGTTATACCCGGCTCGTCAACCGTAGGGAGAACGGCATCGTGAATTATTTCCGCACGGCAATGCTGCTCGCCGGCATGACCGCGCTTTTCATGGGCTGCGGATACCTGATCGGCGGCGAAGGAGGCATGCTGATCGCGCTGATGATCGCGATCGCCATGAATGCCTTCGCCTATTGGAATTCGGACAAGATGGTGCTGCGCATGTATGGCGCGCGCCAGATCGAGCGCGGCGACGCGCCGGGATTCTACGGCATTGTCGAGCAGCTTGCCGAAAAGGCCGAGCTGCCGATGCCGAAGGTCTATATTATCGAGAACGATCAACCGAACGCTTTCGCCACCGGCCGCAACCCGGAGAACGCCGCCGTTGCGGCCACGACCGGTTTGATGCGGATTTTGAGTCATGAGGAGATTGCCGGCGTGATGGCACATGAATTGGCGCATGTGAAGAACCGCGACACGCTGATCATGACGATCACGGCGACCATCGCCGGCGCGATCTCGATGCTGGCGAATTTCGCGATGTTCGCCGGCATGTTCGGCGGCGGAAACCGCAACAACCCGCTCGGCATCATCGGCGTGTTGGTGGTGGCGCTGCTCGCCCCGTTCGCGGCGATGCTGGTCCAGATGGCGATCAGCCGGACCCGCGAGTATGCGGCCGACCGCATGGGGGCCGAAATCTGCGGCCACCCGCTGTGGCTGGCCTCCGCGCTGGAAAAACTGGAGCAAGGCGCCCAGCGCATCGACAACAACGCCGCGGAGAAGAATCCGGCGACGGCGCATATGTTCATCGTCAACCCGCTGCACGCGCACAGCGTCGACAGCCTGTTCTCGACCCATCCCAACACCGCGAACCGGGTCGGCCGCTTGCATGAAATGGCCGGCGGCGCGGCGCCCGCCGCCGGCCCTTGGGGCTGACGCGTCATCGCCGCCAATCCCAACCCGGTCCATAGCCGCGTCGTCGCGCTCGACGTGCTGGACGCCGTGCTGACGCGGAACCAGCCCTTCGACGCCGCATTGGCCGGCCACCGCCATTTCACAACGCTGAGCCCCCGCGACCGCGCCTTCGCCCGTCTGTTGATCGTGACCGTGTTGCGGCGACTCGGCGAGATCGATGCGCGGCTCGATAGACTGCTGCGCCATCCCTTGCCGGAAAAGGCCGGGCGCGCGCAAAACGTCCTGCGGCTCGGCGCGGCGCAACTCGCCTTTCTCGGCACGCCGCCGCATGCGGCGGTGGATACCGCGGTGCGTCTGCTGGAGAAAGGCTTCCCCCATTTGAAGGGCGTGGCGAACGCCGTGTTGCGGAAAATCTCGCCGGACCCGGCAGCGGACCCGCCCGCCGGGATCAACACCCCGGCATGGCTCTGGGAAAGCTGGGTCGACGCCTATGGCGCGGCGACGGCCGCCGCCATCGCGGCGGCGCATCTGACGGAACCGCCGCTCGATATCTCGGTCGCCGGCGACGCCGAGGCCTGGGCCGAACGGCTGGAGGCCGAGCTGTTGCCGACCGGATCGCTGCGCCGGGCCGCCGGCGGCAATCCCGCGCTGTTGCCGGGCTTCGACGACGGCGCGTGGTGGGTGCAGGATGCGGCGGCGACCCTGCCGGCGACCCTGTTCGGCGACGTCGCCGGCAAGCCGGTGATCGATCTTTGCGCCGCGCCCGGCGGCAAGACCGCGCAACTCGCCGCGGCCGGAGCATCGGTCACCGCCGTCGACCGGTCGCGCCAACGGCTCAAGCGACTGGAGGAGAACCTGCAACGATTGTCGCTCGCGGCCGGCGTCGTGGAAGCGGACGCGGTGGTCTGGCGTCCGCCCACGCCTGCCGCCGCGGTGCTGCTGGACGCGCCCTGCACCGCGACCGGAACGATCCGCCGCCACCCGGACATTGCCCATCTGAAGACGTCCGACGACGTCGCCCGGCTCAGCGCCCTGCAGGACCGGCTGCTGCGCGCCGCGGTCAGCATGACGGCGCCGGGCGGGCGCATCGTCTATGCCACCTGTTCGCTGCAACCGGAAGAAGGCCCGGACCGGATCAAGGCCGTGCTGGACGACGACACGCCGGTAGCCCTGGACCCGATCGCCGAGAGCGAAGCGCCCGGCCTGGACGCGGCGATCCGGCCGGACGGCACGCTCCGCACCCTGCCTTGCCATTGGAGCCAGCGCGGCGGCCTCGACGGATTCTTCATCGCCCGCCTGCGCCGGACTTGAGCCCCCGGGACGGCGACAGGCGCACGACCCCGCATCCCACGACTTCCGCTTGCACCCGTTCACGGAAGCGACTAAGCAAAGGGCATGCAGCAGCCGGTTCGAATCGCCCCGTCCATCCTGTCCTCCGACTTCGCCGCCCTCGGCGAGGAGGTCCGCGCCATCGACGCCGCCGGGGCGGATTACATTCATATTGACGTAATGGACGGACATTTCGTCCCGAACATCACGATCGGTCCGGACGTCATCAAGGCGCTGCGGCCGCACAGCGCGAAACCGTTCGACGTTCACCTGATGATTTCGCCCGTGGACGCGTATATCGACGCCTTCGCCGATGCGGGCGCGGATATCATCACGGTGCATCCCGAGGCCGGTCCGCACACCCACCGGACCATCCAGGCGATCAAGGCACGCGGCAAGAAGGCCGGTCTGTCCCTCAACCCGGCCACGCCGGTTTCCGCGGTCGATTACCTGCTGCCCGATCTCGACCTGGTGCTGGTCATGACGGTCAATCCCGGGTTCGGGGGTCAGAAATTTATTACCGCGCAGCTCTCGAAGATTCGGGACTTACGGGCGCGAATTGATACAATCGGGGCTTCGATCGACTTGGAAGTGGACGGCGGCATCAATGCCGACACCGCAGCCCAGGCGATCGACGCCGGCGCAGACGTATTGGTCGCAGGCACCGCGAGTTTCCAGGGCGGGCCGGCGGCCTATGCGGAAAATATAAAAATGCTCCGCGGCGGCGCCTGACGGTTCGGGGATCGAGACTCGAGGGGATGATCGGTACGGGTGTGATTTGGTTGTCCTATTAACCGAGTGTCCGGCTTGAGCAACGGTTTTTCCAACAGTGTCTTTCGATCGCGCCTTTACAAGCTCGCCTTGATGGGCCGCGGGCCGACCACCTTGGCCGCCCTGCCGCCGGACAGCGAAGAGCGCGGCGTCGCCGTGGGCGATCCGGAGCGCGGCCGCGCGATCATGAATGGCGGCTTCACCATCGCGGGCGAGACCGTCGACTTCGATGCGGCTTGGCCGTCGCCCGGCATCGGCGACGCCGCCCAGGTCGCCGTGCACCGATTCGATTGGCTCGGCCATCTGGCAGCGCTCGACTCGGTCGACGCGCGCCGATTCGCCGAACAATTGTTCGAGAGTTGGGACGAACGGTTCGGCACCTATCACGAGGTCAGTTGGCGGGCGGATATCCTCGCGGCGCGAATGGTGACCTGGCTGACCCATTACGCCGCCCTGTTCGAACCCGCCGAGGCGGCTTTCCGCATTCGCTTCCTCGACAGCATCGCGCGGCAACTCCGGCATCTGCGGCGGATCGCCAGCCAGGAAACCGCGCCGATGGAACGGATCGACGTGCTGAAGGGCCTGATCTACGGCGAAACCTGCGTGACTTCGGAGACCGAACGGGTCCGCCGGTCGCTGAGCCTGCTGGAGACGGAGCTGGACCGCCAGGTGCTGCCGGACGGCAGCCATGTTTCCCGCAGCCCGGGCCGGCAGCTCGCCACCTTGGAGGCCTTGATCGATATCCGCGCCGTGCTGACCGCGGCCAGCCGCGAGGTGCCGGTGGCGCTGCGCAACGCCATCGACCGGATGGCGCCGATGACGCGGTTTCTGCGCCACAGCGACGGCGCGCTGGCCTGTTTCAACGGCGGCGGCCGGCCCGATCCGACCCATGTCAGCCGGATCCTCCTGCGATCCGACGCGCAAGGCCGCGCGCCCGGCCGGGCGCCTTACGCCGGGTTCGAGCGGATCGACGCGAACGGCATGGTGCTGATCCTGGACGGCGGCGCACCGCCTGACGACGCCTATGACGAAGAGGCGCATGCCGGCCTGATGAGCTTCGAGTTGAGCGTCGGCGGTCAGCGCCTGATCGTGAACTGCGGCGCCGGTCCGGACACCGACGCCGGCTGGCGTCAGGCGCTGCGGACGACCGCGGCCCACTCGACCGTGATCGTCGACGACCGGAATTCCTGCGAGGTGACCGAAACCGGTTTAGGCCGGCGGCCGCGCGCCATCGATTGCGACCGCGGCGAGATCGACGGCAACATCTGGATCAGCAGCAGTCATGACGGATACGAAGGCCGCTACGGGCTGACGCACCGTCGGCGGCTCTATGTCGGCGACGCGGAGCCGGGGCTGCGCGGCGAGGATATCCTCGTCGGCGACACCGAACACCCCTTCGCCGTCCGCTTCCATCTCCATCCGTCCGTGCGCGCGGTGATCGACGGCGACCGGACATCCGCCACCCTGGCCCTGCCGAACGGAGACCGTTGGCAGTTGCGCGCCGACCGACCGGTCGCCCTCGAGGACAGCGTGTATTGGGAAGACGCCACGGGCATCGCCCGCGCGACTCAGATCGTGCTGCGCGGTGAAACCCGCGGCGCCGCGACGCAGGTAAAATGGCGGCTGCGGCAGTTGGCGCAGGACGCCGGCAAGGAGGCGGAAACCGACCCGGGTTCCGAAACCCCGGGCCCGGCCGAGTCCGATGAAACAGCCCAGTATCCCGGCGGGCCCGCGCAGGCGGAAACCGGCGAGACCAAACCGTTCATATGATGAACGCCCTTGACGTTCACAGCATGAACGCGTTATTGTTCATCCTGTGAACACGCGTGACGGGCGCTCCTCGACGGGGCGTACGCGTATCGAGGGACGGTGCGGTGGGGGCCGCCGATGGCCGATGGCAAGACCGAAAACGGCACGATGGACAGCGAGGCCGAAATTACCCTCGGCCTGTTGAATGCGGTGCATGAAGACAGCGGTCTGACGCAACGGTCCGCCGCGCAGAACCTGGGCATCGCGCTCGGCCTCACCAACGCCTATCTGAAACGCTGTATCCGCAAGGGCTATATCAAGGTTCGGCAGATTCCGTCCAACCGCTACGCCTATTACCTGACGCCGCAGGGCTTTGCGGAAAAGGCGCGGCTGACGACCGAATACCTTTCGCATTCCTTCACCTTCTTCCGCCAGGCGCGCGAACAATGCACCGAGGCGCTGACGAGCTGCGCCACCAGCGGCTGGCGCACCGTCGCCCTGGCCGGGTCCGGCGACCTGGCCGAGATCGCGGTGTTGTGCGGCCATAATCTGAACGGCGCGGTGACCCTGCAATGCGTGATCGACCCGGAGGACACCGCGGCCCAGTGCGCGGGCCTGCCGCTCGTGCACACGCCGCCGCCGCGCGGCACGATCGACGCGGTCATCCTGACCGACCTGCGCATGCCGCAACAGACGTTCGACGCGTTGTGCGGGCATTTTCCGGCCGACCGGATTCTCACCCCGCCCTTGCTGCAGGTCGTGCGGGCCCCTGCGCCGGACGCGGAGGCATGACCATGCCCCGATGGCATGTGGTGCATACGCGGGCCGGCGCCGAGCTTCTGGCGCAAGGTCACCTGGACCGTCAGGGGTTCGAGACTTATCTGCCGCGCTACCTGAAGACCCGCCGCCACGCCCGGCGGACCACCCGGCTTCCGGCGCCGCTGTTCCCGCGCTACCTGTTCGTCCGGTTCGACCCCGACAGTGCGCCGTGGCGGTCGATCAACGGCACCCACGGCGTCAGCCATCTCGTCTGCATGGGCAACCGCCCGTCCGCCGTACCGCGCGGCGTCGTGGCCGACATCCGCGCCCGCGAGTCCGAGGAGGGATTCGTCGAGGTACACGACCCGATCGGGTTCGAGTCGGGCGAGGTGGTGCGGGTGACCGAAGGACCGTTGGCGCAGCAATCCGGCATCTTCCAGGGCAGCGACGACGACCGGCGCGTCGTCATCCTGCTGTCGATGTTGGGCCGCGAGATGAAGGTGACGCTGGACCGCGACGCCGTCGCCGCCTTCGCCTGACCTGTCCGGGCCGTCCGGCGTCACCGGCTGGCCGATCCCGCCGCCACGGTCTATAACGCGGCGATGAGTTGGTTGATCCCCGCCTGCACCGCCGTCGTCATCGCCAGCGCCCTGGCCACCGGCGCGTTACGCGCGCAGTTGCAGCGGCGGTCGATCCTCGATCATCCGAACGAGCGCAGCAGCCACAAGCGCCCGACGCCGCGCGGCGGCGGACTGGCGGTCGTTCCGATCATCCTTTTCGCCTGGGCGCTGTACGCCGACAAGCCGGTCGCGGGCGCGTTGGCCGTCGTGATCCCGGGCGCGGCGGCGCTGGCGCTGCTGTCCTGGATCGACGATCTGCGGACGTTGCCGGCCTCGGTCCGGTTGATCGGGCAAGCCGCCGTGGTCGCAACGGTGCTGGCCCTGCTCGACGGGTTCGGACTTGTTTTCCAGGGCCTGCTGCCGCCGCTGTTGGACAAGATCGCCGCAGCGGTCGCCTGGATCTGGTTCGTCAACCTGTTCAACTTCATGGACGGTATCGACGGCATTTCGGGGGTCGAGTCGATCGGCATCGGCGGCGGGCTCGCCTTGTTGGTGCTGGTCACGCCGGCGGCGGCGCCCGAGGCTTGGTACGGTGCCGCGATCGCGGCGGCGATGCTCGGATTCTTGATTTGGAACTGGCATCCGGCGCGGATTTTTCTAGGCGACGTCGGCAGCGTCCCGGTCGGCTTTTTGCTCGGCTTCCTGCTGCTGACCGCCGCCGCGGACGGGTATTGGGCGGCCGCCTTGATCCTGCCGCTGTACTACCTGGCCGATGCGACGATAACGCTGCTTCGGCGGGCGGCGCGCGGGGAAAAAGTGTGGCGCGCCCATCGCGAGCACTATTATCAAAAAGCAGTTCAGGGCGGTCTCAGCCATGCCGCCGTGTCCGGCGCCGTTTTCGCCGCGAACCTGCTGCTCGTGGCCTTGGCGCTGACCGCCGTGACCATGCCCGCCTTGTCGCTGGCCGGAGCCGGAACGGTGGTGCTGCTGCTGTTGTTCTGGATGCGATCCTGACCGCCGTCCCGTCAACCAATCGCTGGCCTATCCGGCCGCTACACGGGTATGATATGCACCGGCCGCGAAACGTTGCTGTTGCCGCACAAGCGCCGTAAGAAGCGGGGGACATGGGCCTACGGATCAAAATGGATCGAACGCGGATCGCGTTCGTGCATGACGTCATCATGGCGGCGGTGTCCTTTCCGCTGTCGCTCTACCTGCGCGTCGGCACGGTCGACAGTTACGAGATCGACCCGTATCTGATCCCCGGCACGATCCTGTTCGCCGCGCTGGCCGCGCCGGTGTTTTGGTATGGCCGGTTGTATCGCGGCATCTGGCGGTACGCCTCGTTGGAAGACCTGGTCGCGATCACCAAGGCGGTGACGCTGCTGATCCTGCTGTTCCTGCCGCTGTTGTTCGTCATCACGCGCCTGGAATACTTCCCGCGTTCCGCGCCCTTCATCAACTGGTTCGTGCTGATGACGCTGCTCGGCGGCCCGCGCTTCCTCTACCGGCTGTTCAAGGACCGGCGGATGGAAAACGTGCTGGCGCGATCCGACCATCTGCGGGTGCCGGTGCTGCTGATCGGCGCGAACGACGCGGCCGAACTGTTCATCCGCCAGCAGGCCCGCGACCGCGACGCCCCCTATAAAGTACTCGGCGTCATCGACGAAAAAGGCGGTCGCGTCGGCCGCTCGATCCATGGCGTTCAAGTTCTCGGCGGGCTGAAAGACCTGGAACGGATCGTGCGCAGCCTCCACGATCCGCCGGCGCAGCGGCTCGTGCTCACCCATCACCGGTTCGAGGGCGCGACGGTGCGGAACATCCTGGCGCAGGCGGAGAAACTGGGGCTCAGCATGGCGCGGCTGCCGCGCCTCGCCGACCTGAAATCCGGCATCGAGGACCAGGACCGCATCGAGACCCAGCCGATCGCCGTCGAGGACCTGCTCGGCCGGCCGCAGGCGGTGCTCGACCGGGACGCGATGCGGGCGCTGATCGCCGACCGCAAGGTTCTGGTGACCGGCGCGGGCGGCACGATCGGCGGCGAATTGGTGCGCCAGATCGCCGATTTCGACCCGGCGACGATCATCCTGTTCGACGCGTCTGAATACAATCTTTACGAAATTGACGGCGAGCTTGCCGAACGCCATAGCGGCCTGCCGCGTCATCCGGTGCTGGGCGACGTGCGCGACCGGACCCGGCTCGACCAGACCTTCGCGCAGTATGCGCCGGACCTCGTCTTCCACGCCGCCGCGCTGAAACACGTCCCGATGGTCGAGGCCAACCCGCTCGAAGGGGTTCTGACCAACACGATCGGCAGCCGCAACGTGGCCGAGGCTTGCCGGTCGGCGAATGTCCGGCTGATGGTGCAGATTTCCACCGACAAGGCGGTCAACCCGACCAACGTGATGGGCGCGACCAAGCGGCTGGGCGAAAGCTACGGCCAGGCGCTCGACCTGGAGACCCGGGAGAACGGCGGCACCCGTTTCGTGACCGTTCGCTTCGGCAACGTCCTGGGGTCGACCGGATCGGTGGTGCCGCTGTTCCAACGCCAGATCGCGCAAGGCGGGCCGGTCACGGTGACCGATCCGGACGTGACGCGCTATTTCATGTCGGTCCGCGAAGCCGTCGAACTGGTGCTGCAGGCCTCCGCCATCGGCGAGTCGGACGGCGCCGCCTGCGGCAAGATCTTCGAGTTGGAAATGGGCGAGCCGGTGCGTATCGTCGACCTGGCGCATCAGATGATCCGGTTGGCCGGATTCACCCCGGACAAGGATATCGAGGTGCGGTTCATCGGCCTGCGCCCCGGCGAGAAGTTGCAGGAAGAGCTGCTGCACGCCTCCGAGGCGGTGGTGCCGACCACCCATCCGAACCTGTGCCTGGCCAATCCGCGCACCGCGGACCTGCCGTTGCTGCAGCGGGCGCTCGGCGAGCTGGAAGAGGCCGCCCGGGCCCGGCGCGAGGACCAGGTGATGGCGATGATTCAACGGCTCGTTCCCGAATTCGGCAGCGAGGCGGCACCCGCCGCCCTCTCGCGATGACGCCGTGGAGATGATGACACCCGGCCCGGCCGGCCCGAACCGATACCCCTAACCAAGGAGAGTTCCAAACCCATGGCCGACGTTTCGATTGCGCGCGCCCTGATATCCGTTTCCGACAAGACGGGCCTCATCGAGTTTGCGCGGTTCCTTGCCGACTCCGGCGTGGAAATCCTCTCGACCGGCGGCTCCGCCAAGGCCATGACCGACGCCGGCCTGACCGTCATCGAGGTCGCCGATCACACCGGGTCGCCGGAAATCCTGGACGGCCGGGTCAAGACGCTGCATCCGAAAATCCACGGCGGCATCCTGGGCCGCCGCGATCTCGACAGCCATCGCCACCAGATGGAGGAACACGGTATCGCCCCGATCGACCTGGTCGTGGTCAACCTGTACCCGTTCGAGGCGACGGTGGCGCGCGGCGCGTCCTTCGAGGATTGCGTGGAGAATATCGACATCGGCGGGCCGGCCCTGATCCGCGCCGCCGCCAAGAACCACGACCATGTCGCCGTGGTCACGGACCCGTCGCAATACGACGCGGTGCGATCGGAAATGACCGCACGGTCCGGCGCCACCGACACCGCCTTGCGCCTGGGCCTCGCCGAAGCCGCCTATGCGCATACCGCGCTATACGACACGATGATCGCCGACTGGCTGACCAAACAACGCGGCGAGGTCCTGCCGGCGCAGCGCACGGTCGGCGGCCGCCTCAAACAGCGCCTGCGCTATGGCGAGAACCCGCACCAGGAGGCTGGCCTCTATGTCGACGGATCGAACCGGCCCGGCGTCGCCACGGCCGAACAGATCCAAGGCAAGGAGCTGAGTTACAACAACCTGAACGACACCGACGCGGCCTTCGAGCTGGTCGCCGAGTTCGACGAGCCGGCCTGCGCAATCATCAAACACGCCAATCCCTGCGGCGTCGCCGCCGGCGCGGACCTGAGCAGCGCCTATGCGTCGGCGCTGGCTTGCGATCCGGTCAGCGCCTTCGGCGGCATCATCGCGCTGAACCGCCCACTGGACGGCCCGACCGCCGCGCAGATCGCGGAGCTGTTCGCCGAGGTCATCATCGCGCCCGACGCGGATGCGGACGCCCGCGCGGAACTGGCGAAGAAAAAGAACCTGCGCATCCTGCTGACCGGCGCGTTGCCCGACCCGGCGGCCGGCGGCATGATGGTCAAGTCGATCGCCGGCGGCTACCTCATGCAGTCGCGCGACAATGGGCATATCGCCGAGCCGGACCTGCGCGTCGCGACGCAGCGCGCGCCGACCGACGACGAAGTGCGCGATTTGCTGTTCGCCTTCACCGTCTGCAAACACGTGAAATCGAACGCCATCGTGTACGTCAAGGACCGCGCCACGGTCGGGATCGGGGCCGGTCAGATGAGCCGCGTGGACTCCTCCCGCATCGCCGCGCAAAAGGCCCGCGACGCGGCCGAAGCGGCCGGCGGCGGCGAGCCCAAGACCATCGGATCGGTGGTCGCCTCGGACGCTTTCTTCCCTTTCGCCGACGGATTGATGGCGGCGGTCGACGCCGGCGCCACCGCGGTGGTCCAGCCCGGCGGATCGATGCGCGACGAGGACGTCATCGCCGCGGCCGACGAAGCGGGGATCGCGATGGTCTTCACCGGGATGCGCCACTTCCGGCATTAACCGCCCTCTAGCCGCGGGACGGCTCCCGAACCGTGACCAGCACCGCCCCGCCGGCGACGAAGAACAGGATGATCGTCGCCATGCCCGCGCGCTGGCTGTCGAAGGCCTCGGTCGCGAGCCCGAAGAATATGGGGCCGAGAAAGGCCACGGATTTCCCGGCAAAGGCGTAGAGGCCGAACATCTCCGTCTCCAACTCGTTCGGCGACAGCCGCGCCATCAGCGACCGGCTCGCCGCCTGCGCCGGCCCCACGAAGATGCCGAGCCCCAGGGCCAGCGCAATGAAGACGGTCTTGTCGGAGATGAACAGCGTCGCCGCCCCGAACCCGATCAACCCGATCAAGGCGACGAAGACGGTCTTCTTCGACCCGACGGCGTCGTCGAGCCAGGCAAAGCCGAACGCGCCGAGCCCGGCGGTCACGTTCAGGCCGATGGCGAAGATCAGGATTTCCTCGAAGTCCATCCCAAACGTGCCGGCGGCGTAGAGACCGCCCATGGCGAACAGAGTCACCAAACCGTCGCGATAGAGCGCGCTGGCAATCAGAAAGCGCACGATGTTGCGGTAATGCCGCACGTCGCGCAGCGTCTGCACGAGTTGTGCCAGACCGGCGGTGACGGCCTTGCGAATGGACATGCCGTTCGCCGGCATATCCGGCGTGAACAGAAACAGCGGCACCGAGAACAGGCCGAACCAGAGTGCGACCAGCACCGCCGTCGCGCGGATATTCTCCGACTCCTCTTTCGACAGGCCGAAGAGCGGCTGTTCCGGCTGAATGAAGCCGATCAGCGCAACCAAAAGGCAACAAAGGCCGCCCGCATAGCCCAGCCCCCACGCCCAGCCGGAAACGCGGCCGATCATGCCGGGCGGCGCCACGTCCTCCAACATGGCGTTGTAGAACACATTGGCGAGTTCGAAGGCGATGCTGGCAATGACGACGCAGGTCAGGACGAAGACGACCATGCTCCTGTCGGGCGTCGCATACCACAACAGCGCGGTCGCCAGCAGGGTCAACGCGACGAAAACGCCGAGCCAGGGCTTGCGCGCCCCACCGCAATCCGCGATGGCGCCGAGCACCGGGCTTGTGACGGCGACCACCAACCCCGCCGCGCCGAGGGTGAAGCCCCACACGGCGCTGCCCGCGGTCTCGTCGCCGTAGATCCCGCGCGCGAAATAGACGCTGAACACGAAGGTGCCGATGACCGTATTGAAGGCGGAATTCGCCCAGTCGTACAGGCACCAGGAAAAAACAGCGCGGCGCGTCGTCATGGTTTCGTCAATTGGCAACTCCGTCGCCAGCGCTTAGGGTGATGCGCCGCTCTCATGGGCAGTGCGAATAGAGGAGGAGTTTAGCGCATGCTTGTTACAACCACACAGACTCTCGATGGACGAAAGATCGTCGAGTATTACGGTATTTGCACAGGCGAAGCGATCTGCGGCGCCAACGTCTTCCGCGACATGTTCGCCGGCGTCCGCGACTTCGTCGGCGGCCGCTCGGGCGCCTATGAAAAGGTGTTGCGCGAGGGCAAGGACATCGCCATCGGGGACATGTGCGATCAGGCCAAGGAATTGGGCGCGAATGCCGTCATCGCCGTCGATATCGACTACGAGGTGGTCGGCGAAAAAGGCTCGATGCTGATGGTCGCGGTCAGCGGCACCGCCGTCCGGGTCGAATAGCCCCGGGTCGAATACCCACGCACCGGCGGCGGACGGCTACGCCGTCACCAGGCCGCGCAGTTCCCGATTCGCCACGGTCAGCATCGCCAGATCGATGCTGCCATGCTGCTCCAACTCGTTGACGATGGCTTCGACGCGTCCCACCACATCGTGGCGCTTGCCGGCCCAGCCGTCGATCGCCTCGTCGCCGCAGCCGCCGTCGATCAGCACCTTGCCGGCAAGATCGCCTTGCGTTCCCCACAGGTCGTCGATGATCGCGCCGAGCGCCATCTGATGCCACGGATTCTCCGGCGTCATGATGTTGGCGTGATGGCGCAGCCAGTCCAGCTTGAACCGGCTGCCCAGCAGGAAATAGGTCTCGCCGACTTCGCCGACCTGACGGTTCGCCTGCTGCGCGATCCTTACGATGTCGCAGGCGGTCGACAACGCCTTGAGATGCGCGACCCGCTGCGCCAATGCCTCGGGAACCCCGGGCTGCGAGAAGCGCGCCGCGCGATCCTGCGTTTCCGCGATCTGATCCGGCGCCATCAGCGAGTCCAGCTTGCCGCTGATTTCCTGAATGCCGGCGCCGTAGACCTCGGCATTCTTGCGGATGTCCAGCGGGTGTTCGCCGTTGCGCAGGAACCATAGGGTCATGCGTTCGAGCGTGCGGCCGGTCTCCATCAGCATCTGAATCTGCGCATCCGTCGAGACCTTGGTGTCGAGATCCTCGATCGCCTGCCAAAGCGAGCGCAGGTCGAAAGCCTCGCGGACGATGGTGTAGGCCCGCGCGATCTCGGACGTGTCCATGCCGGTGCGGTCCTGCATCTCGGTCACGAAGGTCGGCCCGACCCGGTTGATCATCGAATTGGTCACCACGGTCGCGATGATTTCCCGCCGCAGGCGATGCCGCCCGATGACCGCCTTGTATTTCTTGCGCAACGGCTCCGGGAAATAGCGCAGCAGATCCTCTTCGAGCATCGACTCGTCGGGAATGTCGCTTTCGAGCAGGCGCGCGTAGGTGATGTTCTTGGAGTAGGCGAGCAGGACCGACAGTTCCGGCCGCGTCAGACCCTGGCGGGCCGACTGCCGGTCCGCGATTTCCTCATCGTCGGGCAGGAATTCGATCTGCCGGTTCAGCAGGTCCGCCCGTTCGAGCATCCGCATCATGCGCTGCTGTTGGCCGAGCAAGTGATACGAATGCGCCTCGGTCACAGACAGCGCCTGGGTCTGCTGGTAGTTGTTGCGCAGGACGAGCGCCGCGACCTCATCGGTCATCTTGGCGAGCAGCGTGTCGCGCTGCTTCATCGTCATGTCGCCGCGCTGCACCACGTCGCCGAGCGCGATCTTGATGTTGACCTCGTGGTCCGACGTGTCGACGCCGGCCGAATTGTCGATGAAGTCGGTGTTGATGCGGCCACCGGTCTGCGCGAATTCGATACGGCCGAGTTGGGTCACGCCCAGATTGGCGCCTTCGCCGACCACCTTGCAGCGCAGGTCGCGGCCGTCGATCCGGATCGGGTCGTTCGCCCGGTCGCCCGCCTCGGCATGGTCCTCGTCCGACGACTTGATATAGGTGCCGATGCCGCCGAACCACAGCAGGTCGACCTCGGCCAGCAACATCGCCTTCAGCAGCTCGTTCGGCGTCACCTTGCTCGATGAAATGCCGAACAGCTTCCGAATCTCCGGCGTCAGGTCGATCGACTTGGCGCTGCGCTCGAACACGCCGCCGCCCTTGGAGATCAGCTTCGCGTCGTAATCCGACCAACTGCTGCGCGGCAGATCGAACAAGCGCCGGCGTTCCTTGAAACTCGTGGCCGCGTCCGGCGACGGGTCGATGAAGATATGCAGGTGATTGAAGGCGCCAACCAACCGGATATGCTCGGACAGCAGCATGCCGTTGCCGAACACGTCGCCCGACATGTCGCCGCAGCCAACGCAGGTGAAGTCCTCGGACTGCGAATCGTGGCCCATTTCCCGGAAATGCCGTTTCACGGATTCCCAGGCGCCGCGCGCGGTGATGCCCATGCCCTTGTGGTCGTATCCGGCCGACCCGCCCGACGCGAAGGCGTCGTCGAGCCAGAAGCCGCGGTCGCGGGCGACCCCGTTCGCGAAATCTGAGAAGGTGGCGGTGCCCTTGTCCGCGGCGACGACGAGATAGGGATCGTCCTCGTCCTTGCGCGCCACTTCCAGCGGCGGGACCACGTCGTCGCCCGACAGGTTGTCGGTCACGTCGAGCATCGCCCCGATGAACGTCTTGTAGACCGCGATCCCCTCTTCCATGAAGGCTTCGCGGTCGGACGGCGGCGGCGCTTTCTTCAACACGAACCCGCCCTTCGAGCCGACCGGCACGATCACGGCGTTCTTCACCTGCTGCGCCTTGGCCAGGCCCAGCACCTCGGTGCGGAAATCCTCGCGCCGGTCCGACCAGCGCAAACCGCCGCGCGCCACATAACCGAAGCGCAGATGCACGCCTTCGAAGCGCGGGCTGTAGACGAAGATCTCGCGCAACGGCCGGGGCAACGGCAGTTCGTCGATGTTGCCGCTGTCCAGCTTGAAGGTCACATAGGGCTTCGGCGATCCGTCCTCGGACGGCTGATAGAAATTCGTCCGCAGCGTCGACTGAACCATGTTCAGGTAGTGCCGGATGATACGGTCTTCATCCAGGTTGCTGACCGCTTCCAACGCGTCCTCGATGCTTTCCACAGTCGTGATCTCGTCGACCTGGCGTTTCCTGGCATAATCGGGATCGAAGCGAATTTCGAACAGTTTGACCAGCAGACCGGCGAGCGTGCGGTTCTTCGCCAGCGTCTCTTCCATATAGGCTTGGCTGAACGGGATGCGCGCCTGGCGCAGATATTTGCAATAGGCGCGCAGGATGACGACCTCGCGCCAATTGAGCCCGGCGCCGAGGACCAGCCGGTTGAACCCGTCATTCTCCATCCGGTCGCACCAGATATGCGCGAAACTCTCGTGGAATTCGTCGCGGATCGTCTCGAAGTCCACGGCCGACCCATCGGCGGTGACGAGGCCGAAATCGTGAATGCGAATCTCACCCTCGGCGTCGGACAAGGTCATCTCGAAGGGAATCTCGCTCATCACCTTCAGGCCCATGTTTTCGAGCACGGGCAACACATCCGACAGGGCCAGCTGCCCGTCTGTGCTGTAGACCTTGAAGCGCAGCTCGCTCTCTTCCGCCTCGATCGGGTGGTAGAGGTTCATGCCGAGCGCGCCGTTCTCGCGCACCTCTTCGATCTTTTCGATGTCGAAGACGCCGGTCGCGGCGGAGAAACGATGCTGATAGGCCACCGGGAAGGCGTTGCAATAGCGCCGGTACAGCCGGTTGCCGGTCTCCTCGCCGAGGCGTTCCACCAGCACGTCATGCAGACGGTCGCTCCAGGTGCGGCCGGCGTCGCGCAGCCGGCCTTCGATCTCGCGAATGTCGTAGTCCGGAACCTGGCCCGGCCGCGTCGCCACGATGAAATGAAGCCGGCCGAGCGGTTCGTCGCCGAACTGCGCCGTGTGATTGGCGATCACGCCGTCGAAGGCAGCGGCGATGATGTCCTCGAAGGCGCGGCGCAGCGACGGATTGTAACGGTCCCGCGGCACATACACGAAGGCCGACACGAAGCGGCCGAACGGATCGCGCCGCACGAACAGCGCGATGCGTTGACGTTCCTGCAGGCTGACGATGCCGATGGAGATCTCTTCGAGGATGTCGGGTTCGATCTGAAAAAGTTCGTCGCGCGGGAAATTTTCCAGCACGTGCATCAGCGCCTTGCCGCTATGGCTGCGCGGATCGAAGCCGGACCGCGCCAGCACCTCGTTGACCTTCTGGCCCAGCACCGGAATGCGGCGCGGACTCATGCTGTAGGCGGAGGAGGTGAACAACCCGACGAAGATGCGTTCGCCGGTGACCTTGCCCTTGGCGTCGAACTTCTTGATCGCGATCGCGTCCAGCGGGGTCGGCCGGTGCACGGTCGAGCGCAGGCTGGACTTGGTGATCAGGATCGGCTCGGGACGGCGCAGGAATTCCTGCACCTCCGGCGGCATGCTGCCGAGCTGGCGTAGGCCGGCGAAGACCTCGGTCGCGGGATCGCCCAGGACACCCAGGCCCGAATTCTCCAGGATCTCGACCGTCGCCTTCTTCCCCTTGTGCAGGATGTTGACGTCGCGATAGCCGATGAAGGTGAAATGGTCGTCGCGAATCCATTCCAGGAAGGCGACGGCTTCCTCCAGCTTGTCCGCATCGATCGGCGGCGGCGTCTCGGTCAGGCTTTCCAGCGCTTGTTTGGACTGTTCCAGCATCGCGGGCCAATCTTCGACGGCCGCGCGGACATTGCCGAGAATCCGGTGAATATTCGTTTCGATCTCGCGCAGCGCCTCGGAGGAGGTCTGCTCGTCCACCTGGATCTGCATGAAGGATTCGCGGGCGGCGCCATTGCCGCTCTCGTGGCCTTCGGTGATCGTCACCAAGCGGCCGGTCTCGTCGCGCTCGACCTGAAAAATCGGATGGATCACCAGATGCACCGTCAGATTCAGCGCGTTCAGTTCCATCGCCACCGAATCAACCAAAAAGGGCATGTCATCGTTGATGATTTCGATGACGGTATGCCGGCACCGCCAGCCGTGTTTTTCGAATTGCGGGTTATAGGCGCGGACTTTCGCGTCGTTGCCCGTGCGCTTTTCGCCGAAATGCAGCAGCGACAGCGCCCCGCCGTAGAGGTCTTCCGGGTCGACGCCGAGGACGTCGTCCTCCAACACGTCGGTATAGAACTGGCGGATGAAATACGCGGATTTTTCCGCTTTTTCGCCGCTCATCTTCGATTGAACCAGGGTCGTGACCTTTTCGATCATCTCCTGTTTCAGCGTTTCCACCCGGACTGACATAGCTCAACTCCCAAAGGGCATACCGCCCGGGCAAAGGATGCCCGAGGCAACACAAAGGTTTAGCGAAGGTCCCGTGAACATTTTACTAACCGTGACGCCGCTCATTTCCGCGGTCATGCGGCCAATATAGGCGGCAATAGTAACGCAACCACCGCGATTAGCGAGCAAAATGACATGAAAACGCCGGCGGTCGGGCCGCCGGCGCATCAAATTCGAGTCATGCGGTTCTCCGCTACGCGGCGATTTCGCACAAGGTGTCGGGCAGGATGAGTTTTGCGTCGCACGCCGCCTGCACGTCTTCGGCGGTCAGCCCCGGCGCGACTTCCTCCAGGACAAAGCCGTCTTCCGTCACCGACAACACCGCCATGTCGGTATAGACCCGCGTCACCACGCCCAGCGCCGTCGGCGGATAGGTCAGCGTGTCGACGATCTTGGCGCTGCCGTCCTTCGACAGATGCGTCATGATCGCGAAGGTCTGCCGCGCGCCGACGGCGATATCCATCGCGCCGCCGATGTTGCCGGCGCTCGCGCCCAATACCTTCCAGTTCGCCAGGTCGCCGTTCGCCGCCACCTGGAACGCGCCGAGCACCGCGCAGTCGAGCCGGCCGCCGCGCGCCAGCGAGAAGGAGTCCGCGTGATGGACATAAGCGCCGCCGGGGATCAGCGTCACCGGCCCCTTGCCCGCGCTCATCAGGTCGCGGTCGATGTCTTCCTCGCGTTCCGGCGGCGGCCCCATGCCGATGATGCCGTTCTCGCTGTGCAGGATAACGTCGCGCTCGGGAGGGACATACTGCACGGCCATGGTCGGCATGCCGATGCCGATGTTGACCACCCAGTCGGCCTCCAGGTCGCGGGCGAGCCGCCGGGCGACTTGGTCGCGGGTGAGCAGGGGTTTATCGGGTTTCGTCATGATGCGTGCCATTTTCTCTTACCCGCCAGTTACCAGATAGCAGTCCACGTAGACGCTGGGCGTCACGATGATTTCCGGGTCGAGATCGCCGACCTCGACCTCCTCGGCCACCTCGGCGATGGTGAACTCCGCCGCCATCGCCATGACCGGGTTGAAGTTCCGCGCCGATTTGCGGAACACCAGATTGCCGCGCTTGTCCGCCTTCAGCGCCTTGATCAGCGCGAAGTCGCCGCGCAGCGGCTTTTCCAGAATATACGTCTTGCCATCCATCTCAAATTCCGGCTTGCCCTCGGCGATCTCGGTGCCGACGCCGGTCGGCGTCAGGAAACCGCCGAGCCCCGCGCCGGCGTTGCGCATACGCTCGGCCATGGTGCCCTGCGGCACCACTTCCAGGTCGACCTTGCCGGCGGCGTACAGCTCCTTGAAGACGTGGGATTCGCTGGCGAAGGGGAAGCTGCAGATCATCTTGCCGACGACGCCTTCCTCCAGCAGCCGGGCGATCCCGGTATGGCCGGTGCCCGCGTTGTTGTTGACGATGGTCAGGTTGCGCAGCCCGCTGTCGCAGACCCCCTCGATCAGGGTCTCGGGCACGCCGCCGTAGCCGAACCCGCCGACCAGCACGATGCTGCCGTCACGCAGGTTCGCGATCGCGTCTTCCAGCGATGCCGCCTTTTTCTTCTTCATGGTGTCGCTGTTCTCCCTCGCCGTTGGCGGCGTCGTTCTTTATCGATTGTCCGGAAAGGCGCGGGATCCGCGCGGTGCTCCCCTAGTTTTTATCCCGTGGCGGCGGGTGCGGGCAAGCGCGCTTGCCGTCCGCGCGCCCGGATCGCATGATATCGGCCTAAAACCGCCGACCGGGGAGCAAGCAAAACATGGATGACGGGGTTTTTCGCGGCTATTCCGCCGAGGAGCTGGAGCTGCAGTTCAACCCGCGGGCCGCGGTGCCGGACCACGAGGCGATCGTCGCCGCCGGCGTCGAGCGCGCCGCCGCATACCGCGAGGCGGCGGCCGACGCGACCTACGACGTCGCCTATGGCGGCCACGCGATGGAGACCCTGGACATCTTCCGCCCCGAAAACCCCGAAGGCGCGCCGGTGCATGTCTACATCCACGGCGGCTTCTGGCGCTCGCGGGTGAAGGAGGATTTCAGCTATGTCGCCGGGCCGATGGTCGACGCCGGCGCGGTCGTCGCGGTGGTGAACTACGCGCTTTGCCCCGACGTGACGCTGGACGAGATCGTCCGCCAGATGCGCGCCTGCTGCGCTTTCCTATACAAGAACCCGGAGGTTCACGGCGGCGACCCGGACCGCATCCATGTCTCGGGCCACTCGGCAGGCGGGCACCTCGGCGCGATGCTGATGGCGACCGACTGGCCCGCCTATGACAACACCCTGCCGGCGGACCTGATCAAGAGCGCGGTGCTGATCAGCGGCATCTACGAGATCGCGCCGGTGATGGACATCTCGGTGCAGGAAGCCGTCCGCCTGACCCCCGACATGGCCGAGCGCAACAGCCCGATCTTCATGACGCCGGCGACCAAGGCCCCGATCGCGATCACTGTCGGCGGCGCGGAAAGCGACGAGTTCCGCCGCCAATCCGCCGCCCTCGCCGACGCCTGGAAGGGCCACGCGCCGGTCGAGCATTTCGAACTGCCGGACCTGAACCACTTCACCGTGCTGAGCGAAACCGCCAACGCCGACAACCCGCTGACCGAATGTCGATTAAGGATGATGGGGTTGGGGTAACGGTTCCACCGCCCGTCTCCGTCGTTACTCCCTCCCGCCGCAAGACCAGACACACAATAAGGACACCGCCGCCATGAAAGTCACCAAAGTCACCCCCATGCTCATCGACAAATACATGTTCGTCGAGGTCGAGACGGACACGGGGTTGACCGGGCTCGGCGAGAGCGGCGCGTGGGGCCATCTGGAGGCGTCCAAGACGGCGGCGGAGAAGTTCGGCGATTATCTGGTCGGCAAGGACCCCGGGCCGATCGAGCATCATTGGAACATCATGCATCGGTTCGGCCATTTCCGCGGCACCGCCATCGTCGGCGCGATTTCGGCGATCGACATGGCCCTGTGGGACATCAAGGGGCAGGCGCTGGGCGTGCCGGTGCACCAATTGCTGGGCGGGCCGACCCGCGACAAGGCCCGCGTCTACGGCCACGTGAAGGCGGAGACGCCGGACGAGATGGTCGAGAACTGCATCAAGCTGAAGGAGTTGGGCTTCACCGCGATCGGCCACATGAACCCCTTCCTCGACGAGGACCGGGACAACGCCTATTTCAAGCCGCACGCGCGCAAGATCGATGACGCCGTCGCCGTGGTGGCGCGGGTGCGCGAGGCGGTCGGCCCGGACGTGGACCTGTGCATCGAAATCCACCGGCGGCTGACGCCCGCCGAGGCCGTGGTCTTCGCGCGCGAGTTGGAACCCTTGCGGCCGATGTTCTACGAAGACCCGATCCCGCCGGAAAGCTACGACGCGATGGCGCGGGTGGCCGACCGCATCCGCATCCCGCTCGCCACCGGGGAACGTTTCCACTCGCTGCATGAATTCGAAACGCTGCTGGTGCGCAACGCGGTCGATTACGTGCGCAGCTCGCTCTGCGTGTGCGGCGGGATCACCGGCGGCCGCAAGATCGCCGCCCTGGCCGAAGCGCATGGCGTGCAACTGGTGCCGCACAACCCGTTGTCGCCGGTCTGCCTGTTCGCCGGGCTGCACCTGGACGCCAGCATCGCCAATTTCGCGATCCAGGAATACCCGACGGTCGGCGTCGGCTTCGAGGACAAGGGAACGTCGAACGCGCCGACCACCACGCTGGCCGGGAAGGACATCGTCACCAACGTGCCCGCGTTCAAGGACGGTTTCGTCGAGATTCCGCAAGCGCCGGGGCTCGGCGTGAAACTGGTGAAGGACGCCGCCGAGAAATTCCCGCCCATCCCGCGCCGCGTCCGCATGCGGCCGCACAAGGACGGGTCGCTGGTCGACCAGTAGCCGTAAAGATTAGCAGGCATACTGTCATGGAGACCTCGACACGATGACCACCGCCGACCGCGACTACACGAATCCCGACCTGTTGTGGTCGCCCGAAACCTTGCGGGCGCGCATGGCCGAGCCTGGCCTCGCCGTGATCGACACGCGGCCCGCCGAGCTGTTCGCGCAAGGGCGGCTGCCGGGGGCGCGGCATTTCGACCTGTATTTCGTCAACACCGACGACACCGACCCGGCCCCGCTGGCCGCCTTCACCCGGATGTGGGCCAACCTGCTCGGCTGGCGCGGGGTAAGCGCGGACGACACCATCGTCTTCTACGGCGGCTTCACCGACATGTGCGCGGCGCGAGGCTATTGGTTCTGCGAGTACCTCGGCCATGACGACGTGCATGTGCTGGACGGCGGAATCGCCGCCTGGACCGAAGCGGGCCTGCCGCTGGAAACCGAGAGTGGCCCACCCGCGCCGGTCAAATACGCCGCCGACCCGGTCATGGAGAAGGTCGCCGGATATCAAGATATCCTGGCGGCCGACGGCGACGCCAGCACGGTGATCGTCGATACGCGCAGCCGCGCAGAGTTCCTCGGCACCGACCGGCGCGCCCGGCACGGCGGCGCGATCCCCGGCGCGGTGCACCGCGACTGGGTCGACCTGTACGATCCCGGCACCGGCTGCATGAAACCGGCGGACAAGCTGCGCGAGGCCTTCGAATCGCTGGGCGTGACGCCGGACAAGGAGGTTACGCTCTACTGCAACACGGGCTACCGTTCGGCGCACGGTTACCTGGCGCTGCGGCTGCTCGGCTATCCGCGGCTGCGGAACTATGTCGGATCCTGGCAGGAATGGGGCAACCGCGACGGCCTGCCGATCTGGACGCCGGAAGACGCTTAGTTTGTCTATTAGGTTGTCTATGGGGTCTTGAAAACCACCGCCTGGCCGGTCGGCAGCACCAACGGGTTTTCCGGCTTATCGGCGAAGAATGCGTCGACCGCCTTGCGCGCGCCGGGGCAGGTCGGAAAACCATAATCGTCAAACACCATGAACCCGCCGGGCGTCATCCGAGGATAAACGAAGGCGCAACAATCCACGACCGAGCGGTAGATATCCACGTCGATATGCGCGAAGGCGATGCGATGCGCCTCCAATCCCGCGAAGGTTTCGGGGATCAGGCCCTTGTGGATATCGACGAGTCCGGGGTTAATCGCATCGAGCCGCCGCCGCACCAGGTCCGCCGAACTGTCCGCGAAATCGCCCTTGGAATGCCTGTCTTCGCGCGGATCGGTTTCCGGCATGCCCTCGAAGGTGTCGAATAGGTGCAGCCGCGTGTCCGCGTCCCAGGCTTCCCACTGATGCGTCCGCAGGACATGGGCGAGCAGCATTGCCGTTCCGCCCCGATAGACCCCGCATTCGTACCACTGCCCGGTCAGGCCCGCCGCCTGGATCGCCAGCGAGTACAAAACGTGGCAACGGTCGGCGGAAACAAGGGTAAAGGGCCGGACCTCGTCGAAGACCGCCGTGAAAGCGCCATACCCAAGCCAGGGCGAAAAGACCGGTTGGTAGAATTCCTGATCCGGGATGGGCGATCCAACCGGCGCGGCCATAGCGCCCGGTCTTGCCTGCTCCGACATCTATCCGACACCCCACCATCATCCCGACTACAATGCAGGGTCTAACATAGCTTCCCGAATAGCAATTTAAATTTCGGGCGACCCGGCGCACGCCACCTATTATCCGGCGGCGCCGAGGTCAGGGTTCCTTCGACTCCCCGTCCGGGACGCCCTCGACGTTTTCCTGCAGCTGGTGTTCCAGCCGCACCAAGTCATCCGGCAGCGGCATGCCGGTGGCGCGGAATTGCCGGAGGAGTTCCTGCAGCTTCAGATGCACTTCGTGCAAGTCGTCCGGCTCGGACTCCATCTCTTCCACCAAGACGTTGATCGCCGCCGTCAAGTCGACGCTGCCGCTCATCGGATGCTCCTGTGTTAGATCTGTGGGACAATCAATATTATACCGCGCGGGCAAGTCGAACAGCCTTGATTTGGCGCAACGGGCGAATACCCGACGGGACGCCTAAAGGCGGCTCAGGCTGTCGTGGAACGGGCCGGGATCGCCGCCGCAGAGGCGCGTCAGCTCGGCCGCGGCCGGCAGGAGATGCCGGACGAATCCCGCCGCCTTGCCCTCCGTGAACTTGCCCGTCGGACCGGTGATCGACACCGTGCCGACGAGAACGCCGTGCGGCTGCAGCACGGGGGCCGCGACCGACGAAATCTCCGCTTCGCGGCCGCCGATATTGATCACGAAATGATCCCGCCGGATCCGCTCGGCTTCCGGCCCGTCCTCGCCGGAAAAGGCGAGCAGGACCCGGCCGGTGCCGCCGGGCAGCAGCGGCCGCGCCTCCCCTTCGCGCAGATGCAGGCGCAGCGCCGATTCGGTCTCGACCCGATGCAGGCAAATCCGCATGTCGCCGTCGCGCACGAAGAAGGCGGCGGTCTCGCCCGATCGCCGCACCAGATCGCGCAGAACCGGCATCAGGCTGTCCGCCAGATGAAAGGACGATTGATAGGTGCTGCCGAAGCGCAATAAGGCCGGTCCCAATGCGTATTCGCCATGGCCGCGCCGTGTCATGCAGCCGGCCTTTTCCAGCGACGCGATCAGGCGGATGATTGTCGCCTTGTTCAAGCCGGTCCGCGCCGCCAGCGTCTGCAGGTTGAGCGACGCCTCGCCCGGCTTGAAACTCTCGATGATCGAGAAGGCCCGATCGACCGCCGCCACGCCTTTGGTTTCCATTTTGTCCTCGCCCATGCCGCCGCGGCCCGCCCTGCCGCCAGGGCTTGACCGTCCAGCCGATTCTCTCTATTATTTCATATATCGAAATAAGTTTCATAATATGAAATTTATTTCAACCCGTCAAGACGGCGGTCCCGGGCTTTGTCCCGAAACCGCGTTTGGCGGGGCGAACGGCCACGGAACGGACCGGTCGGCGGCAACCGGCCGAAATGACGGGTTCGTTTCGGTCATGCTTAAATACCGGTGAGCATCATCGGCCGCGCCCGGCGCGGCCGCCCCGATGCCACCCTGCGCGACGATAGGCGAAGGAGGATGAAAATGGGCAAGACGGTTTCGGAAAACACTTTGGACTCGCTGACGGTGACCCCGACGGGCGGGCCGCTGGGCGCCGAGGTCGGCGGCATCGATTTCGCGCAGCCGGTCCCCGACGCGGTGAAGGACGCGCTGCGCCAAGCCTGGGCCGACCATGTGATCCTGATCTTCCACGACCAGGACATCAACGACGCCCAGCTCATCGAGGCCTCGAACATCTTCGGCGGCGTCCAGGTCGGCGGCGCGCGGGCTTACTTCCTGCGCGACGGCGAGGGCAAGAACCAGCAGCTTCTGGGCGAGTATCCCGAAATCACGCCGATCACCAATCTCGGCCCCGACGGCGAGCCGGTGAAGGCGAATGCCGGATTGGGCAGCGCGGAGGTCGTCTGGCACAGCGACAATTCCTATGTCGAGGTGCCGCCCGCGGGCAGCATGCTGTATGCGCTGGAACTGCCGGTGAACGGCGGCGGCGACACCTTCTTCAACAACCAATACCTCGCCTACGAGACTCTGCCGGACGATTTGAAGAACGCGGTCGACGGGAAGTATCAGGTGCATGATTCCAGCCGCAACAGCGCCGGCGTATTGCGCCCCACCGCCAAGCTGCCGACGAAACCGGAAGAGGTCGTAGGCCCGACCCACCCCTTGGTGCGGACCCACCCGGTGACCGGCAAGCCGGCGCTCTATCTCGGCCGCCGCCGGGTCTGGCCGTCGAACTATGTCGTCGGCCTGTCCAACGAGGAGAGCGAAGCCCTGCTCGACCGACTGTGGGAGCACGCAACGCAAGAGAAATTCGCGATCAAGCATGTCTGGAAGGTCGGCGACATCGCGCTGTGGGACAACCGCTGCGCCATGCATTACCGCAGCGAGGTCGACCCGACGCAACGCCGCGTCCTGCACCGCACCCAGATCAAGGGCGAGGCGATGATCGCGCCCTGGGATGAGACCGCCGCGGCCTAAGCGGCGGCGTACAGAGGGAGAAATCAGCGGAAGAGCCGCCGAGTCCAATACCAACCCACGCATCATGCTCGGCGGTCGACGCCGCGAAATAGAAAAGGGCCGGCGTGTATCCGACGCCGGCCCTTTCGTTTTCGGTTATCGGTGATCCGACCTACTCGTCCAGCAATCCGTGCCGCCGGTGCCAATCGGCCAGCGCCTCGTCGGGGTATTCGTCGAACCGGGCGTCGCCATCCGCCACGTCGACCGGCACCCAGTCGGGCTTCGACGCCAGCATGATGTGGACGTGTTCCGGCGGCGTCGGCAGCGGCGTGTCGACCGCGCCGGCGAAAGGATGCAACAGTTCGGGCCAGCGCGGGTCCCAGACCCACAGCGCCGATCCGCAGGATTTGCAGAAGCGCCGTTCCGCAGGGCTCTCCTTGCCGTCGATGGTTGCGTGAAAGACAGCGATCTCGGACGCGCCGGTCACTTTCAAGGTTTCCGTCTTCGCACCCAGATTGATCGCATAGCCGCCCCCGCCGCCGGTCTTGCGGCAGATCGAGCAATAGCACCGCATGTACGGCACGGGCGCATGCGCCTCGACCGAGAAACGCACCGCGCCGCAATGGCACGAACCGTCGAGACGCATCGGACCCTCCTTATTGCAAGACCGCGACCCTATTGCATATAGGCGCCGCCGTTCACCAGATAGCTTTGCCCGGTGATGTAGCCGCCCTGCTCGCTCGCCAGGAAGACGGCGAGGCTCGCCACCTCGTCGGGCTTGCCGCTGCGGCGGATCGGCTGGTGGTCGAAAACGCCCTTGGTCGGGTCCTGGAAGTCGTCGCGTTCCACATCGATATGGCCCGGGCCGATGCAGTTGGCGGTGATGTTGTGCTCGCCATACTGTTTGGCGATGCCGCGCGTGAAACCGACGATGCCGATCTTCACCATCGACTTGCCGGGATAGGAGCCGAGATAGGGCGCGATGCCGGAGAAGTTGACGATGCGGCCCCACTTCCCCTCGATCATGTGCGGGATCGCGTTCTTACACATGTAATAGGGGCCGTTGAGGTTGACGTCGATATTCTTCATCCAGGACTCGTGCGAGGTCTCCAACAGGTCGCCTTCGGAACGGTAGACCGCGTTGTTCACCACCACATCGACCGAGCCGAACGCGTCCTTCGCCTTGGCGACGAAGCCGGCGACCGCGTCCGCGTCGGTGACGTCGACCTTCTCGGCCACCGCCTTGGCGCCGGCCTTCTCGATCTCGCCCGCCGTGGCCATCAGGCCGTCCATGTTGCTGCTGGTGCAGATGGCGACATTCGCACCCTCTTCGGCGAACAGCACCGCCATGCGGCGGCCGATATTGCGGCCCGCGCCGGTGATCAACACGCTGCGTCCTTCGAGACCCGTTTTCACGCTACGCTCTCCCTTGCCTGTCGTTTCGCCAGTCGTCTCGGCTGTCTTGTCGGAGTGCCGCCGGCAGCCGTAAAGTCAGCCGTCCCCCTTCGACCCGCACGGCGGTTGGAAATCGTGATCGGACCTTACCCTAGCGCGGCAGACCCTGTAAAACCTGGGTTCCGATCGTTTCTCGGAACAGCATCCTGGAGGACCGTCCACCGATGGCCTTGATTCTTCATGTCGGGCCGCGCCGCGCCCAATGGTGGAAGGACACCATGCAATCGCTGATCCCCAACCTGGAAGTCCGCGGTTGGGACGATCCGGGCGACCCGGCGGACGTGGAATACGCGGTGGTATGGAAACATCCGGCGGGCGGGTTGCTGCGGTTCCCCAACCTGAAATGCATCGTGTCGATCGGCGCGGGTGTCGACCATGTGCTGGTCGACCCGGACCTGCCGGAAGGCGTGCCGATCGTCCGCACGGTCGGCGAGGATTTGCGCCAGCGTATGCGGGAATACGTCGCCCTGCATGTCCTGCGACTGCACCGCCGCCTGCCCGAGATCGAGGCGTCGCAGCCGAAGCGCGAATGGAACCAGATCATCGAGCCGCCCGCGCCGGAACGGACCGTCGGGATCATGGGACTCGGCTTCATGGGCCGGTATTGCGCGGAGGCGCTGGTCGCCCTCGGCTTCGACGTGCTGGGCTGGTCGCGCGACAAGAAACACCTGCCGGGCGTCACCTGTTTCGGCAGCGCGGATTTCGACGCCTTCCTCGCGCGCACGCAGATCCTCGTCTGCCTGCTGCCGCTGACGCCGGAGACCGACAGCATCCTGAACCGCGACCTGTTCGAGAAGCTGCCGGAGGGCGCCTGCGTCATCAACGCAGGGCGCGGCGACCATCTGGTCGAGGAGGATTTGCTGGCGGCGTTGGACACCGGCCAAATCCGGGCGGCGACTCTGGACGTCTTCCGCACCGAGCCGCTGCCCGACGATCACCCCTTCTGGGACCATCCGAACGTGCTGGTAACGCCGCATGTGGCGAGCCTGATCGACCCGCTGGCGGGCGGCAAGGTGATCGCCAAGAACATTCAGCTCTTCCGCGCCGGCAAGCCGGTGCCCGACATGATCGACCCGGGCAAGGGGTATTAGGCGTCTACGCTAGACCCTAAATCCGTCACTCCCGCGAAAGCGGGAGTCCAGGGACGCAGAACGGGGAAGTAGATTCCCGCCTACGCGGGAATGACAACGGTGCGGTTACGGCAACACCATCACGCCCGCGGCCCCACGTCGCCGTCCGCGCCGTCGGACTCGAGCACGAAGGGCGCTTCCGCCGCCGCGCCGGCGACCGGTTGCGACTTGTCGCTGATGCCGTGGTTGAGGCCGGTCGCGGCATCGTGCATCACGCCCGACGGGCAGGAATAGAATTTCGGGAAGACCAGCATCTGCGCCACGTCCACGTCGTGCTTTTCTTCCAGGGCGGCGAGGATGTCCGGGCCGACGGCAGGGTCGACGCCGATGCTGCCGCGGTCGCTGGCGTCGATCCGCGGCGCGTTGAACGCTTCCTCCAGCGAGACGCCGTAGTCCAGCATGAAGGCCGCCACCTGCATGGTGCCGGGCACGATATGGTTCGCGCCCGACGCGCCCACCGCGAACAGCGGCTTGCCGTCGCGCACCGCAACCGCCGGGCACATGTTGCTGGCGTTGATCCGCTTGCCGCCCTCCATCGTGGTCGGGTAGCCGGGCCGCGGATCGAAATAGGACACCGAGTTGTTCATCATCATGCCCGTGCTCGGCAGCATCACCTTCGCGCCGAAACGGCTGAGCAGCGTGTAGGTCAGGGCGACCATGTTGCCGTCGGCGTCGAGCGTGCTGAGATGGCTGGTGCAGCCGGTTTCCAGCGAGACGCCGAGCTTGCGCTTGTGCGTCGCGAACGCCTTGTTCAGCGCGTCGGCATAGGTGAGGTAGGTATGCGCGCCGATGCCTTGGGACACGTCCAGCGCTTCCTCGATGTGAGCCAACGCTTCAAGCATGCGCGGGCCGCCGCTGGTCTCGCCCGCCGTGTGGATCGTGGCGCCGCGATGGGTGCCCGACAACGGTTCGTGCACCGCCGCCCGGTAGGCCGCCAGATCCTCCATCGCGATGCGGCTGCCGCCCGCCTGCAGGTCGCCGACCATGCGTTCGGCAAGGTCGCCTTCGTAGAAATCGCGCGGGCCGTGATCCGCCAGCCGGCGCAGCGTCTCGGGCAGCTTGCCGAGCACGCGGTATTGCTCCGGCCCGAGCGGCGCGCCGCCGGGCAGGTAGGTCTTGGCGGCTTCCGGGTCCTTCAACAGGTTGGCCGCTTCCAGCGCGATCTGCAGCGTGCCGTGCCAGTCGACCGGCAGGCCGCGCTCGGCAAGGTCGATCGCCGGTTTCAGCGCCGTGTCGAAGGACAGCCGGCCGAACCGCGCCTGCGCCTCGGACAGGCCAGCGACCGCGCCCGGCACCGTGATCGCGCCGTAGCCGGTCACGTTGCGGTCGTCGACGACGCCGGGAAACCCCATGATCGAGCCCGGGACCGACGGATCGAGCGGATAGTCCGCGAGGTCGATCGCCTGCGGCAGCGTGCCCTGGAAATTCACCACATGCGCGGTGTCCGACTCGGCGAGCCAGATCACCATGAAGCCGCTGCCGCCGAGCCCGCACATCCAGGGCTCGACCGCATTCAGCGCCAGCGCGGTGGCCACCGCCGCGTCGACCGCGTTGCCGCCCTCGGCCAGGACGCCGGCCCCCGCCTGCGCCGCCAGCCAATGCTGCGATCCGACGACGCCGCGCTCGCTCCGGACGGCTTTCTTATAGACCTGCCATTGCTCGACGTTTCTGTTCATTGGACTATTGTGATCCGTATGGGCTGTGAAGGGACGCTTACCGGAAGGAAAGCCCGATCATAGCATTGCGCGCGAGCGCGAAACAGGACAGCCGACTCATGAGCTACATCATCAAGGACATGCCGCCTCAGGTCGACGACGCGTTGATCGGGAAGGGCCGTCGCGTGGAAACCGCGACGATCGGCCACCGCCGGCATATGGGATTCATGGATGCGGCCATTCAATGCGTGCTGCCGGACCGCCGCGTCGCGGGCACGGCGGTCACGCTGGCGTTGCCCGGCATGGACGCGACCCTGTTGCATCACGTCATCCAGTTCCTGCGGCCGGGCGACTTTCTCTGTATCGACCGGCTCGGCGATCACAAGCATGCCTGCGTGGGCGGCGGGGTGGCGGCGGCGATCAAGGCGAGCGGCTGCGTCGCGGTCGCGATCGACGGCCCCTGCACCGACCTGCCCGAGATCGAAGAACGGGACCTGGCGGTGTGGGCGCGCGGGGTGGCCCCGATCACCACACGGCTCTACGATGTCGGCGGCAGCTTCAACGTGCCCATATCCTGCGGCGGCGCGGTCGTGATGCCCGGCGACTTGGTGGTCGGCGATTTTTCCGGCGTCGTGGTTCTTCCGCCGGACGAAGCCGAGGCCGACCTGGATTGGGCGCTGGCGAAAGCGGCCGCCGAGCCCGAGGGGCACAAACGCATGCTGGCGGGCGAGAAGATCGGCGACCGATCGGGTGCGACGAAGATGGTCGAGGCGAAACGCGGCGGGTAGCGCACGCCATCCTTCCAGGTTCAGGACGAGATTTCGCCAGACCCGGGAGGCGGATGTCTAGACGCATGCCGACCTTGTCGTCGACCGTCGACGTTCTTTGCCCGCCCGCGTTACCCTCTCCGCCGTCGCGGGCCGACCGTGCATGACGGTGCATAATGACGGTACGTAGTGTCCGGCGACGCCGTTCCGATGTCGGGCGAATGTTCCCATGACTCCAAACCTTTGGTTGATCGTTAAGACTTGATTAAGCAAACCGGCCGATGATGGGTATAGGCGTCGCGGCACGCTTGTCCCATGGCGACCGACGTGGTCGCCGCCGCCCGCCCAGGGGAGCGGTTCGGCGACGTGAACAAGGCAAACAACATTCGATTGATCCTCCTGCTGGCGACGATCGCCACGCTCGGCTTTGCCTTTCTTCGGACGCAAACGGTCGATTTCGAGAAACTGGCCCAGGTCCAGTCGCAGTTGGAAACGCTGCGGCAGCTTGAGCAATCGATCGACCAGGACGCTCTCAAGATCCGGGCCGGATTGGACGGCGACGACAATTCCGTTGCCGACCTGACCTCGCGCATGACGCTGATGTTGTCGCAACTGCGCCAGGACCCGGCGAATGCGGAAAACCCGGCGACCGCCAGCATCGGCACCATGCTGCAGCCGTATGCGGCATTGTTGAAGAAACGGAAAGCGCTGCTGCAACGGTTCAAGATCCGCAATGCATCGGTCCAGGATTCGGTGCAGGCCTTTCCGGCGCTGGCGGACACCCTCAAAAGCGTTCCCGCGACGCAGCTCCCGGGCGTCGAGCGCGCGGTCACGGCCTTCGAAACGGCGGTGCTGCGCTACCGCGTCAACGCCGCCTCAGCGACCGGAAGCATCGGGTGGAGCATCCGACGAATACAACAGCTCGTGAAACAAGCGCCCAAGCCGATCGCCGACCAGCTGCGCACCCTGCTGCGGCACGGCGAGGTCATCGTTGCCCATCGCACCGAAGCCGATTGGACATTGCGCGAGTTATTGTCGCTCGACGGCCACGCCCTGCTCAGCAAGGTCCTGACGGCCTTTTCCGCGGACGTCGTCACGCTTCGGCAGGAGAGCGATACCTATCGCCTGATCATGTTCCTCGCCGCCGTGGTCCTGGTCGGCTTCATCGCCTATACCTTCGTCAATCTCATGCAGATTCGCCAGGACTTGCAGACGGCGAACGCGGCACTGGAGGATCGGATCGACGACCTCTCGCGCGCCAAGGCAGAGGCGGAGCTGGCCAACCGGTCGAAATCCGAATTCCTGGCGATGATGAGTCACGAACTGCGCACACCGCTCAACGCGGTGATCGGATTCTCCGACCTGATCCGGATGGAATCCACCGGCCCGGACGGCAACAAGCGCTACGCGGAATACGCCACCGATATCCATGATTCGGCGCATCACCTGCTGTCTTTGATCAACGATATCCTCGACCTGTCGAAGATCGAGCGCGGCAGCCTGCAGCCGGACGAGGAAGATCTGGACATCGCCACCACGATCGGCGCGGTCGAAACCCTGGTCAAGGATCGGGCGTTCCGCGGACAGGTGAGCCTGCTGCTGGAATGTCCGGCGGGCCTGCCGAAGCTGCGCGGCGACCCCCGGCAACTGAAACAGATGCTGGCGAACCTGATGTCGAACGCGATCAAGTTCACCGACCCCGGCGGCGTGGTGACCGTCCGCGTCTGCGACACCGAGTCCCGCGGCATCGCGATGGAGGTGCACGACACCGGGATCGGCATCGCCGAAGACGACATCCCCAAAGCGCTGGCGCCCTTCGTTCAGGTCGACCGGTCGCTTGCCCGCAAGCATGAAGGAACCGGACTCGGTCTGCCGCTGACCAGTCGGATGATCGAGCTGCACGACGGGCGGCTCGAATTGGAGAGCGAACTGGGCGGCGGCACCACGGCGCGGCTGGTATTCCCGGCGACGCGGGTGATCCGGCGCAACGCCGCGCCCCCAGAGGCGCCCCCGTCCGACCCCAAAGCCGCCAAGCCGGTTGGCGAGAACAAAACCGTCAAGAAACCGGCGCGCCGCAAGACCGCCGCCGCCGCGACCAAGAAAGCCCGGAAGCCGCGCGCCCGCGCGGGCTGACCGGGGTCAGCCGTCGTCCCGCCGGTCGTCAGTCCCGTTGCCGCCGTTCGGCCGGGTCTCGGGCGAGGCCAGGCGGACAACGCCGCGCCGTTTGCATTCGGTCCGGATGCTCCCGGCGGTTCCGCCCGCCAAAGCGTCAGCCGCGCTGTAGCTCGCCCGCAAGCGCGCGCCATTTTCGCGCGCCGTCCGTGTCGGGTTGGTAATCGGCGTCGGCGTCGGCGCCGTCATACCCCGTGACCGCCTGACCCTGGCTGAAGGTCGCCAGCGGGGTCCCTTCGATCTCCGCCGTGCCGGATTCCTGAAACGTGTCGAGCGGCAAGGACTCGATGAATCGTTTGGTGTCCATCATCTGCTCGCGCGTCTCGCCGGGTAGGCCGTATGTGAAGGTCCCATGGACGGTCATGCCGAGCCGTTTGCATTCCTCGACCACGCCGCGCGCATAGTCCAGATCGAGATGCTTGTTGACGATATTGTCGATGACCCACTGGTTGCCCGACTCGAAACCGATCTTGACGCCGAAACAGCCGGCCTCGCGCATCAGCGCCCAAGTCTCCTTGCGGATCGTGTCGGCGCGGCACATGGCTGACCAGGGCAGCCCGATACGGCCCATCACCTCGCACATGCGGACCACATGACTGTTGCCCAGGTTGAAGGTGTCGTCGTCGAAATAGATGGACTGGTAACCGTGCCGCTCGACCAGCTCGCTTAGGTAGGCTTCCATGTAGTCGGCCGAATAGTGTCGCACGCTGCGCTTGCCCGCGCCGTCGGGGTCGTTGCCCGTCATCGTCGCCGGCCAAACGCAGAAGATGCATTTGAACGGGCAGCCGCGGCTCGACCAGACCTGCGCCTGCGGCGGCACCTGGCCCTGGGGATTCGGGTCCCAATACCGGTGCGCATGCAAGTCGTCCATATAAGGAAAGGGCGCGGCGTTCATCTCCTCCCGCGTCAGCAGGTCGTGATCGATCACGCCTTCCGCCCCCTCGATGACCTTGACCGTCCCCTTCTCGTACTCGCCCTTGATGCACGCCACGACGGGGTCGAGGTCCAGCACAGAGTCGGCGTTGGCCGAAATCGGCCCCGTGACGGCGACCCGAACGTCCGGCAGCAGCTTCGTCAGATTGCCGATCAGCCCGCGATCGTGATCCCAGCTCGGCGTCGCCGACTCGATGAATATGAGATCGTAGCGCGCCTCGCGGAGATGCCGGAAATAGCTGTCGTAGCTTTCCGCGAGGGCTATAGAATCGCGGAAGGCGACCGTGGCGCCGGTCTCGCGCGCCGCGTAGCTCGCCGCATATCCCATGAAGAACGGATAGGGACGGTAGTCGCCCCAGACGAACCGATCCGGCCCCGAGCGCATGTTCCGCGTGAACGGCCAGCGCGACCCGGCACGCACGCCGCCGGTCCAGAGCATTCCCTCGACGCCGTTCTTATCGACGTATTTATCCTCGCGCACCCACCAGGGCGGATTGCTGAAAAGGGCCTTCATGTCATATGCGTCTTTCCGCTGGACAGCGAACCGTGTTTCGCCGGGAACGGACGCGTGTTACCGCGGCGGCCGCCGCCGCTTCCCTTTCTCACGATCGGCGCCGCGCGCTTGGGCCGGACCCACCGGGACTCGACAACGCGGTGTAAGCGGCCGCAAATTGGTGCTTAAATGCGTCCATGACGGTACATCTCGTTGACCCAGGCTGCCGGGCCGCCAGCAGCCACCATTTCGCGATGAACCTAGGCTTTCGGGAGTCCTGCCGTCAACGGGATATCGACCTTCGATGCCTGGTCAACAAGGAGGCGGACGAGAAGATCCTGGCGACGCCGGGCATGGTCCCGACCTTCACCCACAGCATCGTCTACAATCAGCCGAAGGACGACCTGTTCCTGTTCGGCATTAACTACCACTTCGCCATGAGCTTCGGCGACGAGCTGCGCGATACCATGGCGGACGCCCTCGCGCCGGGCGACATGGTGGTGCTCCATACCGTGACGCCGACACATGTCCTTGGGCTGGCGCGATGGCTCGAAACCGCGGAGCCGGACGATTTGCGAGTCCGCGTCGTCTTTCGGTTCCCGCCGAATTTCCGCATGTCCGGCGCACATGCCGAATTGAACGCCGCGATCTACCGGTTCGCCTTCAGCCTGCTGGCGCGCAGCGGCCGAGACCGCGTGCGCCTATTCGCCGACAGCGATCCGCTCGCCGCGTGCCTGTCCGAATTGACCGACATGCGAATGGATGTCGCACCGCTGCCGATCGCCTACTTCCCGACCGCCCGACAAGCGCCATCGCCGGACGCGGGACCGACCTTCCTTTATGCCGGCGAGGCGCGCATGGAAAAGGGTTTCCATCTCTTACGCGACGCCTTTTCGCGGATCGCCGCGGAGACGCCGTCCGTTCGGTTCATCGTGCAAGCCGCCAACGTCGACCCTGCCGCGGTGGATTGGCCCGACGCCGTGCTGACACGGACGACATTTGCACCCGGCACCATGGAGCCGCCCGCGTTCCACGCCTTCCTGGGTTCCGCCGACGCCGTTCTCGTCCCTTACGATCCGCGGGAATACACGCTGCGGACCTCGCATATCTTCGCCGAAGCGATCGGCCTGGGCATCCCGGTCATTACGACGGCGGGATCCTGGATGCACCGGGAAATGACCAAACTGGACCGCGAGCCGGGCCTCGCGATGGCCGCCTTCACGGCGGACAGCCTGGCGCAGGCCATGGCCGTCATGGCGTCGCAGCTGTCCGACTATAAAGCCGCCGCCGCGACCGCAGCGCCCCAATGGCGGGCGCGGGAGAATTTCGAAAACTTCGTCGATGTGATTCTCGGCGCGGAACCCTAGCCCGCGAGCAGCGGTTCCAACGTTTCCCGGTGCGCCCGCAGCCAATCGAAAACATCGTCGAGAATACCGTCCAGATCGCGTGTCGGCCGCCACCCCGTCGCCGCGGTAACCTCGGCATTGTCGGTCACATACCACGGAATATCGGACGCATGGGTCTCGGCAACGGACCCAATGGCGATGCGGCGACCCGCGCGTTCCTCGCACGCGGCGGTCAGGGCCCGCAGGCTGATCGCGTTGCGCCGCCCGCCCCCGGCGTTGAAGACCCGGCCCCGGTGATCCGCCAGAGTCTCGACCTGACAGCGCATCAGGTCGTAGAGGTCGTCCACATGCAGCACGTCGCGGCGCTGCTGTCCCGCGCCGCCCCACCCGACATAGGCGAGTTTTCCGCCGAAAAGATGCCTTGCCGCCCATAGCACGATGACGCCCTGATCGACCTTTCCCATCTGCCAGGGGCCGCTGATCATGCCGGCCCGCGTTACCACGCAAGGCAGGTCGTAGGCGTGGCCGTATTCGGTGATCAACAGCTCTGCGCCGAGCTTCGTCGCGCCATACAGCGAACGCGGCCCAGCGAGCGGAAAGCCGGTCGTGATGCCGTCATGGGACCATCCCGGACCCGCCGCGTCCACCGCCGGATCGAGCCCTTCCGGCGTTTCCCGCAAAGGCAAAGCCCGTAATCCCCCTAGAGGATAGACCCGCGACGTGGAGAGAAAGATCATGCCGGCGCCGTTCTTCCGGCACGCCTCCAGGCAATGCGCCGCGCCGCCGAGATTGGTGTCGATCAGGTAGTCGGGCGAGTCCCCGTAACCGGCTTTCGCGGACGGCTCGGCCGAGCATTCGATAAGCAGGTCGAACCCGTCGCATTCCTCGATATCCTGCCGGTGGCGGACGTCGCCGCGCCGGAATTCGACGCCCGCCGCCGCGAGCCGGGGCAGCGACAATTCGCTGCCCTTGCGATAGAGATTATCCAGCGCCGTGATCTCCCACGCCGGAAAATCGCGCTTGAAGGCAAGCGCCAGAGTGGCGCCGACGAAGCCCGCGCCGCCGGTTACCAAAAGCCGCATGACGCCTCGTCGACCCGGTGAGGCCGCGCCGCGCTAGGCCCGCAGGGCCGCGGGCGCCGGGTGTCGTTGCCGCTGGGCATGATGTAGCTCCAGCATGATGGTTTCCAGATCGTAGCGTGGCCGCCAGGCCGGGTAGTCGGCTTCGAAGCGGCGCAGATCGCTGATCCACCAGACGTGATCGCCGGACCGGTTGTCCTCGCGATACTCCCAATCGAGGTCGTGTCCGGAAACCTCCTGCGCCAGTTCGATGGCTTCGAGCATCGAGCAATTACTGCGCCGGCCGCCGCCCATATTATAGACCGCGCCGGTCGGCGGCGATTGAACGATATGCCAGATAGCGTCCGCGAGGTCGCGGCTGTGGATGTTGTCGCGGACCTGCTTCGCCTTGTATCCGAACACCGTGTACGGAAGGCCCGTCTCGACGCAGCGCATGAGGTAGGAGAGGAAGCCGTGCAGCTGCGCGCCGGAATGCGCCGGCCCGGTCAGGCAGCCGCAGCGCAAACAGGCGGTCTTCAAGCCGAAATACCGACCATATTCCTGCACCATCAGGTCGGCCGCCGCTTTCGACACGCCGAACAGGCTGTGCTTGCTCGCGTCGATGCTCATCGTCTCGTCGATGCCGTGCTCGAAGTAGGGGTGCGACCGGTCGAGTTCCCATCGCGTTTCGGTCTCGACAAGCGGCAGGTCGTTCGGCCGATCGCCATACACCTTGTTGGTGCTAAGGAAAACGAACGCCGCTTCCGGCGCATGCGCGCGGACCATTTCGAGCAAGAGGAGCGTTCCCTCGGCATTGACCGAGAAATCGGTGAACGGATCGCGCGCCGCCCAGTCATGCGACGGCTGCGCGGCGCAATGGACGACACCGGCGATCGATGCGCCATAGCGCCGGAACAGCGCCGCCATTCCGGCCCGGTCCCGGATATCGATGTCGTAATGCGTATAGCCGGCGATGCGGCTCTGCAGATGGCGCATGTTCCAGGCCGTGCTGGCCTCCTCGCCGAAGAAATCCCGCCGCATGTCGTTGTCGATGCCGACGACATCGAGACCTTCTTCCGAAAGCCGTTCGACCATGCTCGACCCGACGAGTCCGGACGATCCTGTGACTATGGCGACGGACATGACGATGTATCTCTGATGATGGCGACCACCTCAACAATAATAATAAAACATGCATTCTTAACGAAATCTCTTAATAGACGGTTTGTTATTTTACAAGTATTTCCTGAATTTTTGACTTTGACGACAGTTTTGCCGGTTTCATTTAATTTTACTGTCTGCACGTCGCCGACGCCGGTAAGGTCATCGGCTTTGCCGGGAATGGCATCGCATCGGCGGCCGGCAGCAGGCATATCGTGACCTGCCGCTTCCGATCATTCGTCCAGCGCGGCGGCCAGAGCCTTGCGGAAGCGGCGGTCGCGCTTGAGATGCCATTCCCGGCTCATCGCTTCGGCCCGCGCCGGGTAGCGTTCCGCGTAAAGCAAGGCCCAGGTCCGGCCGCGGGTCGAGCGCGCGCCGGTCCCGGCGTTGTGTTTGCCGAGCCGCGCGTCGAGGTCGGTCGTCCAACCCACATAGGTGCGGACGCCCGCCCCATCCCGGCTGCCGAGGACATAAACGAAACAGGCCATCGCCCGCTTTATGCCCTGCCGCGCGGGCGGAGGAAACGGAAAAGGGCCGGTGAAAACCGGCCCTTCGTTCTGATCCGCGCCGATCCGGAATCGCGGGAAACTTCGTTGATCGATCCCGCGCGCCGGTCGCTCGGGACGCTTTACTTCGCGGCGTCCGGCGCCTTCTGTTTCATGATGTCGATCGTTTCGCTCGACTTGACCTGATCGGCGACCGCGTCCTTCGCATCCTGGACCTTCTCGCCCGCGGCATCCATCGCATCCTTGGCCTTGTCGCCGGCCTCGGACAGGGTCTCGGTCGCCTTGTCCTTGGCGTCGATCGCGGCTTCCTTGGTCGCGGCGCCGGCCTCCTTGGCCTTGTCCATCGCGGCCTCACCCGCTTCCTTGGCTTTGTCGGCGGCATCGGCGGCGGCTTGCTTGGCCTTGTCGGCGGCGTCGCTGGCCGCTTCCCTCGCCTTCTCGCCGGCATCCTTCAGGCCCTGGACGGCCTTGTCCGTGACGTCGGTCACGGTGGATTTGGCGTCGTTGGCCGCGTCCTTGGTGGCCGTGCTGGTGGTGGCCTCTTCGCCGCACCCGGTGAGCGCGAAGAGCGACAAGGCGACGACGCCCGCAATCGGTGTCAATTTCATTGGTTACTCCTCTATTCTCTAATCAAGTCGTTCAAATTTTTCCGGGCCATCCCTGCTGACGCCGGTCCGTTACATGCACGCGACAAGTCGCCCAAAGCGCGCCACCCTACCCTTACGATCAAGCCCGACCGCCGCGCGAACGGTTCCGATATGAGCCGCATCTGTCAGCAAGCCGCCGGGTCGGTCAAGCCCATTCGGCACACACCCGAACACGTCGACACCCGCGACGACGACCCCTTCTTCCGCCTCCCGTTGGCGCAGCCCCGCACCGACAATCAAAGGGGAGAGAGTGGTTGGAACCATCGCCGGTGCGGAGACCACGCCCCGATCACCGCAAGCCCCATGCCAGGGTTTCGTTATCCCGTAACGGCAGGGTCGCCACCGATCACCGGCCGTTCGGAGACCGTCAGCCACGGCCGACCGTGTTGATTTTCAACATCTATTCTGGGTCTCCGGCCACCCGGGCCCAGACAGGCGGCAAGACGGACCGGCCACATCGAGTCTCAAAGTGAGACACCCCTTGCGACAACGCGCCGACAGACTCCGCACGGATAGACGCCCGCCGGCGCGGCCGGCCTTTACGGATTAACGATCGAGAGAAAAATGGAGCGGGCGATGAGATTCGAACTCACGACTTCAACCTTGGCAAGGTTGCGCTCTACCCCTGAGCTACGCCCGCATCGGCAGGGCGCGATAATACCGATTGGCGGGCGCAACGCAAGTCATCGATGCAGGCGACGGCCGCACCGGACAAACTCCCCGATGGCCGCCGGATGCTTGCCGCCCCGGCCGCATCCGGGCTATGACAGCGGGCATGAAGGACACAGCCGACCCGATCCCGCCGCATACCGGCGCCGACGGCCTGTTCGCGCGGCTCGACGCGCTGGGCATCGCCCATACGACGCATCACCACCCGCCGGTCTTCACGGTGGAGGAATCGAAGGACCTGCGCGGCGTCCTGCCGGGCAGCCATGTCAAGAATCTGTTCCTGCGCGATAAGAAGAAGCGCATCTGGCTGGTCACCGCGCTGGAGGAACGGCGGATCGACCTCAAGGCGCTGCGCAAGCGTCTGGGCGCGTCGGGCAGCCTGTCCTTCGGCAGCGCCGACCTGCTGATGGAGGTGCTGGGCGTGACGCCGGGCGCGGTCACGCCCTTCGGGGTCATCAACGACCGCGACGGCCGCGCCTCTATGGTGCTGGACGCCGGGGTGATGGAGACCGGTCCGGTCAACGCGCACCCGCTGCGGAACGACATGACGACGGCGCTGGCGCCGCAGGACCTGCTTAAATTCCTCGAAGCGGAAAACCACCCGCCCGAGGTCATCGACTTCGGCGCGGCCTAGCGCGCCGCCCGCCCCTTGCCAGAGAGCGAGCGAGCGGCCATTTAATCTGATACACTGAACGTCTGGGCAGGATCGGGAGCCACGAAAACACGATGCAAGACATTCTCGGCGGAGCGACACCCGGCGGCGACGGCATGACGGCCGGCGACGCGGAGGGTGCGTTGATCAAGGACACGACGACGACCACGTTCGCCGCCGACGTCATCGAAGCCAGCATGCAAGTGCCGGTCATTGTCGATTTCTGGGCGCCCTGGTGCGGCCCGTGCAAACAGCTCGGCCCGTTGCTGGAAAAGGCGGTGACCGAACGCGCGGGCGCGGTCAAGATGGTCAAGCTGAACATCGACGAAAACCCGGAGATCGCGCAGCAATTGCGCATCCAGTCGATCCCGGCGGTCTTCGCCTTCGCGAAAGGGCAGCCGGTCGACGGCTTCGTCGGCGCGCTGCCGGAAAGCCAGATCAAGACCTTCATCGAACGCGTGATCGTCGCCGGCGGCGGCGAGGCCGGCCCCACCCCGGTGGAACAGGCGCTGGAGGCCGCGGCGGCCGCGATCGAGGAAGGCGACGTTGCCGGCGCCGGCGCGCTGTACGGTCAGGTGCTGCAACAACAGCCGGACAACGTGAAGGCCATCGCCGGCATGGCGAAATGCTATGTCGAAACCGGCCAGCCGGACTCGGCGACGAGCCTGCTGGCGACCCTGCCGGAAAGCAAGCGCAACGACCCGGACGTGGCCGCGGTCCAAGCGACGCTCGACCTTGCCGGCAAGGCGCAGGAAGCCGCCGGCCGCGTGGGCGAGTTCGAGAGCCGGGTGGCGCAGGACCCGAACGATCACGAAGCGCGGCTCGAACTTGCGCTCGCCGCCTATGCGGGCAACCAGAGCGAGCGCGCCATCGACGAACTGCTGGAAATCGTCCGCCGCAACCGGACTTGGAACGAAGACGCGGCCCGCAAGGAATTGGTCAAGATTTTCGACGCGCTCGGTCCGACGCATGACGCCACGATCGCCGGCCGGCAGAAATTGTCATCCATTCTGTTCGCATGAGGATGAACCGCCCATGAGTGTATTCGACCCCGGATTCGACGCGTTGCCCGGCCGTTTGCCGATCTTTCCGTTGACCGGGGTCCTGCTCTTGCCGCGCGGAGAGCTGCCGCTCAACATTTTCGAACCGCGATACCTGAACATGACCCTCGACACGATCGCCAGCGACCGGCTGATCGGCATGGTCCAGCCCACCGAGGCGGATAGCCCGGACGCCAATCCGCCGATCTACCGCACCGGCTGCGCCGGCCGCATCGTGAGCTTTCAGGAAACCGAGGATAGCCGTCTGCTCATCACGCTGAAGGGGCTTTGCCGCTTCGACGTGAAGGAGGAATTGCCGCTGGTGGATGGCTACCGCTCGGTGGCGGCGGACTGGTCCCGATACGGCGCGGATATGGAGTCGTCCGAAGAAACGGTGATCGACCGCGAGCGGCTGCTCGGCCTGCTGAAGACCTATTTCAAGATTCAGGGCATCCAGGCCGATTGGAACGCCATCGAGACGACCACCGAAGAACGGCTGGTCACCTGCCTGTCGATGATCTGTCCGTTCGAGGGGCCGGAGAAACAGGCGCTGCTCGAAGCGCCCACCCTGACCGAGCGCGGCAAGGTGTTGATCACCCTGGTCGAAATGGCGGTGCACGCCAGCGCCCCCGGCGAAGCCGCGCGCCAATAACGCATATCGGAAACAGTACCGCCGGCAGCAAAACCCGCCAGACTATGGGGCCATAGGATAGAGAAACGCATGTCATCGAAAAACGCCGAGGTCGACCCGAAACTGCTGGAAGTGCTCGTCTGCCCGCTCACCAAGGGGCCGTTGACCTATGACCGCGAGGCGCAGGAATTGATCAGTGCGCAGGCCAGCCTCGCCTACCCGATCCGCGACGGCATTCCGATCATGCTGATCGACGAAGCCCGCAGCCTGGACGACTGACCGCCGCGATAGGAGAGTCCGAGACGAGCATGCCCAGCGATTCCTCCACAGACGGGTTTTCCACGGACATCTGGCCGATCGAAGTCCGCCTGAAGAAGGCGGAGAAACGGCTTGAGATCGATTTCGACGACGGCCGCACCTTTTCCTTGCCGGCGGAACTGCTGCGGGTCGAAAGCCCGTCGGCCGAGGTGCAGGGCCACGGTCCGTCGCAGAAGACGATCGTCGGCGGCCGTCGCCATGTCGGCATCATGGCGCTGGAAGCGGTCGGCAATTACGCGGTCCGCATCAAGTTCGACGACCTGCACGACACCGGCATCTACAGCTGGCAATACCTCTACAAGATGGGCGAGAATCAGGATACGCTCTGGCAGGACTACCTCGACGCATTGGCCGCCCAAAGCCTTAGCCGCGACCCCTAACCCGTCTACCGCACCTACGATGATAGCGCCTATTGAACTGACCCACCGGACCGAGGACACCATCCCGTCCTTCGAATTGGCGCATGTCTTCTGCCATCCCGACATCGGCCGAAGCGGCAACCCAACGGGATTGGTGCTGAACGCGGCCGGCATGACGCCCGCGGAAATGCAGGAAATCACCGCCCGGTGCGGTCACGAAAGCGGCTTCGTCCTGCCGCCGAGCAGCCCGGAGGCGGATTTCCGCTTCCGGTTTTTCGTGCCGCGCCACGAGATGGAGATGTGCGGTCACGCCACCGTCGGCGCATTGTGGCTGTTGCGGGCGCGTGGCCACATCGATGACGGCGTCTATCGCATCGAGACGGAGAGCGGCCCGGTCATCGGCCATGTCGGCGAACGCGTCGAGATCACCCAACCGCTCGGCACGACCGAACCGCGCGACGACAAGCGCGACGCGATCCTGTCGGTGCTCGGCCTCGCCGCGAGCGACCTCGCCGATCTGCCGATCGAGAACGCCACGACAAGCCGAACCAAGACGCTGGTGCCCCTTTCCAGCGCGCACACGCTCAACGCCATCACGCCGGACTTCGACCGCATGGAAGCGCTCTGCGAGGAGCTCGGGTCGACCGGGCTCTACCCCTACGCGATGATTTCGATGACGGCGGGGCAATACGAAGCGCGCCAGTTTCCGAAAAACGCCGGCTATCCCGAGGACGCGGCGACCGGCGTCGCCGCCACCGCGCTCGCCAGCGCGCTGTTCGAAAAGGACATGATCGCCGCCCCGTCCGCCGGCATCACGATCTTCCAAGGCCGCGCGATGGGCAACCCGTCGCAGATCCAGGTCCGCTTTGCAAAGAACCAGGAAACCGGCGTGATCGACCAGTGCCTCTTGTCGGGACTGGTCTGCGTGTGGTGAGCGGGTAACGCCCCCTCTTCGACCGGTTTAGGCATGCCCGCCGCCGAACGCCATCGCCGCAATCCTTAGGCCCGCGCCGCCGTCCCGTTGATCCACTGCCGTCGATTTGGCATTCTGTTTGGATTGCATGGGGAGGTCCGATGTTTAACCAAAAGTGGCAGCATGTGATCGCGGCATTGGGCATGGCAGTGCTGGCCGGTTGCCAGACAAACAATATCGATTACGGCAATGGGCCGATAACGCTGAACGACAACACGATGGCGTCGTTCGAACTCTATCTGATGCACGAGGACCCGCTCTATTTCGCCGTGCAGTGGGACGGGTTCAAATACGGCTATTCCGTCTGCAACGAACCCAATTGCTTTGATTCCGTCGGCGATGTTGCCCTATCGACCTGCCGGCGGCGATCGAAAGGCGAGCGCTGCTATCTGCTGGCGGTAGGCCGAGACCTCGTCTGGAACGGGCCGATTTCCTATCGCGTCGGGCGCTTCATTCCGCCAAACCCGAACGGCCGGGCCTTCACCTTCTCTTGGCACCCCAAGGTCATGCAGTACAGTGGGCGGCGCTTCATCCGCGGCGTCATCGAGAACGGAACGGCCGGCCCGGTTATCGAGCTGAAATTCGATCGACGCCAACGCCGCACCTTCGGGAAATGCGAAGGCAATCTGAATGTAGAAACGAAACGCTTCGATGTGACCTGTTCGAAGAAAGGAACGGTGTCCGGCCATTACGAGATCATGGAAACAGGAAACGTCGGCGGCAAAGGTGCGGGCGAAGATGGCCAGGGCGAAATCGCCGAACTCATCATCATCCCGAAATCGAAACTCCGCGACACGTTCACACGAAAAACAGAATAGTGCCTCCTACAGCGCTTCGCCCTTCACCAGTCTCGGCAATTCGCCGACCACGCCCATGGCGTGGCGCATCAAGAAGCGTTTGAGCGGGGGCAGCTTGCCGACGCCGGCGAGGCCGAGGTCGCGGGCGAGGCGGACCGGGCCGATGTCGTTGGAGAACAGGCGGCAGAGGCCGTCGGTCACGGCGGCCAGCAGCGTGTTGTCGAAGCGCCGCCAGCGCGTGTAGCGGTCGAGCACCGCCGGGGCGCCGATGTCGAGGCCGAGCCGGTGGGTGTCGACGATCAACTCGGCCAGCGCCGCCACGTCGCGCAGTCCCATGTTCAGCCCCTGCCCGGCGATCGGATGGATCGCATGCGCCGCGTCGCCGATCAGCGCGAGCCGCCGGTCGGTGTAGCGGTCGGCATGCTGCAGGCCGAGGGGATAGGAAAAACGCGGGCCGACCAGCTCGATGTCGCCGAGCCAGTCGCCGAAGCGGCGGGTCAACTCGTCCGTGAAGGCGGCATCGTCAAGGCTGAGATAGACCGGCGCCAGGTCGGCGCGCTCGCTCCACACCACGTTGCTGCGGTTCTCGGTCATCGGCAGCATGGCGAAAGGCCCGCCCGGGAGGAACAGCTCGACCGCGACGCCCGCATGGGCGCGTTCGTGCCGCACCGTGCAGACGATCGAGGTCTGGTCGTAGCGGAACCCGCGCACGCCGATGCCCGCCTCCTGCCGCGTCTTCGAGAAACGGCCGTCCGCCGCGACCACGAGCTGCGCCCGGATTCGCCGTCCGTCGGAAAGCCGTGCGTCGGCCAGTCCGCCGTCGCGGTCCAGCGCCGCGACCGCCGCCGGGGCCAGCAGGGTCAGCGCCGGCAGGGTCGCGCCGAGCTCCGACAGGGCATGGCGGGTCCAGCGGTTCTCGATGATGTAGCCGAACGGATCGTCGCCTACCTCGCGGTGGTCGTAATGAAGGAACAGCGGCGAGACGCCGCGTATCGGATGACCGTCGGCGACGCGAATGTCCAGGATCGGCTGCGCCGCGTCGGCAAGGTAAGGCCACAGCCCGATGCCACGCAGCGCCTGCGCCGAGGCATGGGCGATCGCCGACGCGCGGCCGTCATACTCGGCCGCCAATTGCTCCGCCGGCGCTTCGCGGTCGACCACCACCGTGGTCACCCCCGCGCCCGCCAAGGCGCAGCCGAGCGTCATGCCCGTCATGCCGCCGCCGATGATCAGGACATCGGTATGGGTCGTGTCCGTGATGTCGACGCGCCCGTCCGCGCCGGATGCTGCCCTCGCCTGTGCCATGCCCGCAGCTTCGCCTTCCATATCATCGCTGTCCAGCGGCCAAATTGCCGCGTAGCAACCCCGCGCGGCACAGGTGATCAATTTTTAGTCATGTAGCCTAATCTGCATATTATTTATGCATGTGTGTGACCTCGATTTAAGCCGTGTCGCCGCCGCCTGTTGCAACACTTTGACATTAAACGCGTTTTTGGATCGCCCTCAGTCCGGCACGGTTCTTGATTGACCGACGGGTAGCGCCGTTGCGACACCCGTGAGAGGGGGCCGGCGGCTTGTGCAATCGGACTAGCGAAAGGAACAAATCAATGAAGCTGGTCATGGCAATCATCAAGCCCTTCAAGCTTGACGATGTGCGGGAAGCACTGACGGGGATCGGGGTCGAGGGGCTGACCGTCACTGAAGTCAAAGGATACGGCCGACAGAAAGGCCAGACCGAGGTCTATCGCGGCGCCGAATACGCCGTCAACTTCCTGCCCAAGGTCAAAATCGAGATCGCCGTTACCGCGGAGATGACCGAACAGGTCGTCGAAGCCATCCTGGCGACCGCGAACACCAACAAAATTGGCGACGGCAAGATCTTCGTCCTCGACGTCTCGAAGGCGGTGCGCATCCGCACCGGCGAGACCGACGCCGACGCCATCTAACAGATATCTGCGATATAAGGGAATTTCAGGGATGACGACATTCTTCAGCCGTATGGCACTATGCGCCGGTGTGGGGCTTTTGGTGCTGATGACGACAGGCACGGCGCAGGCTGCGGTCAGCGGAGAAGCGGCTTACATCTTCAACACTTTCTCGTTTCTGGTGCACGGCTTCCTCGTGATGCTGATGGCGGCGGGTTTCGCCATGCTCGAATCCGGCCTGGTGCGCACCAAGAACACGGCGGCGATCTGCCTCAAGAACATCGCGCTCTATTCGCTCGCCGGCATCATGTACTACTTGATCGGCTACAACCTGATGTATGTGGACGTGGCGGGCTGGATCGGCTCCTTCTCGTTCCTGTACAACCCGTCGGCCGACGAATTGGCGCTGATCGGCGCGGACGAGGCGACGCCCGAGATGGTCGCCAAGGTCGTCGACGCGAGCGGCTATTCGGTCATGTCGGACTGGTTCTTCCAGATGGTCTTCGTCGCCACCGCGGCGTCGATCGTATCCGGCACCCTGGCCGAGCGGATCAAGATCTGGCCGTTCCTGATCTTCGTGGTCGTGCTGACCGGCGTGATCTACCCGATCCAGGGCTCCTGGGTCTGGGGCGCCGGCTGGCTCGACGCGATGGGCTTCTCGGACTTCGCCGGCTCGACGCTGGTTCACTCGGTCGGCGGTTGGGCGGCCCTGGCGGGCGCGATCGTCCTCGGCGCGCGCAAGGGCAAATACGGCCCGGACGGTCAGGTCAATGCGATGCCCGGCGCCAACCTGCCACTCGCCACGCTCGGCACGTTCATCCTGTGGTTCGGCTGGTTCGGTTTCAACGGCGGTTCGCAGCTCGCGCTCGGCAGCGCGCTTGACGCGACCGCCATGTCGATCGTCTACGTCAACACCAACCTGGCCGCCGCCGGCGGCGTGGTCGCCGCCATGGCGCTGACGCAGATCCTCTACAAGAAGATCGACCTGACGATGACGCTGAACGGCGCCATCGCGGGCCTGGTCTCGATCACCGCGGGGCCGGACCTGTCCAACCCGTTGCTGGCGCTGATCGTCGGCGCTGTCGGCGGCGTCCTCGTGGTGTTCGCGGTGCCGTTGCTCGACAAGCTCAAGATCGACGACGTGGTGGGCGCGATTTCGGCCCATCTGGTCGCCGGCATCTGGGGCACCCTCTGCGTCGGCATCTTCGGCAGCGGATCGATCGTCACGCAGCTTATCGGCATCGCCGCCATCGGCGCCTTCGTCTTCGTGGTCAGCTTCATCGTGTGGACCATCCTGAAGGTGACGATGGGAATCCGCGTCGACGAAGAGGACGAGGTCCTCGGTCTCGACCGGGCCGAACTCGGCATGGAGGCGTATCCGGAATTCGGGTCCGGATCGCAAACCCTCTAAAGAAAAACCCCGCGCGGCCGCTGCCCGGGAGACTCCTGCCAGAGTCTTCCGGGCAGTTTTTTGAAGACGCCGGAAAATAACCTGCAAAACGAAACTGCGCCGAAGATTTGCGGCGCTTGTGTCGAACGGCGGCCGAAGCTACACTTCGCACCGCTTTTTTTGCGGAACTGTGGTAATAAACGCTGTGACTACTTCGCGGCGTCTTTATTCATGGGCAATACGTTCCGCAATACACTGATGCGACTTGATACGACACCGATGCGTTACGGATACGGCAACGACGCGGCGCGACACGCATGAAGAATCCCCGGCTCGACCAACTGGACACCTATGCGTTCTGGCGGCTTGAAACGCTGCTCGAGAACGAGACGCCGCCGGCCGCGCTGGAACCGCTGCGGCTGCACGTGGGCGAGCCGAAGATCCCGCCGCCCGATTTCGTCGCCGACACGATCCACGACTGTAAGGCGCAATGGGGCAGTTACCCGTCGCATTCGGGTACGGCGACCTATCGCAAGGCCGCGGCCGACTGGCTGAACCGGCGTTACGACCTTCCCGCCGGCATGATCGACGGCGACCGCAACGTGCTGCCGGTCTCGGGCAGCAAGGAAGGCCTGTTCCACATGGCGCTGCTGGCGGTGCCGGGGGCCGAAACCTGGACCAAGCCCGGCCGGCCGGTCGCCTTGATGCCGAACCCGGTCTATCCGGTCTATCAAGGGGCCGCCCTGTTCGCGGGCGCGGAGGCGGTGTCGGTCTCGGCGACCGCGGAAACCGATTTCATGCCGGATTACGCCGCGCTCGACCGCGACCTGCTCGACCGCACGGTGCTGGCGTATCTCTGCAATCCCGCGAACCCGCAAGGATCGATCGCCGACAGGGACTATATGGCGACGTTGGTGCGGATGGCGCGGGAATACGATTTCGTGCTGGTCTTCGACGAATGCTATTCGGAAATCTACCGCGGCGACCCGCCGGCCGGCGGGCTTGAGGTCTGCGCCCAACTCGGCGGCGACCTGACCAACGTCATGGTGCTGCATTCGCTGTCGAAACGGTCCAGCGCGCCGGGGCTGCGCGCGGGCATCGTATCCGGCGACCCGGAGCTGATCGACGCCTGCCGCGCGATCCGCAGCTATGCCGGCGTGTCGATGCCCGGCCCGGTGATGAAGGCCGCCGAGAAGCTGTGGCAGGACGAGGCGCATGTGGACATCAATCGCCAACACTACGCCGAGCTGTTCGCCCTGGCGGAGCGTATCCTGGGCAACACGCCGGGATTCGCCAATCCGCCCGGCGGGTTCTTCCTGTGGCTCGACGTGGGCGACGGCGAGGCGATGACCCGCCGGCTGTGGACCGAAGCCGGCGTGCGCGTCATGCCGGGCGGCTATATGACGAAACCGGATCCGGAAACCGGGGAAAACCACGGCGACCCGTATATCCGCGTCGCCCTTGTCCACGACAAAACCATCGCCGAAGAGGCGTTGACGCGAATTGCGGCCGTGCTGAACGGGTAACGGAGAGACTTTCATGGCGAGCGCTAGTCAGAAAACCGCCTTCCTGCCGCCGGGCGCGGGGGCCTTCCTGAAGCGCCGGGGTAGCGAAATCCTCGGCCTGGCCTTGTTTTTCCTGGCGATCGCCTTGTTCCTGGCGCTCGTGACCTATCGCCCAGCCGACCCGTCCTTCAACACGGCGAGCGGACAGCCGGTCCGCAACATCATGGGCATCGCGGGCGCCACGGTCAGCGACCTGCTGCTGCAGACGCTCGGTCTCGCCGCCGCTTTTCTGGTGCCGTTGATCGGCGGTTGGGGGATTCGCCTGCTGCGCAAGCATGTGCTGGAAGCCTGGCTGCTGCGCGTCGCCTTCCTGCCGGTCGGCCTGTTGCTGGCCGCGATCGCGCTGGCGACCATCGACCACCCCAGCGCCTGGCCGCTCGACGCCGGCCTCGGCGGCGTGGTCGGCAAGATGCTGGTGGCCCGGCTGATCGAGTTCATCGGCTTGACCGGATTCCGGGTGGACGGCGTGATCCTGTTCGTCGTGTTCGGGTCGGCCGCCGTCGCCGTGATGTATTACGTGCTCGGCTTCACCGCCGACGAATGGCGCGTCGCCGCGCTGAAGGCGCAATGGGCGGCGCGCGGCGTCACGCATGCCGCCCTGGCCCCGGTCCGCTGGCTGCGGGCGCGCCCCAAACGCGCCGAAAAGCCGGCGAAACGCGCGCCCGCACGCAGGCCACGGCGCGAACCGGCGCTGGCCCGCGCCGCCGACCGGCCCGAGCCGAAGCTTCGCAAGCTGCGGGAAACCAAGGCGGTCGTCGAAACGGCGACGCCCAAGACGACACCGGGCAAGCGCGGCGCGGCCGCCCGGCAACGCTCGCTCGACCTGCCGCGGACGGACGACGGCGTCGACCTGCCGCCGCTCGACCTGCTGGCGGACGTGCCCGACCTGGCGCCCGACGCCCGCGCGGTCAACGAGGAAGCGCTGCAACAGAACGCGCGGCTGCTGGAAAGCGTGCTCGACGATTTCGGCGTGCGCGGCGAGATCGTCAAGGTGCGCCCCGGCCCGGTGGTCACGCTCTACGAACTGGAGCCCGCGCCCGGCACGAAGACGAGCCGCGTGATCGGCCTGTCCGACGATATCGCGCGGTCGATGAGCGCGGTCTCCGTCCGCATCGCCGTCATTCCCGGCCGCAACGTGATCGGCATCGAACTGCCGAACCAGAGCCGCGAGACGGTGTATCTGCGTGAATTGCTGGCCTCGACCGCCTATGAGAAGGCGTCCGGACGGCTGCTCATGGTGCTGGGCAAGGACATCGGCGGCGCGCCGGTGATCGCCGACCTGGCCCGCATGCCGCATCTGCTGATCGCGGGCACGACCGGGTCGGGCAAGTCGGTCGGCCTGAACGCGATGATCCTGTCGCTGCTCTACCGGATGGGACCGGACGTCTGCAAACTGATCATGATCGATCCGAAGATGCTCGAATTGTCGATCTACGACGACATCCCGCACCTGATCGCGCCGGTCGTGACCGAACCGAAGAAAGCGGTCGTGGCGCTGAAATGGACCGTCCGCGAGATGGAAGAACGCTATCAGGCGATGTCCAAGCTCGGCGTGCGCAACATTGAGGGCTATAACCGCCGGGTGGCCGAAGCGGCCAAGAACGGCGAGGAGATCACCCGCAAGGTGCAGACCGGCTTCGACGAGGAGTCCGGCAAGCCGATCATCGAGGAACAGCCGCTCGACCTCTCGCCCCTCCCCTACATCGTGGTGGTGGTCGACGAGATGGCCGACCTGATGCTGGTGGCGGGCAAGGATATCGAGGCGTCGATCCAGCGCCTGGCGCAGATGGCGCGGGCCGCCGGCATCCATCTCATCATGGCGACGCAGCGGCCGTCGGTCGACGTCATCACCGGTACGATCAAGGCCAACTTCCCGACCCGGATCAGCTTCCAGGTCACCTCGAAGGTGGACAGCCGCACGATCCTCGGCGAACAGGGCGCGGAACAGCTTCTCGGCCAGGGCGATATGCTGCATATGGCAGGCGGCGGACGGATCACGCGCGTTCACGGTCCCTTCGTCGGCGATGACGAAGTCGAGAGCGTGGCCGAGTTCCTTAAAAATCAGGGTGTGCCGACCTATATCGATGCTGTGACCGAAGACGCGGAAGGCGAATTCGGTCTCGGTACGGAGAACGAGCCAGGAGGCGGATCAGGCGATGAACTCTACGATCGGGCGGTGGCGTTGGTCCTACAGGAGCAGAAAGCCTCGACCAGTTTCGTCCAACGGCACCTGCAAATCGGCTATAACCGCGCCGCGCGGCTTATCGAGCGGATGGAGAAGGAAGGCGTTATCGGCCCGGCGAACCATGTCGGCAAGCGCGAGATCCTTGTCGGCAACCATTAGGGGACTGTCCGCCGCCGTCGCGGCGTTGCTGCTGATCGTCTCGGCGGGCGGGCCGGCGGAGGCGACGCCGCGGTCGCTGAAAGACCCGGAGGTCGTCGGCGAAATTAACCGGATTCAAGGTTATCTGAACGCCATCACCTCACTGGAATCGCGGTTTATCCAGGTCAATCCGGACGGCAGCAGTTGGACCGGCAAGGTCTATGTGCAGCGGCCGGGCAAATTCCGCTTCGAATACGATCCGCCGATTCCGCATCTCCTGGTCGCCAACGGTCGGTGGTTCATCCATGTGGACAAGCAGTTGCAGGAAACCAATGTGCTGCCGCTGGTCAAGACGCCGGCGCATTTCCTGGTGCGCAACGACATCTCCTTCAAGAAGGGGCTGACGGTCACGCGATACGACAAGGCGCCGGGGCTGATGCAGGTCAGCGTGGTGACCGACGACAACCCCGAACTCGGCGAGATGACGTTGACCTTCACGGACAAGCCGCTCGAACTGCGCAAGTGGAGCATTCGCGACGTGCAGGACAACACCACGCAGGTCACGCTGCAGAACACGCGGTTCGGCATGGACCTCGACCCGAAACTGTTCAGATTCGTCGAACAGGGCGATACGATCAAAGTGGAGTAGCGGAAATGGGGGCTTTACGCTGGACGATCGCGTCCCGGAATGCGATTTTAATCAGATGAGTACGCAAGCCTGTCCCATCGTCGGAATCCCCACCTGCGCCATATCGGTGGACGGCAAGCCCACCTATCGGGTCGTGGGGAAATACGCCGACAGCGTCGTCAACGGGGCCGGCTGCTTGCCGCTGCTGATTCCGGCGGTGGGCGAGGTCGGCTGTTTCGTCGAACTCATGGGGCGGCTCGACGGCTTGTTCCTGACCGGCGGCGCGTCCAACGTGCGGCCCGATTTCTACGACGGCGAGGAGAGCCGCGCCGGCACGCTGCACGATCCCGACCGCGATTCCACGACCCTGCCGCTGATCCGCGCCGCCATCGCGGCGGGCGTGCCGGTTTTCGCGGTGTGCCGCGGCATTCAGGAGCTGAACGTCGCGCTGGGCGGCACATTGCACCAGAACGTCCATGAACTGCCGGGCAAGAGCGAACACCGCATGAACCGGTCGGTTCCGACGGACGAACGCTACGACGTGCGCCACCCGATCACCATCCATCCCGGCGGCATGCTCGAGAAGATGGCCGCCGAGGATTTGGCCGCGGGCCGCGAGGTGATGGTCAACTCGCTGCACGCTCAGGCGATCGACCGGCTCGGCGACGGGTTGTTCGTCGAAGCGGTCAGCGACGACGGCGTGATCGAGGCGGTCAGCGTGCCCGGCGCGAAAGCCTTCGCACTCGGCGTGCAGTGGCATCCCGAACACCACACCTCGCTGCAATGGCCGCTGTCGAAGGCGATGTTCGGCGGGTTCGGCGACGCCTGCCGCGACCGTATGGCCGCGCGCCGAAGCGCCGGCGGCTCTTCCTCCATCCGCGCCGCCTGATATAGTTTCCCGTGCCGCAAGACTTTCGATTCCGAGCGCCGCCGCCGTTTGCGACGATCTGCATCTGCGGCCGCGCCGTTCAATGGGGATAAGGACCTGATTACATGACCGATTCCGTGATTTCGACTTGGGACACGCCGTCCCTGCCGGTTGCCGGCGGCGGCCGCTTTCCGGTGCGCCGCATCTATTGCGTCGGCCGCAACTACGCCGCCCATGCCCGGGAGATGGGGCATGACCCGGACCGCGAGCCGCCGTTTTTCTTCACCAAGGCGCCCGACGCCGTGTTCACGGGCCCGGAACTGCCCTATCCCACCGCGACGGAGGACGTGCATCCGGAATGCGAGATGATCGTGGCCCTCGCCAAGGGCGGGCGCGATATTCCGGTCGACAAGGCGCTCGACTGCGTCTTCGGCTACGGCGTCGGTTTCGACGTGACCCGCCGCGACATGCAGTCGGTCGCCAAGGACCTGCGCCGACCCTGGTCGCTGTCCAAGGATTTCGACAACGCCGCGCCCTGCAGCCAGCTGCACCCGGTGAGCGAGGTCGGGCATGTGGAGAAAGGCACGCTGCGCTTCACCGTGAACGGCGAAACGCGGCAGGAATCCGACCTGGATAAGATGATCTGGTCGGTGCCCGAGACGATTTCCTTCCTGTCCGGGCTGATCACCCTGTTGCCCGGCGACGTCATCATGACCGGCACGCCGGAAGGCGTTTCCGCGGTCGTGAAGGGCGACACGCTGGTCGGCCATGTGGATGGCCTGACCGACCTGACGCTGAAGATCGTCTGACCGGACCGTCCCGATGCGCCTCGTCACCTGGAACATCAACTCGGTCCGCGCGCGGCTGCACCTGATCGAGCAGCTGGAGAAGACCGCGTCGCCGGACGTGATCTGCCTGCAGGAAACCAAGGTTACGGACGAACTGTTCCCCGCGGACGCGCTCCGCGACCTTGGCTATCCGCATATCGCCTTCAGCGGCATGAAGGGCTACAACGGCGTCGCGATCCTGTCGCGCGATCCCTTCGCCCGGGTCGAGAAACGCGAGTGGTGCGGCAAGAGCGACGCGCGCCACATCGCGGTGGAACTGGCGGACGGGGTCGAGTTGCATAATTTCTACGTCCCGGCCGGCGGCGACGTGCCCGATCCGGCCGAGAACGACAAATTCGCCCATAAGCTCCAGTTTCTCGACGAGATGACGGCCTGGTTCCCCGAGAACCGCAACCCGGACACGCCGATGATCCTGGTCGGCGACCTCAACATCGCCCCGCTGGAGACCGATGTGTGGTCGCACAAGCAACTGCTGAAGGTGGTCAGCCACACCCCGGTCGAGGTGGAGAAACTCGACGGCGTCCAGTCGGCCGGCGCCTGGGTCGACGCGGTGCGCCATTTCATTCCGGAATCAGAACAGCTTTACAGTTGGTGGAGTTACCGGGCGCGCGACTGGTCGACATCGGACAAGGGCCGGCGGCTCGATCACGTCTGGGTGACGCCGCCGCTGCAATCCCGCCTCGCCGGCGCATCGGTCTTGCGCGACGCGCGCGGCTGGGAAAAAGCCTCCGACCACGCACCCGTCATCCTCGACCTGACCCCATAGCGACCCCCCAAAAGCCCGATAGTCCGCCTACGGACAGGCGGTCGCGGCGCGAACCGCAAGCCCGGGAGAAGCCTCTTATTAGATACTATGCCTAGTTCTTTAGGCTTGAATTTTAATTAAATCCCCGATAGCTATAGTTTCGCGCGCCGATACAGGAAGTATCGCCCGTCGGCAACCTCCGGCGGCGGACCAACCGCGTCGATTCCCGCCGATCGCGCGAGCGTCGGCAACGGTTGGTCCGAAACGACCATCCCGCCCGCCGCCAGCATCGCCAGAAGCGGCGGTTCCACCCCGGCGATATTTCGTTCCGTTTCCGGTATCTCGCCGCTGCCGATGTCCAGATGGGCCAGCGCCGCCGGCGCGGGCAACCGGGCCGCCGCGTGCGGCAGCGTCGACGCCATTTCCCCGAGAAAAAGACGGTCGTCATCCGGGCGGCAATCGGGATGGGCGGCGAGTTGGCGGTCGAACACATAGATCGTCCGGTCCGGCAGAATTTCCCGTAGATGATCGTAGGTCCGGCCGTTGCCGAGCCCGAGTTCGAGGACCACGCCATCGACCCGTTCCCCGCCGCCGCGCCCCTCTATGATGTCCGCCGCATGGCCGAGGCAGGCGCGTTGCGCCTGAAGCCTGCGAATCGCGGAATCCAGGCGGGACATCAGCGCGGATCGCCGGCAAAGGGCCTCACGGCGCCGGGCGGTCCCCCGCCGCGGCGTGCGCCTCGCGCAACCGGCCGGTGGTCGTTTCGAGGCGGTGCGCCAGTTCACGCATTATTTCGATCGCCATTTCGGGAAATTCCTCGATCAGCCCGAAGAACCGGTCCTTGGAGATGCGCAGCGTTTCCAATTCGGTCGCCGCGCGCACGGTCGCGGTGCGCGGCACGTTGCAGAGGATGGCGATTTCGCCGACGATCTCGTTTTCCTCGATCGTCGCCACGGTCAGCGGCCCGTCCGGCGTGTCGACCAGCACCTCCGCCGAGCCGCGCAGCACCAGATAGGCGGCGTCGCCCTGCTGACCCTGCGCGAAGACCACGTCATCGGGCGCGAAGATGAGCCGCTCGCTGGTGAAGGCGAGCAGTTTCAGCTTGGCCGGCTCGATCTTGGCGAACAGCGGCACGCGGCGCAGCAGATCGACTTCTTCCTGCAAGCTCATCGGTTTCGTCCCTCCATCATGCGACCCGGAGCAGCGAATTCAGGGTCTTACCGCTTTCGGCAAGCGATTTGAAGCTGCCTTGCTCGGCCACCTTCCCGTCGTCCATCACGACGATCTGATCGAAATGCTCCGCGCCGACGATCCGGTTCATCACCCAGACCAGGCCTTGACCGCGCCGCTCCTCCAACATGTTTTCCAGGATCTCTTCCTGGGTGCGCTGATCGAAGACTTCCGCGGCTTCGTTGACGATCAGGATATCCGGGCGTTTCAGCACGGCCCGACCAAGCGCCAATTTCTGACGCTGCGGGATCGACAGCCGCGACCCGCCGATGCCGACCGACGCGCGCAGGCCGATCTCGATCACGGTATCCCGCAGGTCCAGGCTTTCCACCACCTCGCGGACGAGCGCGCCGATCTTGCGCGCCCCATAGGCCTGGCCATGCGCCAGTTTGCCGAACAGGATGTTGTCCTGGATCGTCGCAGCCGGGTTGTAGTCGTCCTCGTCGAAGAAGGCGATCGAATCCTCCAACTCGGGCGGCAGACCGTCGGCGAAGGCGTGCCGCGCCTCCAGAATCCGTTCCTGCATCGGCGGGTCGATCAGGCCGAGGCGATGACGTTCGGTGATCAGCATGAACGGCAGCGACAGCAACCGCAGCCGGCTCTCGTCGCTCAACGGGACGCCGCGCGTCGCCTGATCGATGATCTGGCGATAATCCGGCAGTTCCTCGGCGGAGATGAAGCTGTATTGCTGGAAGAATTCGTGATCCGACGGCAGGTCGGCGAACAGTTCGACCATGGTCTCGGCGACGCGCAGGCCAATGGCGACGAAGTCGTTGGTCAGCCCCGCCCGGTCGAGCACGCGGCGTACATAGGGGTGTTCGGCCAGCCGGTCCATGTCGAACCGGTCGTCCAGCGGCGCGCCGAACAACAGGTTCTCGCCGACCGTCGCATTGCCGTTGTAGCGGTCCTTCTCGAACCGTTCGACCAGGGCGGCCATCGGCGCGGCGCGCGTACGGTCGCGCATGGTCGCCCGCGCCTGCAAAATTTTCTGTGCGATTTCCGGATTTTCCGATGGGTTCATGCAACCCCGCAGGCCGATGCCATAGACATCCTCGTCCATCTTCACGACACGCAACGCCGCGATCAGCCGGGCCGGAATCTCCGCGGGCCCGGACACCCCGGCGGCCGCGTAGTCGACCCAATCGGCCGCGTAGTCGTAGGGCGAGTTGCCCGACCATGTGGCTTCGGCGCGGGCCTCGGCTTGCGCCTCGGCATCCGCCAAATCCGCCGCCAGGGCATCGGGCGCGGCGGGCAGGTGTTTCAACCCATAGAGCAGGTTCTCGCCGATGCTGGCGTTGTGCAGATGGGTGTTCGCGCCGACATAGCCGATGCGGCGGCCGGTGACCGATTCCGGCAGCCGGGCGAGATCGTGCGCGCCGATCGATATCCGGCCCGAACTGGGCGGGAACAACCGGGCCAACAGCATCGCCAACTCGCTCTTGCCGCTTGCCGGGTCGCCGACGATGGCGACATGGGACGCGACCGGCACCGTGAACGCCGCGCCGTCCAGAATCTTGTGGCCGTCCTCGTCGGACAGGCTGACGTTGATCGCAATGTCGCCCTCCAGCGGACCGGGGTCCACGGCATCCGTGGATTGCAGCGCCTCGTCCAGCATGCCCGGCGGGTGGAACTGTTCGATCACCTGTTCATACTTGATGCGCACGTCCTCGCGCTGCTGATACCACACCAGCAGCTCTTTCCACGGCGCGGCGAGGTCCTTGTAGGCGGCGAGAACGGCGATCAACGCGCCCAAGGTCAGGTCGCCCTGAATGACCAGATAGCCGCCGATCGAAAAGAAGAAGAAGGGCGTCAGCTTATCGATGAAGTTGTTGAGGAACTTGATGAAGAACTTGCGCCGGTAGATCTCGTAGCGGATATGGAAGATCCGGCCGAGCCGGTCGGTGAAGCGCGACAGCTCCAACTGCGCCGTGTCGTTGGCATGAATTTCGACGATGCCGGAGACCGACTCGCCGATATGGTCCGACAAGCGGCGCACATTCTGAATCCGCTGCTTCGCCAGCATGTTGACCCGGCGCTGCAGCTTGGGGATCAGGTAAATCTGCAGCGGATAAAAGGCGATCGCCGCCAACCCGAGCCAGACATCCTGCAGCAGGATGAAGCCGAGGATGATCGCAAGCTGGCCGCCGTAGAACATGACGTCGACGAAGGCGGTGCCGATAAACCCGCCCAGCGGCTCGACCTCCGCGGTGATGATCGGGATGACTTCGCCCTGGCCCACCTTGCGGAACCGCGCGAGGGGAAAGCGCAGAACGCGGGCGTAGAGCTGATAGCGCAGCCGGCGCAGCAACCGTTCGCCCAACTGCCCCTTGTACACGTTGATGTGATACTTGAAGCAGCCGTTGACCAGCACCAGGAACAGGTAGCAGAAGCTCAGCGTCAGCAGGAAGTGGATCTGCGTGGTGTTGACGTGGAAGGCGGTGCCGAACAGCGGCATGACATAGGGCGGCCCCTCGCCGCCGATCGCCTCGTTGACGATGATCTTCGGCAATTCGAGCGACATGAAAAGAAACGGGTAATAGGCGATCGTAACGGCGATCAGATAAAGCTGCTGCGGCCCGCTGTACCGCAGGATATATCTGAAAATGGAGTTTTCCATGAACCGCCCGCCGTCCCCCTTTTGGGCATGCTCCATGATGCGCCGCCGCACTTAAAAATAGCTTAACCGACGCGATTGTCCGGGTAAATGAACTCACGATTTACGGGATATCATCACTTCCACGGCAAGCGCGCGCCATGCGATAGTCCGGCAGGAGCGGTACAGGAAGGTCCGGCATGACACTCCCCGGCGGGCGCAGGCGCGTCCTGATCTACAGCCACGACACCTTCGGCCTCGGTCATCTGCGGCGGTGCCGCACGATCGCCCAGGCGCTGGTCGCGGGCGACCCGGATATGTCGGTGCTGATCCTGTCGGGATCGCCGATCATCGGCCGGTTCGATTTCGGCGAGCGCGTCGATTTCGTGCGCATTCCCGGCGTCATCAAGCTCAAGAACGGCGAATACACCTCGCTGTCGCTCGGTATCGATTTCGAGCAGACGCTCGCCATGCGCGCGGCGATCATCCGCCATACCGCCGAGGCCTTCGACCCGGACCTGTTCATCGTCGACAAGGAGCCGCTGGGCCTGCGCGGCGAAGTGCGCGGCGCGCTGGAGGTGCTGCAGGCCCGCGGCTGTCCGCTGGTGCTGGGCCTGCGCGACGTGCTGGACGATCCGACGGCGCTGGCGCGCGAATGGGGCCGGAAGCGGGCCGTGCCGGCGTTGCGCGACCTGTATGACGAAATCTGGATCTACGGCCTGCCGCAGATCTGCGATCCGCTGGACGGCCTGGCCCTGCCGCCGTCGGTCCGGCGCAAGGCCAGCTTCACCGGCTACCTGCGCCGGTCGCTGCCGGATACGAAGAATACCGGCCATGACGTGGCGCGCCGCCCGATCGACATGACCGACCCGTATATCCTGGTGACCGCGGGCGGCGGCGGCGACGGTGAGATTCTGATGGATTGGGTGCTGCGCGCCTACGAAGCCGACGCGACGCTGCCGTTGCGGGCGCTGTTCGTGCTGGGGCCGTTCATGGCGGCCGACCGGCAGCAGGAATTCCAATCCCGCGCCCGGCGGATCGGCGCGAGCGTCCTGACCTTCGACGCCTATATGGAGACGCTGGTGGCGCAGGCGGCGGGGGTTGTCTGCATGGGCGGATACAATACCTTCTGCGAGGTGCTGTCCTTCGACAAACCCGCGCTCATCGTGCCGCGCACCCGGCCCCGCCGCGAGCAGTTCATCCGCGCCCAGCAGGCCCGCGCGCTAGGGCTGGCCACCATGCTCGACGCGGCCGACGCGGCGGCCGCAACGGTGATGGCGACCGCGCTGAAACATCTCAGCCAGCAACCGCCGCCCTCCGAGAGCGTCGTCCCCGGCCTGCTCGACGGGTTGGAGAATGTGCAACGGCTGGCCAAACGCGCCATGGCGCCCGGCCGGGCCGCACTGAGCGCGGCGAACGAATGAGACGGCGGAGCATGACATGACGATCGCCATCGTGCTCAAAGGCTATCCGCGCCTGTCCGAAACCTTCATCGCGCAGGAAATCCTCGGCCTCGAACGCCGCGGCCTGCCGCTGCATCTGGTCTCGTTGCGCCATCCCACCGACCCGGCACGCCACCCGATCCACGACGAGATCGCGGCGCCGCTGCTGTACCTACCGGAATACCTGCATCAGGAACCGCGCCGGACGCTGCGCGCCTGGCGCAACGCCGCCCGCCTGCCCGGCTACGCCGCCGCGCGCACCGCCCTTGCCGCCGATTTTCGCCGCGACCCGACCCGCAACCGGATACGCCGGTTCGGCCAAGCCTGCGTGCTGGCGGCCGAGTTGGGCGGCGCGGTGACGCATCTGCACGCGCATTTCCTGCACACGCCGGGGTCGGTCGCGCGCTATGCGGCGATGATGTTGGGCATCGGCTTCAGCCTGTCCGGCCACGCCAAGGATGTCTGGACCACGCCGCAATGGGACCTCGCCGGCAAATTGGCCGACGCGGCCTGGACGGTGGCGTGCAGCGCGGCGGCGACGGACACCCTCCGCACCATCGCACCCGGCGCACCCCTCGAAACGGTGTATCACGGTCTCGATCTCGACCGCTTTCCGCTCTTCACGGACTCGCGCCCACCGCGCACCGGAACGATGCCGGACGATCCGGTGCGGCTGCTCGCGGTCGGCCGCGCGGTCGGGAAGAAAGGCTTCGACGGGCTGTTGACCGCGCTTGCCGCCTTGCCGCCCGCCCTGCACTGGCGGCTGACCCATATCGGCGCCGGCCCGGACCTGGAAAACCTGCAACGGCAGGCGCAGACCCTCGGCCTGTCGGACCGTATCGACTGGCAAGGCGCGCGCACGCAGGATCACGTGCTGCAGGCGATGCGCGCGGCGGACCTGTTCCTCATGACGTCGCGCATCACGGCGGACGGCGACCGTGACGGCCTGCCCAATGTCCTGATGGAGGCGCAGAGCCAGGCGTTGCCGGTGATCGCGACGGCGGTTTCCGCGATCCCGGAACTGATCGAGCCCGATCGGACGGGCGTGCTGGTGCCGCCGGAAGACCCGGATGCCCTCTGCGCCGCGATCCTGCGCCTTGCCGCAGACTCAACGGAACGGACCCGGTTCGGCGTCGCCGGCGCGGCGCGGCTGCGCGAGCGCTTCGGCAGCGGCCCCGGCCTCGACCGCCTGGCCGTGCGGCTGCGCGACAGCGCCGCGATCCCGCAGCCGACCGGCGTACCGAACGCCAACGCACGGGCCGCCTGATGCGGATCGCCTTCTACGCCCCGATGAAACCGCCGACCCATCCGGTGCCGTCCGGCGACCGCCGCATGGCCGGGCTGCTGGTGGACGCGTTGCGGCATGCGGGCCATGACGTGTCCCTCGCCTCGCCCTTGCGCAGCTACGACCGCACCGGCGATGCCCAACGGCAGGCCCGCATCCGCCGGATCGCCGAGCGCGTAACGCGGCGCTATCTGGCGCGACACCGCCGCCACCGGCCCGACCTTTGGTTCACCTATCACGTGTATCACAAGGCCCCGGACTGGATCGGCCCCGCCGTCGCCGAGCGCTTGTCGATTCCCTATGTCATGGCCGACCCGATCGTTTCGCCATCGCAAGAAGGCGGACCCTGGGCGCTGGGGCATGACGCATCCGCCGCCGCGATCGCCAAGGCCGACCGGCTGATCGCCTTCGACCCGATCGATATTCCCGCCGTCGCGCGGCTGCGCCGGGGCGATGGCGCCATCACGCCGCTGCCGCCCTTCCTGGACGCCCCGCCGGCGCGATCGTCCAAACCGGCGCTGCGCGCGGCCCTGGCGAAGCGCCACGATCTGGACCCGGCCATCCCCTGGCTGGCGACGGTCGCGATGATGCGGCAAGACGTGAAACGCGAGTCCTACCGCCTGTTGGCCGAGGCGCTGGGAAGGCTGCGGTCGAAGAACTGGGCGCTGCTGATCGCCGGGGACGGCCCCGCGCGGGACGAGATCGAACCGTTGCTGCTCGCCGCCGGGCGGGTCGTGTTCCTCGGCCATGTCGCGGACGACACGATACCCGATCTTTATCACGCCGCCGACATCGCCGTCTGGCCGGCGCTGAAGGAAGGTTACGCCATGGCGCTGGTGGAAGCGCAGGCATGCGGGCTGCCGGTGGTCGCCGGGTTCCGGCCCGGAATAGCCCAGGTGGTGGAGCAGGACGAAACCGGCCTGCTGACGCCGGAAGGCGACGGCGCGGCCTTCGCCGCGGCCATCGGCCGGCTGCTCGACGACCCGCCGGCTTTGGCCGCGATGGCCGACCGGACCCGGGCAAGGACCGGCCGGCTTGGCCTGGACCGGGCGGCGCGCCGGCTCGACACGGTGTTGCAGGCGGCGCGCGGCGATCATCGGAAGCGTTGGGGGCATCGGTCATGACGCTGCTCGCCCTGATCCGCCACGGCCCCACCGAATGGAACGAGAACGGCCTCGTCCAGGGCCGCAGCGACATCCCGCTCAGCGACCGGGGCCGCGCCAAGGTCACGCAATGGCGGCTCCCCGATATGCTGGCGGGTTTCGACTGGGTCGCGAGCCCGCTGTCCCGTGCCCAGGAAACCGCACGGATTCTGTCCGGCGGGCCGGTGCCCGGCGACGACCGGCTGGTCGAAATGGACTGGGCCGTCTGGGAGGGCCGGACGCTGCCGGACCTGCGCGCCGAACTCGGCGACCTGATGACCGCCTGGGAGGCGAAGGGGTTGGACTTCCGCGCCCCCGGCGGCGAGAGCCCGCGGGAGGTCCAGGCGCGCCTGCGGCCTTTCCTCGCGGAACGCGCCGCGGCGGACAGGCCGACCGTCGCGGTTTGCCATCGCGGCGTCATCCGCGCGGTCTATGCGCTTGCCATCGATTGGGACATGACGCACAAGCCGCCGCGCCGGCTCGCCGACAGCACGGTGCAGCTTTTCCGGCTCGGCGAGGACGGCATGCCAAGCGTACACGCCCTCGACCTGCCGCTGACCGGCGGCACGCCATGAGCGCGCCCCGCGTCTTCTTCTATGTGCAGCATCTGCTCGGCATCGGGCACACGGCGCGCGCCGCGGCGTTGACACGGGCGATGCGGCGGCGGGGGCTGGACGTGATCTACGTGTCGGGCGGCTTCGACGCGCTGGAGGAAGACCTGGCCGGGGCGGCCGTCCGGCGGCTGCCGCCGGTGCGCAGCGCGGACGCCACCTTCACCGCCTTGCTGGGCGACGGCGATATCCCGATCGACGACACATGGCGCGACCGGCGGCGCGCGGCGCTGCTCGCCGCCTACCGCGAGACGCGGCCGGACCTGGTGCTGATCGAAACCTTCCCGTTCGGCCGCTGGCCCTTCCGGTTCGAGTTGCTGCCGCTGCTGCGGGAAGCCCAGGGGCAGGCAAGGATTCTGTGCTCGCTGCGGGACGTGTTGGTGCCCAAGACGAAGCGGACGCGGCTCGACGCGATCGTCGATGTGGTCGAGACGTATTTCGACACGATCCTGGTGCATGGCGATCCCGCTTTCGTGCGGCTCGACGAAACCTTCGCGCCCGCGCCGCGCATCGCCGGCAAGCTCCGCTACACCGGCTATGTGGCGGACGCGCCCGACATCCCCCGGAACGGGCCCGGCGCGGGCGAGGTCATCGTATCGGCGGGCGGCGGCGGCACCGGCGGCCCCCTGATGCGCATGGCGCGGGCGGCGCGCGCGCACAGCGGCCTCGCCGATGCCTCCTGGCGGTTCCTGATCGGCCCCAACATGCCGCAACGGGACGCTGCCGCCTTGGCCGACGACAACACGATCACCGTCGAGCCGGTTCGGCCCGATTTCCAGGCCCTGCTCGCCCGCGCCGCTGTTTCGGTCAGCCAGGGCGGCTACAATACGGTCATGGATATCCTGACCGCGGGCGCGCGCAGCGTCGTCGTGCCGTTCAGTGCGCATGGCCAATCGGAACAGCGACGCCGCGCCCGCCTGCTCGCGGATCGGGGTATTCTGACGCTGGTCGAGGAGGACGGGCTGACGCCCGCGGCCCTGGCCGCCGCCATCGACCGCGCCGCGGCCGGCCCACGCGCCCAACCCATGGGAATCGACCTGAACGGCGCGCATAATAGCGCAGAATTGATCGCGGCCGCCGCCGCATAGGCCGATGAGGGATTAAGATGCCGCTTTGCGAATGCGTTCACCCACAATATAGTCCGCAGCCATGACGATCATCGCGAGCGTCCCGCTGCCGGCGCGCGCCCGCGCCGGCAGCGATCCGATCAGACCGGGACTTACCCGGCGTACGGGGCGACCATCGGTAATCCCTAGCAGTTTGTTAACCAAAGATCGCAACAATCGGCGCAGGGGAATCGGCAATCCCGCCGCGGCAGGCCGGAAAATCAGCGATTTTCGGACCGAACGACACGAAACCGTCGCGACCAACATCACGGAACCGCCGAAGAGGCGGCCTCTCGAAACATGATCTATCACCGCTATCCCGCCCGCAGCCTGATGTGGGACTATTGCCGGGCCGCCGCCGGGCTCCTCATCGCCCTCGTGCCGCTGACCATGGGCGCGCCAGGCGCCTTCTTCACCCTTCTGCTCGGCACGATCGCCGCGCTGTTCTTCTTTTACGGATTGCGCACGGTCAACCAGCATATGAGCGCCCTGGAAATCCGCGAGGACGGAATCATGAACCACGGTCCCCGCAAGAAGTTCTTCGGATGGGACGACCTGTCGGACGTGCGCTTGCGCTATTACTCGACCGCACGCGACAAGAACCGGCGCAGCCTCGACACCGGCTGGATGGAACTCAAGCTCACGAGTCCGACGGACAAGCTCCGCATCGATTCGGAAATCAGCGGCTTCGACAAGATCCTCGATGCGGTCGCCAGCGTGATCGAACGGCGCCACCTTGAGCTTGACGAAACGTCGCAGCAAAATTTCAACGCCTACTACGGCAAAGCCGACGAGTCGGACGACGGCCCCGGCCGAGACGATGGGCGAAATCACCCAGGCGGGGTGCGTTGATGGACGATTTGCTGCAGGTTCGCAATCTGCGCGTCTCCATCACCTTGCCGGAATGCGAGATTCCGGCGGTTAAATGCGTCAATTTCAGAATCCGTCCCGGTTCCACCGTCGCCCTGGTCGGCGAATCCGGTTCGGGCAAATCGATGACCGCCCACGCGATCATGGGACTGCTGCCGCGCCAGGCTCACATCGACGACGGCGAAATCCTGTTCGCCGACCGGCTCGGCGGCGGGAACGGGGCGTCGGGAGCCGTCGTCGACCTCGCCAAACTGCGCCCCAACGGCCCGGACATGCGGGCGTTGCGCGGCGCGCGCATGTCGATGATCTTTCAGGAACCGATGACGTCGCTGTCGCCGCTGCACACGATCGGCGACCAGATCGGCGAGGCCTTGAAATTCCACAAGGGCTGCCCGGGCGACGAGTGCCGCCCGCGGACGCAGGACCTGCTGCACCGGGTCGGGTTCCGCAATCCCGCCAGCGCCTATGACGCCTATCCGTTCGAACTGTCCGGCGGGCTGCGCCAGCGCGCGATGATCGCGATGGCCTTGATCTGCCGGCCGGCGCTGCTGATCGCGGACGAGCCCACCACCGCCCTGGATGTCACGATCCAGGCGCAGATCCTCAAGCTGATCCGCGACCTGCAGCGGGAATTCGGCATGGCCGTGCTGATCATCACCCACGACCTGGGCGTGGTCGCCAACCTGGCCGAGGAGATCGTCGTGATGTATGACGGCGAGGTGGTCGAGGCCGGCATGCGCGAGGACATCTTCGGCAACGCGCAGCATCCCTATCTCAAGGCCCTGTTCGACGCGGTGCCGCGGATCGGGCTGGACCGCAACGCCCGTCTCAAGCCGATCCATGACAGCGCCGCGCACACGCCGGCCCGGGCCGCCCCGCCGCCCCGACCCGACCCGACCGAAACAAAGCCGGCCGCCGCCGAGCCAATCCTCACGGTCGACGGCCTCAGCAAATCCTTCGCGACCCGCAAAAACGGCTTCGCCCCGCGGCCCGGCGACCCTCGGATCAACGCGGTCGATGCGATCACCCTGACGGTGCGGCGCGGCGAGACCCTGGGCCTCGTCGGGGAAAGCGGTTCGGGCAAATCGACGCTCGCGAAACTCATCATGCGCGCCCTCCAACCCGACGCGGGCCGGATCCTGTTTCATCGGGACGAGGCGGAGATCGATATCCAGGCGCTCGACGCCGCGGGCCTCGCCGCGTATCGCCGAGAGGTACAATATATTTTCCAGGACCCGTACGGATCGCTCGACCCGCGCATGACGGTGCTCGACATCATCGCCGAACCGCTCGCCATCCAGGGCATCGGCAACCGTGCGGACCGGGTCGCCGCGGCGCGCGACTGCATGCGGTTGGTCGGGCTCGACGAGCGCTTCCTCAACCGCTATCCGCATAGTTTTTCCGGCGGCCAGCGGCAGCGGATCGGCATCGCCCGGGCGCTCACGTTGAAACCGGCGTTGCTGATCTGCGACGAGCCGGTCTCAGCGCTCGATGTGGGCATCCAAGCGCAGATCCTGAACCTGCTGCGCGACCTGCAGGCCGACCTCGGGCTGACCTATCTGTTCGTGTCGCACAATCTGGCGGTGGTCGACTATATCGCCGACCGGATCGCGGTGATGTGCCAGGGCCGGATCGTCGAGATCGCGCCGCGCGCAGAGCTGTTCCGCCGCCCGATGCATCCTTATACCCAAAGCCTGCTGGCCGCCGTACCGGACACCGACCTGGAAAAGCGGCTCGACTTCGACGCCCTCTCCGCCGGGCGGCAGGCCGACCCGACGGCCTGGCCCGACGCGTATCGCGCGGAACACGGCCGGCCGCAGGACATGCTCGACCTCGGGGACGGCCATTTCATCCGCGCCAACGCCGACGTCGCGCTTGAGGAGACCGGCCTATGACCCGGCTGGCCCGCCTTGCCCTTTGTATTGCGCTGTGCACGGCCGCGTGTGTCTCGCGCCCCGCCGCCGCCGGGATGACCTACTCGGAGTCGCCGGTCCTCGCCGAGGCCGTCGATAAAGGGACGCTGCCGCGGCTTGCCGAACGGTTGCCGGAGATCCCGTCGGTGGCCCCGTTCGTCCGAAAGAACCAAGTCGTGGGGCGGCATGGCGGCACGCTCAATATCCTGATGGCGCGACCGAAGGACGTACGGCTCATGGTGGTCTACGGCTACGCGCGACTGTTGCGCTACGACCATCGCCTCGACCTGGTGCCCGACATCCTGCGCAAGGTCGAGATCGAGAAGGGCCGAATCTTCACGCTGCACCTGCGTCCCGGCCATCGCTGGTCGGACGGCGCGCCGTTCACCGCCGAGGATTTCCGCTATTACTGGGAAGACGTCGCCAATAGTCCGGAACTGACGCCGACCGGCCCGCCGGACATGCTGCGGGTCGAAGGCGAACTGCCGATTTTCGAGGTCATCGACCCGCATACGGTGCGGTATAGCTGGCACAAGCCGAACCCGGCCTTCCTGCCGTCGCTCGCCAAGGCGCGGCCGCCCTTCATCTATCGCCCGGCGCATTACCTGAAGCAGTTCCACGCGGCGTATTCCGACATCGCCGCCCTGCGCGACAAGGCGAAGAAGCGCGGCTACCGCAGTTGGGCGCCCCTGCATAACCGCATGGACAACCTGTACAAGAACGACAATCCGGCCCTGCCGACGCTACAACCGTGGATCAACACCATCAAGCCGCCGGCGGACCGCTTCGTCTTCGAGCGCAATCCGTATTTCCATCGCGTCGATCCGGACGGGCGGCAACTGCCCTATATCGACCGGGTGGTGATGGACGTGGTCGACAAGAAGATCGTGCCCGCCAAGACCGGCACCGGCGGGTCGGACCTGCAGGCGCGCTACCTGCGCTTCGACAACTTCACCTTCCTGCGCAAGAACGGCAAACGCCTCGGCTTCGACGTCAACCTCTGGCGCATCGGAAAGGGCGCGCATATGGCGCTGTACCCCAACCTCAACGTCAAGGACGAGGGGTGGCGCGCGCTGCTGCGCGACGTGCGGTTCCGCCGGGCGCTGTCGCTTGCGGTCCACCGGCGCGAGATCAACCGCGTGATGTATTTCGGCCAGGCGATCGAGGGCCAGAACACGGTGCTGCCGAACAGCCCGTTGTTCGATTCCGCCTATCAGAAAGCCTGGGCCGATTTCGACCTGGACAAGGCCAACGCGCTGCTCGACGACATGGGGCTGACCGACCGCAACAGCCGAGGCATCCGCCGGATGCCCGACGGCCGGTCGATCGAAATCGTCGTGGAAACCGCCGGCGAAAGCACCGAGGAATCGGATGTCCTGCAACTGGTCCATGACAGTTGGCTGCGCGCCGGCATCAAGCTGCACATCAAGCCGTCGCACCGCGACGTGCTGCGCAACCGCATCTATGCCGGCCAGACGGTGATGGCGCTGTCCTCCGGGCTGGAGAACGGGCTGGCGACGCCGGAATCGAGCCCGCGCGAACTCGCGCCGACACGGCAGCGCCAATATCAATGGCCGAGCTGGGGCCAGTATACCGAGACCGCCGGCCAGGCCGGCATCGCGCCGGACATGCCGGTCGCCCGGAAACTGCTCGACCTGCTCGGCGACTGGCGCAATGCGACGACCCGCCTCGGCCAGGCGCACGCGTGGCGCGCGATGCTGTCGCTTTATACCGATCAGGTGTTCACCATCGGCCTGATCGCGGGCACGCTGCAGCCGGTCGTGGTCGGCAAGCGCGTGCGCAACGTGCCGGAACAAGGCCTCTACACCTGGAACCCGGGCGCGCATTTCGGTATCTACGAGCCCGACACCTTCTGGCTCGAACCGCCGGAACAGGTGACGGAGGATCGCCGCAGATGACCGCCCATTCAACCGCCCCGATCACCCCGCAACCAACCCCACATTCGACCCCGGGCCCGACCGGCTAACGGCGCGAGGCGCAGGCGATGCTCGGATATATCGGCCGACGCGTTCTGATAATGGTCCCAACCCTGTTGGCGATCAGCCTGATCGTGTTCACGATCATCCAGTTGCCGCCGGGCGATTATTTCACCAGCTATATGAACGAGCTGGAGACCCGGGGCGAGACGGTCGATCCGGACAAGATCGCCTTCCTCAAGGCGCAATACGGCTTCGACCGGCCGCTGTATCAGCAATACCTGCTGTGGGTGACCGGTATGCTGCGGGGCGATTTCGGTTATTCCTTCGAATATGACCTGCCGGTCCGAGACGTCGTGGGCGACCGGTTGCTGCTGACCTTCATCGTGTCCTTTGCGACGATCCTCTTCACCTGGATGCTGGCCTTTCCGATCGGCGTCTACACGGCGGTGCGGCAATACAGTTTCGGCGATTACGGGCTGACCTTCATCGGCTTCATCGGGTTGGCGACGCCCAATTTCCTGCTGGCGCTGGTGCTGCAGTATTTCGCCTATGTCTGGTTCGGCACGTCGATCGGCGGGCTGATGGATCCGGAGTATGTCGACCAGCCGTGGTCCTGGGCCAAGGCGATGTCGGTCCTGGAACATCTGTGGATTCCGGTGCTGGTGATCGGCACGTCGGGCACCGCCGGCATGATCCGCCGGTTGCGCGCCAACCTGCTCGACGAGCTGGACAAGCAATATGTCATCACGGCGCGCGCCAAGGGCATGCCGCCGTTGCGGGCGCTGATCAAATACCCGCTGCGGGTGGCGCTCAACCCGTTCATCGCCGATATCGGCAACCTGCTGCCGCAGATCATCTCCGGCGCGGCGATCGTGTCGGTCGTGCTGTCGCTGCCGACCACCGGGCCGATGCTGCTGCGGGCGCTGCAGAGCCAGGACATGTATCTGGCCGGCAGCTTCCTGATGTTCCTGGCGACGCTGACCGTCATCGGCACGCTGCTGTCCGATCTGGCGCTGGCCGCGCTCGACCCGCGCATCCGTTTCGGCAGGACGGAGGCGTCATGAGCGACGACCGCCTGCCGCATTACGTCAACCCCGCGCCCTACCGGCCGGGCATGGCGGAGACCCTGACCCCGGCGCAGGAGCGGGTCTTCCTCGCCTCGCAATGGACGCTGATCTGGTGGAAGTTCCGCCGGCATAAGCTTGCCGTGATCTCCGGCGCCTTCCTGCTGCTGTTGTATCTCTCGACGCTGATCGCCGAGGTGATCGCGCCCTACGACCTGCATGCGCGTCATACGGACTACCTCTTCGCGCCACCGCAACCGGTCCATCTGTTCCACGACGGCGATTTCGTGGGGCCCTTCGTCTACGGCATGACGGTCAATCTCGACCTGGATAACATGCGCTGGGTCTATGCTGAGGACAAAACCCAGGTGCAGCCGCTGCGTTTCTTCTGCACCGAGGGCGACTATCCGGGGGCGACCTATTCCTTCTGGACCCTGTTCGAGGGCGACTTCCATCTCGTCTGCCCCGCGCCGGGCGGGCAGATGTTCCTGCTCGGCACCGACCGGCTGGGGCGGGACATGCTGTCGCGCATCATCTACGGCGCGCGGATTTCCCTGACCGTCGGGCTGCTCGGCATCACCATCAGCCTGCTGCTCGGCATGCTGTTCGGCGGGCTGGCCGGCTATTTCGGCGGCTGGGTCGACGGCTGCGTGCAACGCATGATCGAGATCATCCGGTCCTTCCCCGAGCTGCCGCTGTGGATGGCGCTGTCGGCGATCATGCCGGTGACCTGGGGGCCAGTGGCGGTCTATATCGGGATCACGGTGATCCTCGGCCTGCTCGACTGGCCGGGGCTGGCCCGCGCGGTGCGCTCGAAACTGCTGGCCCTACGCGAGGAGGATTTCTGCCTCGCCGCCCAGTTGATGGGCGCGAAGCCGCGCCGCATCATCACCCGCCACCTGCTGCCGAGCTTCAGCAGCCACCTGATCGCGTCGGCGACGCTATCGATCCCCAGCATGATCCTGGCGGAAACGGCGCTGAGCTTTTTGGGATTGGGCCTGCGCCCGCCGATCACGAGCTGGGGCGTGCTGCTGAACGAGGCGCAGAACATCAACGTGGTGGCGCTCTACCCCTGGCTGATGCTGCCGGTCGTGCCGGTGATCCTGGTCGTGCTCGCCTTCCAATTCCTGGGCGACGGGCTCAGGGATGCGGCGGATCCATATAACTAAAGCAAATCCCGAGCGGCCGAGATCGGCCGCGACGATACCTTTGCGTTTGGAAAACCTCACCGCGCCAACACCACCACATCCAACGGCGCATCGACCCCGGCGACAGTCGCCGCGTCCCGCCGGTCATGGGTCAGCAACGGCACATAGCCCTGGTCCAACGCCAGCGCATAGGTCTCGGCGTCGACCAGCGCCCGGGTGCCGGAGGCGCTGTTGTGTTTTTCCAGCTTGGCCGAGAGGTTCACCGGGTCGCCGATGCAGGTGTATTCGAGGCGCGATTCCGCGCCGACCGCGCCGAAGATGATGCGGCCGCTCGCCACCGCGACGCCGATGCGGATCGGCTCCTCGCCCGCCGCTTGCCGCTCGGCGGCCCAGGCATCGGCAGCGGCGATCACGTCGTCGGCCGCGCGCACCGCGTCGGCCGCATAGGTCCCGCTGGTCACCGCCGCGCCGAAGGACGCCAGCACGCCGTCGCCGAGGAACTTGTCGACGGTGCCGCCGTTCGCCTCGATCGCGGCGACCATGCGCGCCTCGTAATCGGTCAGCAGTCTGATCAGCGCCGACGGGTCGAGCCGGGTCGACAGCGCCGTGAAGCCGCGAATGTCGACCGACAGGATCGCCGCGCTGCGCGCCTCGCCCTCGCCGGCGCGGATGCGTTGTTCCGATTGGGTGATTTGGCGCACGATCTCGGGCGAGAAGAAACGCGACAAGTCGCGGGCGGCTTCTTCCTCGGCGACCGACCGTTCGAGCAGACGCTGCGCGCGCATCAGCACCACGGCGATGATCCCGGTGACCATCAGGATCGAGATGATCTTGTCGAATTCCGCCCCGATCAACACCGAGTTGGACGTGAGGTAGGTGACGTAGTTGCGCGTGATCATCGTGTCGGGATAGCTGTCGGTCACGGTGTAGAGCACCAACAGGACCCAGCCCGCCGCCGCGCTCAACCCGGACATCACCACGTAGCGCGGCTCGAACCGCAGCGCCCGCAGCGCGATGAAGATGAACACGTACAGCAGCGTCGGCGCCTTCAGGGAGAAGGACGCGGGCTGGCCGTATTGCAGATGGAAGCTCCAGATCAGGGTCATCAGCAAGGCGATGTCGAAGACCACCGAAAGGCCCACGAGCCAGCCGCGAATCCGACCGCGATACGCCAACCGCAATCGTAGTAGCGTGAACAAGAAGTAGAACAGCAGCGCCAGAGCCACCGGCGAGAGCCACGGATTGACCGCCGACGTCTTGGGCGATAACGCGTACAGCACGGAGAAAGTGCCGACCACGAAAAGCTGCACCCAGGCGATCAGCTTTTCGCTGCTTGCCTGCTGTTCGCGTATGGCCTGGCGTACACGATCGGGCACCGCACCGCCGCGTTCGCCGATCAGAAACGTCAGAAATCGCTGCCACAGGCTCGAGGGCATCATGCGCCGTCCTCTTCCGCTGCCGTCGCGCGGCGTGGGGAGAAGACTATGCCGAATGCCGCCGTTTGGCGACCGCTCCCCGCGCCATCGTGACCGCGCCCGCCTAATCGTGTTCGAGCCATAAACCGGACTCGATCGCGCCGTCGACCAGCGGCAGCGCGCCCGCGACGCTGCCGGCGACCGCCGGCGCCATCCGCGAGACCGCGTAATGCGATGCGAAGTCGATGGTCCATCCGCCGCCGGCGATCATCGCCGCCACCGCCGCCTGCTCGTCATAGCCGCGCCACGCCCATGAATCCGGATAGCCGTCAGGCAGAAACATGTCGTGGAAATGGACCAGCGCGCCGGACGGCAGCGCCGGCAAAACCTGGGTCATCAGAAAGTCCAAGTCGCCGCCAGGCGCAGCCTTATGGCTGGAGTCGACACTCAGGATATCGCCCGCCGCGAGCGCCGCGAACGGGGCAAGCCCCACCGCCTGCACCGGTCGCTCGATGCGTTGCAGGTTCGGCAGTCCAGCGAGGGCCGCGCGCGGATCCGGGTCGATCGCCGTGACCGTGGCCGCAAACCCGCCGTCCGCGACGGCGCGACAGAAGAAGCGCGTGGAATGACCGCAACCGACCTCGACGATGCGGCGGGGCCGCCGGTCCCGGACCTGGGCATAGGCCATCGCAGCATCGAGCCGAGGGAACCAGTCCTGGTTCCAGCGCGGGGCGGGCGGCGTATCGGGGCCGATGGCGAGCAGATCGTCGCGATACCGGTCCAGGGCACGCAGCCGGTCGGCGAAATGGGACTCGCGCGCCGCCAAGCGGTCGATCACGGGGTCAGCACCATGCCTTCGCGCGCGACCACGGTGCCGGGGCGCATCGCCGACGCCTCGGCCGCGATCGCGTCCATCCGGTCGTCGTCGTGGCTCGGCTCGTGATGGAAGATGACCAGCGTCTTCGCGCCGGCGGCATCGGCCAGCCGCACGCCTTCCTGCCAGGTGGAATGCCCGAACCCCGCATAGGTCGGATATTCGTCGTCGGTATAGGTGGAATCGTAGATCACCAGGTCCGCGCCCTGGATCAGCCCCAGGATATTCCGGTCCGGCGCGTCGATGACATGCTCGGTGTCGGTGATGTAGCAGATCGACCGCCCCCCAAATTCGATGCGATAGCCCGTCGCGCGGTTCGGATGGTTGAGCGGCGCGGTGCGGATCACGACGCCATCGGCGGGCGATTGCGTCTCGCCCGCGGTGAAATCGGTGTAGCTGACCTGCGCCTGAAAGACCGACGGCGGAATCGGAAACAAGGGCGCCATCATCATCTCGACCAGCACCTGTTTCAGGTCGGCCTCGGGCTTCAAATGCCCGGCGGCCAGGCGAAAGTGGTTGCCGGGAATAAAGAGCGGCGCGAAGAACGGCAGGCCGCAGATATGGTCGAAATGCGTATGCGTCAGGTAAAGATGCGCGTCGACGTCGCCCCGGCCCTTCGACGAATGATCCATCAGCGACTGGCCGAGCAGGCGGATCCCGGTGCCGGCGTCGAAGATGAACAGATGGTCGCCGCAGCGAACTTCAAGGCAGGAGGTGTTGCCGCCGTAGCGGACGGTGTCCGGTCCCGGGCAGGCGATACTGCCGCGCACGCCCCAGAATCGGACGAAGAAATCCCCCGGATTCGACATGTCGCCTCATCGTCGTCTATCGCCAACGCCCCACCCTTGGCGCAGTCTGCGAAATTGGCCGCTGGGTGTAAACCGTCCGCCGGGCTATTGTCACCGGTCTTTCATCAATCTTCCGTTAATGCATGGCACAGCGCGCAATCAACTGGACAGGCATCGGATTCGGCTTCGGGATCATGGCCTTGGCGGCGTACCAGCAGCTCAAACTGCCGCCCGCCTTGCCGGTGCTGATCGACGCCTACGGGTTCGAACGGATTCTCGGCGGCGCGTTCATGTCCGTCTACGCGTTGAGCGGGCTGTTGCTCTCGCTGCGTCTCGGCGGGCTGATCCAACGCCATGGCGCGCTGGTCTTTCTCTACGCCGCCTTCGCGATGTTCGTCGTCGCCGCGATGGTGATGATGATCTGGCCGGAAAACGGCTGGGTGTTCCTGGCCGCCCGCGCGGTCGAAGGCGTCGCCTTCGCGATCCTGGCGATCGCCGGGCCGTCGATCTGCACCGCGAATGCCGGCCCGGGCGGATTGGCCATCGCGTCCGGGATCGTCGCGGCGTGGATTCCCGTCGGCGGACTGATCGCCAGCCTCGTGGCCGCGGGCGTCGGGCTCGATGACGCAGGCGGCAACTGGCGGGTGCTGTGGATCGTCGGGATTGTCGCCGCCGCCGCGCTGGCCGTCTGGACCCGGCGGCTGCACCAGCAGGGCGGCATCGATCTGGGCCGGCCGCATGCCGACGCGTCGACCGCGCGGCCGGCGTTGTTATCCGCAACGCCGGCGCATTGGCGCAGCATGACGCTGGCGGCCTTCCTGTTCACGCTGTGGTCGGTGCAGTTCTTCGCCTATGTCACCTGGCTGCCGGCCTATCTGGTCGAGGCGCGCGGCGTCTCGGTCTCCGGCGCCGCCGCGCTGTTCATGATCCCGACGGCGCTGGTCATCCTGTTCAACCTGCTGGCCGCCCCGATCCTGCGCGCGGGCGTGCCGGTATCGTTGCTGCTGGCGGCGGCGGCGGCGGTGCAAGGCGGGGTGTGGCTGCTGCTGCCGGTGCTCGGCCCGGTCGCGGCGGGGATCGCGGCTTTCGGCGTCTACGCGGCGGCCGCCGGACTGACGCCGACCTGCCTGTTCGCGATGCCGGGCACGATCTTCGGCGTCGACCGCGCGACCGCGAAACCGTTCGCGGTGCTGATGACGGGCCGGAACCTGGGCGTGTTGTTGGGGCCGGTCGTCACCGGATGGCTGGTGCAGTATCTGGGCGGATGGGCAACGCTGCCGCCCACGCTCAGCGGGATCACGCTGGCGCTGGCCGCCGGCGCGCTGATCCTGCATCGGCGGTTAGGGCAAATCACCGACTAGTCAGGGAGTAATCACGGAACCAGGCGGTAACCGCCGGGTTCGGTCACCAGGATTTCCGCGTTCGACGGGTCGCGTTCGATCTTCTGACGCAGCCGGTAGACATGGGTTTCCAGCGTATGCGTCGTGACGCCCGCGTTGTATCCCCAGACCTCGCCCAACAGCGTGTCGCGGCCGACCACCTTGTCGCCGGACCGATAGAGATATTTCAGGATGGCGGTTTCCTTCTCGGTCAACCGCACCTTCTTGCTCGTCTCTTCGTCGACGAGAATCTTCGAACTCGGCATGAAGGTGTAGGGTCCGATGGTGAAGACCGCGTCCTCGCTCTGCTCATGCTGGCGAAGCTGCGCGCGCAGCCGCGCCAACAGTACGCCGAGCCGGAACGGCTTGGAGATGTAGTCGTTCGCGCCCGCGTCGAGGCCGAGGATCGTGTCCGCATCGGTATCCGCCGCGGTCAGCATGATGATCGGCGATTTGACGCCGCCCCGCCGCATCAACCGGCAGGCCTCGCGGCCGTCCATGTCGGGCAGCCCCACGTCGAGCAGGATCGCGTCATAATATTCCTGCTTCGCCTGCTCGATCCCTTCGCCCGCGGTGCCGCAGGCCGCCGTCGTGAATTCCTCGTGCAGCTGCAACTGCTCTTCAAGGGAGGAGCGGAGCACTTCATCGTCGTCGACGAGTAAAATTTTCTTGCCAGTCATGGGGGCTTTCCGATCTAGAAATCACATACCCAGGTATGGGTTTAACTGGTCTCAATCTGGTCGCAACGCTGGAATAACGCAAGTGTCGCGGCCTTCCAGGATTTCCACGGTCACATTGCGTGGAATCGCTTTTTGATTTTGATTCTATAGACTTACTTGGAATCTGGCGGTCCCGCGTTCACGGCGAATTGAGGGGCGGTGAACGACTCGCGGGGGAACCCGACGGCGGCAGCGCCAAACAGTCGCGATGCCCGATAACGAGACGGAGTTGCCCGGCGGCCGCCTGGGCCCGGCGGCGGTCGGACCAGCCGGCGACCGCGTCCCGGCTTTCGAACAGCGCGGCATCGGCCGCCGCCGCCGCAAAGCCGTCGATCATGCGGCCGAGCATCACGCGGTCCTTCGACCCGATCCGCCAATCGCTACGGCGCATGTGAACCTGATAGCCCCGCGCGCGCAGGTCGGCGGCCAGCCGCCACGGCGCGGCGGCGCCGAGCGCCGGCCCGAACCCCTTGTCGCGCGCCTGATCGCGTCGGAACAGCCGCAGCACCAGCGCGTCGTCGGGGTCTTGCGGCGTCCAGGCGACGCGCCCGTCGACCGACAGCGCGACCAGGACCGGCAGCCGGCGGCGCGCAACCGCCCGCGCAAACCGCGCCAACCACGCCGCCGACACCAGATCGGCGAAAGCCGCCGCGGTAACGCCATCGACGCGCGCGAGCGTGCGCGGCCAAGCGGGCCGGGCAAGGTCGAGGGCCCGCCGCTCCATCCGCGCGGTGCGCAAATCGGCGGCGGCGAGCAAGGCACGGTCCGCGTCCGCCAGCACCCAGTCGGCGCGGCCCTGGCCCATCGACATGAGATATCGGGCATTCGATCCCGCACCCGCCGCCAGGTCCAACACGCGCGGGGCGGCGGGCAGGACCGTCAGGAAACGATGCGCCAGGGCAGCCGAACGGGCCGCGTGATCGTAAGGCTCGCGCAGGCGCAGCCACGTCTCGGCGAATGTCTCGGTCACGGCGCGCTCACCGCCGCGGCGAAACGCGCGGCCGCCGTCGGCCAATCCGGCAGCGCCCGCCCAGCCGCGTAGGCGCCCGAAGCTTTGGCGGCGCGCAGGCCGGGGTCCGCGATCAGGGCGCGCAAGGCGGCGACCAGCGCGGCATGATCGCCGGCCGGCACGATCATCCCCGCCGCTGCGGGCACTGTATCCGCGACTGCGCCGCCGCCGCTGGCGATCACCGGCAGGCCGCGCGCCATCGCCTCGGCGAACGCCATGCCATACCCTTCGTAGAAGGATGCGAGGACAAACAGGTCCGCCGCCGCATACAACGAGTCCAACGCCACGCCGCGCACCTCCCCGGCCAGCGTCACCCGGGCGGCCAGACCGGTCTCATCAAGCGCCCGCGCGACCGCCGCCGGCGTGTCCGGGTCGCGGTCCGCCGGCCCGGCGCAGGTCAGATGCCAATCCAGATCGGCGCAATCGGCCAAGGCGGCGATCAGCCCAAGATGTCCTTTCCGGGGCGTCAGCGCGGCGACGCACAGCAACTGCACCGTCGGGCCGTCCGATCCCGTGGCGCACGGCGCTGGGTCGGTCCCGGGCTCGACCACCGCGATGCGCTCGGCGGGCACGTCGAAATCCGCGAGCCGCCGCGCCATCGCCGGGCTCGGCACGACGATACGCCGCAACGTTTCGAACAAGGCGGTTTCCGTGGCGCGCAACGCTTGCTGCGTTTCCGGCGACAACCCCGTCTCGTCGCTGACCGGGTGATGCACCAGCGCCATTGGCGTCAGACGCGCCGCATGAACCGGCAGGGCCTGTTCGAACGCCGGAAGCGCGAGGCCATCCACGACGACGCGGGCGCCATCCGGCAACGCGGCGAGCACCGCCGCCGCCGCGCCGCATGCTACCGCGTCGGTGTCGGGGAACCGCCCCGGCAGTTCGTGCAGGTCGACACGCCAGCCGATGCGGCGCAATCCGTCGATCACGCGCTTGTCATAGAGGGAGCCGCCGGTCGGCGTGTCGATCGCGCCGGGATGGATGAAATGCAGGACCGGCCCGACGGCGGGCCTGCCCGCCTCACTCGGAGTCATCACCCCGGTCTTCGTGCACGGTGCCGGCGTAACTTGCCCAGGCATTCGGCGTTTCCCGCAGGGTAACGGCGATCCGCTTCACCTCGGTCGCGGTGTCGCCGCCGAGCCGGCCCTGGACCACGCCATGGCGGAACCGTTCGAAGATGTCGCGGGCGAGAAACTCGGTGGTCGTCACCTGCCCGGCGTATTGCGGCAGGTCGTCGAGGTTGCGGTAGGAGAGCGGCTCCAGCACCTCGGCCAACAGGGCGCTGGCGCGGCCGATGTCGGCGACGATATTGTCGCGGTCCAATCCCGGCCGGCGGAGTTCCACCTCCACCACATAGGTTGCGCCGTGCATCCGCTGCGCGGGACCGAACACCTCGCCCTTCAGGCTGTGCGCGATCATGATGCTGTCGGAAACGGTGACGCTGAACATGTCCTATTCCTCGCTGTCGTAAGTCACCACATGGCATAACGCGCCGCTCGGCTCGGCGGCAAGCCGCGCCATCGTCGCGGGCAGGTCCTCGAAACGGCTTTCCCCGGTCAACAGCACATCGAACGCCGGGTCGCCCAGCAACTCCAACGCCAGCACGAGCCGGTCGCGATGGCTGCGGCGGCTGCGCCGGGCGGCCGCGACGGAGCCGACCTGCGACGATTTGAGAATCAGGCGGCCGCTGTGGAAATTGCCGCCGAGCGGGACCGGCACGCTACCCGCCCCGTACCAACTGATTTCCAGCACCGTCGCCTCGAACCCCGCGAGTCTTAGAGACGTCGCGAGACCATCCGCCGAGCCGCTGGCGTGGATCACCAGGTCCGCATCGGCGCGGGCATCGCCGGGCAAGGCGAAATCCACGCCCAATGCGGCAGCGGTGTCGGCCCGCGCCGGATCGATATCCACGAGTTGCACCGCCGTCGCCGGATGCCGCGCGGCCAGCGCCGCGGCAAGGCAGCCGACCGTGCCGCCGCCGACCACGGCGATGCGGTCGCCGAGGCGTGGCCCGGCGTCCCAGAGCGCGTTGATCGCGGTTTCCATGTTGGCGGCCAGCACCGCGCGGCGGTCCGGCACGGCGTCGGGCACCGGTGCCAGCGCCGCCGCCGGCACGCAGAAACGGTCCTGATGCGGGTGCAGACAGAACACCCGGTCGCCCGCATCGGTGCGGCCGACCACCGCGTATCCGTATTTCACCGGGGCGGGAAAATCGCCTGCCTGAAAAGGGCACCGCATGATGTCGACTTGATCGTCGGGCACCGCGCCGCGGAAGACCAGACTTTCGGTGCCCCGGCTGATGCCGCTGGCCACGGCGGTTACGCGGGCGTCACCGGGGCCCGGATTTTCGATTGTTTCGCCGCGGATCTCGCCTTCGCCCGGCCGGACGACCCAGAAGGCGCGCGCCGGCACGTTACGCATCCAACAGGCACTCGATCATGACATCCGCGCCGAAGCGGAACCGCCGCACCGCCGGGCGCAGCACATCGGTCAGGGTCTCCACCTGCGGCAGGACGATGCCGGGCCGTCCCGAGCCGATGATCAGCGGCGCAACGGTGATCTGCAGCCGGTCGAGACAGCCCGCCTCCAGAAAGCGCGACACGGTGACGCCGCCGCCCTCGATGAACAGCCGGTGCATCCCCCGGCCGGTCAGCGTCTCGCGGATCGCCGCCGGACACAGGCCCTTGCCCCAGCGTTCGATGCCGATCACCTCGGCGTCGCCATGCCGGTCGCCGTCGCCCACTTTGTCCGTCGCGGTCAGTAACAGAGTTTCCGCCGCGCCGTCGCGGAAGACGCCGAAATTCGTATCGAGCCGACGGTCGGTATCGATCACCACGCGCACCGGCTCGTCCCCGCTGCACAAGCGCACGGTCAATTGCGGATCGTCGTGGCGCACCGTGCCCGCGCCGACGATGACCGCGTCGAACAAGGCGCGCATGCGGTGATTGTGCAGGATGTCTTCCGGCCCGGTGACGTAATGCGACGCGCCCGACGCCGTCGCGATCCGGCCATCCAGGCTCTGTCCCAGATGCGCCACGATGCAATCGGGGCCGATCGCCAGCAATGGAGCGTAGAGGTCCAGCAGATCGGTGCAGCCGTCGGCGTCGCGGGCCGCGCCATCGTCGCGCACGGCCGCGGCGGCCGGCCCGCGCCCGTTAAACAACCCGCGCTCGCGCACCGCATCGGGCGACAACCGCGCCATCGCCCGCAGGGCATCCCAAGCCGGCGCGTCATGAGAGCGGCGCGCCGCTCGCGGCTGTTCCATCGAAGTCATTGCGTCACACGATGCGGTGTCAGCGGTTGATTGGCAAGACGGCGAAACGAAAGCGTGAACGCCGCCCCTGGATTCAGCGACCCAAAGCGCCCAGGTTAGACATATATGACTCGACTCACGACATATCCATCCGCCCGGCGATCCGCCCTGCTCGGGGGCGCGGTCACCGCCGCCACGGTCGGCGCGGCGGTCGTCGCGCTCGGCGTGTCGCTCTATGCGTCGGCGGCCAGCCTTGCGATCGCGGCCAGCGGTTATGCGATCGTCGCCACGATCATGCTGGGCGGCCTCGTCTACAGCGGCATCGCGGCCCCCTTCGGCGCCGCCAACGTCATCACCCTGGGACGGGCCGGCATGATCATGATCGTCGCCGGGTTCGCGATCGACAGCGTGACCTATGGCGCAACCGCCTGGTGGATCGCCGCGGGCCTGGCAACCGCCGCCTTCCTGCTCGACGGCGTCGACGGCTGGGCGGCCCGGCGCGGCGGCCGTTGCACGCGGTTCGGCGCCCGGTTCGATATGGAAGTCGACGCGGTGTTCGCGCTCGTCGTCGCCGCCGTGCTGTGGCAGACCAGCAAAGTCGGGGCTTGGATCATGCTGATCGGCGCGTTGCGCTATCTCTTCATCCTCGCCGGCGCCCTGTCTCCGGCGATGCAGGCCCCGTTGCCGCGGAGCAATCGGCGGCGGGCGGTTTGCGCTTTCCAAGGCGGCGCCCTTTGTGTCGCGTTGATGCCCGTAATCGACGGGGGCCTCGCGGCCGGGTTGGCCGGCGCGGCGTTGCTGGCGACCGTAACGTCCTTCGCAATCGATACCGTCTGGCTGCTGCGGCGGCGCAGCCAAGCCCCGGCACGCTAGGCAGCATCCGGCCGGCAACCGGTAATTTCTGCCCTTTTCGAAGCGGTTTCAGCCATACTCCCCGCCGGAACCATGGGTTCCGGCTGGCATCCGGATTGCACAGTCTCCTAGCGAGAGAGAAGGAGACACGGCACCCGTGACCATCGGTGCGCCCATCGCCCCGGTTCCCGGCCACGTGCCGGCGCCGGCCAAAGCCCCCGTTCCGGCAAAGACGCCGGCCGCGCTCGCGCCGCCGACGCTGGAAGAGCGCGTGGCCGAATTGAGCCTGTACGCCGAAGCCGGCGACGCCGTCTCCGAAGGCGAAATCTGGCATGTCGAGGAAACCGCCCCGGTCTTCGGCGAGGACGGGTTGGGCTTCGACGACCTGCTCGATATCGTCAACCCGCTGCACCACATCCCCATCGTCGGCACGCTGTACCGATCGATTTCCGGCGATACGCTCGCGCCCGGCCCGCGCGTCATGGGCGGCGCGCTGTTCGGCGGCGTGATCGGCTTCGCCGCCGCGCTGGTCAACGCGATCGTCGATGAAACCACTGGCTCGGATATCGGCGACAAGGCGTTGGCCTTGATCACCGGGGACAAGCCCGGTGGCGGCGAGGGCACGGCGGTGGCGGCGGCCCAGACCGCCCCATCCCCGGTGGCCCGGGCGGCGGCTGCAACCACACCGGCAGCGGCGGATACCACCGCGCGACAAGCCGTTGAGTCCGCGCCGGTCGACCCGGCCCGGGCAACGGTCCCGAACCCGGCGCTCGCTACATTCCTAACGGATCGCGGCGCAACCGCCAAGCCCGCCAGCGCCGCGACCGCAGAGAAGGGACAGTTGCCGCCCAGCGAAGCGTTGATCCGCGCCCGGTCGGCCGTGCCGGTCGCCCGCAAGGCCGCGGCGCTCGGCTTCGGGGGCGCGTCCGCGCCGTCGCCGGCCCCGTCACAGTCCACCGCCACGGCCCCCGGACCACCGGCCAACGCAACCCAGGCCAGCGGGCATCTTGACCGGCCGGTCGCAAAACCGGCGATCCGCAGCGTCGTGTCGCACCAGCCGGTCCGCCATACGGCCGCCGCACTCCCCGTCACGCAAGAGGCCGTCGGAGCGGCACGCCAAGACACGGCGGCGCGGACAACGCTGCCATCGGCAGCCCGGCCGCCCGACGACATCGCGTCCGTGCCGACACTCATGCAGCAGGCGTTGGAAAAGTACGAAGTATTGATGCAGGCCCGCGCCAACAATACGCTGGCGGATGACATCTAAACCGACCGCGCAGGCCGGCGCGGCGCAGGATATCGGCTATGGATATCGACGTTTTTCCGGATCATCGCCTCGTCCTGGCCACGCGGACGTTCCGCTGCGCCCTGGGAAAGCAGGGTGTCGTCGCGGAGAAGCGCGAAGGCGACGAGGCGACGCCGGTCGGCCGGTTTCCGTTACGCCGGGTGTTGTTTCGCCCCGATCGCATGACCGCCCCGGAGACGCGATTGCCCGTTGCCGCGCTAACACCGGACGACGGCTGGTGCGACGCGCCGGACGACCCGGCGTACAATCGCCCGGTCCCGCACCCCTATCCGGCGAGCCACGAGCGGTTGTGGCGGGACGATGCGGTCTACGACATCATCGTGATCCTGGGGCATAACGACGACCCGCCGGTCCCCGGCCGCGGCAGCGCCGTCTTCCTGCATGTCGCGCGCGCCGACTACAGCGGAACCGAGGGCTGCGTCGCGTTGGCGTTGGATGATTTGAAGACGGTGCTGGCGGCCTGCGGCCCCGGCGACCATTTGACGGTGCATGCCGACGGGGACGGCTAGTCGCGCGCGCCGAAGATCGCGGACCCGACGCGCACATGCGTCGCGCCGAAGGCGACGGCGACGGGATAATCGGCGGACATGCCCATGCTCAATCCCGCGAGACCATGCCGCCGGGCGATTTCCCGCAAAAGACCAAAATGCAGCGACGGCTCTTCGTCGACCGGCGGAATGCACATTAGCCCGACCACCGGCAGGTTCAGCGTCTCGATGCAATCGCGCAGGAAGCCGTCGCAGTCTTCCGGCAGGATGCCGGCTTTCTGGGGTTCCGCGCCGGTGTTGACCTGAATGAAACAGTCGCGCCGAACGCCCTGTTTCTCCATTTCGTGGGCCAAGGCCCGCGCCAGTTTCGGCCGATCGACCGTCTCGATAACGTCAAACAGGGCGACGGCCTTGCGCACCTTGTTGGTCTGCAGCGGACCGATCAGATGCAGCTCGGCCTCGGGAAAGTCGTCGCGCAACGCCGGCCATTTGTCTTCCGCTTCCTGGACGCGGTTCTCGCCATAGACGCGCTGCCCCGCCGCCAAGGCGCGCGCGATCAGCGCCGCCGGTTTGGTCTTGCTGACCGCGACCAGCGTCACCTCCTCGGGGTTGCGGTCCGCTTTCCGCGCGGCCGCCTCGATTTCGGCCCGGACAGCCGCCAAATTTGCCGTGATATCCACTGAATCAGCCATCTTGGACCCATACAGGAGCGTGCGGCCGACTGCAACCATGCGATGCCGATTCGTCACAATCGCCGGAATACGGACCGTTATCCCTATTTTGCCCTTGGACTCTGTTATTTCCATGTCACCTTATGTATAAGAACCGCAAGTTAGAGCGAGTCTATAGAAAGGTCTGTTGTCGCATTAGAACGGTTCAAGGTTAACGGCGTTAAGATTCTGTTAACGATAGCGTCGTACCGTTATGGTTGCAGCAGCATATGCTGAGCACTTATTGATTGCTGATCGAATGACCCTGTCTCGCACGTCATTGATTGCGTTAGCCGCCGCCAGCTTGATTGCGCTGGCCGCTGCCGATTCGGCGGCCGAACCCTTGCATCAGCAGCATGTGGTGGACGACCGCTATCAGGTCTTCATCGGCGAGCGGGGCGCGGCCAGCGCGGCGGCGGCGTCCGGCTATTCGACGTCCGGACCGTGGGGCACGATCAACCTGGACAACGCCGCGCACGGCAGCAAGAGCCTGAGCGACGGCAGCGAAGTCAAATACAGCGGCCCCGGCGGCGTCTCCTATTTCACGCCCAAACTGTCCGGGGTGCGGGTCGGCATCGGCATCTCGACGGTGCCGCGCAATGCCAACGACTACACGTCGCTTGGCCCGCGGACCCAGACCAAACGGGACCTTTCCAGTAACTGGCAGGCCGGGGCCACCGTGGGGTATTCGGCGCTCGAAATCGGGGCGAATATCGGCGATCACGCCGATCCAACCTGCCAGCCCGGCGGTACGTGCAAGACGAACGACTTCTGGGATGTCGGGGTGGCGCTGCGCTTCGGGTCCGGATCGATCTCCGCTGCCTACACGGCGTCGCAGGCCCGGACTGCCCGCCCGGACGAAACGGCGCGCGTGGATGTCTTCTCGTTGAACGCCGGATACCAGTTTGCGCCCGGGCTCAACGTCTATGGCGGGGTCGATTGGGTCGACTTCAACAACGACAGCGAAACCGCCGAGGCGCCCCTCGATACGCGCTTCATGCTCGGCACAAGCCTGAGGTTCTAGGCTTCGGACGTCCGCCGTGCGACTGCGGCACTAGGTCACAATCCGCCTCACGATCCATCTTGAAAGAAAGCGCTGGAAATGTCGGACCGTTTTCCGGCATATAGGCGGCTATGGTGTACCGAAACATTCGACTTTTCCCGGTTGCGCTCATGGCGGTGGCGTTTCTCGGCGCCGCATGCGCCGGTAAGGATGCCGAAGTGGCCAAGGAACCCGAGCCCGTGCAAGTCACCGACGGCCGGAACGGCGGCCTGCTGGAGCAATTGCTCGGCCCGGGCGGCGGCCGTGGCGGCGGCGACACATCGATCGCCGTGAACAGCTTTCTTTGGCGCGCATCGCTCGACACCGTCTCCTTCCTGCCGCTCAGCACGGCGGACCCGTTCGGCGGCATCATCATCACCGACTGGTACAGCCCGCCGGCGACACCCGAAGAGCGCTTCAAGGTGACCGTCTACATCCTCGACCGCGAACTGCGCGCGGACGGGCTTCGCGTCGCCGTCTTCCGGCAGACACGCGCGCCGGAGGGCAGCTGGATCGAAGCCGAGGTCGATGGCCGAACCGGCCGCGACCTGGAGAATGCAATCCTCAAGCGGGCGCGTCAGATGCGCATTCGCATCAACCAGCGCTGACCGGCGTCATGGCGGCAGGATCAGGCCGCGATACCGTCGCTGGCCGCCGCGCACAGCCTGAAGCGGTGGGTGCCTAGGCGTTTACAATGACCGGCGCGCCCGGACGGACAAGCGATAGATGAGCCGATACAACGCAAAAGAAACCGAAGCGAAATGGCAGACGGTGTGGGATGATCGTCAGTGTTTCGCCGCGCAGGAAGACCCCAGCCGGCCGAAATACTACGTCATGGAAATGTTCCCCTACCCCTCCGGCCGCATCCACATGGGGCATGTGCGGAACTACACGCTCGGCGATGTGGTCGCCCGCTACAAACGGGCGCGGGGCTATAACGTGCTGCACCCGATGGGCTGGGATTCCTTCGGACTGCCGGCGGAGAACGCCGCCATCGAGAACAACGTCCATCCGGCCAAATGGACGCGCGAGAATATCGCCGTCATGCGCGACCAGCTCAAATCTATGGGGCTGTCGCTCGACTGGAGCCGCGAGCTCTCGACCTGCGAGCCGGACTATTACAAGCAGGGCCAGCGACTCTTCCTGGACTTCGTCGAGGCCGGCCTCGCCTATCGGAAAGAGTCCTGGGTTAACTGGGATCCAGTTGAAAATTCGGTGCTGGCCAATGAGCAGGTGATCGACGGGCGCGGCTGGCGCACCGGCGCGCCGGTCGAAAAGCGCCTGCTGAGCCAATGGTTTCTGAAGATCACCGAATATTCCGACGACCTGTTGGCCGCACTAGGATCGCTCGACCGCTGGCCGGACAAGGTTCGCCTGATGCAGCAGAATTGGATCGGGCGGTCCGAAGGCGCGCGGGTCAATTTCAAACTCAAGGGCCGGCAGGACCGGCTCGACGTGTTCACCACCCGTCCCGACACGCTGTTCGGCGCGTCCTTCTGCGCCGTCGCCGCGAACCATCCGCTGGCGCAGGAAATGGCCGCCGACAATCCGGCCCTGCAGGCCTTCATCGCCGAGTGCAACCGCATGAGCACCAGCGAAGAAGCGATCGAGACCGCGGAGAAACGCGGGCACGATACCGGCCTGAAGGCCCTGCACCCGTTCATCGACGGACGCGAACTGCCGGTCTATGTCGCCAACTTCGTGCTGATGGATTATGGCAGCGGCGCGATTTTCGGCTGCCCCGCGCATGACCAGCGCGATTTGGACTTCGCCCGCAAATACAAGCTGCCGGTGGTGCCGGTCGTGGCCCCGAAAGACGCCGACCCGGCGGGTTTCGATGTCGCGGATGTCGCCTTCGTCGACGACGGGGTGATCATCAATTCCGAATTTCTCGACGGGCTGAACGTGACCGCGGGCAAGCGCGCGGCGATCGACCGGCTGGTCGAGCAAGGCGACGGCGAGTCCTCGATCCGATACCGCCTGCGCGACTGGGGCGTGTCGCGCCAGCGCTACTGGGGCAGCCCGATCCCGATTATTCACTGCGACTCCTGCGGGATCGTGCCGGTGCCGGCGGCGGACCTGCCGGTCCTGTTGCCGGACGACATCTCCTTCGACCAGCCGGGCAATCCGTTGGAACACCATCCGACCTGGAAGAATGTGGACTGCCCGGTCTGCGGCAAGGCGGCGCGGCGGGAAACCGACACGCTAGACACCTTTTTCGACTCGTCCTGGTATTTCAACCGCTTCTGCGCGCCGCATGCGGACGACACGCCGTTCACCCGCAGCGCGGTCGATTACTGGATGCCGGTCGATCAGTATATCGGCGGCATCGAACATGCCGTGCTGCACCTGCTTTATGCCCGGTTCTTCACCCGCGCGCTGCGGCAATGCGGCTATATCGGCATCGACGAACCGTTCGACGGCTTGTTCACGCAAGGCATGGTGTGCCACGAGACTTATCGCGACGCCGACGGGCAATGGCTGTTCCCGGACGACGTTCGCCCCGGCGACGACGGCGCGCCGCGCCACGCGAAGACCGGCGCGGTGGTCGAGCGCGGTCGGTCGGAGAAGATGAGCAAGTCGAAGAAGAATGTCGTCGATCCGGCCGCCATCATCGACACCTACGGCGCGGACACGGCGCGCATCTACATGCTGTCCGACAGCCCGCCGGACCGAGACCTTGAATGGACCGAGGCCGGCATCGAAGGGGCCTGGCGCTACGTCAACCGGCTCTGGCGTCTGTTCACCGACAAAGACGCGCCGCTCGCCGCGATCGATGCGCCGATGCCGAATTCGCTCGGCGAGCACGCGGACGCCGCCTGGAAGGCGATCCATCGGACCATTGCCGACGTCAGCGGCGATCTCGACCGGTTCCATTTCAACCGCGCCGTCGCGCGAATCCGTGAATTGACCAATCTGCTCGGCGACCTGAAAGGGTTGTCGGAGGACGTGGCCTGGGTCCGGCGCCAGGGGCTGCAAACCGCGGCGCAATTGATCGCCCCGATGATGCCGCATCTGGCGGAAGAGCTGTGGCACGCGCTGGGATACGAAGACTTGCTCGTCGACACCGCTTGGCCGACGCATGATCCCGCCATGCTCGCCGAGGAGTCGGTGACCATCGCCGTTCAGGTAAACGGCAAGCTGCGCGCAACCCTCGACATGCCGCGCGACACCGCGCGAGAGGCGGTCGAGACCGAAGCGTTGGCCCTTGAGAATGTGCAACGCGCCACGGACGGGAAAGCGCCGCGAAAGGTCATCGTCGTGCCGAACAAAATTGTCAATGTGGTCGTCTAGAATCCGCGCGCTTCTCTGCGCCGCGTTCCTGCTGGCGTTGTCCGCCTGCGGCTTTCAACCGCTGTATCAGAAGAATGCGGCGACGGGCGTCGTCACGGACGATCTGGGGCGCGTCAAGATCGCAACCATCAAGACCACCCGGCGGGAAGACGACCGGCTGGCGCAGAAATTTCATAACTTGCTGCTCGACCGGATGAATCCGCAAGGCCGGCCCCGGCAACCGACCCATACGCTGATCATCACGATGAGCGTGGGCAGGGAAGAGACCGGTATTCAGATTACCGACGACGCCACGCGCGCGCGCCTGACCGTCAGGGCAAGCTTCGTGTTGCGCGCCACCGTTGACAACGAGGAAGTCCTCACCGGTTCGGAACGATCGGTCAATTCCTACAACATCGTCGATTCCGAATTCGCCACCCTCAGCGCCGAAGCCGACGCGTCCGACCGGGCGATTCGCGAGTTGAGCGACGCCATCAAGCTGCGCATCGGCGTCTATTTCACCCGCTTGCATCAAGGCATCCCGCCCGATGAAAATCGCCGCCGGTAAAGCCGATGCCTTCGCGCGCGCGCCGGACCCGGCGATCCGCGGCGTGCTGGTCTATGGACCGGATACCGGGCTGGTGCGCGAACGCGCGGACAGACTGGCGCAATCCGTCGTCCCCGACCTGTCCGATCCGTTCCTGGTCGCCGACCTCGCCGCGGAGTCGATCACGGCCGATCCGGCGCGGCTGGCCGACGAGGCGGCCGCCCTGGCGTTGACCGGCGGACGGCGCGTCGTGCGGGTGCGCGACGGCGTCGATGGCTTGGCCGCAGCCGTGAAGAACATGCTGGAGATGCCGGCTGCCGACAGCTTGGTCATTCTGCAGGCCGGCGACCTCAGCCCGCGCTCGGCGCTGCGTAAGCTGTTCGAAGGGAACGGCGCGCTGGCCGCCCTCCCCTGCTACGCGGACGATGCCCGCGGTTTGGACCGCCTGATCCATGACGTCCTGGCCGGCGCGTCCCTCTCCGCCGCGCCCGATGCGATCGCCTATTTGTCGGAAAACTTGGGATCGGATCGGGGTATCAGCCGGTCCGAACTCGAAAAGCTGGCGCTCTATGCGCATGGCGCGGATCAAGTCACCCTGGACGATGCGATGGCCGTGATCGGCGACAGCGCCGCCCTGGCGCTGGACGATCTCGTCTTTGCCGCCACCGACGGCGATATCGCCACGGTCGACCGGACGCTGCACCGCAGCCTGCAGGAAGGGCAAGCCACCGTCGCGATCCTGCGCGCGGTCGCGCGGCATCTTATGCGGTTGCAGGTCGCCGCGGACAAAGTGGCGTCGGGCGACCAGCCGGACCAAGCGATGAAGGCGCTTCGCCCGCCGGTCTTCTTCAAACGGCAGACGCAGTTCCGCCGGCAATTGGGCGCCTGGCGCAGCGCGCGCATCGCCCGCGCGCTGGATATCGCGCTGACCGCGGAACGCGGTTGCAAGACGACCGGCATGCCGGACACGGCCCTATGCGGCCGGGCCCTGATGCAAATCGCCGCCCTGGCGCAGCGCGGCCGACGGGCTTAAGCGAGCTTGAGACTTTTTCGGCGCTCGTTCCCCTCAAGCCAAGCCGAGATTGGCGGCGCATGCTTCGAGACGGGCCTACCGGCCCTCCTCAGCATGAGGTGACTCGCTGATATCAAATGATGACCTTATCCTTGTCTGTGGGAGAGGAGCCGCCGCAGGCAGCGTCTCGAAGGATGTGATATCTGTCGCCGCGACTGCAGCGCGGCCGCCGCGTTTACCCGTCGCCGCCGGACAGCCGCTGCAACAGATCGTCGAGCTGCTCCAGCGTCTCGTAGTGGATCGAGAGCAACCCGCCCTCGCCGCGTTCTTCGATCGACACCCGCAGGCCGAGCATGGCGGCAAGGTCGCGTTCCAGCGCCGCGGTGTTGGGATCCTTCGCCGGCTTCGGCGGGCGGCCGCGCGGACGACCGGTCGCGCTCGGCTTGCCGCGCCGCGCCAGGCGCTCGGTCTGGCGAACGTTGAGGCCTTTCTTCACCACCTCGTGCGCCAGGGTTTCCACATCGTCGGCGGTCAGCAGCGCCCGGGCGTGGCCGGCGCTCAACGCGCCGTCGCGGATCTGCGCTTTCACCGGATCGGGCAGGCCGAGCAGCCGCAGCGTGTTCGCGACATGGCTCCGGCTCTTGCCGATCGCCTTCGCCAGGGCGTCCTGCGTGTGGTCGAATTCGTCGATCAGCCGTTTATAGGCCTCGGCCTCCTCCAGCGCCGACAGGTCGTCGCGATGGATGTTCTCGATCAGCGCGATCTCAAGCGCGTCGCGGTCGGTGAACTCGCGCAGCAGGACCGGCACCTCGTGCAGCTTCGCGAGCTGGGCGGCGCGCCATCGCCGTTCGCCGGCGATGATCTCGTACCCGTCGCCGCCGTCGGGACGCGCGCGGATCAGGATCGGTTCCAGCACGCCCTTCTCGCGGATCGAGTCGGCCAGGCCGGCGAGGCTTTCGTCGTCGAAATGCTGGCGCGGCTGGTACTTGCCCGGCCGCAGATCGCCGACCGGCATGTGCCGCACGCCGTCGCCGGCGGGCGCCGGAGGGGTCGGCTCGTTGACCGCGGCCTCCTCGCCGAACAATGCGGACAGGCCCCGGCCGAGCCCGCGTTTCTTGCTGTCATCCGCCGCCGCCATCACGCCGCCACCGCTTCGCGCTTGAGGATCTCGCTCGCCAGATGGATATAGGCCTGGCTGCCCGGACAGCGCCAGTCATAGAGCAGCACCGGCTTGCCGTGCGACGGCGCCTCCGAGACCCGGACGTTGCGCGGGATGATCGTCTCATACACCTTGTCGCCGAAATGCGCCCGCACGTCGGCCGCCACCATTTCCGACAGATTGTTGCGCTTGTCGAACATGGTCAGCACGACGCCGAGAATTTCCAGCGTCGGATTGAAGGCGCGGCGCACGCGCTCGATCGTCGTGACCAGATGGCTGAGCCCTTCCAGGGCGTAGAACTCCACCTGCAACGGCACCAGCACCGCATCCGCGGCGCAAAGCGCGTTGAGCGTCAACAGGTTGAGCGAGGGCGGGCAGTCGATCAAAACATAGTCGAAATCGCCGCTGCTTCCGTTAATTGCATCGGCAAGCCTGAATTCCCGGCGTGATTGTTCGACCAACTCCAGTTCCGCGCCCGCCAAATGAACCGAGGACGGAACGATCGACAACCCGGGGATCGCCGTCTTCCGCACCGCGTCGATCAGCGGGACGCCATCCATCAGGATCTCGTAGGAGGTCGTTTTGCGATCGGAACGATCCACCCCGAACCCGGTGCTGGCATTGCCCTGCGGATCGAAATCCAGCACCAGTACCGATTTGCGGATCGCCGCCATCGCGGTGGCGAGATTGACGGCGGTCGTGGTTTTGCCGACGCCGCCCTTCTGATTGGCGACGGCGATGACGCGGGGCCGTTTCGCCGACGCGGCCGCAGACCCCACCTGAAGCGGCTCCGATGGCTGGCCCGACTGATCTCCGGTCTCAATCACACGCGATATCCTCTACCTTTAGAATGACGCCCGACGCGTCGGTATGGCTCGGAATTCTGGTAACCTGGAACCGCCAACCCTCCCGGGCCGCGGCGATTTCCGCCTCCGCCTGTCGTCCTTTGTGGAAGAAACAGACTGTATTGGGTCTTATATATAATTTAATCGTCTCTAAAAGCAAAGGCAAAGACGCAACCGCCCGCGCGGTAATCACCGCCGGCGGCGCAATCCGATCGGCCATCGTTTCGACCCGCCCGGTCAGGACCGTGACCGGCGTATCGGTCTGGCGGGCAACTTCCCGCAGAAAGCTGCCTTTTCGCGCGTCGGAATCGACCAGGGTGACAGTCTCCACGCCCAGAATGGCGAGAATAAGGCCGGGGAAACCCGCCCCGCTGCCGATGTCCAACACGGGCGCCGCCGGATCGTCGAGTTGCGGCAGAAGCTGCGCCGAATCCCAGACATGCCGCCGCCAGACATCGGCCAAGGAGTTCGGGCTGACAAGATTGATCGCCGTCTGCCAACGCCGCAGCAGGTCGACATAGATCTGGAGCCGGGCCAGTGTTTCACGTGAAACATCGCAGGCCTCGGCGAAGGACTCGGGGGTGAGCGGGTCAGCGGCCAACCGTCGGCTGGTCCTTTTTGACATGGCGCAACAGGGCGACCAACGCGGCCGGCGTGACGCCGGAAATCCGCGACGCCGCCCCCAGGGTGGCCGGGCGCGCCTCGATCAGCTTCTCGCGCACCTCGGTCGACAGACTGCCCACCGCGGCATAATCCAGGTCGGTCGGCAACCGCAACGCCTCGTCGCGGCGATAGGCGCGGATATCCGCATCCTGCCGCTCGATATAGCTGGCGTAGAGGGCATCCGTCTCGAGCTGATTGCGGATCTCCGCCGGGAGGCCGCCGAGATCCGGCCAAACACCAGCCAGGGTGTCCACGGTGATGTCCGGGAAAGCCAGCAAGTCCATCGCCGTCCGCATCGCGCCGTCCTGGCTGACGGCGATGCCGTGTTTGGCCAGCGCGGTGGGACTGGCGCGCAGCGCCGCCGCCTGCTCCCGTGCGGCGGCCAACGCGTCCCGCTTGGCGGTCCAAAGCCGCGCCCGGCCGAACGACAGGCAACCGATCCGCAGGCCCACCGGCGACAGCCGTTGGTCCGCGTTGTCGGCGCGCAGTTTGAGCCGGTACTCGGCGCGCGAGGTGAACATCCGATACGGTTCCCGCGTCCCCTTGGTGATCAGGTCATCGATCAACACGCCGATATACGCGTCCGCCCGGTCGAGCACCAAGGGCCCGCCACCCGAAACGGCCAGGGCCGCGTTGAGCCCCGCCATCAGCCCCTGGGCCGCGGCTTCCTCGTAGCCGGTCGTGCCATTTATTTGTCCGGCAAAGTACAGACCCGGAATTTTTATTGTTTCGAGGGTCGGATGCAGTTCCCGCGGATCGACGAAATCGTATTCGATCGCATAGCCCGGCCGGATCATTTTCGCGCGTTCCAAACCAGGAATGGTTTGAAGCACCGCGGATTGGACATCGCGCGGCAACGACGTGGAGATGCCGTTGGGATAGACCGTGTGGTCGTCCAGCCCTTCCGGCTCCAGGAAGATCTGATGCCGGCTCTTGTCGGCGAAACGCACCACCTTGTCCTCGATCGACGGGCAATAGCGCGGACCGGTCCCGGCGATCTGACCGGAATAGATCGGCGCGCGGTCGAGATTGGCCCGGATCAGGTCATGCCCTTCCGGGGACGTATAGGTGATGTGACACGGAATCTGCGGCGTCTCGATGCGACCCGTCATATAGGAAAACGGCACCGGCGGATCGTCGCCCGGCTGCACCGCCAGACCGGCCCAATCGATCGTCCGGCCATCCAACCGCGGCGGCGTACCGGTCTTGAGCCGGCCGAGCGCGAAACCGGCGTTATCCAGGGTCGCCGACAACCCATAGGAGGCGTCATCGCCGACCCGCCCGGCGGGCGTCCGCTCCTCGCCGAGATGGATCATGCCGCGCAGGAAAGTGCCGGTGGTCAGCACCACCCGGGGTGCCGGCAGCGCCTCCCCCTCCGCGGTCAAAATGCCACCGATCTCACCCGCCGGCGTCAGGATCAGGTCTTCGACGCTGGCCGCGCGGATATCGAGATTTTCCTGCTCGGCCAGAACCGCCTGCATCGCCGCGCGATACAGCTTCCGGTCGGCCTGGGCGCGCGGGCCTTGGACGGCCGGCCCCTTGCTGCGGTTCAGGATGCGGAACTGGATACCGGCCCGGTCGATGACGCGGCCCATCACCCCGTCCAGCGCGTCGATCTCCCGCACCAGATGGCCCTTCGCCAAGCCCCCGATCGCCGGGTTGCAGGACATTTCGCCGATGGTTTCGAGCTTGTGCGTGACCAACAGCGTGGACGCGCCGAACCGCGCCGCCGCGGCCGCGGCCTCGCAGCCCGCATGGCCGCCGCCGACCACGATCACGTCCCAGCCGTTCGCGCCGCTCGTCGATGTTTGCTCCGCGTTCATGGCGCGGACTGTAGGGCCGCACCCGGTGGAAGTCAAAGCCCCCAACGGACGATACGACGGCTTTCCGGGCCGGAATGTTTCACGTGAAACACTGCGTCCCGGCGCGGCTATTTTCCGATGCAGAAATCCCGAAAAATCACGTCGAGCAAATCCTCGACATCGACGGCCCCCGTGATCCGCCCCAGCGCTCGCGTGGCCAGCCGCAAATCTTCCGCCGCCAGTTCCGGCAGCGTCGCCGCCGCCGCCCGGTCCAGCGCCGCGGCGCAGTCTGTGACCGCCGCCCGGTGGCGCGCCCGGGTCATCAAGGGCGCCGTCCCGACCGACGCCCGGTCGGCCACCGCCTCGGTCAACCCCTCGACCAGCGCGTCGACCCCCTGCCCGGTCGTCACCGAAACCGGGAAACACCCGAGCCCCGCCGGCGGCGTCCAATCCGGTTCACCGAGATCGATCTTGTTCAGAACCACCACCGTATCCGCATCCACCACGTCCGCCGCCTCCTTCGCCGCCGACGGGTCATTCCCGGCGAAGACCGCGATTTTCAAATCGGCGGTCCCGGCCCAACGGCGCGCCCGGCGAATCCCCTCCGCCTCGATCTCGTCGCGCGCCTCCCGCAGCCCCGCGGTATCTGCCGCCAGCACGGGAAACCCGCCCAGGTCGAGACGCACCTCGATCACGTCCCGCGTGGTCCCGGCGGTCGCCGACACGATGGCTGCGTCCCGCTGCGCCAAGGCGTTCAAGAGACTGGATTTGCCCGCATTCGGCGGCCCAACGATGGCGACCTGGACGCCCTGGCGCACCCGCTCGCCCCGGCGGCTGTCGTCGAGATGCGCCGCCATTTCCGCCCGTAGCGCAGAGAGGTCGGGCTCGATTTTCGCGGCGAGGTTTTCCGGCAAATCCTCGTCCGGAAAATCGATCGCCGCCTCCAGATGCGCCAAGGCGGGAACCAAGCGCGACCGCCACCCATCGTACAAAGCGCCCAGCGCGCCGTCCGCTTGGCGCAACGCCTGTTTCCGCTGCGCCTCGGTTTCCGCGTCGATCAGGTCGATCAGCCCTTCCGCGGCGGTCAGGTCCATCTTGCCCGCCAGAACCGCGCGCCGGGTGAATTCCCCGGGTTCGGCCATCCGCAAATCCGGCAACCGGCTCAGCGCGGCGAACACCGCCGCGAGCACCGCCACGCCGCCATGAATATGCAGTTCGACCACGTCCTCGCCGGTATAGCTGGCCGGGCCGGGAAAACGCAGTGCGAGGCCATCGTCCAGCTGCGCGCCGGTCTCGGGGTCGGTCAGCCGGACCCGCGCGGCGCGGCGCGGCGGCGGCAACGGCGCATCCGACAGCGCCGACAAGGCGGCATCGGCCCCCGCCCCCGACAAACGCAGCACGGCGACACCGGCACGGCCCGCGCCGCTGGTCAAGGCGTAGATGGTCTCGCTCATTCCCGGTTCCGACCTCTATTGCATGGCCGCGCGCCCTCGACACGCCGCGCGTTCACTCTACATCCCCTTCATGGGGAGACCCCGACCGGGGTCCGTCATCGGGTCCGCCCGTCTGGTGCGCGTCCCGGTGCTAAGCTACTGTGCACGCCGCGACGCGGCAACGCATGACCGACCGACGCGGGGGGAGACCGGGACGACATGAGCGAAAACCTGCTGGGGCGGGAAACCAGCCCCTATCTCTTGCAGCATAAAGACAACCCCGTGCATTGGATGGCGTGGGATCAGGAAACCCTGGCCCGCGCCCAGCGCGAGAACAAACCGATCCTCCTGTCGATCGGCTATGCCGCCTGCCACTGGTGTCACGTCATGGCGCATGAGAGTTTCGAGAATGACGGCATCGCCGACCTGATGAACACGCAATTCGTCAACATCAAGGTGGACCGCGAGGAACGCCCCGACATCGACGGCATCTACCAGTCGGCGCTGCAGATGATGGGCGAACAGGGCGGCTGGCCGCTCACCATGTTCCTGACCCCCGACGGCGAACCCTTCTGGGGCGGCACCTATTTCCCGCCGGAGCCGCGCTTCGGCCGGCCCGGCTTCGGCGACGTGTTGAACAGCGTCGCCAAGGTCTTTCGCGAGGAGCCCGCCCGGATCGAAAGGAATGTCGTGGCGCTGCGCGAGGGATTGGAAAAACTCTCCCAGCCCCAGCCGGGCGACGCGGTGCCGATCGCGATGCTCGACCAGATCGCCGAACATCTGGCGAAGAATGTGGACCCGTTCCGCGGCGGCGTCGGCGGCGCCCCGAAATTTCCCCAGACGCAGATCATGGAGCAGATCTGGCGGGCCTGGAAACGCACCGGCAACGCCCCGTTCAAGCAGGCGGTGACGGTCACGCTCGACAACATGTGCCAGGGCGGCATCTACGATCATCTCGGCGGCGGCTTCGCGCGCTACTCGGTCGACGAGCGGTGGCTGGTGCCGCATTTCGAGAAGATGCTCTACGACAACGCCCAACTCCTCGACCTGCTGACCCTGGTCTGGCAGGACACGCAAGCGCCGCTCTACGCCCAGCGCGCGGCGGAAACCGTCGAATGGGTGCTGCGCGACATGGTGACGGCAAAGGGCGGCTTCTCCAGCAGCCTGGACGCCGACAGCGAAGGCGTCGAAGGCAAGTTTTACGTCTGGACCGCCGAGGAAATCGACGATCTGCTCGGCGACCGGGCAGCCGCGTTCAAATCGGTCTACGACGTCACGCCGTTCGGCAATTGGGAAGGCAACACGATCCTCAACCGGCTGAACAGCATGGAACTGCTGGACGACGCCGAGGAAGCCCGCCTTGCCGAGGACCGCGCGCTACTGTTCGCGGAACGCGCCAAACGCATTCCGCCCGGTCTCGACGACAAGGTGCTGGCGGACTGGAACGGTCTGATGATCGGCGCGTTGGCCACCGCCGGCGACACCTTCGACCGGCCCGACTGGATCGACGCCGCGGTCCGCGCCTTCCGCTTCGTGCAGAGCGACATGACGGTCGACGGCCGATTGCGGCATAGCTGGCGCGACGAGCGGGCGCGCCATCCGGCGACCCTGGACGATTACGCCACGCTCAGCCGCGCCGCCCTTGCCCTTTATGAGGTGCTGGGTGATCCGGCCTATCTCGACCAGGCGAAAGCCTGGCTCGCCGATGTCGACGCGCATTACAGCGACCCCGACGCGGCCGGCTATTTCTTCACCGCCGACGACACCCCGTCCCTGATCGCGCGCAGCAAGCACGCCAACGACAACGCAGTGCCCGCCGGCAACGGCATCCTGGTCGGCGTCTTCGCGCGGCTTTACCATCTCACCGGCGACGACGCCTATCGCGCGAAGGCGGAAACCTTGATCGGCGGCTTTTCCGGCGAGGTGGAACGCAACTTCTTCCCGCTTTCCAGCCTGCTGAACGGCAACGAGTTGCTGCAGTCGGCGCAGCAGATCGTCATTGTCGGCGACCCGTCGGATACGGCGACCGGGGCGTTGCGCGATGCGGTGCGGCGCATCTCGCTGCCCAACCGGGTGCTGACGCTGCTGACGCCGGACCAAACCTTGGCGGACGGCCACCCGGCAGCGGGCAAGGGCCTCGTCGACGGTAAGCCCGCCGCTTATGTCTGCGCCGACATGACGTGTTCCGCGCCGATCACCGATCCCGCGGCGCTGCGTGAGCATCTGACGGAATCGGAATCTTAAAGATGCCGTCGCTGACCTTCGACTCGCCGCTCGGCCCCCTCACCCTCATCGAACGGGACAACGCCATCGCCGAGCTGCGGTTCGGCGCCGGCGTCACCGAAGATCCCACGGCCTTGTTGCAAGCGGCGGCCGATCAGGTGGCCGGGTATTTCGAAGGCGAGCGGAAGGATTTCGATCTGCCCTTCGCCGCGCCGGCCACGCCGTTCCAAGAGGCGATGCGCCAGGCGATGCTCGACATCCCCTTCGGCGTCACCCGCACATACGGCGAGATCGCCAAGGCGATCGGCATGCCGCCGCAGGCCGTCGGCCAAGGCTGCGGCCAGAACACGATTCCGATCATCGTGCCCTGCCACCGCGTCGTCGCGGCCGGCGGCAAGCTCGGCGGGTTTTCCGGCGGCGACGGCGCGCCGACCAAGCGCTGGCTGCTCGCCCACGAGGCGCATGACGATCTGTTCGCCGCCTACCGGTGACAAGCCCGTGCGCGCGAGATATTCTGCCGCCGGCCCGACCCCGGATCGGCGGCAGGGAGAGGGACCAGGGAAACCGAGAACCAGGGAACACAGGGAAGAGCGATTATGCCAGACATCACCATCAACGGCGCCGACGGCGACTTTTCGGGATATCTCGCGACACCGGCCAGCGGCAGCGGCGGCGGTATCCTCGTCATTCAGGAAATCTTCGGCGTGAACAAGGACATGCGCGACCATTGCGACCATCTCGCGTCGCAGGGCTATTTCGCGCTCTGCCCCGACATCTTCTGGCGGCAGGAGCCGGGTATCCAGCTCACCGACCAGTCGGAAGAGGAATGGGCGCGCGCCTTCGAACTGTATCAAGGCTTCGATGTGCCGAAGGGCGTCGAGGATCTGAAAGCATCGCTGGCGCATCTGCGCGGGGTCGACGGCTGTAACGGCAAGGCCGGCACGGTCGGCTTCTGCCTCGGCGGTCTGCTGGTCTATCTGATGGCCGCCGACTCGGATGCCGAGTGCAACGTCTCCTACTATGGCGTCGGCATCGACGAACAGCTCGACAAGGCGTCCGGCATCACCACGCCGACGATCCTGCATATCGCGGAAGAGGACGGCTTCGTCTCGAAGGAAGCCCAGGCCAAGATCAACGACGGGCTGAAGGGGCATGCACATGTCGCGGTCCATAACTACCCCGGCGTCGATCATGCTTTCGCGCGCAACAACGGCGTCAACTACGACGCGGCGGCGGCCAAGCTCGCCGACGAGCGCACGCTCGCCTGCTTCAAGGAAAACCTCTCCTAAACGCGCCGCGGCCGGGACTATGTCTTTCACAATTCAGAACGGGATTCATTGAAATGCCGCACGCTATCCGCATGCATAAGACGGGAGGGCCGGACGTCCTCAAGTATGAGGAAGTACCGCTCCAAAACCCCAAGGCCGGGCAAATCCGGATCAAACAAACCGCAATCGGCCTGAACTTCATCGACACCTATCACCGCACCGGGCTCTATCCGCTCGACCTCCCGACGACGCTCGGCATGGAGGCGGCCGGCGTCGTCGACGCGGTCGGACGCGGCGTGAAGGGATTGAAGGAAGGCGACCGGATCGCCTACTGCACGATCCCGGGGTCGTATACGGATATGCGGGTGGTCCCGGCGAACCGCGTCGTCAAGCTGCCCAGTTGGATCAGCGACGAACAGGCCGCCGCGATGATGCTGAAAGGGCTGACCGCCGAATACCTGATCCGCCGCACCTACCGCGTGAAGAAAGGCGAGACCGTGGTCTTCCACGCGGCGGCCGGCGGGGTCGGCTTGATCGCCTGCCAATGGCTCAAGCAGCTCGGCGTCAAGGTGATCGGCACCGTGGGCTCGGAAGCGAAGGCGAAATTGGCGAAACGCCACGGCTGCACCTACCCGGTGCTGTACAAGAAAGAGAACCTGGTCAAACGGGTCGAGAAGATCACCCGGGGCCAGGGCGTGCCGGTGGTGTATGACTCGGTCGGCGCGTCGACCTTCGAGTCCTCGCTCGACTGTCTGGCGCCGCGCGGCATGCTGGTCTCCTTCGGCAACGCATCGGGCCCGATTCCGCCTTTCGACGCCGGCGTCCTGGCGCAGAAAGGATCGCTGTATCTCACCCGGCCGACACTGATGACCTATGCCGCAGCCGATGACGATCTGCAAAAGGGCGCCCGGGCGCTGTTCCGCGCGGTCAAGAACGGCGTCAAAATCCGGGTCGATCAGACGTTCAAATTGAAGGACACGGCGAAAGCGCATCGCGCGCTCGAAGGTCGCAAGACAACGGGATCGACGATCTTGGTTCCGTAACCGTCATTTCGTCGACGGCCGAAGGCGGGGTCTTTGCGATCCCGCCTTTTTCATGCTCTTTTGATGCCGTGAATTAAAAATCGACCCGTGGTCCCGTCGGTATTTTTAATTCCAACACCCACCAGGTCGAATCGCCCATCTAGTGGTCTATACGACAACTTACCACTAGATGTGCGCCGATTTAACTGCATGTGAAGGTAAACAATCGGAAGCGACCGGAAATCAAGGCCTTGCCGAAACGCAACGCGCCGGCGGGAACGGATCCTGCCGGCGCGGTTGTCGGTGTCGTTTTGAGCGGGAAGCCCGCTATCAGTTCCCCTACTGATTCATCGAGTCGAAGAAGTCGTTGTTGTTCTTCGAATGCTTCAGCTTCTCCAGCAGGAACTCCATCGCGTCGGTCAGGCCCATCGGCAACAGGATGCGGCGTAGCACCCACATCTTCGACAGGGTGGCCTTGTCGACGAGCAGTTCTTCCTTCCGGGTGCCGGATTTCTGGATATCGATCGCCGGGAAGGTCCGCTTGTCCGACAGCTTGCGGTCGAGCACGATTTCCGAGTTGCCGGTGCCCTTGAACTCCTCGAAGATTACCTCGTCCATCCGGCTGCCGGTATCGATCAACGCGGTCGCGATGATGGTCAGCGACCCGCCCTCTTCGATATTCCGCGCCGCGCCGAAGAACCGTTTCGGCCGCTGCAGGGCGTTGGCGTCCACGCCGCCGGTCAGCACCTTGCCCGAACTCGGCACCACGGTGTTGTAGGCACGCGCCAAGCGGGTGATCGAATCCAACAGGATCACCACGTCGCGCTTATGTTCGACCAGACGCTTCGCCTTTTGAATCACCATCTCGGCGACCTGCACGTGACGCACCGCCGGTTCGTCGAAGGTGGAGCTGACGACCTCGCCCTTCACCGACCGGTCCATATCCGTCACTTCCTCGGGCCGCTCATCGATCAGCAGCACGATGAGATAGACCTCGGGATGGTTCGAGGTGATCGCATGCGCGATATTCTGCATGATCACCGTCTTACCCGTGCGCGGCTGGGCGACGATCAACCCGCGCTGCCCCTTACCGATCGGCGCGACCAATTCGATCACCCGGCAGGTCTGATCCTGTTTCTTCCCGTCGACCTTGGGATCATCGATCTCCAGACCGAGTTTCTCGTCGGGATACAAGGGCGTCAGGTTATCGAAGTTGATGCGGTGCCGAACGTGTTCAGGGTCGTCGAAATTGACCTTGTTCACCTTCAGCAACGCAAAGTATCGCTCACCGTCTTTCGGCGCGCGGATCGTGCCTTCGACCGTATCGCCGGTTCGCAGGCCGAACCGCCGCACTTGACTGGGGCTGACATAGATATCGTCGGGTCCGGGAAGGTAGTTCGATTCCGGTGACCGCAGGAAACCGAAACCGTCTTGAAGCACTTCGAGAACACCATCGCCGGTGATAGGAACATCCTGTTCGGCCAATTCCTTGAGAATGGCGAACATCATGTCCTGCTTGCGCAGGGTACTGGCGTTCTCGATCTCCAGTTCTTCTGCTATTCCGAGAAGTTCGGCCGGAGCCTTCTGCTTCAGGTCGTGAAGGTGAACATCATCAAATTTCATGGATCTGCCGCTATGTGAAGCCTGTGCGGAACTTGGATTTCGCTTTTTATAAAGAAGGTTCCGCCTATGGCGGGAAACCGTCGTTCTTTGTCGGAAATCGTATCGTTGGGAGACGGTTCGATGCGGGGTCTTATCGTTTCAACGTTCAGGTTCACCAAACGCCGGCGAAGCGATACCGCTAACCGTTTCGCGAACTATACCCAAAAGTATGTCGCGGACAAGCACTATATCCCAAAAATCGTAAATATTTCTTTATCGTCATCGGCCTCGCGGAAAGCCTCTAGAACGGCTGGACGATTACCAGCACGACGATAGCGATCATCAGAACGGTCGGCACTTCATTGGCGATGCGATAGAACTTCGCGCTGCGGGTATTTCGGTCGGCTTCGAAATCCTTCCGCCACAACGCCATCGAATGATGCGCTACCGTTAACGCGCCGATCAGGACCAGCTTGGCGATCATCCATGGCTCGGTCCAGGTTTCGCTGAGATACAGCATCCAAAACCCGAAGACATAAGCGGCGATCATCGCGGGATTCATGATCGCGCGCAGCAGCCGGCGCTCCATCACCTTGAAGGTCTCCGACATATCCGACCCCGGCTCGGCGTCGCAATGATAAACGTATAAGCGCGGCAGATAGAGCAGGCCGGCCATCCACGCGATGACGCTGATCAAATGCAGCGCCTTTATCCATTGATAAATTTCCATCGTCCGCCCCTCCCCTTAGCCGAGCCGTGCATAGGCGCAACGCTGCCGGTCGCCGGGACAGAACCGATTGCCGCCGGCCGCGCATACGCCGTTGACCGACCGCCGTGTCTCATTGACCAGATCCGCAAGACCCGTGATGAAGAACGGATCGCTGGAAACGGTCGGCACCCGTTCATACCCCGGCACACCGGCTTCCTCGGCCAGCTCGCGATATTCGATATCCAATTCGACCAGCGTCTCGGAATGTTCCGAAACGAAGGCGATCGGCATGACCATCAACGGCACGCCCTCTTTTCCGGCGCGCCGTATCTCATCCTCCGTATACGGCTTGATCCACTCCAACGGACCGACACGGCTCTGATAGCATACGGTCCAATCGAATTTCTCGTCCGGCAAAGCGTCCACGATGGCCGACGCCGTCTGCTCCACTTGAAACTGATAGGGATCACCGCCGTCGATCACCTTCTGCGGCAGGCCATGCGCTGAGAACAGAACCCGCGGTCGCCTACCGGCCGGCACCGTATGAAGCGACTGCCGCAGCAATCCTGCCGACGCCTTGACGAATCCGTCCAGCACCGGATAACAGCAGACCGTTGCCGTCGGCACGGCGAGATTTGCTTTCTTCGCCGCCTGCCGCCAGGCCCGAATGGAAGACTCCGTCGTCGTGGTTGAGTACTGCGGATAAAGGGGCAACAGCAGGATGCGGTCCGGCTTCCAGGCCTGCACCTCAGCCACCGCTTCTTCGGTCAATGGATGCCAATAACGCATGGCGATAAAACACCGAACCTCGGCCGCACCGCCGGCGCCCGCGCGGCATCCTTTCGCGACAACGGCGTCCCGCAGCGCATCGGCTTGCGCCTCGGTATTCGCCAAGAGCGGCGACCCGCCTCCCAGCATTTCATAGATTTCCTGTGCGATCGGCGCGCGGCGGCTCGAAATCAGCTTGGCGATCACCCACCGCAACGGTTGCGGCAGATTGATGATCGCCGGGTCGTTGAACAGATTGAACAGGAACGGCTGAACCGACTCCAACCGGTCGGGTCCGCCCAGATTGAACAGCACGACTGCCAGCCGGTCGCTCATCCCCGGCGGTTCCGGACATGCTCGACCAATTCCGTCACATGATCCGGCGGCGTTTCCTTGATCACGCCATGGCCAAGATTGAAGATCATCGGGCCGTCCCCCAATGCATCCAAGATACGGTCGGTCGCATCCAACATCTTGGTCCCACCCGCCAGAAGATAAACCGGATCCAGATTACCTTGCACCGGCAGCTTCGGTTGCAAGGCATCGCGGGCCCAGGCCACCGGCACCACGCTGTCGAGACCCACCGCCGTGATCCCGGTCTTCGCCGCGTAGTCGGAATAGCGCAGCCCGGCACCGCGCGGAAAACCGATGATCGGAACGGTCGGATGCGTCTCGCGCAACGACGCGACGATGCGCGCCGTCGGTTCGATGATCCATTTCTCGAAGGCCCCGTCCGGCAGAACGCCGGCATGGCTGTCGAAGATCTGTACCGCATCGGCGCCGGCGGCGACCTGACGCGACAGATGCTCGGCCGTCGCCACGACCAGCAAATCCATCAACTGTCCGAACCCGTCGGGATCGGTCAGCGCCCAGGACTTGATCGCATGGAAATCGCGGCTCGTGCCGCCCTCGACCATATAGGCCGCGACGGTCCAGGGCGCGCCGGCAAAGCCGATCAATGCCGTTTCCGCCGGCAGGGCCTCGCGGATGCGGCCCACCGCTTCGTAGACCGGTTCCAACGGTCCCGACGACGACTGCATGGCCGTGACGGACAACGCGGACAATTCAACCGCGCTGCGGATCGGTGGCAGTTTCGGTCCTTGGCCCTCGACGAACCGCACGTCCTGCCCCAAACCGTGCGGCACGACCAGGATATCGGAAAACAAGATGGCGGCATCGAACCCGAAACGCCGGATCGGTTGCAGGGTCACTTCGGTCGCGTGTTCCGGGGAATAACAGAGGTCCAGAAAGCTCCCGACCTCGGCGCGAATTTTTCGATACTCGGCAAGATAACGGCCGGCCTGACGCATCAGCCAGATCGGCGGCGACCTGCCGGTTTCACCGTTCAGCACATTGAGAAAGGATTTGTTATCTGTTGTCACGGATACATACCGGTTGGACGAATTCGGCGGAGCATAGATTTTCCCTTCCCTACCATATTAAATTTTAAAAGTAATGTTGTAGTAGTAGTGCTGCGGTGAATAACGGGGATCACCGTTCGCCACATCCTATCCCCACCAAGCTGTGCATGATTAAACGGCTTGTGTATAAGCGGTCTCACGGTGGGTCGTCGCTCAGTCAAATAGGCGAGTCGGATGTGACGTGAATGACGGGCACAACTTCATCGCGGACTCCGTCATCCGCGTTCTTCCGGATGGTGGGTAAGAGTTATACGGAATCGGAAACCATGTGCGTGAAGAGTCGGGCATCGCAAACACAAATCCGGTTCCAGGACGAAGCCGATGTTATTCAGATTCGATCAACAGGGTTTAGGCGCAGGTGGATGTGAGTGAACAGGTCGACGGGCAAGCGATGACCAAGCAGTTTCATCTTCACCTAGTGTCGGATGCGACCGGGGAAACGATTCATAGTGTCGCACGGGCGTGCCTGTCGCAGTTCGAAGGGGTCGAGCCGCACGAACACCATTGGACGCTGGTCCGCACCACGGGTCATGTGGAAAAGGTGCTGTCCAGCGTCACCGATCATCCCGGCGTCGTGATGTTCACCATCGTCAACGACAGTCTGCGGACGGCGCTGCAGGATGGCTGCCGTACGCTCGGCGTGCCGTGCATTCCCGTTCTGGATCCGGTCATCGCGACGCTCGGGGCCTATCTCGGGTTGGAAAGCCAGGGTGAAGCCGGCCGTCAGCACGTGCTGGATGCGCATTACTTCGAACGGATCGACGCCATGACTTACGCGTTGAATCACGATGACGGCCAAGGCGTCTGGAATCTGCACAACGCCGACATCATTCTCGTCGGCGTGTCGCGCACGTCGAAGACGCCGACCTCGATGTACGTGGCGAATCGCGGCTACAAGGTCGCGAACGTGCCGTTGGTGCCCGGCGTCGATCCGCCGGCGGAGCTTTTTGCCCTGGATAAGGAAACCGGTCCCGTCATCATCGGCTTGACGAAGACCCCGGAACGGTTGATCCAACTGCGCAAGAACCGCTTGCGGCAGTTATCGCAAGAGGACGATACCGACTACGTGCATCCGGAAACCGTGCGCGAAGAGGTGGCCAACGCGCGCCGGCTTTTCACCAAGAACAACTGGCCGGTGGTCGACGTGACGCGCCGCTCGATCGAGGAAACCGCCGCCGCCATTTTGCAGCGCTATGAAAGGATCCGTCGAAACAATGAGTGAACCGTCCGCCGCGCCAGTTCTCGTGCTGGCTTCGGCCAGTCGGTCGCGGTTGACCATGCTGCGGAATGCCGGACTCGATCCGATCCAGGACGCATCGGCGGTCGACGAGGATCGGGTGAAACAATCGCTGAAGGCGCGCGGTGCCGATACCGCTCAGATCGCGGTGAAGCTGGCCGAATTGAAGGCCCAGGAAACGGCGCAACGGCACCCGGGCGCCTTCGTGATCGGCGCGGATCAGATGCTCGACTGCGACGGCGCTTGGTTCGACAAGCCGCCCGATCTGGCGCGGGCGCGCGGTCATCTTCGGTCGCTGCGCGGCAGGACGCATGAATTGGTCACGGCGGCGGTCGTCGTCCGCGACGGCGCGGGCGTTTGGCAGCATGTGGACCGTGCCCGGTTGACCATGCGCGATTTCAGCGACGCGTTCATCGACGACTATCTCGACCGGGTCGGGACGGCGGCCTGCCGGTCGGTTGGCGCCTATCAGCTCGAAGGGTTAGGGGCGCAACTGTTCAGCCGGATCGACGGCGATTTCTTCACTATCCTCGGCCTGCCGCTGCTGCCGCTGCTTGACACGCTGCGCGATCATGGGATCGTCGCCGAATGATTCTCACCGGCTCGGCAAAACTCGCGGGCGTCATGGGCTGGCCGATCGGCCATTCCCGATCGCCGCGGCTGCATGGACATTGGCTCGACCGGCACGGCATCGATGGGGCCTACGTGCCGCTTGCCGTCGCGCCGGAAAATCTGGGCACGGCCTTGCGGGCGCTGCCGGCGTTGGGGTTTCGCGGCGTGAACCTGACGCTACCGCATAAAGAAGCAGCGGTCGCAGTTTGTGACGATGTGACGGACCAGGCGCGGCGCATCGGCGCGGTCAACACGATCGTGATCGGCGACGATGGGCGGTTGCACGGCAGCAACACCGACGCCTTCGGCTTTCTCGAAAACCTGACGCAAGGCAGCGGTTGGCGCGCGGCGGACGGGCCGGTCGTCCTGCTCGGCGCCGGTGGCGCGGCGCGCGGCTTGGCGATTGCCCTGGTCGACGCCGGCGTGACCGAGTTGCGGGTCCTCAACCGGACTCGGGCCCGCGCCGAAACCCTCGCCGCGGATATCGGCCCGGCAACGGTCGCGGCCTGGGAGGATCGGGCCGATGCGCTCGACGGCGCAGCGTTGCTGGTGAATTCGACGACTCTTGGCATGACGGGGCAGCCGCCGCTCGACCTCGACCTGTCGCGCCTGCCGACCGGCGCGGTGGTCAACGATATTGTTTATGCCCCGTTGGAAACGCCGTTGTTGGCGGATGCGCGCGCGCGCGGCAACCCGGTGGTCGACGGTCTCGGCATGCTGCTGTATCAGGCGCAGCCGGGCTTCAAAGCGTGGTTCGGCGTGAAGCCCGCGGTCGATGCGGCGTTGCGCGATTTCGTGCTGGCCGATCTGGATTGAGATCGGGAGGCTAACGCGTGATCATACTCGGACTGACCGGATCGATCGGCATGGGGAAAAGCACGGCGGCGCGCATGCTGCGCCGGCTCGGCGTGCCGGTGCACGATTCCGACGCGGCGGTGCACCGCCTGATCGGGCCTGGCGGCCGCGCGGTGGCGGCTGTCGGAAAAGCGTTCCCCGGGGTGGTCGTCGATGGCGCGGTCGACCGGTCGGCGTTGGGGGCCAAGGTGTTCGGCGACCCCGTCGCGCTGAAGAAGCTGGAAGCCATCCTGCATCCGATGGTGAGCGAGGAGAAAGGCCGTTTCCTGCGGCGGCAAGCGTCGCAGCGGACCAAGATCGTGGCGCTCGACGTGCCGTTGTTGTTCGAGACCGGCGGCGACCGGGGATGCGACGCGACGATCCTGATCACCGCGCCGCCCTCCATCCAGGCCGCCCGCGTGCTGCGCCGCCCCGGCATGACCAAGGAGCGGCTCGAGGAGATTCGCGCAAGGCAGATGCCGGAGCTGGAAAAGCGCCGCCGTGCCGATTTCATCGTGCAATCCGGCCTCGGCCATCGATTGACCTTGCAGCGGTTGACGGCAATCGTCAGACTCATGTCGAAGCGGCGCGGCCGTCACTGGCCGCCCTGTTGAGTTTCGAATTCTCCCTCCGACCGAAGGTTGCCCGCCACGATGCGTGAAATCGTTCTCGATACGGAAACCACCGGCCTGAACCCGAAGGGCGGCGACCGCGTCGTCGAAATCGGCTGCGTCGAACTGGTGAACCACATCCTCACCGGCGAGGCGTATCACGTCTATATCAATCCCGAGCGCGACATGCCGGACGAGGCGTTTCAGGTGCATGGCCTGTCCGAGGCCTTTCTTGAGAAGCATCCGGTCTTCGCGGCGGTCGCCGGGGATTTCCTCGGCTTCATCGGCGACGCCAAGCTGATCATCCACAACGCCGGTTTCGACATCGGGTTTCTCAACGCGGAACTGGAACGTTTGGGCCAGGCGACGATCCCGATGAGCCGGGCGATCGACACCGTGCAGATGGCGCGGGCGCGCTTTCCCGGCGCGCAGGCCAGCTTGGACGCGCTGTGCCGCCGTTTCGAAATAGACAACAGCTCGCGCACCAAGCATGGCGCGTTGCTCGACGCGGAATTGCTGGCGGAAGTCTATCTCGAATTGATCGGCGGACGGCAGCCGGGTCTCGAACTCGCGTCGTCCGATGGCGTGACGCAGGCGCGGCAGGCCGCCGAGCGGCCCTTCCGCCCGGCCCGGCCGCATTCGGCCACCCCCGAAGAACTCGAAGCGCATGCGGCGCTGGTCGATACCTTGAAGGATCCGATCTGGCGGCAATAGGTGGGCGTCTTACGTCGATAAGCGGCCCTTCGATTTGCGTTACGCCGGCGCCGGTGCGCCGCCTTGCTGGGCCTGGACGCTGTCGCTGTACATCTTGACGAAATCGATCGGCCCCAACAGCAGTAGCGGAAAGGCGCTGTCCCGGGTCAGGTTCGCCAGGATCGAGCGCGCGAAGGGGAAAAGCAGGCGCGGCCCTTCGATGAGGACGAGCGGCCGGACGTTTTCCTCCGGCACGGACTCGTCGACATTGGCGATCCCGGCGTAATCCAATTCCGCCAAAAACGCCGTATCGTTGCCGTTCTTCGCCGAAACCGACAGCCGCAACGAAACCTCGAACGCCCGCGGCGCCAGATCGTCGGCTTGAACGTTCACGTTGATGTTCACGTCCGGCTCGTCGAAATCCTGGTAGATCTGCGGCGCTCGGGGATTCTCGTAGGACAGGTCCTTGATATACTGCAGCACGAAATGGATCGGCAGCGCGAGGCCGGTCTCTTCCTCTCCCTCGCCCCGGATTTGAGGATTGTTGAAACCGGCGCCGTCTGCGTCGCCACCTGTGGTATCGCTGGGCATTACATGCTCCTTCTTGGCGTGATTTCGGTGGCTAACATGGATCGGCAAGCGGCACAACAGTGCCGCCGCCCGGATGCGGCGCGGTCGGGTCGAAGGCGACCAGATCAGCGTTCTGCACCCCGTGACCGGTCAGCGCGCGGATGAATCCCCAATGGCTGACGACCAGTGTCCCGCGCCAGTCGCCGCTATCGGTCAGCCGGCCCCGATAGCTCAGCGACCGCGCGTGAAAATCCGGCTCGCTCTCTTCGAGTGTGGGCCACCATTCTTCTTCGACATGGGTCAGCGTAATGTCCGGCCAACGCATTTCGAGATGCGACCGCGGCGTGCCGATGTCGCAGGTGAACACCGCGCGTTCGCCGACCGTCGGGTCGACCGCGACCGGCAGGTCCAGAATCCGGCTGACGATATCCGCCGTCTCCAGCGCCCGGGTATAGGGGCTGGCAACGATCCGGCGGACCTGCTGTTCCTGTTTCAGATGCGCCGCCGCCGTTTCGACCTGTTCACGGCCGAGATCGGTCAGGCCCGGATCGCGTAAACCGGGGTCCGTGCGGGTTTCCGCGTAGTGCACATTGAAATGCGACTGCCCGTGCCGCATTAGAATCATATGAGCCGCTCCGTCATGGTCTATGAGGGTTTGGGGAGAACCCGGCCTATTCGATCCGCCGCCAGGGGCTGGACCCTGGGGTGCCGGGTTTGTCCGTGTCGGGTGTATCGGTGACGTCGGTATAGTCGCCGTCGATGATCGGGCCGCCCGCGCCCGGTCTTCTGCCCGCTCGGCCGCCCGGTCCCCGGCCGGCACCCGGTCCGACTTCTTCGCCGTTGACCCAGACCCGCGGGCCCTGTCCGCCGCGCGACAAGCGGCGTAGCACGAAATATCCGAGCGCGATGCGCACGGGCGGCAGGAAAAGGGCGAAGCCGACGGTATCGGTGATGAATCCGGGGGTCAGCAGCAGCGCGCCGGCCACGAGAAGACACAATCCGGTGAACAGCTCGCCAACCGGCATTTCGCCGCGGTTGAGCTTTTCCTGGGTTTGCGACAGCACTTTCAGGCCTTGCTGGCGCAGCAGCGCGGTGCCGATCATGGCGGTCAGAACGATGACCGCCAGGGTCCAGCCGAGTCCGATCATCTCCCCCGCCTTGATGAAGACGGCGATTTCGGCGATCGGGACCAGAATAAAGGCCAGAAGAATCAGTATCGGCATGCTTGCCCTTTCCCGGCGAACTGCCTATCTAACATGGATTAGGCGGTTGAACATGCGACACCGAGGCCTCGCCGGGTTCTTGCATCGGGCCGCCTCCATAACCTAAGGTCAGGGTAGCGCCTATTCAACGGAAGGCCGATGGAAAAGGGACCTGGCAGCGCGGTACGATGAGCTGTCCGACCTACCCTGCGGAGACTGAGAGCATCGAATGAGCGGCGGTTTCGAATATTTCGATATTATCTTGTTTGCGATGATCGCCGCCTTCCTCGTGTATCGGCTTGGAAGCGTCCTCGGCAAGCGAACCGGTCATGAACAGCAGGGGCGCGAGCCTTTCGGGCCGACCAGCGGCGGCGAGGGACCGACCTCGGACGCCGGTAACGATAATGTGGTCGCCATCCCGACCCGCGACGAACCCGCCGAAACAGAGCCGGACACCCCACTCGGCGCGGCGATTACACAGATCAAACTGGCGGACCCGGGCTTCACGCGGCAAGGTTTCCTGGACGGTGCGCGGTCGGCCTTCGAGATGATCATCACCGCCTTCGCGCTCGGCGACATGAAGACCCTACGGTCGTTGTTGAGCGAGGATGTCTACGAAAGCTTCTCCGAGGCGATCCGCGTGCGCGAGCGCGCGAGCCAGACCAAGGAAACGACCCTGGTCGGGATCGATTCGACCGATATTCTCGAAGCGTCGCTGGAAAACGGCACCGCGTCGGTGACCGTCAAATATGTCAGCGAGCAGGTGAACGCGACCCGCAGCGAGGATGGCGCGGTCGTCGAAGGCGATCCCAATGCGATCGAGAAGGTGACCGATATCTGGACCTTCGCGCGCAACACCAAGACCGCCGATCCGAACTGGTCGCTTGTTGCGACGCGCAGCTCGAATTAGACCGCAGCCGCGGTTGCTCCCCATGATCCGCACCCTCCGGCGCGGCGCGATGATATTGGCGCTGGGGGCGCTCGCCGCCTGCGAGCCGCCGCCTGTCGAACAGGAAGGGTTGCGGCTCTCGGCCTTGTCCTACGACGACTTGCCCGGCTGGACCGAGGACGACCCGCGCCCGGCGCTGGCGGCTTTCCGGCGGTCCTGCGGCGTGATGCTGACCCGGCCGGCGAATGCGTCGAGCGGTCCCGGCGCGATCACGGTGATCGCCGAGGATTGGCGTCCCGCCTGCGCCGCCGCCGCCGCCCTGGCCGAAGACGCGTCGGCCGAGGACACGCGGCGGTATTTCGAAGCGATGTTCCTGCCCTTCGCGGCGCTCGGCCCGGAGGGCGACGACGGCCTGTTCACCGGGTATTTCGAGATCGAGGTCCGCGGCGCGCGGACCCGGCAGGACGGCTTCGGCGTGCCGATCTACCGCCGGCCGAACGATCACGTGATCGCCGATCTCGGCGTTTTCGACGAGGAGATGCGCGGCCGGCAATTGGTCGGCCGGGTCGAGGACGGGCGCTTCATCCCCTATCACACGCGCGGCGACATCGAGGGCGGTGTGCTCGGCGACCAAGACCTCGAAATGCTGTGGATCGACGATCCCGTCGACGTGTTCATGTTGCATGTGCAAGGCTCGGGCCGGGTGATCCTGCCCGACGGCGAGGTGGTCCGCGTCGGCTTCGCCGGGCATAATGGGCATGACTACGCGTCCATCGGCCGCGCCCTGATCGATCGCGGCGAAATTACCGCCGAAAAGGCGTCCTGGGATGGCATCCGCGGCTGGATCGACGCGAACCCGGACAAGGCGGCGGCACTGTTCGCCGAGAACCCGCGTTTCATCTTCTTCCGCTTGCTGGAGGGCATCCCGCCGGACGCCGGCCCGATCGGCGCGCAGGGCGTGCCGCTGACGCCGGGGCGCAGCCTCGCCGTCGACCGCAGCTTCTATCCGATGGGCGTGCCGGTCTGGCTCGACACGAACTGGCCCAATGACGAATCCCGACCGCTGCGGCGGTTGATGGTCGCCCAGGATGCGGGCGGCGCGATCAAGGGCGTGGTGCGCGGCGATTTCTTCTGGGGCTACGGCGCGGCGGCGCTGGCCGAAGCCGGCAAGATGCGCAGCCGCGGCCGCTATTTCATCCTCCTCCCCCGCCCCGCCGCCGCCCGCCTGCCGCAGAGCTGACGGCCGCGACGTGCTAAGCTAGTAGGTCGCCTTGGCGGCTATCAGCACCACCACCTCGACCCCCACTAGTTGCATCGAATGCGCCGTCTGCACGCAGTTGGTCGGCACTTATAAGTACGCTTTTGCATACTCTGTCTAGTAATTTAGCCTGTAGCGGTTCTAGCGAGATCAATCTACCTAGAACGTGAATTAAGTTAATAAGTTCGGTTGTGTATTCGGCGGGCCAACCATTGGGCTGTATTTGGTTCAACGGCGACGGTTGTCTTCTATCTCCAATTATCGGACGAGATCGATCACGTCGTCGATAACTAAACCATTGAACTAAGACTTGTTTGCCGGAAACTTCATATTCCCAGATTTCTCTCGGCACATTCTCTATATGTCCTTCTCCGACAATTAGTCGACGTTTTCCCGCATCATAATCGAGGGAGTCAGGCATACGGGTGCTGTCCGTCGGGATTGCCCCATCCTTCGGAATTAATGGACTGTCGGCACTAGGCAGACGAGGTGGGCCCATTGGTCGTCCCGCCGATTCATCTGTAAATCGCTCGCCAAAACAGTGTAACCAAATTACTTCCTTGCCAGTGTCGGCCAACTCGCGAAAAAGAACTCCATCAGCCGTGATTGGTATTCGGAGGCCGGGCTGTATCAGATCGGAACTGAAGCGCTTGGTGTAGTTAGGATGCGCTGCCACAGTCGCTATGTAAGCCAACATATCGCTTGCTGAAACAGCAGCACCATAGAGTGTTCCCAAGATGTCTAGGAGATTGCGATTAACGTTTGACAGGTTTTTGTGCTGTTCTGACCAAAGCGGAAACACGCGTCCGCCTCTGCCATGATAGTGATGTAGATCGGGGATTAACCCTGCAAAGCTAATGGCCGGGCCTCCAGTTGGTGTCCGATCATGGGGTGCCGTGAGAAATACTTGGTTGCTTGAATAGTGTTCCCAAAGCGTCGGATTTGGTCGATTTAGAAGCCGATTGTCGGGGATTATCCACTGTCGATCGAATGAACGGAATGCGTATCGTACAGGCTCTATAACTTTGTGTTTGTCTGAACTGACAGACATAGGTCGAAACTCATGCCCGAATAGTCCACGCGACGGCACCCTATTGCTGTGCTTATCTCCGGGTTGGCCACCAACAAGGTGTGGATGAAAAAGCACCTCTCTTCTCTTTGGGTCATTTTCAGCCTGCAAAGTCTGCCATCTTCGTTGAAGCGATGTTGCGTCCGGCGCCACAACCCATGTCCGACCGGGCATTACGCCGGAACCATTGTAAATAAAAAAATCGTCTATAGATGCATATGAATTCCAAGTTCCTGTAGAACTTGGGAAAAAGGACGCTCTATCTTCCGTTGGACAACTCGACCAATTTGAGTCGTCAAGACTTATTCTGGCGAGTTCCTCAAACTTGTTTTCTCGATGGCTGGGTTGTAGTGACCGATATCTAACGTTTGCGGGTGATGCCGAGCCTTCATCAGATTTTCGGAGTGCGATTACGATGCAGATCGGTTGTTGAACACCTTCGAATATTCTTGTTGATATGGCTGGCTGGTGACCTTCCGGAGAGCAATCAATGATCCAGATTTCGTCTGCCTCTCGGCGTAAGTCAGCTCTCATTTTTTGGAAACCCGGGCCGTTCAAGAACCCTGCGACCGTGATAAAGGAGATTACGCCTTTTCGGTCTATTGGTCGTTCTGCATTCTGTCCAATCTCTCCGTCTCCAAAGACTTTCCAGGTCGCCCATCGCCAAAAATATATGTAAAGATTTCGCAAGTGTTTCGTATGGCTACCAACCTTCCATCCCGGAGGCGGCATCCAATCCTGCAAAGGCCCTGCACGATTTCCACTACCTCGTTCGACCCACCCCCCTTGTCCTTTTGCTCGTTCCTTGTAAGGCGGATTTCCAATTACGACAGTGATAGGCTCTTCGCGTTTTACTTGATTTGCTTTCCTACGTGATTCCGCAAGGGGCTCAAGAATTGCTGGTATCCATTCCTGTTCAGCGAATGGGTTGCCGAGCGTATCGGTTACAAACAGACGCATTGCGGGAGTTGCGTTGGATTGTGGACCCATCAACTCATCAATTTCAGCTAGCAGCCGAAGTTGCGCAACAGCGTACGGTCCGAATTGGATTTCAAATCCGATTAGCCTGGAAACGGCGGCATGAATGGCGCCAGGCACAGCGCCTGGTCCCTGATCTTCTGCAGTCTTTTCGGCGATTCTTCTTAATATACCTAAAAGATAAGTGCCGGTTCCCATTGCGGGATCGGCTATTCGCACATCGGGAGACCCCAAACCATTCGGTAGACAAAACCGAGAAGGAGACCGAAGCGCTTCATCGACTAGCCTAACCATCGCTTGCACCACTTGAGGGGGTGTATAATACGATCCTGTCTTTTTCCTCAGGTCGTTGTCATACACGCTGAGAAATTTCTCGTAAAAATACAACCATGCCTCTGGCTCACCTTTGCTAATCGTTGGCCAATCTACGACATCAAGAACTCTAGTTAATGTTCTAAGAGAAGTTTTAAGTGTTGCAGCGTTCTCAGCATCATCGGTCAAAAGACGTAGGGCCGCTCCAATTAGGGAATTGGTTTGTCGAAGCTCACGCGCCACATGATCAAGTCCCTCACTCAACGATATTTCTTTCGCGCGCGCCATTAAAAGGCCAAAAGTTACGGCTTGCGCATATCCGTCCGCGAATGCCTCATCCGTAGCGCTGGGAAACAATAGTTTACGCCAGTCTTCAGCCAAGCTCGTTAAAGGTTCAGAGCCTACCGAGAGTTGTTCCGCCACTTCTTCACGGAGAAGTCGACAAAGGCGCGCTATTACTTCTGCTAGTTGTGGCGCTGTTCGGGGTGATTGTGGTTGCCATTGGAAGAAATCCCCAAACAATGATAAGAGCGAGGTTGGGGCGGATAGTTTGCTCCCAGATTTAATGACATCGCCATCAAGATGAACAAGCGCTCCTTCTAGAACACCATCACGCCAAAGGCTGAATTCATTCCCATCGGTATAGAGCAGATTAGGTAGAGTCTTCAGCTTTTCCCATTGCTCTTTATCATGACGGTCTCGAAACTTCCGAGGATCTGCTCCCTTACCAGGGGCTTTAACTTCAATAAAACCAACTAGATTGTTGTAAAGCGTAACTGCGTAATCCGGGCGAGTTTTTAAATCCGCTAGCGACGATTCGCCAACGGGTACGACAGCATCGGAAGGCAAGCCCGTCAAAACAGAAAGATCCACGATCAAAGATTCGAGCGGCGCACGTAATTGGTCTTCCGGCGCTCCAGATACCGATGGATTATTCAGTTTAGCCTTTGCGGCAGCGCCAAATTTTGCAATTAAGGCGTTAAGGCCTTCGGTAACGTTCACAACACTTCCTTGAATGCTGAATGATCAAATTACTTGGATTGCTTCATCGAGGTTCAGCTCGGGAGGGTTGCTCTAGGTTAGCATGGTCCATATGCAAAACAACCGCCGCCTGTAACTGTACGATCTTTATTATAGGCGCATCCGTTGGCCTCAAGTTCGTTGCTTTGCGCTCGGATGACGCAGAGTTGACAGCTGTGCCGCCGCCCGGCGCGTCGGGATGCGAAAATTAACCGGAATTCCGTTCCAGTTTGTTGCCTTTTCCACGGCCGCCCGTCATTCTCTGGCGGCATGGCAAGGGTTGACTTCTCGGGCGTATGACACTGGAAACCGAAAATCCGCGCGTCGGGCTGTTCGTGACCTGTCTGGTCGATCTGTTCCGGCCCAACGTCGGCTTCGCGGCGGTGAAGCTGCTCGAAGCGGCGGGGTGCCGTGTCTCGGTGCCGCGGCTGCAGACCTGTTGCGGCCAGCCCGCCTATAATTCCGGCGACCGGGCGGACACGCGGGCGATCGCGCGTCAGGTGCTCGACGCCTTCGACGGCTACGACTATGTGATAGCACCCTCCGGCTCCTGCGCCGGGATGATCCGCGACCACTATCCCGCCCTGTTCGACGACGACCCGGAACAGTCGCCGCGCGCCCATCATCTGGCGCGGCGGACCTACGAGCTGGTCTCCTTCCTGCGCGATATCCGGGGCATGGACGCGGTCGACGCGCGCTACGACGGCACGGCGACCTATCACGACTCCTGTTCGGGGCTGCGCGAACTGTCGATCAAGGACCAGCCGCGCCATCTGCTCGGCTCGGTCGACGGGCTGACCATGGTCGACTTGCCGGGCGCGGAGGTCTGTTGCGGCTTCGGCGGCACTTTCTGCGTGAAGTATCCCGACATCTCCAATCACATGGTCGAGGACAAGGCCGCCGATATCGAGGCTACCGGCGCGGACCTGCTGCTTGCGGGCGACATGGGCTGCCTGCTCAACATGGCCGGCAAGCTGAAGCGGCGCGGCGCGGCGGTGCAGGCGCGCCACGTGGCCGAGGTGCTGGCCGGCATGACCAACGCTCCCGCGATCGGGGAACCCGGCGAATCGCTGCCGCAAACGGAGGGCGACACCTGATGCAGACCACCAGCCCGTCCTTCCCGTCGAACGCCCGGCAGGCGCTGGCCGATCCGGACCTGCAACAGGCGCTGACAAAGATGAAGGTCGGCTTCGTCGTCAACCGGGCGAACGCGGTCGCGAAGCTGCCGGAATTCGACACGCTGCGCGACGAAGGGCGCGACATCAAGAACCATGTGCTGTCGAATCTCGACACCTATCTCGAACGCTTCGAGGCCAAGGTGACGGAAAACGGCGGCCACGTGCACTGGTGCCGCACCGCCGACGAGGCGCGCCGCACGATCCTCGACATCTGCCGCTCGGTCGACGCCAAGACCGTGACCAAGGGCAAGTCGATGATCGGCGAGGAGATCGGCATCAACGATTTCCTGGAGGAGAACGGCGTCACGCCGGTCGAGACCGATCTTGGCGAATACATCATCCAGCTCCGCAAGGAACCGCCGAGCCATATCATCGCGCCCGCGATCCACGTGCCGAAGGAGAAGGTCGCGGAGTCCTTCTTCGAGACGCATGACCAGCTCGACGCGGACCGGAATCTGGACGAGCCGCGCGCGCTGGTCGACGAGGCGCGCTCGATGCTGCGGCAGAAATATCTCGACGCGGATGTGGGCATCACCGGCGCGAATTTCCTGATCGCCGAGACCGGCTCCACCGTGATCGTCACCAACGAAGGCAACGGCGACCTGACGCAGACCCTGCCGAAGATCCACATCGTCACCGCCAGCCTGGAGAAGATCGTCCCGACGCTGGAGGACGCCTCGACGATCCTGCGGCTGCTGGCGCGGTCGGCGACGGGGCAGGAATTCTCCTCCTACACCACCTTCTCCACTGGCCCGCGCCGGCCCGAGGACGCGGACGGCCCCGAACAGTTCCATGTCGTCCTGCTCGACAACGGGCGTAGCGCCCTGCTCGGCACCGAGTTCCAGGACATCCTGCGCTGCATCCGCTGCGGCGCCTGCATGAACCACTGCCCGGTCTACGGCGCGGTCGGCGGGCATGCCTATGGCTGGGTCTATCCCGGGCCGATGGGCGCGGTGCTGACGCCGACGCTGATCGGTGTCGACCAGGCGGCCCATTTGCCGAACGCCTCGACCTTCTGCGGCAAATGCCAGCAGGTCTGCCCGATGCATATCCCGCTGCCGAAGCTGATGCGGCATTACCGCGAGCGCGCGTTCGAGCGCGGCCTGACGCCGGGCACGTTGCGCGCGGGGCTGAAGATGTGGGCCTTCTTCGCGCGGCGGCCGCGGCTCTACCAATTCTTTGCCGGGTTGAAGATGCGCGCGCTGGCGGCGGCCGGCCGGCGGCGCGGCCGCTTCAAGAGCTTGCCGCTGGCGGGCGGCTGGACGCGCCACCGCGACATGCCCGCCCCGCAGGGCGCCACCTTCCAGCAGCAATGGGACGCGGCGGGGGGCGCCCGATGACCGACAGCGCTCGCGCCCGGGCGCAAATCCTCGGGATGATCCGCAAAGGCAAAGCGAGCCAGACGCCCGACGGCCAGAGTCCGGATGAAAGGATCGACGCCAAACGGCGCGGCACCATCCCGGCCCGTGTCGACAAGGACCATGCGGCGCTGGTCGAGTTGTTCGTCGACCATGCGACGGCGCTGAGCGCCACGGTGTCGCGCGTCGACGACGAGTCCGAGATCCCCGGCGCGGTCGCCGACTACCTCGCCGGCGAGAACCTGCCCGCCACGCTCTGCGCCGCCCCCGACCCGGCGCTGCAGGCGCTGCCCTGGGACACGCGGCCGGCGCTGACCGTGCGCTACGGCCGGTCGGACGGCGCGGACGAGGTCAGCCTGACGCCCGCCTTCGCGGCGGTGGCGGAAACGGGGACGCTGATGCTGCGCTCCGGCCCGGATCATCCGACCACGCTCAACTTCCTGCCCGACACCCATGTGGTGGTGTTGCGGGAAAGCCAGATTGTCGGCCCCTACGAGGAAGCCTGGGACCGCCTGCGCGCCGCCGGGCCGATCCCGCGCGCGGTCAACTTCGTCAGCGGGCCGTCGCGCACCGCCGATATCGAACAGACCATCCAGCTCGGCGCGCACGGCCCGCGCCGCCTGCATATCGTCTTGGTACAGGATGGGGAGGGCGAGAGCGATGGCGGGTAAGGACCGGCGGCCCAGCGCGGACGAGGCCGACCTGTGGCGCAAGGTCACCGGCGACGTGAAGCCGATGACGAAATCCACCGCCGACGCGCTGCCGCCGGGCCGCGACCCGGCCGCCCCCGCGACGCCGGCGAAGGCGGCCTCGCCCCGCCGCAAGGCCAAGACGCCCTGCCGCGCGGCGCTGGACCAACCGGCCGTCCCGCCGCGCCGCCGGACCGTACCCGAACTCGGCCACGGCGACGCGCCCGGCGTCGACCGGCGCACCGCCGACAGCCTGCGCAAGGGCCGGACGGAGATCGAGGCGCGGATCGACCTGCACGGCATGACCCAGGCCGAGGCGCACCGGGCGCTGACATCCTTCATCGTCGGCCAGCACGAGGCCGGGCGGCGCTGCCTGCTCGTGGTCACCGGCAAGGGCACCTGGCGCGAAGGCGGCGGCGTCTTGCGCGAGGCGGTGCCGCGCTGGCTGAACGAACCCGACCTGCGCCCGCGCCTGTTGTCCTTCACCCACGCGCAGCGCAAGGACGGCGGCGACGGCGCGCTCTATGTCCTGTTGAAGCGACTGCGATGACCCCGTTTGGCAAGAAACTGCGTGAGATGCGGCGCGAGAAAGGCGTCACCCTGACCGACATGGCCGAGGCGCTGGAAGTGTCCCCCGCCTATCTGTCGGCGCTGGAACACGGCAAGCGCGGCCGGCCGAGCCTGGTGATGCAGCATCAGATTTGCGGCTATTTCAACATCATCTGGGACGAGGCCGAGGCGCTGCAACGGCTCGCCCGGATCTCGCACCCGCGCGTCACGGTCGACACCGCCGGCCTCAGCCCGGACGCCACCGAACTCGCCAACCTGCTGGCCGAACGCATCGGCGACCTGCCCAACGACACGATCAAGGGCATGCTGTCGACGGTGAAGGACGCGACCAAGGGCGAGGACTAACCGATGATCGCCGTGATCTTCGAAGTGGAACCCCGCGACGGGCGGCGCGAGTCCTATCTCGACATCGCCGCCGAGCTGCGCCCGTTGCTGGAACAGGTTGACGGATTCCTCTCGATTGAGCGGTTCGAAAGCCTGACGACGCCGGGCAAGCTGCTGTCGCTTTCCTTCTTCCGCGACGAGGCGGCGGTGACACAGTGGCGGTCGCTCGCCAAGCACCGCGCGGCCCAGCAGGCGGGCCGGGGTGGTATGTTCACGGACTATCGTCTGCGCGTCGCCGAGGTGATCCGCGACTACGACATGACCGACCGCGCCCAGGCGCCAGCGGATTCAAAGGACGTGCACGATGGCGCAGTATGACGCGCATGTGACCTGGACCCGCGATCCGGACGCGGGGGCGTCGCCGCGCTACCGGCGGGCGCATGAATGGCGCTTCGACGGCGGGGCGGTGATTCCCGCCTCCCCCTCGCCGCATATCGTGCCGGAACCCTATGCCGATCCGGCGCTGGTCGACCCGGAGGAAGCTTTCGTCGCGTCGCTGTCGAGCTGCCACATGCTGTTCTTCTTGCATCTGGCGCAGGAGGCGGGCTTTCCCGTCGCGTCCTACGAAGACCGCGCGGTCGGCACCATGGCGGCGATCGAGACCGGCGAGCAGGCGATGACCCATGTCCGGCTGTCGCCCGCCGTCACCTATGTTGGCGACGCGCCCGATGCCGAGGCGGAAGCGGAACTGCACAACGCCGCGCACCGCAAATGCTTCATCGCAAATTCGGTGAAGACGCAGATCGAGATTGCGTTGCCGGCGCGGTAAGTGCGCATGGATTCCCGCGTGCGCGGGAATGACGCGTTAAGAGTGCGGACATTTTGTCCCGTGTCACTCCCGCGAAGGCGGGAGTCCAGCTGGCCGCACGGACGGTGACGATGCCGTCATGCTTCGACAAGCTCAGCATGAGGGAGAGCAAGACGTCGTCCTCATCCTTGTCTGTCGAGATTGTGTGATTGTAGGAATGTGCACAGGCGGGAGACCGTCTCATCCTGGGTCTTTTGAAGACCGTGGCTCAGCTTGG